>JAISPT010000024.1 GCA_031274715.1 Azonexus sp. | reverse complement strand
CGAGGGCCTTGACGCACAGGCCGGAGTCGTCGGCCAAGGCCGGCCGGCCGCTGTGCCGGGCGGCGTGGCGGGCCTTGGCCAAGGCGTTCTCGATGAAGGTGGCGTGCGGCTCCTCGGCTTCTGGAATGCCGAGTTCCCCCTGGGTGATGACCGTGAAGCCAAGCGGCCCCAGCAGCGCGTTCAATTCCTTGATTTTTTTGGCGTTGTTCGAGGCGAGAACGAGTTTTTTCATGGCCCGCTCAACCCGCCAGGGCGCTTTGCTGGGCGGCGACGAGTTGGCCGATACCGAGTTGCGCCAGATCGAGCAGCACGTTCATCTGTTCGCGGGTGAACGGCTCGCCTTCGGCAGTGCCCTGTACTTCGACGATGCCGCCACGGCCGGTCATGATCACGTTCATGTCGGTGTCGCAGCCGGAGTCTTCCGGGTAGTCGAGGTCGAGCACCGGGCTGCCTTTGATGATGCCGACCGAGACGGCGGCGACGTGCTCCTTGACCGGATTGGCCGCCAGCTTGCCGGCCTGCGCCAGCTTCTCGCAGGCCTCGTACAGCGCCACCCAGGCGCCGGTGATGGCGGCGCAGCGGGTGCCGCCGTCGGCTTGCAGGACATCGCAGTCGAGCGTGATCTGACGTTCGCCGAGGGCCTTGAGGTCGGTCACAGCGCGCAGGCTGCGGCCGATCAGGCGCTGGATTTCCTGCGTCCGGCCGCTTTGCTTGCCCTTGGCCGCTTCGCGCGCCGTGCGCGTGTGCGTGGCGCGCGGCAGCATGCCGTACTCGGCGGTGACCCAGCCCTGACCCTTGCCGCGCAGGAAGGGGGGCAGGCTTTCCTCGACCGAGGCGGTACACAGCACGCGGGTATCGCCGATCTCGATCAGCACCGAGCCTTCGGCATGGCGGGTGAAGTGGCGGGTGATACGGACAGCGCGGAGCTGGTCCGGCTGGCGTTGGCTGGGGCGCATGGAGCCTTCCTTATTTCTTGGGGTTGAATTTGTCGATGGCGGCGCGGATTTCCTCGATCGCCTGCTCGATCTCGTCTTCGGAGAGATCAGTCTTGTAGGCCGGATTGCGGCCGAATTCGTCGAGCCGGGTGGTGATTTCGTCGGGCGCCATGGTCTGGGTGGACACCGAGCTGCTGCTGTCATCGACATAGCTCTGCTCCCAGCGCACGGCAACCACCGAGAGGTTGTCACCGTGGAGGCCACCCCGTGTCTCGGCCTGGGTCAGCAGTGTTGGTACCGCCTGCAGCAGGTTGGCACCTTTCAGCGCGTTGTTGATCAGGTCGCCGGGAAGGACACCCCAGAAGCCGTCGGTGCACAGCAGCAGGATGTCACCGTGCTCCAGCGGCATCTTGCGCGAGAATTCGATTTCCGGCGGGGTCGGGCTGCCGAGGCAACTGTAGATCTTGTTGCGGTCGGGATGCACCGCCGCCTGCGCCTCGCTGATCATCCCCTCTTCCACCATCAGGCGGATGCGCGTGTGATCCCGGGTCTGGCCGATGGTGCGGCCGCCGCGCATCAGGTACAGGCGCGAATCGCCGACATGCGCCCAGTAGGCGACGTTGTCCTGGATTACGCAGGCGACGCAGGTGGTGCGCGGCGTGTCCTTGAGGCGGTGGCGGGCGGTGTAATCGAGGATGGCGTGGTGGGCGTTGATCATGCCCTTCTGCAGGAAGCGGAAGGGGTCGGCCAGCTCGGGCCGGGCCTCCCGGCGGAAGACGTCGGCCAATGTTTGCACGGCGATCTGCGCCGCGATCTCGCCGTAGTGGTGGCCGCCCATGCCATCGGCGACGACCATCAGTAGCGCGTCGCGCGAGTAGCAGTAGGTGGTCCGGTCCTCGTTGTTGGTGCGGCCGCCCTGGCGGCTTTCCTGATAGATCGTGAATCTCATTTGTTCGATTTCCTGAATTTATCGACGAAGCGCCCGAACCAATGCGTGTTGTTCCTCGGGCTGGGCGGCGTCACGGTTTCGACCAGCGCCTTCTGTAGAGCGAAGACGCTTTGCGGGCGGTACAGGTGATTGAGATTCAGGCACCAGTCGATGATTTCCAGCAACCGGTCGGAATACAGACCCTCCCAACGTATCATCGCCGGTACCAGCGTATCCTTCTTCAGACGCTCATCGGCGGCCAGCGGCGCGCCACCGGCCAGGCAGGAGTACATCGAGGCGCCAACACTGTAGATATCGCTCCATGGCCCGAGATCGCTGCGCGAGCCGTAATGTTCCGGTGAGGCGAAACCCGGCGTATACATCGGCTTGAGAATCTGCTCCTCGCTACTCAGGGTCTGGCGGGCGGCGCCAAAATCGATCAGCACCGGCGCGTTGTCGCTGCGCAGATAGATGTTCGAGGGCTTCAGGTCGAGGTGCAGCAGCTTGTGCGTATGCACTTCGCGCAGGCCGTTGAGCATGCGCGTGAAGACTCCGCGGATGAAGCGCTCGGAAATGTGACCCTGGTGCTTCTGGATGAATTCCTGCAAGGTACGCCCGTGCTCGTATTCCATGACCATGTAGACGGTCTCGTTGGCGCGGAAGAAGTTGAGCACGCGGATCACGTTCGGATGCGACAGCTTGGCCAGCGCCCGTCCTTCCTCGAAAAAGCACTTCATGCCGTAACGGAAGGCGGCCTGATGTTCCGGCTTGATGACCGGCTTGATGTCGCCCATGCCGCGCAGGGCCAGACTGTTGGGCAAATATTCCTTGATTGCCACCTGCGTGCCGTCGGCATCTTCGGCGAGATAGACGATAGAGAACCCACCGAGCGAGAGCTGGCGATTAATCGTGTAGTCTTCCAGCAGAAAACCGCCGGGCAGCGGCTGGTTGGCTTGTTGCGCCATCGTTCTCGCGGTTATGATGCAAAGTCAGGCATTTTCGGGCGTGTCGTCCGGCCTGTAAAGCTGGAGAGCCCGACATGATTTGTAGTATGACCGGTTATGCGGCAAAAACGCGAGAGTTTGCAGGCGGATCGCTGCAACTCGAACTGAAAAGCGTCAATTCGCGCTACCTCGATTTTCATTTCCGCGTCGCCGAAGAACTACGCGCCCTGGAATTGCCGTTGCGCGAACTGCTGGCCAGCCGCCTGTCGCGCGGCAAGATCGAGTGCCGGCTGGCGCTCGGCGCCGCCAATGCCCGCAGTGAGCAACCGCGACTGAACAGCGAACTGCTGGCCAGCCTGAGGGAATTGAGCCGCCAAGTGCGCACCGAAATACCCGAGGCGCTGCCGTTGTCGGTCAACGAGATGCTGCGTTGGCCGGGTATGTTCGGCGAGCAGAGCCTTGATCCCGCTGCCGTTGGCAGCGAGGTTCTGGCCCTGGCCCGCGAGGTGCTCGACGAATTCACTGCCAGCCGCAGCCGCGAGGGCGACAAGCTGGCGGCGCTGATCAATGATCGTGTGCAGGCCATGCGTGCCATCGTCGCCCGGGTCGCGCCGCGCATTCCTGAGGCCCAGGCGCTGTTTACCGAAAAGCTGCGGCAGCGCCTGGTCGATGCCCTGGGTAATGCCAGCGACGAACGCATTCTGCAGGAAGTGACGGTATTCGCCACGCGCATCGACGTGGCCGAGGAACTCGGCCGCCTGCTGACCCATCTCGACGAGGTTGAGCGTGTGCTCAAGCAGGGTGGCGCCTGCGGCAAGCGGCTCGATTTCCTGATGCAGGAGCTCAACCGCGAAGCCAACACGCTAGGCTCGAAATCGGCGGTCACCGAAGTGTCACAGGCGGCGATCGAGCTCAAGCTGCTGATCGAGCAGATGCGCGAGCAGATCCAGAACCTGGAATGAAAATCACCGATAGCAGAGCTGCCCCTGCCGCCGCGTCTACCTTCTGATGCGAAAGACCGTCATGGCCGGAAATCTCTACGTCGTCGCCGCTCCCTCGGGGGCTGGCAAGACCACCTTGGTGCGCCTGCTGCTCGAATACGAGCCGCAGGTGCAGCTGTCGATTTCCACCACTACCCGCGATCCGCGTCCGGGCGAGGCGGATGGGCGCGAATACCACTTCGTCGATACCGCCACCTTCCGCGCCATGATCGACCGTCAGGACTTTCTCGAATGGGCGGAGGTGCATGGCAATTTCTACGGTACCTCGCAGAAGTGGATCGCCGAGCGCCTGGCCACCGGCGCTGACGTCCTGCTCGAAATCGACTGGCAGGGGGCGCAGCAGGTGCGGGCGCAATTCCCGCAGGCGATTGGCGTCTTCATCCTGCCGCCGTCGATGGAAGAACTGGCCCGCCGCCTCAGCGAGCGCGGCACCGACAGCAACGAGGTCGTCGCCCGGCGGTTAGCCGCAGCACAGGCGGAGATGCGCCATGTCGGCGAATTTGACTATGTTATTATTAATAATCGGCTCGAGCAGGCACTGGAAGAGCTACGCGCCGTCGTGCGCGCCTCCCGTCTCCGCTTGGCCGCGCAGCGTGCCCGGCACGCCGTTCTTTTTGCCCGATTGACCTGAATCTGATTTAGAGGTTTTACATGGCCCGCGTGACCGTCGACGATTGCTTGAAACGTATCCCCAACCGCTTCCAGATGACTCTGGCCGCCGCCCATCGCGCCCGCCAGATCGCTAATGGCTCGACACCGCTGGTCGAAGTCGAGAAAGACAAGCCGACCGTGATCGCCCTGCGCGAAATGGCTGTCGGCAAGGTCGGCCTGGAAGTCCTTAATCGCGGTCAAGCCTGAAAACTGCAGCGGTGACGCCCGATGGACTCGCAGCCATCCATTGCGCCACCCATGCCCGAGGAACCTGCCTACCAGGCTTTCCTCGATAGTCTCGATTATCTTTCCCCGGTCGATGTAGAACGCATTAAGGCCGCTTACGCTTTCGCCGCTCGCGCTCATGCGAGCCAGACGCGTATGTCGGGCGAGCCTTACGTTACCCATCCGCTGGCCGTTGCCAGTGCCGTCGTCGGCTGGCGCATGGATGCCGATGCGGTCTGCGCCGCGCTGCTCCACGACGTGCTCGAGGATACTGGCGCCACCAAGTGCGAACTGGCTGAGCGCTTTGGCAAGGAAGTCGCCGAACTGGTCGACGGCTTGTCCAAGCTCGACAAGATGGAGTTTGCCTCCTACCAGGAGGCGCAGGCGGAAAATTTCCGCAAGATGCTGATGGCCATGGCGCGCGATTTGCGCGTCGTGCTCATCAAGCTGGCCGACCGCCAGCACAACCTGCGGACAATGTCGGCGATGCGCGCCGACAAGCGCGCCCGGATTGCCCGCGAGACGCTGGAAATTTACGCCCCGATCGCGCTGCGCCTGGGCCTCAACAAACTCTACCGCGAGTTACAGGATATCTGCTTTCGGCTGCTCTATCCGCACCGGGCGGAGGTTCTGGCTAAGGCGCTGAAGGCAGCGCACGGCAACCGCCGCGAATTGCTGACGCGGATTCTCGATGGCATCAAGGGCAAGCTAGAGAGCGCCGGCTTGCGCGCCGAGGTGTTCGGCCGCGAGAAGAGCCTGTATTCGATTTTCCGCAAGATGAAGGACAAGCAGTTGTCCTTCTCGCAGGTGCTCGACATCTACGGCTTCCGCGTCGTCGTCGACAACGTGCCCACCTGCTACCTGGCGCTCGGCGCGCTGCACGCGCTGTATAAGCCGGTCCCCGGCAAGTTCAAGGACTATGTGGCGATTCCCAAGGCCAACGGCTACCAATCGCTGCACACTACGCTGATCGGCCCCTATGGTACGCCGGTCGAGGTGCAGATCCGTACCCGCGAAATGCACAACGTCGCCCAGGAAGGCGTGGCTGCGCATTGGTTGTACAAGGACAGTGAGGAGAGCGGGGCCGACCTGCAGGTCAAGACGCACAAGTGGCTGGAGTCGCTGCTCGAGATGCAGGGCAGCGATTCCGCCGAGTTCTTCGAGAACGTCAAGATTGACCTGTTTCCCGACGAGGTCTACGTATTCACGCCCAAGGGCCGGATCATGGCCATGCCGGCCGGTGCCACGGTGGTCGATTTTGCCTATGCGGTGCATACCGATGTCGGTCACCACTGCTCGGCGGCGCGCGTCAATCACGAGCTGGCGCCGTTGCGTACAGAGCTGCGCAACGGCGATCTGGTCGAGATCATCACCTCGCTGCAAGCGACGCCCAATCCGGCCTGGCTGACCTACGTCAAGACTGGCCGGGCGCGCAGCAAGATTCGCCATTTCCTGCGCACTATGCGCAACGAGGAATCGGCCCGCCTCGGCGAGCGCCTGCTGCGCCAGGAATTGCTGTCGCTCGGCGTGGTGCCGATCTCGATTCCGGCCGATGCCTGGGACCAGCTGGTCAAGTCCGGTGGCCAGAAATCGATTGAGGAGGTCTATGCCGAGATCGGTCTCGGTAAGCGCCTACCCTCGGTGGTTGCTCGCCGCCTGCTGGCGCGCGAGAACCTAGTGACGGAAACCCCAAGCGGCATGACGCTGGCCATCCACGGTACCGAAGGCATGGCCATCCAGCTTGCCCGCTGTTGCCAGCCGATTCCCGGCGATCCGATCGTTGGTTCGATCCGCAAGGGGACCGGCTTGGTCATCCATGCCCACGACTGCCCGACGATCCGCAAGTCGCGCTCGGCGGAACCGCAGAAGTGGATCGATGTCGAGTGGGAGCCGGAGGAGGGCAAGCTGTTCGACGTGCGCATCAAGGTTGAGGTCAAGAAGACCCGCGGCGTGCTCGGCCAGGTCGCGGCGGCGATTGCCGAGGCCGGCTCGAACATCGAGTACGTGTCGATGGATACCGATCCGGAACGCATGTTCATGCTGTTGCACTTCACCATCCAGGTGTCCCACCGCATCCATCTGGCGGCCGTGATGCGCAGCATGCGCCATATTCCCGATGTCAGCCGGATCGCCCGCGAGCGGGGTAGCGAGACGTGAGGCCGGCTTGAAAATACTGGTGCTGGGCGCTGGCGTTGTTGGTACAACGACCGCGTGGTACCTGGCCCGGGCCGGGCATCAGGTCACCGTGGTCGACCGTCAGCCGCAGGCCGGCATGGAAACCAGTTTCGCCAATGGCGGCCAGATCTCCGTTTCGCATGCCGAACCATGGGCCAATCCGCATGTTTTGGCCCGCCTGCGCAAATGGCTGGGGCGCCAGGATGCCCCCTTGCTCTGGCGCTGGCGTGCCGATCCGGCGCAACTGGCCTGGGGCCTGCGCTTTCTTGGCGAATGCCGGCCCGGTGCCACCCGCCGTAACATCGCGGCGATTGTCGCGCTGGCGCTGTACAGCCGGCGCCAGCTCGGCCTGTTACGTGCCGAACTGGGGCTGCAGTACGACCAGTTGGAACGCGGCATCCTGCATATCTATACCGACCGCCAGGAATTCGCCGCCGCCTGCGCGGCAGCGCGGACCATGCGCACCTTTGGCGTCGAGCGCGAAACCGTCGATGCCGATACCTGCCTGGAGATCGAGCCAGCCCTGGCCGATGCCCGGCATTTACTGGTCGGCGGCGACTACACGCGCGCCGACGAATCGGGCGACGCCCATTGCTTCACCCAGGCGCTGGCCGCCCGCGCCGCTGAGGCCGGCGTCGTGTTCCGTTACGGTCTCTCCATTGACAAACTGGCGCCGGGCGGCCGCCAACTGGCCGGCGTCGTCGTGCACGGGCCGGCCGGCGGCGAGTTGCTGACCGCCGACGCCTACGTCGTCGCCCTCGGCAGCCATTCGCCGCTGCTCTTGAAACCCCTCGGCATCGGCATTCCGGTCTACCCGGCTAAGGGCTATTCGGTGACCCTGCCGCTGGCTGGCGAATCCCGGGCGCCCTGCGTCTCCCTGACCGATGACGAGCGCCGGTTGGTCTTCTCCCGTCTCGGCGACCGCTTGCGCGTGGCCGGCACCGCCGAATTCAACGGCTACAGCCTGGAACTCGACGAGGTCCGCTGCCAGGCCTTGCTGCAGCGCGTTCACCAACTGTTCCCGCGCCTAGAGAGCGCCGGACCGGCGCAATTCTGGTGTGGCCTGCGGCCAGCGACGCCGTCCAACCGGCCGTTGATCGGCCGCAGCCGCTACACCAACCTGTGGCTCAATACCGGCCACGGCACGCTCGGCTGGACGATGGCCTGCGGTTCGGCGGCGGCGCTGACCGACCTGATCGAAGGGCGGCGACCGGAGCCAGCGTTCCCTTTCCTGTGCTGATCGACAGCCACTGTCATCTCGACGCCGGCGAATTTGCCGATGACCGCGATGCCGTGCATGCCGCGGCGCTGGCCGGTGGCGTCGAGCGCATCCTGGTGCCGGCCGTGGCGGTCGGCAATTTTGCCGCCGTGCGCGACTGCGCGGTGCGCTACCCCGGTTGTGTCGCCGCTTACGGCATCCATCCGCTATACGTAAACAGCGCCAGGGAAAGCGATCTTGCCGTGTTGCGCCAGTGGCTGGCCACCGAGCGGCTGGTGGCGGTTGGCGAGATTGGTCTCGATCATTACATCGCCGATGTCGACCCGCTGCGCCAGGAATTGTTCTTCGTCGAACAACTGAAGCTGGCCCGCGAGTTTGGCCTGCCGGTGGTACTCCACGCGCGCCGGGCAATCGATGCCGTGCTCAAGCAACTGCGCCGCATCCGTGTGCCCGGCGGTATCGCCCATGCTTTCAACGGCAGCCGGCAACAGGCCGACGAATTCATCAAGCTCGGCTTCGTCCTCGGTTTCGGCGGTGCCATGACTTTCAGCGGCTCGACGCATATCCGTCACCTGGCGGCGACGCTGCCGGACAGTGCCATCGTGCTCGAAACCGACGCCCCCGACATACCGCCCGCCTGGCTTGGCGGTGTGCGCAACAAGCCTGGCGAGCTAGCGCGCATCGCCGCCGTGTTGGCTGATTTGCGCGGCGTTCCAGTCGCGGCCGTAGCTACCATGACGGCAGAGAACGTCCGCCGGGTAGTGCCTGGGGTAGATTCAACTGCGGGCTGAACCGCAGGTTGACCTGCGTCAACATAGGCCCACAAAAACCGGGGTTATTCCGAAGCTTTGATCCAGGCTAAAGAACTGGCTTGGCGGATGGGTAGCCTGCGCAGGCTACCAGACAAAAAGGCATGGTATGGACTTAGAGGCTTCTCCAGGTATTCACATTTCCAGCGTCATCGTCAACACATTGCCGGTACAGTCGGCTGATGTGCAGCGTGCCCTGGCCGGATTGCCCGGTGTCGAAGTCCATACTGTCGCTGCCGACGGGCGGATGGTCGTCAGTATCGAATCCGTCGGCGACGATGTCACCCTTTCCCATTTTGAAACGATCCGCCAGTTGCCGGGCGTTCTCGCGGCATCGCTGGTGTATCACCAGTACGAAACCGATCCAGATGAGGAGGCCTGAGATGGACATGAAAGTGACCCGCCGCGATTTCATCAAGAGCAACGCTGTTGCGGCAGCCGCTGCGGCGGCCGGCATCAGCGTGCCCGGCGTTGCCATGGCGCAGCAGAAGGGCGATGACGGCGTGCGCTGGGACAAGGGCGTCTGCCGTTATTGCGGTACTGGTTGCGGGGTGCTGGTCGGTACCCGCGACGGACGTATCGTCGCCACCCAGGGTGATCCCGAGGCGCCGGTCAATCGCGGCCTGAACTGTATCAAGGGCTATTTCCTGTCGAAGATCCAGTACGGCCACGACCGCCTGAAGACACCGCTACTGCGCATGAAGGATGGCAAGTACGACAAGAACGGCCAGTTCCAGCCGATCACCTGGAAACAGGCTTTCGACATCATGGAAGAGAAGATCAAGACGGCGCTGAAGGAAGGTGGGCCGAAGAACATCTGTATGTTCGGTTCCGGCCAATGGACGGTGTGGGAAGGCTATGCCGCCGCCAAGCTGTTCAAGGCTGGTTTCCGCTCCAACAACCTTGATCCGAACGCCCGTCACTGTATGGCTTCGGCCGTTGTCGGCTTCATGCGTACCTTCGGTATCGATGAGCCGATGGGCTGCTACGACGATATCGAGCATGCCGATGTGTTCGCACTGTGGGGCTCGAACATGGCCGAGATGCACCCGATCCTGTGGTCGCGCATCACCGACCGCCGGCTGACCGCCAACCATGTCCGGATTCATGTGTTGTCGACCTTCACTCACCGTTCCTGCGAACTGGCCGACAGCGAGTTGATCTTCAAGCCCAACTCCGACCTGGCGATCCTTAACTACATTGCCAATTACCTGATCCAGAACGGCGCGGTCAACAAGGATTTCGTCGCCAAGCACGTCAAGTTCAAGAAGGGCGTGACCGACATCGGCTACGGCTTGCGGCCGAATCACCCGCTGGAGCAGGCCGCCGGCAACAACGGCTACCCTGGCCCGGAAGGCAAGCCCAAGGGCAATCCGATGGCGGCCAGCGACATCAGCTTCGATGAATTCGCGCAATTCGTCTCCGAGTACACCCTGGACAAGGCGCACGAGCTCTCGGGCGTGCCGAAGGACCGCCTGGAACTGTTGGCCAAGGCCTACGCCGATCCCAAGGTCAAGGTCACCTCGTTCTGGACCATGGGTTTCAACCAGCACGTACGCGGCACCTGGGTCAACAACATGATCTACAACGTGCACCTGCTGGTCGGCAAGATTTCCGAACCGGGCAACAGCCCGTTCTCGCTGACCGGACAACCGTCCGCCTGCGGCACGGCGCGCGAGGTCGGCACTTTTGCCCACCGCTTGCCGGCCGACATGGTCGTCACCGATCCGAAGCACCGCGAACGCACCGAGCAGCTCTGGAAACTGCCGGCCGGGACCATTCCCGACTGGGTCGGTCTGCACGCCGTGGCCCAGTCGCGGGCGATGAAGGACGGCAAGCTCGCTTTCTTCTGGGGGACCACCACCAACAACATGCAGGCCGGCCCGAACGTCAATGATGAAATTTATCCGGGCTGGCGCAATCCCAAGGTTTTCGTGGTGTGTTCCGATGCCTATCCGACCGTCTCCGCGATGTCGTCCGACCTGATCCTGCCGACGGCCATGTGGATGGAGAAGGAGGGCGCTTACGGCAACGCCGAGCGTCGCGGCCAGTTCTGGCGCCAGCAGGTCAAGGCGCCGGGCGAGTCCAAGTCGGACCTGTGGCAGTACATCGAGTTCTCCAAGCGCTTCAAGACCGACGACGTGTGGCCGGCCGAGGTGCTCGACAAGGCACCGGAGTACAAAGGTAAGACACTGTACGACGTGCTTTTCGCCAATGCGGACACCACCCGCTGGGGCTTGGACGAGGTGGCCAAGGTCAATGCCCACGCCATCAAGAACTACATGAACGACGAGTCGCAGGCCTTCGGTTTCTATGTGCAGAAGGGGCTGTTCGAGGAATATGCCGCTTTCGGTCGGGGCCACCATCACGATTTGGCTTACTTCGACTCCTATCACAAGGCGCGCGGCCTGCGCTGGCCGGTCACCGATGGCCAGGAGACGCTGTGGCGTTTCCGCGAGGGCTTCGACAGTTATGTGCCGAAGGGTGAGGGCGTGCGTTTCTACGGCCACGCGGACGGCAAGGCGGTGGCCTTCGCGCTGCCCTGGCAGCCGGCCGCCGAGTCGCCGGACAACGAATACGATCTGTGGTTGTGTACCGGCCGCGTACTGGAGCACTGGCACACCGGTTCGATGACCCGACGCGTGCCCGAGCTGTACAAAGCGGTGCCCGACGCGGTGCTCTTCATGCATCCGCAGGATGCCAAGAGCCGCGGCCTCAACCGTAACGACGTGGTCAAGCTGTCTACCCGTCGTGGCGAAATTCAGTTGCGCGTGGAAACCCGCGGCCGCAACAAGCCGCCGCAGGGCCTCGTCTTCGTGCCCTTCTTCGATGAGAGCCGGATGGTTAACAAGTTGACCCTGGATGCCACCTGCCCGTTGTCGAAGGAAACGGATTTCAAGAAGTGTGCCTGCAAGGTGGTCAAGGCCTGACGATTCGACGTGGGGGAGTGCCGGCGCAGGTGGGTAAGGGGCCCGTTCGCGCCGGCCCTACCGGAACATGAGTGATATGAAAGCATCAACCCCGAAAAGCAGTGCTGCCCGCCGGCAGTTTCTCTTCGACTCGGCCCGCATGGCTTGCGGCGCTGGTCTGCTCGGCCTCGGCCTCGGACTGTACGCCAAGCAGTCGCGGGCGCTGCCGGCGCTGGCCTTGCGTCCGCCCGGTGCCCTGGCCGAGGATGACTTCCTCGGCGCCTGCATTCGTTGCGGCCTGTGCGTGCGCGATTGCCCCTACGACACGCTGTCCCTGGCCAAGCCGGAAGCGCCGGTCGCTACTGGTACCCCTTATTTTACGGCGCGCAAGATTCCCTGCGAGATGTGCGAGGACATTCCCTGCATCAAGGCTTGCCCGACCGGTGCCCTCGATCACTCGTTGACCGACATCGACTTGGCGAAGATGGGGGTCGCGGTGCTGATCGACCACGAGACCTGTCTTAATTTCCTCGGCCTGCGCTGCGATGTCTGCTACCGCGTCTGCCCGGTGATCGATAAGGCGATCACCCTCGATCACCAGCCGAACCGGCGTACCGGTCGGCATGCGATGCTCCTGCCGACCGTTCATTCCGAGCACTGCACCGGCTGCGGCAAGTGCGAGCAGGCTTGTGTGTTGCAGGAAGCGGCCATTCGCGTGCTGCCGCCGGCCCTGGCCAAGGGCGAAATCGGCAGCCACTACCGTATTGGTTGGGAAGAGCAGAAAAAGGCCGGCCGTTCGTTGATCGATGAATCGCAAATGATCGACATGCCCGACCGCATGCCGGAAGGCTACAAGCTGCCCGGCCACTACGATCCGGCTTCCGGCATGACGGAACCCCCGGCTCGTGATCTGTTCTCTGGTGACGGAACATCCATCCCGAGCTCGCCGCCGGGACTGGGAGACCAGCCATGAGCCACAAGCGCGTCGGAGCCGAAGCGGTGGCCGCAAAGGGCTGGCTCAAAGCCCACCGTTGGCTGATCCTGCGCCGCGTGACGCAGCTCGGCATTCTGACCCTGTTCCTGATTGGCCCGCTGGCCGGCATCTGGATCGTCAAGGGCAATCTCAACTACAGCTACACACTCGACATCCTGCCGCTGACCGATCCCTTCGTCGCACTGCAGTCGGCGTTGACCGGCCACCTGCCGGAAACCTTGGGGCTGGTCGGCGTGGCTATCGTGACGTTGTTCTACCTGCTATTCGGCGGGCGTCTCTACTGTAGCTGGGTTTGTCCGGTGAACATGGTTACTGATGCCGCCGGCTGGCTGCGCGACCGGCTCGGCATCAAGGGCAGCGCCCATATTTCGCGGGCCAGCCGCTACTGGATTCTGGGTATGGTTCTGGTCGGTTCGGCGCTGACCGGGGCGGTGCTGTGGGAACTGATCAATCCGGTCTCGATGCTGCATCGCGGCCTGATCTTCGGCATCGGCGCCGCCTGGACCGTCGTCCTAGCCGTCTTCCTGTTCGACCTGTTCGTGATGAGCCGCGGCTGGTGCGGCCATCTCTGTCCGGTCGGTGCCTTTTACAGCCTGCTCGGCCGCTGGTCGCCGTTACGTGTTTCGGCCCCGGCCCGCCAAGCCTGCAACGACTGCATGGATTGCTTCGAAGTCTGTCCCGAGCCGCAGGTTATCCGTCCGGCGCTGAAGGGAGAGGCGCATGGTGTCGGGCCGGTGATCCTGGCTGCGAATTGCACCAATTGCGGCCGTTGTATCGATGTTTGCTCGAAGGATGTATTCGCCTTCGACCTGCGTTTCAATAACCCGGTTTCGACGGTGCCGTCGGCGGCACCCGCGACCGACTGATCTGCGAGTGTTTGAGGAGGAGCGCCACCATGAAACAGACCGTGAAGATGACATTTGCCACGCTGGCGGCCGCCGCCTGCTGGACCCTGGCCCAACCGGTATTGGCCCAGCAAGAGCCGGTCCCGATGCGCGGGTCCGATGTCGAGACCGTCGACCAGGCTCCGACAGTCAAGAAATATCTCGGCGGCAAACCGGGCGGCCAGGACATGGTGGCGCGCACTTTCCGCGAGCAGCCGCCGGTCATCCCGCATGCCGTCGAGAATTTCGACGAAATCACGCTGGGGGAAAACCAGTGCTTGACCTGCCACGGTGCTGACACCTACAAGCAGAAGAAGGCGCCGAAGATCGGTGACAGCCACTTCCGCGATCGCGAGGGCAAGCTGTTGCCGGCTGCTTCTGCGGCCCGCCACAACTGTACCCAGTGCCATGTGCCGCAGGTTGATGCGCCGCCGTTGGTCGGCAATGATTTCAAGGGCGACATCATCGCTGGCAAGGGCGGCAAAAGCAGTAAGAAGAACTAGGCCGGGGCACTAGGCGGGGCGGCAGCAAAAAAGAAGGGAGCCGTCGGCTCCCTTTGTTTTGTCGGTGTGGTCGCCAGTTTACGCCGGTGTCAACACGCCGCGCATCTTCTGCAGGGCCTTGGCCTCGATCTGGCGGATGCGTTCCGCCGAGACGGCGAATTCGGCTGCCAGTTCGTGCAGCGTCGCCGCCTCACCGTCATGCAGCCAGCGCGCCTCGACGATCCGCCGGCTGCGTGGGTCGAGGGTAGTCAGTGCTTCCTGCAGGCCTTCGTCCTGCAAGCGAGCGATGGCCTTGTTTTCGATAGCGCGGGTCGGTTCGTAGCGCGAATCGGCTAGATAATCGATCGGTGCGAAAGCATCGTCACCATCGTCCGGGTTGCCTTCCAGCGCCAAGTCGCGGCCGCTCAGTCGGGTTTCCATCTCGACTACTTCGTCGCGTTTGACGCCGAGACGCGTCGCGACTTCCGCCGCCTGTGAGCCAGACAGCGTATTGACGCCCTCGTAATCGCTCTTCAGGCTGCGCAGGTTAAAGAACAGCTTGCGCTGCGCTTTGGTCGTGGCGACTTTGACCAGCCGCCAGTTCTTCAGGATGTACTCGTGAATCTCGGCCTTGATCCAGTGCATGGCGAACGACACCAAACGCACGCCGCGCGCCGGGTCGAAGCGCTTGACCGCCTTCATCAGACCGATGTTGCCTTCCAGGATCAGGTCGGCGTGCGGCAACCCGTAACCGAGATAGCCGCGGGCGATGGAAACGACGAGACGCAGATGGGAGAGCACGAGCTGCCGTGCCGCTTCCACATTGCCTTCGTTGTGAAAACGCTCGGCCAGCCGTGTCTCTTCCGCCTCGGATAGCATCGGGTAACGGTTCGCCGCCTGGATATAGGCGTCGATATTGCCGACTGCTACAGGGATGGGAAGCGCCATAGCTTGGGTCATAGCGTGTGTCCTTCAGAAAGATTTCTCAATTTTAGCACTCGTGTCTTGGGAGTGCTGACAAGACAAAAAGTTTCGCCGGTCATCAATGCCCGGGAAAAATACCGCGTACCTTGGATAAGGCCAGGGTGGCTCGCTGGTTGTTGCGCTGAGCGGCCAGTGTGCTGCACGTCTCTGGAAAAAAAGGCGTGGTTCGCTCATGCTAATAAGGTAGCAGTCTTGTTTCCTCAGCCCTTTCTTTGGAGGTCATGCCATGGTCAAAGCCTATGCCGCACAGACGGCTAGCAGTCCCCTTGCCCCTTTCGAGATCACGCGCCGAGCGCCCGGTCCGGAGGATGTGCAGATCGCCATCCTCTACTGCGGCGTTTGCCATTCCGATCTCCATACCGCCCGCAACGAGTGGCATAACACGCTCTATCCCTCGGTTCCGGGCCACGAGATCGTCGGTCGCGTCGTCGCCGTCGGTGAGCAGGTTAGCCGTTTCAAGGTCGGCGATCTCGCCGGCGTCGGCTGCATGGTCGATAGCTGCGGCCATTGCGCCTCCTGCATAGAAGGCGAGGAGCAATATTGCGAGAACGGCTTCACCGGTACCTACAACGGCCCGGACGCCAGCGGCGGCAATACCTACGGCGGCTATTCGTACAGCATCGTGGTCAAGGAATCCTTCGTGCTGCACATCAAGCATGACGAGAAGGAACTGGCGGCGGTGGCGCCGCTGCTGTGCGCCGGTATCACCACCTATTCGCCGCTGCGCCATTGGCGGGTCGGGCCGGGCATGAAGGTCGGCATCGTCGGCCTCGGTGGCCTGGGCCACATGGGGGTCAAGATTGCCCATGCCATGGGCGCCCACGTCGTGCTGTTCACCACCTCGCCGGGCAAGGCTGCCGACGGTCGGCGGCTGGGCGCGGACGAAGTGTGCCTTTCCAGTGATCCAGCGCAAATGGCGGCGCGCGCTGACAGCCTTGATTTCATTCTCAACACCGTCGCCGCACCGCACCGGCTCGATGACTATCTGCAACTCCTGCGGCGGGATGGGACGATGACCCTGGTCGGTGCGCCGGAACATCCGCATCCGTCGCCAAACGTCTTCAGCCTGATCATGAAGCGGCGCAGCCTGGCCGGCTCGCTGATCGGCGGCATCCGTGAGACGCAGGAAATGCTCGATTTCTGCGCCCGGCACGGGATCGTTTCCGACATTGAGACGATCCGCATGGACTATATCAACACCGCCTACGAGCGGATGCTCAAGAGCGACGTCAAGTATCGCTTCGTGATCGACATGGCGACGCTTTAGCGTCGTCACCGCGCTGTGGTCGAGGGCTGCGGCGCGGCTGGTCGGCCCGGCGTGCGTTCGCGAGCGCCGTCTGCCGCGAACGACTCCGACCGGGCAATAATCGCGGTTTAGCTACCGCCGTCCGACTGTTCCACCCCTGTTGCCACGATGATTCTTCCTCCCGCTTCCGGCTATCGCGGCCGCTTCGCTCCGTCGCCGACCGGGCCGCTGCATTTCGGTTCGCTCGTCGCCGCCGTCGGCAGTTACCTCGATGCCCGTAGCCAGGATGGCGAATGGTTGCTGCGCATGGAGGATGTCGATACGCCGCGCAATATACCGGGGGCGGCTGACGACATCCTGCGCACGCTGGAGGCTTTCGGTTTCGAGTGGGACGGGCCGGTGCTCTGGCAGGGGCGGCGCGGCGAAGCCTACGCAGCCGCGCTAGAGCACCTGTGCCAAGCCGGCCTGGCCTATCCTTGTGCCTGTTCGCGCAAGGAGATCGCCGATTCGGCGACGCGCCCGGCGGTCGATGGCGGCTTGGCCTACCCCGGCACTTGCCGCGGCGGCCTGCCGCCGGGGCG
This sequence comes from Azonexus sp., assembly GCA_031274715.1. Taxonomy (GTDB): domain Bacteria; phylum Pseudomonadota; class Gammaproteobacteria; order Burkholderiales; family Rhodocyclaceae; genus Azonexus. The sequence goes on along the minus strand of JAISPT010000024.1, from coordinate 31,134 downwards.
GGCGGCGCGAGCCTGGCGGCTGCGCGTTGAGGCCGAGGAAATGGCTTTTGTCGACCGTTTGCAAGGGTGGCAGGCGCAGTGCTTGGCGCGGGATGTCGGCGACTTCGTGCTGCGCCGTGCCGACGGCCTGTTTGCCTACCAGTTGGCGGTGGTTGTCGACGATGCCTGGCAGGGTGTCACCGACATCGTTCGTGGCGCCGACCTGCTCGATTCGACGCCGCGCCAGATCTGGTTGCAACGCTGCCTGGGCTATCCGCAGCCGCATTACGCTCACCTGCCGGTGGCGGCCAATGCTGCCGGCGAGAAACTGTCGAAGCAGACGCGAGCGCCGGCGCTCGACGGCAGTCAGGTGGCGGCGGAACTGGTCCGCGCTCTGCGCTTTCTCGGCCAGCAGGTACCGAACGAGCTGGCTTCATCCCGGCCGGCCGAGGTCTGGAGCTGGGCACGGCAACACTGGGATTTCACGGTACTGCCGCGGCAACGGTCTATCGCCCTTCCGGATTAACCTGAAAACGGTTTTGAACGCGTCCGCGCAGCCATGATCAGCCGCTGCCTTGGCGGATGCTCGATCTGAGCACCAGCCAGGGGATTGCTCAGTATTGTCTTTCGTGCCGTAAGCCAGGCTGGATGCTTTGGCCCAGGCGGCGAATGTCCCGCACCATTTGCAGCATGGGCAGGCGGCGCCAGAGGGCGACGCCGACGATAGTCGCCAGCAGGAACAGCAGGCCGCCCAAGATTCGCGCCACGAGCAGCGCTACGAAGCCGAAAGTGGCGGTCTGCTCGCTGAACCAGCCGCTGTTGGCGGTGACGCGTTCGCTCAGGCGATCGCACAGATGGCGCAGGCGAAGTGTCGCGGGTTCGCTGCGTAGCGCCCGCCGGCGCACGGCGAGCCATTCGTTGTTGGTGTCGCCATGCGCGCGGATGCGAGCCATCAAATTTGCATGCTCACGCAGCGCTAGGCGCAGCGAAACGGTGTCGGGAAGCAGGAAAGTCAACTGGCGCGCGTGCATGCTGATTTCTGCCAGATTGGCCTGTAGCGCGGCTTGCAAATTTGTGCGCTCCTCGGCTTGCCGCTGCTGGCGTAGCGCCTCCTGGCGCGCTTGCTGTTCGACCGTCTTGCGCAATTCGGGCAGCAGGGCCTGGCAGGCCAGCAACTGGGCGGGCGTCATGACGCTGGGGTCGCCCGGATCGGCAAGCTGCGGGCGCTGTACCGCCAACGTGGCCAACTCGCGCGCCAGCTTGCCGCGCAGGCGCTCGACCCATGCCGGATCGTAGGCCGCCGCCAGCAGGCACGGGTGCAGTGTGGCAGGTGGTGGGCGGGCAGGGTCGGCGCTGGCGCCCTGGCCGAATACCACGTCGTCGTAGCGCACCACCCGCTCTGGATCGGGTGCTTGCGCAGTTTGTACATCATGGCTGCGCAGCAGCGCCACGCACGCCTTCCAGGCGATATCGAAATTTTCGGCGGCGGTATTCCAGCGCTCGGCCAATTCAGCCATCTGCGCATTGCCGGCGGCGGCGTAGGTGTCGAGCACGCGATGCCGCCGCAGCTGGCACAGCCACTCGGCGGCTGCCGAGTCACCCTGCAAGGCCTGGCTGGCTTGCGCCAGCAGCGCGGGCAGTTCGATGCCACGGCCTTGCCATGTGGGTGGTATGCCGGGTGCGAAGTGTAGGATGAAGCGCAGTAACTGTTCATCGGCGTTGAGGCCGCTGTCGTGGCGTAGTTCCAGCAGCAGGCGCACGGCGTTCTGGTCCTTTTGCACGTTGGTGAACCAGCGCAGCAGTTGACCGTTATTCAGGTCGGCCACTCCGGCCTGCCAATGCCGAGCAAAAGCAACAGCCAGCTGTTCCAGCGTGGTACAGCGTTCACCCAGCACGGCGTAGGGTTGGGCGAAGCCGGGTTCGACATCCCGTTCCACGGCATCGGGTAAATCCGCATCGCCGGCCAGCCAGCGGCTGATCTCGCAAGCTCCCCAGCGCCGCTTGGGATCGCGCAGCAGCAGGCCGCCAATCAACTGGCGCAGGCGCGCGTCGGCCACGCCGCTCACGTCCATGGCGCGCGTGGTCAGTTGATACAGGATGACGGCATCCGACAGGCCGCGAAACGGGTGTGCACCGGTGGACATTTCCAGCAGCATCATGCCCAGCGCCCAGTAGTCGGCCTTGGCATCGAGCACGCCCGATAGCGCCTCCGGTGCGGCGTACATCAGTGTGCGTGCCATGCTGGTAAAGCGCTGGGTAGCGTCGATGACGGAGGCGGTGCTGAAATCGGTCAGCACCAAATCCAGCGGCTGCTCGCTGCGCAACAGCACGTTTTCGGGCTTCAAGTCGCGGTGCACCAGCGCGGCCTGGTGTACCGCGTGCAGCGCGCTGGCCAATTCGCCGATCACGTCGGCGATGAAGGCCGCGGGCTGCACCTGCCCGTTCATCCGCTGGCGTAGCGAGCCATAGGCGCAATACTCCATCACCTCATAGGCGCGGCCATCGGATAGTCCGGTTTCAAACACGGTGACGCGATGGCGCGCATCGACACTGGCGATGCGCGCCTGTACTTCGGCGCTAGGCAGGATGCCCTGGCGATAAATTTTGGCCACCAGCGGCGCTGGCGCTACGCCTTCGCGCGGGGGACGCTCCACCAGCAGGATGTCGGCTTCCGCGCCGCTGGCCTTGAACGCCTCAAGCACGTGGTAGCGTGTCCGCAAGGCTGAGGGCAGTTGCAGCAAGGCGGGTCCGGGTTCGGCCTCGCCGGATACGTTCAAGGGGCGATTGCAGTACAGGCAAACGCGGCTGCCCGCCGGGTTGAGCTGGCCGCAATCTTCATGTGGGCAGCACGCGCTTTCGGCGGCTGGCGGGGTGGCGGCCAGCGGCGCATCGCCTGCATCCGGCGTATGGCTGACAACGGCGGCATCCGCCGCCGGGGGCAGCGTCAAGTCCACGCCGAACAACAGCGCGCCGCAGTCGCAGCGTATCCGGTCGGGCGGCTGATGAACGCTACAGGCGGGGCATATGCGCACCAGGTCGGTGCTCATCAGGGTCTCCAGGAAACTTGCGCGAAATCCACCCCGCGCTCATGGCACAGCGCCTCCAGCCGGGCCATGTCGCCGCGCGATGGAATGCCCACGTACCAGACGCGCTGCCCGTCGGCCAGTGCCTGAATGCGTTTGCCGGCGGGGTCTGGAAGACTCGCGTAACGTTGCTCGCCGCGCTTTGACAACGGCACCGGCTGCTGGTTGGACGAACCGCACCAGGGATGTTCGCTCGGTAGCGCATCGACATACGGCTCGGCGATCACGGCATCAAGCCGGCCCAGCAACGCCGCATGCTGCGCGCGTAGCGTCGCCAGCGGGTAGCCGCTGTAGCAGAGAATGTCGAAATCCAGTCTCCGCTGCTCGCGCCAGCGTGCCAGTCTGCGCAGCAGCCGATCCAGTGCTGCCGGTTGCTCGAAAGGCTCGCCGCCGCTGATAGTCACGCCATCCAGCGCATTGCCGCTGACCTGCTCGCACCAAGCCAGCAAGTCCGCCACGCGCATTGCCCTGCCGGCCTCTTGCGCCCAGGTATCGCGCGATACACAGCCCTTGCAGCCGATGGAGCAACCCTGCATCCAAATGCCGATACGTCGCCCCGGCCCTAGCACCGTGACGGGGAAATGAGCTTTGTTGATGGAAATGTTCATCGGCTAACTATTTCCACACCACGTATCCATTTCTCCTACCTCGCGGCCCCACACCATCAACTCACTTGCAGCGTCAGCGTTACCACTTTGTCGGTCTCGGCAATACCGGTGACGGTCACGGTTTGTTTGCCTTGCAGCGACTGCTCGAACAGCGCGCGCGACAAGGGGTTGATGAAAGCAGATTCGAGCACGTTGCCGATGCCGCGGCCGCCGTTGGACAAATCCTGCGTGCAGCGCGCCAGCAGGTTGCGGCGGATGTCGGCGGACATGGTCAAGCGCAGCTTCAGTTCGTCGCGCAGACGCAACGCGATGTTACGCAGCATGCCATCGAAAATCTGCTCGCCGACTTCGGGAGTGATGAAGTTGAAGACGACGATGTTGTCGCCAATGCGGTTGAGGATTTCAGGGCGCGACAGGCGGAATTTGAAGTAGTCACCAATCGCGTCGCGCACACGCGCTTCCACGGTTTCGTAACTGTCGCCGGGCTTGACGTTTTGTACCCGTTGGCCGTGGGGGTCTTCGACATAGATACCGAGGTTGGAGGTAAAGACGATGATGGTTTCGGAAAAATAGGCAGTATCGCCGCGCCCATCGGTGAGCCGCCCGTCTTCCAGGATTTGCAGGAATTTATCGAGGATGCGGGGATGCGCCTTTTCGATCTCGTCGAACAGCACCACCGAAAAGGGTTTTTCGCGGACCGCGTTGGTCAGCTCGCCGCCGGCATCGAAGCCGATGTAGCCCGGTGGCGCACCCAGCAGGCGGGCGCCGGTGTGCTCTTCGGCGAATTCGCTCATGTCGAAGCGCAGGTAGGCGCGTTCGTTGCCGAAGATCAGTTGCGTCAGCGTTTTGGCGAGTTCCGTTTTGCCTACACCGCTCGGCCCGGCAAAGAACAGCACACCGCGCGGGCGGTTGCCGCCGGAGCGCGCCTGTGCCCCGGTCAGGCCGATGATGGAGCGTTTGAGGATGTCCAGCGTCTTGACGACGGCGGCGTGCTGGCCTTTTACGCGCTCTTCAATTGCCTCGTGCGCGCTGCGCACTTTGTCGCGCAGGTAGTCTTTTTTCCAGGGGTTGTCCAATGCGCCCACTTTGTAGCAGCGCACGGCGTCCTCGATGTCGGCCACGCCCAGGTGCTGGCAGTCGGCCAGTTGCGTAATGTCGGCCAGGGCACTGAGGGTCATGCCCTCGGTGCCGTCAGTAAATGATTTCAGAAAACGCTCGCGCACCGGCGGCGCGGCCTGCTCAAAACCGGCAAACAGCGGTGCAAGCTGCTGCGCCGCGGCCATGCGCATTTCGTAGTCGGGCTTGGGGATCACCAGGCTGGCGACGCGCTCGCTGTCGAGCGTGAGCCACGAGGGCAAATCTTGCGCGCGATTGAGCAGCCAGATCACCGGGTTGAACAGCGGCGCGCCACTGCCTTCGACCGGGGTGGCCGGCACGATAGGCGCGGCATGGAGCGAAAGCTTTTCGGCGATGACGAAAAAACGCTGCTCGGCCTCGCTCAACTGGCTGGGCTGGCGCGTCAGGCGCGAGGCAAAGTCCAGCACCAGCGCGCAGCGCGCCTGCCGCTCGGCGGTAAGCTTGCGCATCAGGTTGGTGAGCGATTCCAGGCTCAACATCTGCGCGCTGTCGGCCAGCTTCAGGCCAAACAGGCGCTCGGCCAGTTGGCGCTGCTCAGGCGCGTCCGGGTAGGCGCGAATGCCGTCCGCCGGGTCATACACCAACATGCAGCCAAAGCCCGCCGCGCGCAGCGTTTCCCACAGCGCGCGCTGCAACGGCACCAGAGCCGTCTGGCCCGACACGCTGGCCAGAAAAGTGTCGCGGATGTTGCCTGAGATGACGAACTGCGAGCGAATGGGCAGCGTGCGCGCTACGTCGGACAGCCAGCGGGGTTGAAGGGGGAAGTTCATGGCAGGGGTGGCTTCATGTTTTGGTGGCAAGAATTGCTGGGATTACGCTGGGCTTCATCCCGGCCTATAAGCTATGCGCTTCCTCTTTCTCATCGCCGACAATCATTTCGCCAGCGCATCCTCGAAAAACTTCGTCAACGCATCGCGGTACAAGCTTTCCTTGTGCATCATGGCTCCAAGGTGACCACCGCCTTCGATCGTGATGAGTTGCTTTGGCTCCTTGGCTGCGGCAAACAAGCGTGTTGCGTGCGAATAAGGCACAACCTCGTCGGCCGTACCGTGAATGATCAGCAGCGGAATCGGTGAAATGGCTGCAATATAGTTCTTTGCACTGTAACGGTTGCCCACCAACAACCCCGCGCTGGGAATCTTGTCGTTGGCGATGTCCGGGTAGGAAAAAAATGTGGCTTCCTCGGCGAGCGCACGAATGCCTGCCCGGTTGCCCGCGCCGACTGCTGCGATGGCGTTGTTACCGCCGAGACTCTGGCCAAAAATCAGCAGCCGTGTCGGATCCACATCAGGGCGCGAACGCACGTAATCTATCGCCGCATTGCTGTCCTCGAAGCAACCCATCGGCGATGGTGTTCCTTCCGAGGCACCGTAGCCGCGATAGTCGAAAACAAAAACGTTGAAGCCGCGTGAAGTCAGCCAGCCGACGAATTGCCAGTGCGATGTCATGTTCTCCGCGTTGCCGTGAAAATGAATGACCGTGCCTTTGGCCTGGCGCGAATCTGCAACATCCTTTGCCGGCATGAACCAGCCCGTGAGTTTGGTACCGTCGGCACTTTTGAAGGTCACCGCCTCATAGGAAATACCCGCTTGGTCAGGTGTGCTGTAAACGGTTTTCGTGGGGTAATAAAACGCCCTATTCGCACAACCGCTTACGTGGATCAGGAAACCGGTCAAAAACATGACGACAACAACGATGGTCAATGTGCGAAGGAATTTCATGCCTTCACACTTTGGTTTCAAAATGGGCCAACTGCAAGACACTTTCCCGTAATTGAATGGAATGAAATGCAGCACAATTCCAGCAATCCCGCATAAACATCCACATCAGCTCACTCATCGCAAAGGCCGTTCCATTAGCCGCGGAGCGGCGGTGGAAATATCGGCTTCTTCTTCGGCAAAGCGCGGTAGCCGATCGCGCGCCACGTGCTGCACAGGCAGTTCGCCCGCTTCGAGGCGGCGCGTGACTTCCAACCGCACGCCGCGCGCCGCCAGCGTTTTGAGCAGCGTGGGGAATTCGGCGCACCATCGGTCTTCGGCCAGGTGGTCTTGCACGCTGGTTTCGCCTGCAAGCTGATCGGCGTCCACGGCGTGCACCACGTTGAAATTGATGCCGCTGCCGCTTTGCGCCACGCGCATCCGCACCATGTAATCGTTCCAGTGGCTTTTGCGAAAGTGGGCCACGCCGCCTTCGACGAACAGCGTGTCTTCGATCTCTTCCACCTGGTAGCCCAGGTCCTGCAAGGATTGCTCCACGACCAGCGCCTGCGCCCGCCGCACTTCGTCTTGCAGGGTCTTTTCGGCATGCAACTGAATGCGGCAGCGCAGCTCGCTGGCAAGAAGCTGCGCCCGTGAGCCATCGGCGGCGGTGCGATCCAGTTCTTCAGCCAGCGCTTGAATGTCGGCGGGCGGCGGTCCCAGATGCGCGATGCGCCGTAGCAGCCGTGCTGAAAGACTGGCAGCGTCGGCATGGGCAGCCGGTATCGTCAGCCAAGCCAAGGCGCCCGGTTCGTCGCCCTCGGACGAGCGTTCGGCCAAGGCTGTCATCAGCACACCTTGCGCATCGGCGGCGAATGCCTCGATGGCGCGCACGTAATCGGCCAGTGACAGGTAGTCGTTGCTCTGGGGGCGTACAGGTCGTGCCGTTTGCAGCGCTTGGCCATCGCCCAAGTGCTGGCTCAATTCGGCCAGTTGCGCCAGCCGCTCTTCGGCCGCATCGGCCTGCGCCTGTAAGGCCGCTAGCCCCTGTTCATACGCGCCGGCTTGCCGCTGGCTGTCAGCCCGGTGCTCCTGCTCGTGCGCCTGATGCAAGGCAGCCGCATCGGCATGGGCCTGATGCACCGCCCGAGCCGCCCGGATGGCGGAGGCGGCCAGCAGTACGGGCAGTATCTGCCCAGGGAGAACAAGGACGGTAGTCGGGCCGCTCATGGGGTGATCCCCTCTGCTTGGAGGCGCTCAGAAAGAAGTCGTAGTCACACGGTCATGGCCAGCCGCTGTTCCGGAGTAGTGCTATCCCAGGCCATATTGGGACGGTCATGATTGTAGTCGGACATCGACCCAGCAACGAAGCGTTGAACCGCACCGGAATCTTGCCAGTAATGCAGGGACAGCCACCCGTACCAAGCGGGGATTCCGTTTCGCCCCGCAGGAAGTCCCCTTGAGGGACACTCCATCCCAGCCGTGCTATTGCTCTTCCGGATCGACGGCGGCCGTTTCTTCGTCGGCCCGCCAGTGCTTCTGGCCGTAGCCGGTGATACCAACCAGGATGCGGACCACGCCGTAGCTCAGCCAGCGCCGTAGGCGCGAATGCCAGGGTTGGCCGGTCAGGTCTTCGTTACGCATCTCCCGGGCGCCGGCCAGTATCGCGGCCTCGATGCTGGCGCGCAACTGGCTGGCAAAGGTGCGGTCGAGCACTGCCAGGTTGGCTTCTTTGGCCAGCAGCAGGCTGAATGGATCGATATTCGATGAGCCGACGGTGGCCCATTCACCGTCGATGACGGCGACTTTGGCGTGCATGAAGCTCTTCTCGTACTCGAAGATGCGGATGCCTTGTTCGAGCAGCAGGCTGTATAGCGCTTGGGTGGCGGAGCGCAGCAAGGGGTGGTTGGTCTTGCCCTGCAGCAGCACAGTGATGCGCACGCCGCGCCGGGCCGCCGCCTGTAACGCGCGGATGAAGCGGACACCGGGCAGGAAATAGGCATTGGCGATGAGGATTTCCTCGCGTGCCGCGGCGAAGGCGTCCACATAGGCGCGCAGGATGTCGTTGCGGTGGCGGATGGTGTCGCGGATCAGCAGGGCGGCGCGCTGCGAGCCTCGTGGGGCGAGGTCCGGCGTGGTCGGCGATGGCAGGCGGTAGCGGTGTTTGAAATTGACCCAGGCGACGATTTCCCACATGCGCTGCATGGCGTGGAGGATTGGGCCGAGCAGCGGGCCTTCGACGCGCACGGCGTAGTCGTAGCGCGGGCGCAGTCCCGGCGGTGTGTTGTCGTCGTCGATGATGTTGATGCCGCCGATGAAGGCCAGCCGGGCATCGATTACCACCAGTTTGCGATGCAGCCGGCGCAGGCGGTGGCGACGCAGGCGGAAGCGGCCGAGAAAGCTGCCAAGTTCGGGCCGGTAGAGCATGGCGCGGACGCCGGCGGCGGTCAGTTGCGGTAGGAAATCGGTAGTGAAATTGCGGGCACCGAAGCCGTCGACGATCACATTGACGACGACGCCGCGGGCGACAGCGCGGCAGAGGGCGTTGCTGACCCGTAGGCCGACCTCGTCGTTGGCGTAGATATAGCTTTCGAGAAAGATTTCACTATGTGCCGCCTCGATGGCGGCGAGCAGGGCAGGGAAGTACTCGGTGCCTGAATTGAGCAGCGTCAGGCGGTTGCCGGCCAGGTAGTCAACTGCCATGCCGGGCGAGATGCGCCGATAGCGCCGCGTGGTCGGAAATTTTCGACCATGGCTGGCCGTGGTGTACCTCGGTGCGCTGCACTGTGAAGCCGCGCACGTAGATGCGATCGAGGCGGAACATCGGCATCGCCGCCGGGAAGCTGCGTACCGGCACCCGCGCCAGATGGCTGAACACCTCGTTCATGCCGAGGCTCTTTTCGAGCAGTTTGCCGGCCCGGTTGCCCCAGTCGTTGAAATCGCCGGCGATGATCAGCGGCGCCGTTGGCTCGTCCATGCGGTTCAGGTAGTCGGCCAGGGCGGTTACCTGCTTGCGCCGGGAATAACCGAATAGCGACAGGTGTACGCACACGCAATGGGCCGGCGGACCTTCTGGCAGTTCGATCCGGCAGTGCAGCAGGCCACGTCGCTCGAACTGCAGGTGGGTGACGTCCTGGTTGTGCGCGTGCAGGATCGGGAAGCGCGACAGGATGGCGTTGCCGTGGTGGCCGTGATCGTAGAGCATGTTGCGGCCATAGGCCGTGGCCTGCCAGACGTCCTCGGCGAGGAATTCGTGCTGCGCCGTTTCCGGCCAGTCGTGATGGCGCTCGGCGTGGCCGAGATGCAGTCCCTGGACTTCCTGCAGAAAAACGATGTCGGGATTGAGATGGCGCAGGCGCTCGCGTAGCTCGTGTACCATCATCCGCCGGTTGAATTGCGAAAAGCCTTTGTGGATGTTGAAGGTGGTGATGTGCAGCGTCGGCTGGCTCATGAAATGGCCAGCATCCGGTCGAGCGCCAGCTTGGCCAGCCGGGCCTCGTGTTCGGGCACGCGGATCGGGTTGACCACCTTGCCGTCGGCCAGGTTTTCCAGGGTCCAGGCCAGGTGCTGCGGGTCGATGCGCTGCATCGTCGAGCACATGCAGATGGTGGTCGCCATGAACTGGACGATTTTGTCCTGCGGCAGCACTTCCCGGGCCAGGCGGTCGACCAGGTTGAGTTCGGTGCCGACCAGCCAGCGCGTGCCGGCTGGCGCTTCCTTGATGGTCTTGACGATGTGCTCGGTCGAGCCAACATAGTCGGAAGCGGCGCAGACCGCGAAATTGCATTCCGGGTGGGAAATCACCCGCCCCTCCGGGTGTTTGGCGCGGAAAGCGTCGATATGGCTCTTCTGGAACATCTGGTGTACTGAGCAATGGCCCTTCCACAACAGGATTTTCGCTTGCTTGATTTGCTCCGCTGTCAGGCCGCCCATTTCCAGATCGGGGTCCCAGACTACCATTTCGTCCAGCGGGAAACCCATCTGGTGGCCGGTCCAGCGGCCGAGGTGCTGGTCGGGGAAGAACAGTACCTTGGGCCGTTGGGCAAAGGCCCATTGGGCGATGGTGCCGGCATTCGAGGAGGTGCATACGATGCCGCCATGTTCGCCGCAGAAGGCTTTGAGGTCGGCTGCCGAATTGATGTAGGTGACCGGCGTCACTTCGGCCTCGACGTCGAGCACTTCGCCCAGTTCGCGCCAGCAACGCTCGACCTTGGCCAGGTTGGCCATGTCGGCCATCGAGCAGCCGGCGGCGAGGTCGGGCAGGATGGCGATCTGGTGCGGCGCGGTCATGATGTCGGCGACCTCGGCCATGAAATGCACGCCACAGAAGACGACGTATTCGGAATCGGTCTGCGCCGCCAGCTTCGACAATTTCAGCGAATCGCCGGTGAGGTCGGCGTGCTGGTACACGTCGGCGCGCTGGTAGTGGTGGCAGAGAATCACGGCTTTCTTGCCGAGCCTGGTGCGGGCGACGCGGATGCGTTCCTGGCAATCGGCGTCGGAAAGGGCGTTGAACGGGGCGAAGGAAAGGGGGGCAGTTTGCATGCTGGATTTCGTTGTGGCAGGGCGCAATGGCGCAAAGTTGCAATTATCCCTGATGCCAGGGCAGGCCGGCACGGCGCCAGCCGCCGATGGTGTTGCGGCGGCCGTGGACGTCCTTGTCGCCCTCGAAGCCTTCGAGAATGTTGTAGCAGCTGCCGTAGCCGGCATCGCTGGCGGCTGTCGCCGCGGCAATCGAGCGCACGCCGCTGCGGCACAGGAACAGCACCAACGCCTCGGGATCGACCCGGCGCTGCAGTTCGGCGACGAAGTGCGGATTGCGCATGCCGCCCGGGTATTGGTTCCACTCGATCTCGACGGCGCCGGGAATGCGGCCCACCCAGTCCCACTCGGCGCGCGTGCGGACGTCGACCAGGGTCGCGCCGGGCGCCAGCTGCAACAGTTCGTAAGCTTCGCGCGGCATCAGTTCGCCCTGGTATGGACGTTCCAGGGCGCGGCCGCGGGTCTGGGCCAGGGTGAGGAGTTCGCTGAGCTTTCCCATGATCGTCGGCTGCTAGAATTGGAACCTAACAGTATATAGGACAGCAGAAATGACACAGGCAGACAGGCAAGCGATGCAGATGACACCAGCGGCGCGCGCGGCCGCGACGCAGCGCGCGACCTGGGTCAGCGTTGCGGTCAATCTGGTGATGACTGTGGCGCAGGTGGTGGTCGGCTGGCTGGCCCATTCGCAGTCGCTGATCGCCCATGGCTTGCATTCCTTTTCCGACCTGCTGTCCGATTTCCTGGTCATCTACGCCAGCCGGAAAAGTGCCCATCCGGCTGACCTTAGCCATCCCTATGGCCATGCCCGCATCGAAACGGCGGCAACCTTGGTGCTCGGCGTCTCGCTGGTGTTGGTCGGCGCCGGCATCCTGTGGGACTCGGGCATTCGCCTGCAGCACACCGAAACGATGCAACAGGTCGAGATATCGGCCCTGTGGGCGGCCATCGCCACGGTGCTGGCCAAGGAGGGGGTGTATCACTACCTGCTCGCTGTCGGTCGCCGTCTGCGCTCGCAACTGCTGATCGCCAACGCCCTGCACACCCGGGCTGATTCCGCCTCGGCCCTGGTCGTCGTCGTCGGCATCAGCGGCGCGCTGCTCGGCTGGGGTTTTCTCGACCTGCTGGCGGCGGCCGTGATGGGCTACATGATCCTGCGCATGGGAGCACAAATGTCTTGGGGGGCGATCAAGGAACTGATCGACACCGGCCTCGACGAAGCCAGCGTCGTTGCCATCCGCCAGTGCCTACTGGCAACGCCCGGTGTGCTCGGCGTACATGCTTTGCGCACCCGGCGCATGGCGCACCAGGCGCTGGTCGACGTACACGTGTTGGTCGATTCCCGGATCAGCGTCTCAGAAGGCCACTGCATCGCCGAGTCGGCACGCCTCCGCGTCCTCGCCGAGCAACCGGATGTGCTCGACGTGCTGGTCCACATCGATCCCGAGGCCGAGCCGGCGACCGACCCAACCGTGCTCGCCGGCCTGCCCGGGCGCGCCGCGGTACTGGCCGAGTTGCAGGAGCTGCTGGTCGACCTGCCGCCGCCGCAGCGGATCGTACTGCATTATCTGTGCAGCGCGATTGAGGTCGAGATCTATGTCGATCTCGCGCACCTGACCGAAGAGGTTTCCCTGGCGCAGGCCGAGAAAACCCTGGCGGAGCGGCTGGCAGGGCATCCGGCGATCTGCGCGATCCATCTGAATGCTTGCGTTGCACCAAATTAGTGCATTTCCCATGTGGTGCACCATTGTGGTGCGCATAATGAGCGCATAACCCCGGCATGTCCTTGTGGCAAAATGCGAAACGCCACCGCCGGTATTGGGCACGCTTTCTGCTAAACCCTCTGCGTTGCGATTTTTCATTGCCGCCGAACCCGCCGGCAACCTGTTTTTTTAGGAGACTCCAAGCTCATGGCAACCCCGCACGACGTGATCAAGCTGATCAAGGAAAACGACGCCAAGTTCGTCGATTTCCGCTTTACCGATACCCGCGGCAAGGAGCAGCACGTCACCGTGCCGGTCTCCGCCTTCGACGAGGATACGTTCGAGAACGGCCATGCCTTCGACGGCTCCTCGATCGCCGGCTGGAAGGGCATCCAGGCTTCCGACATGCAGTTGATGCCGGATCCGGACACCGCCTACATCGACCCTTTCTTCGATGAAACCACCATCGTCCTGACCTGCGATGTCGTCGATCCCGCCGACGGCCGTGGCTATGACCGCGATCCGCGCTCCATCGCCAAGCGCGCCGAGGCTTACCTGAAGTCTTGCGGCATTGGTGATACCGCCTACTTCGGCCCGGAACCCGAATTCTTCATCTTCGACGGTGTCGAATGGACGGTCGACATGTCCGGCTGCTTTCTGAAGATCCACTCCGCCGAAGCGGCCTGGAATTCCGGCGAAAGGAACGAAGGCAGCGGCGCCACTGGCCATCGCCCGGGCGTCAAGGGCGGCTACTTCCCGGTGCCGCCAGTCGACAGCCTGCACGACATCCGCTCGGCTATGGTGCTGACCCTCGAATCGCTGGGCGTGCCGGTCGAAGTGCATCACCACGAAGTGGCCAATGCCGGCCAGTGCGAAATCGGTACCCGCTTCAGCACCTTGGTCAAGCGCGCCGACTGGACCCAGATCCAGAAATACGTGATACATAACGTCGCCCATCAGTACGGCAAGACCGCCACCTTCATGCCGAAGCCGATCGTCGGCGACAACGGCTCGGGCATGCACGTGCACCAGTCGATCTGGAAGGACGGCAAGAACCTGTTTGCCGGCGACGGCTATGCTGGTCTGTCCGATATGGCCCTCTATTACATCGGCGGCATCATTAAGCATGCTAAGGCCCTGAACGCCATCACCAACCCAGGCACCAACTCCTACAAGCGCCTGGTGCCGCACTACGAAGCCCCGGTCAAGCTGGCCTACTCGGCCAAGAACCGCTCGGCCTCGATCCGCATTCCGCACGTTGCTTCGACCAAGGCCCGCCGCATCGAAGCCCGTTTCCCGGACCCGATCGCCAACCCCTACCTGTGCTTTGCCGCGCTGCTGATGGCCGGCCTGGACGGCATCCAGAACAAGATTCATCCCGGCGATCCGGCCGACAAGAATCTCTACGATCTGCCGCCGGAAGAAGAAGCAAAAATCCCGACCGTCTGCGCCTCGCTGGAAGAAGCCCTGGACAATCTGGACAAAGACCGCGAGTTCCTGACCCGCGGTGGCGTTTTCTCCAACGACTGGATCGATGCCTTTATCGCCCTGAAGATGGATGAAGTGAACAAGATTCGCATGACCACGCACCCGGTCGAATTCGACCTGTACTACAGCTGTTGATCCTTGCGGTATCGGGCGAGGGCGGGTTTCCCCGCCCTTTTTTTGTTCACCTGCTGCCGTTGATTAACGGGTACACTTCGACGGTTGCCAGGAAGGATGACGATGACACGTATTGCATTAGCGCTCCTGATCGCCGCCGCGAGTCTGCCGGCGGTAGCCCAGACTATTTACAAGTGCGTCGACGAAAACGGCGGTACGCTGATTTCCAACACCCGCGTCAACAAAGACTGCAAGGCCGTGGTCAGTACCCCGGAAACAGCCATGCCGGCCCCCCCGCCGCGTCCGCGTTCGGCAGCGGCTAATCCGACGCCGGCCGATTTCCCACGGGTGGCCGAGGATGCCCAGAAGGCACGCGATGGCGACCGTCGCTTGATCCTCGAACAGGAACTGAGCGGCGAGCAGCGTAATCTGGCGCAGGCCAAGCGCGATCTGGCCGATCAGGAAAACCTACGCCAGCCGCCCGCTACGACCGCCGGAGTGGACCGCCTGGCGCCCTATCGTGATCGCGTGGCGCAGCACGAGCGCAACATCGTTGCCATCCAGAAAGAACTGAGCGGCTTGCGTTGAGTCGCCCTGGCGCCGGTCGGCGCCAGCCGCCTTTGCGGGCATGAACCTCACCCACGCCTCCTGCGCCGGCCTCGACCTCCTGGCTTCAGCCGTACTGCTGCTCGATGAGGGGCAGTTGATCCGCTACATCAATCCGGCCGGCGAGAACCTGCTGGCGGTCAGCGGTCGCGCCATCGCCGGGCGTACCCTAGCCGTCGTCTGCGCCTGCCCGGCGATCTTGCAGACGGCGCTCGACAACGGACTGACCAACAACTGGAGCTATACCGGCCAGAACATCGAACTGCGGCGCGGCGACGGCCAGTTGCTGCAACTCCATTGCACGGTGACGCCGCTACCCCCGGATCTTGCCGGCGGCATGCGGCTACTGCTCGAACTGCAACCGATCGAACGTCACCTGGCGGTGTCGCGCGAGGAGCGCCTGATCGAGCAGCAGCAGGCCAATCGCGAATTGATCCGCAATCTGGCACACGAGATCAAGAATCCGCTCGGCGGCATCCGTGGCGCTGCGCAACTGCTTGAACACGAGTTGCCCCATCCGTCGCTCAAGGAATACACCCAGGTCATCATCAAGGAAGCCGATCGCCTGCAGGACCTGATGCAGCGCCTGCTAACGCCGCACCGGGCAATGCTGCCGGCGACGGTGAACATCCATGAAATCCTCGAACGGGTGCGTAGCCTGTTGACCGCGGAATTCCCCGGATCGCTGGCCGTGCGTCGCGATTACGACACCAGCCTGCCGGAACTGGTCGGCGACCGCGAGCAGTTGATCCAAGCGGTGCTCAACATCGCCCGCAACGCCGCTCAGGCAATGGGCGGCAACGGCGAGATCGTGCTGCGCACGCGTGCGCTGCGCCAGGTCACGCTGGCCAAGAAGCGCTACCGCCTAGCCATCGAACTGAAGGTTATCGACAACGGTCCCGGCATCCCCGAGGACATCCGTCAGCGCATGTTCTATCCGCTGGTTTCGGGGCGCGAGGGCGGCAACGGGCTGGGGCTGACCATCGCCCAGAATTTCATCCAGCATCACCGCGGCACAATCGACTGTGCCAGTCGCCCGGGCCACACGGTGTTCACCTTGTGTTTGCCGCTCGAACAGGCCTGAGTTTTGCTTCATCAGAAGCCTCCGCATTGTCGAAAGAGCCATGAAGCTATGAGACTGGTTTGGATTGTCGATGATGATCGCTCCATCCGCTGGGTCCTGGAAAAAACCCTGTCGCGCGAGGGCATCCCGTTCAAAAGCTTTGCCTCGGCCAGCGAAGTCATGTCCCTGCTCGAACAAGGCGTCGAACCGCCACGGGTGCTGCTGTCCGACATTCGCATGTCCGGCCAGTCCGGTCTCGAACTGTTGCAGGAAGTGAAGACCCGCTGCCCGTCGGTGTCGGTGATCATCATGACCGCCTATTCCGATCTTGAAAGCGCCGTGGCTGCCTTCCAGGGGGGCGCTTTCGAGTACCTGCCCAAGCCTTTCGATGTCGATCAGGCGGTCGAGTTGATCCGCCGGGCCATCGGTGAATCGGCGCAACCTAGCGGTGTCGCCGAGGAAGATACTTTGGCGCCGGAAATTCTCGGCCAGGCGCCGGCCATGCAGGAGGTATTCCGCGCCATCGGCCGACTCGCGCTGTCGCACGCCACTGTGCTGCTTACCGGCGAGTCCGGCTCCGGCAAGGAACTGGTGGCGCACGCCCTGCACCGGCACAGTCCGCGTGCTGGCAAATCCTTCATCGCCATCAACACTGCCGCCATTCCGAAAGACTTGCTTGAATCCGAATTGTTCGGCCACGAGCGCGGCGCCTTTACCGGCGCCCAGGCGCAGCGACGCGGCCGCTTCGAGCAGGCCGAAGGCGGCACGTTGTTCCTCGACGAAATCGGCGATATGCCCTTGGAACTACAAACCCGCCTGCTGCGGGTATTGTCGGATGGCCATTTTTATCGGGTCGGCGGCCATTCGTCGATCAAGGCCAACGTCCGCATCATCGCCGCGACGCATCAGAATCTCGAGTCCAGAGTCAAGGAAGGCCTGTTCCGCGAAGACCTGTTCCACCGCCTCAACGTCATCCGCATCCGCCTGCCATCGCTGCGCGAGCGGCGTGAGGATATTCCGCTGCTGACTCGGCATTTCCTGCAGAAGAGTGCGCGCGAACTGGGCGTCGAAGCCAAGCGGCTATCCGAGCCGGCGCTCAAGTACCTGAGTGGCCTCGATTTCTCGGGCAATGTCCGGCAACTGGAAAACCTCTGCCACTGGCTGACCGTGATGGCGCCGGGACAACAGGTCGAGATCGGCGACCTGCCCGGTGAATTGCGCGAGGTGGCAGCGCAGGTGCTGGCCAGCGACTGGGAAAGCGCCCTGGCGGACGAAGTCGATCGCCTGCTGGCGCGCGGTGTGCCGGAAGTCCACGGCGTGCTGGCACCGACCTTCGAACGCATCCTGATTGCCCGTGCCCTGGCCCATACCGGGGGGCGCCGCAGTGAGGCGGCACAAGCGCTGGGCATCGGTCGCAACACCCTTACCCGGAAGATCGCCGATCTCGGCATCGACGGCGGCAAGGGGGCGGTGGCAGAGTAAAATCTGTCGCATGCCGCTGATCGATCCTGTACTGCTCAAAGCCCGGCTCGGTGAACTGGCCGGGCGCTTCGATGTTGACGCCCTCGATACCTGCGATTCCACCAGCAGTGAATTGATGCGCCGGGCCGACGCCGACGCCGGCGCACCGGCCGGTACTGTGATCGTCGCCGACCGCCAGACGGCCGGCCGCGGCCGCCGGGGCCGCCTCTGGTTGTCCTCGCCCGAGCGCAGCCTGACTTTTTCCGTGCTGTGGCGCTTCGCCGGCTCGCCGACTCGCCTCGGCGGCCTGTCATTGGCCGTCGGTGTGGCCCTGGCGCAGGCACTGGAAGCCTTGGGCGCCCGCGGCGTCGGCCTGAAATGGCCGAACGACGTGTTGCTGACGATGGCGGACGGCGGTTATGCCAAGCTGGCCGGCGTGCTGGTCGAACTGGCCAGCGACCGGCGCGGCTGTCAGGCGGTGATCGGTATCGGCCTCAATCTCGGCCAGCCGGTGGAAGAGTTGGCGCAGCCGGTGGCCGGGCTGGACCAGGCCGGGTTGGCGGTGGCTGACCGGCACGCGGTACTGGCCGCCATCCTGCGTGAACTGGCGGCGGTATTCGAGCGTTTCGCCGAGGTTGGCTTCACTGCCCTGCGCGCCGACTGGCAAAACCGCCACGTGTGGCAGCAGCGCCCGGTTCAGGTGCTCGGCGAAGGCGAGGCGCCGCTGGCCGGTCTCTGCCTCGGCGCCGACACTGACGGCGCACTGTTGCTGCAAACGGTGGTGGGCCTGCAGCGCATCTACAGTGGTGACGTCAGCCTGCGCCCCGCAGGAAGTAGCCTCGGGGTACACCCGGCATGATCGTTTGCCTCGACAGCGGCAATAGCCGCCTCAAATGGGGCGTCCATGACGGCCATGCCTGGCTGGAGCAGGGCGCTGCCGAACACGACGACGCGACGGCGCTGGCCGCATTGGTCGGGCGCTGGCCACGACCGCGCCATCTGCTGTTGGCCAATGTCGCCGGCACCGCTGCCGCGGCGCGCATCCGCGAGCGCCTCGGCGCCTGGGCGCCATTGCTGCAGGAAATCCGCAGCGGCGAGTGTTGTGCCGGAGTGACCAATCACTATCGCCAGCCCGAGCGGCTTGGCGTCGACCGCTGGTGTGCCCTGCTCGGTGCGCGGGCGCGGACGAAAACGCCCTGCCTGGTGGTGATGGCCGGCACGGCAACGACGATCGATAGCCTCGACGGCGACGGCAATTTTCTCGGCGGCCTGATCCTGCCCGGCAGCGACCTGATGCGCCGCGCCCTGGCGAACGACACGGCCGATCTGCCGCTGGCCTGCGGTGACTGGTCGGCAACGCCGCGCTGCACCGAAGATGCGATTGCCAGCGGCGTGCTCGAAGCTCAGCTCGGCGCCATCGAGCGCGCCTTCGCCCGACTGGCAGCGTCGGCAGCGATCTGCCTGCTGTCCGGCGGCAATGCTGGCGTCTTGCGGCCGCATCTCGGCATTCCTTGCATCGAAACGCCGAATCTGCCGCTCGACGGTCTGCTACGCATCGCCCAGGAACGCGGCTCCGCGCCTTGAAATCTCCGGCGGGGTTTCACACCGCAAAACAGAGGTATTTCACCTCCAAATATTCCTCGATGCCGTACTTCGAACCCTCGCGGCCGATGCCGGATTGCTTGATGCCGCCGAAAGGTGCGACTTCGTTCGAGATCAGGCCGGTGTTGATGCCGACCATGCCGTATTCGAGCGCCTCGCCGAGACGCCAGCAGCGGCCGATGTCGCGGCTGTAGAAATAGGCGGCCAAGCCGAATTCCGTGTCGTTGGCGAGAGCGATGGCCTGCTCCTCGGTATCGAAGCGGAACAAGGGCGCGAGCGGGCCGAAGGTTTCCTCGCGGGCGATGCGCATGTCGGGACGAACATCGGCCAGCACTGTCGGCTGAAAGAAGTTGTCGCCCAGCGAATGGCGGGCGCCGCCGCACAGCACGCGCGCGCCCTTGGCGACCGCATCGGCGACGTGCGCCTCAACCTTGGCCAGGCCGGCGGCATTGATCAGCGGCCCTTGGCTGACGCCATCCGCATTGCCCGGGCCGACCTTCAGGCCGCGCGCGCGTTCGGCCAGGTGGGCGGCGAAATCTTCGTAAATGCCTGCCTGCACCAGAAAACGGTTGGCGCAAACGCAGGTTTGGCCGGTGTTGCGGTATTTGGCGCTGATCGCGCCCTCAACTGCGGCGTCGAGATCGGCGTCGTCGAAAACGATGAAGGGGGCGTTGCCGCCCAGTTCCAGCGACAGTTTCTTCACCGTCGGCGCACATTGCGCCATCAATAACCGACCGACCGCCGTCGAGCCGGTAAACGACAGCTTGCGGATGCTCGGGTTGGCCGTCAGTTCGCCGCCAATCGCCGCCGGATCACCGGTCAGCACATTGAGCACGCCTGCCGGCAAGCCGGCCCGCTCGGCCAGCACGGCCAGCGCCAGCGCCGTCAGCGGCGTCGCCTCGGCTGGTTTGACCACGACCGTGCAGCCGGCGGCCAGGGCCGGCGCGACCTTGCGGGTAATCATCGCCAGCGGAAAATTCCACGGCGTGATCGCCGCGCAGACGCCGATTGGCTGCTTGACTACCAGCAACCGGGTGTTGGTGGTCGGGCTGGGAATGCTTTCGCCGTAGGTGCGTTTGCCCTCTTCGGCGAACCATTCGACGAAGGAAGCGCCGTAGATCACCTCGCCCCTGGCCTCGGCCAGCGGCTTGCCACCTTCGGCGGTGATCAGTTGGGCGAGATCCTCGGCATGGTCGAGAATCAAGCGGTTCCAGGTCTGCAGGATTTGCCCCCGGCACTTGGCGGTCAGTGCCCGCCAAGCCGGCAGGGCGGCCTCGGCGGCGGCGATGGCGTGGCGCGTCTCGGCTGCACCGCAGCGTGGCACCGTGGCCAGTTGTTCGCCACTCGCCGGATCGAACACTGGCAGCGTGGCGCCATCGGCGGCGCCGACCCATTGGCCGCCGATCAGATTGGCGGTCCGCAGCAAATTCCTGTCCTGTAGTTTCATGGTCTCTAAAAATCCTGTAAAAACTTTAAGTTAGCAGCTATATTGCAGAAACAACATGAAATCAATGCCCGCTCTATCCTCGCTCCTCGTTCTGTTTGCCGCGCTGCTGCTGGCTGCCTGTGGTACGTCCGGTAGCCGGCCGGTGGCGTCGAGCACTAAAGCGCAAGCGCCGGTAGCGATCAGCGCGTCGGGCAACGAAGTCGTGCTCTACGCTCTCGGCCTGATCGATACCGGCTACCGCTTCGGTGGCAAGAACCCGGAGGCTGGGCTCGATTGTAGCGGCATGGTCAGCTACATCTATGCCCGTGCCGTTGGCCTCAAGGTCGGCGGCAGCGCCGCCGACATCGCCCGTGGCGGCCGGCCGGTTGAGCGGGCTGCACTGCGTCCGGGCGATTTGGTTTTTTTCAACACCCGTAACCGATCATTCTCGCACGTCGGCATTTACCTCGGCGATGCCCGCTTCGTACATGCCCCATCGAGCAATGGCCGCGTTCGTATCGATGCCCTCGATGACCGCTACTACGCCCAGCGCTTTGAAGCGGCCCGTAGCTACTTCGATTAGCCGGCGGCAACGATTGATTGGACGCGCTCGGTGGCAAAAGGTAGAATCCGACCTCCCAAGCGCCCATAGCTCAGCTGGATAGAGTACTGCCCTCCGAAGGCAGGGGTCGTGCGTTCGAATCGCGCTGGGCGCGCCAGGTTGAGCGAAAAAGGGCACTTCCGCCAAAG
The DNA here is from genome assembly GCA_031274715.1 of Azonexus sp. Classification (GTDB taxonomy): domain Bacteria; phylum Pseudomonadota; class Gammaproteobacteria; order Burkholderiales; family Rhodocyclaceae; genus Azonexus. The sequence goes on along the minus strand of JAISPT010000024.1, from coordinate 9,875 downwards.
AAGTGCCCTTTTTTATTCTCCAAGAGGGAAGCGCGGACATCCCGATTTTGGTTCATTTAGCCACGTTTCTGTCATTAATGCCGGTTGATCTATGACTTTCGTCATATTTACAGTCTGCCTGTGCGCAGATAGACTTCTGCCCATCGAACAGGAGCAAGTCATGGACATCGAGCGAAGAATCCCGGGTGACCGGCGCAAGCAAGACATCGGGCCACCGAGTGGTTTGGCCGATCGGCGGCGGCAGGCTGAGCGGCGTTTGCCGGCGGCCGAGGAAACCGAATTGTCGGCCGACGAGTTTGCCCGCTATTTCGGCGCTATCGCTGGGATGGCCGACGCTGCTGCTTCAGCTGCCACCCCTAGGGAACGGTCAGAGCATCCGCCACCGGAGGACCCTCTCCCTGCCCCGGAATTAGGGGCGATCAGAAATAGAGCGATGATGCGGCCATGGTCAGCCGCTGTTTTGGCGTGATGCCGCCCAAAGCCATGCTTGGGCGGTCATGATCGTAGTCGACCATTCGGACCTCAACTGGCTGGCATTGGCGAGGTTCGACTGACGCTCTGAACGGCAGAGCGGAGATTTCGGTCTTCGCAAGATCGGGGCCAGGAAATGAAAAAGGCCAGAGTTAGGAAAAAGGCCAGAGTTAGCTCTGGCCTTAATGTTCTGGTGGAGACAGGCGGGATCGAACCGCCGACCTTCTGATTGCGAACCAGACGCTCTCCCAACTGAGCTATGCCCCCGAAGCCAACGATTCTAGCGCAATTGCTCCGTCTTCTCCAAGGTTGGGTTGTCCCTGCTGGAGAAAGTGCTGGCGCTGCGATCAATTGCGTGTGCGCTTAGCTCTTTTGGCCGGCACCGGCCACAGCGCGGCGCAGGCGATCGGTAACGGCGGTCCACGTCGGTTCGGCGGGCGGTGCTTCGACGACGATCAGGGCGACGCCGGCATGATCCATAGTGCGCAGGGCTCCATACAGGTCGTGCGCATAAGCGACCGGATCGGCCGGCAACTGGTGCCAGTCGTGCGGTATGTCCGCCGGTGGCGGTGGGTTCGGGCTGAGTACCCCACAGCGACTGCCGCGATGGTGCTGGACATCGAGGAAATCGAGCAGGCAGTCGCTGGCGACCAGGTGCATCGGTGTTTGCGGCGCATAGTGGGCGGCCAGTGAGCCGGAGACGCGTGGGGCACCGGTGGCGGTTTCAATTGCCGGCTGGCGGCCAAACACGGCTGCCAGATGCAGCGGCGAGACGTGGCCTGGGCGCAACACTACGGGCTGGTCGCGCGAGCAGTCGACGATGGTCGATTCGATGCCGACGCGGCATGGCCCGCCGTCGAGGATCAGCGGCACGCGCTCGCCCAGTTCTTCGGCGACATGGGCGGCGGTGGTCGGGCTGATGCGTCCGAAGCGGTTGGCCGACGGTGCGGCGATGCCGGCGTGCTCGCCGCTGACGGCGGCGAAGCGGCGCAGCAGTTCAAGCGCGACAGGATGGCCGGGTACACGCAGACCGACGGTGTCCTGGCCGCCGGTGACGGCATCCGGCACCCAGGCCTGTTTTTTCAGGATCAGCGTCAGCGGGCCGGGCCAGAAGGTTTCCATCAGTTCCCAGGCGATGTCCGGTACCCGTTCGGCCCAGTGCTCGACGGCATCGTGGCCGGCCAGGTGGACGATCAGCGGATGGTCAGCCGGGCGGCCTTTGGCAGCGAAAATCTTGGCCACCGCCGCCGGGTTGGCGGCGTCGGCGCCGAGGCCGTAGACCGTCTCGGTCGGGATGGCGACCAGTTCGCCGGTGTGCAGCAGCTCGACGGCGTGCTGGAAATCGGCGTCGGACGGTGGTGCCATCAGTCCATGATGCCGATGGCGCGGCGGGCGGTAAGTGCCGTCTGCTGCACTGCCTCGGCATCGGTGCCGATGACGGTGAAATGGCCCATTTTGCGGCCCGGCCGGGCGTGGTGCTTGCCGTATAGGTGTAGTTTCAGGTTGGGCACGGCGTAGAGCGTAGCCCAGTCCGGTTCGCGGTAGTGTTCGCCGTCGTACCACAGGTCACCGAGCAAATTGACCATCACCGAAGCCGAATGTGCCCGCGCCTCACCCAGCGGCAGGCCGCACAGGGCGCGCACCTGTTGCTCGAACTGGTCGGTGACGCAGGCGTCGAGGGTGTAGTGGCCGCTGTTGTGCGGCCGCGGCGCCATCTCGTTGACCAGCAGACGGCCGCGGCTGACGAAGAATTCGACGCCCAGGGTGCCGATGTAGCCAAGTTTTTCGGCGATGTGCGCGGCGATGTCCTCGGCGTCGCTGGTCAGGCAACCAGGAGCGCGGGCAGGCACGATGGAAACGTCGAGGATGCCGCGGGTGTGCTGGTTCTCGCCGGTCGGGAAGCAGGCGACCCGGCCGTTCTCGTCGCGGGCCAGGACGACCGAGACCTCGAAATCGAGCGGCAGGCGCTGTTCAAGCATACAATGCTCACCCTTGAAGTGGGCGAAGGCGAGTAGTGCCTCGTCAAGGTTGTTGACGGTGGCTTGGCCCTTGCCGTCGTAACCGAAACGGGCGACCTTGAGGATGGCCGGGAACAGCGCCGCCGGCGCCCGCTTCAGGTCGTCCTCGCTGGCCACCGCGATGAACGGGCCATGCGGGAAGCCGTTGTTGGCGAGGAAGGTCTTTTCGCCGATGCGGTTCTGGCAGACGGCGACGGCGGTGGCCGAGGGACGCACTGGCACGAATTTGGCCAGGTAGTCGAGGGTGTCGGCCGGTACGTTCTCGAACTCGGTGGTGATCGCCGCGCAACCGGCGGCGAACGCGTCGAGCGCCGCATAATCATCATAGGCGGCACAGAAATGGCGCTCGGCGATCTGCCCGGCCGGGCTGTTCTGGTCCGGGTCGAGCACCCAAACTTGGTAGCCCATCTCGTGCGCGGCGGCGACGAAGAAGCGGCCGAGTTGGCCGCCGCCCAGCATGCCCAGTGTGGCGGGCGGCAGGATTGCTGACATATTCGCGGCGCTCATACTTCCGGCAGCTTCATGCCCAGCACCTTGTCGGTCTGGGCCTGGCGGAAAGCCTGCAGCTTGTCGCGCAGGGCCGGGTCCTCGTTGGCCAGCAGGGCGACGGCGAACAGCGCAGCGTTGGCGGCGCCGGCCTCGCCGATGGCGAAGGTGGCGACCGGAATGCCCTTTGGCATCTGGACGATGGAATGCAGCGAGTCGACGCCCGATAGCGCACGCGATTGCACCGGCACGCCGAGTACAGGCACTGTGGTCTTGGCAGCCAGCATGCCCGGCAGGTGGGCGGCACCGCCGGCGCCGGCGATGATCGCTTTGAGGCCGCGCGAGCCGGCCGGCTCGGCATAGTCGAACCGCAGGTCCGGGGTGCGGGGGGCGGAAACGACGCGGGCTTCAAAGGTGACGCCGAAGTCCTTGAGGATCACGGCGGCGGCCTGCATGGTCGGCCAGTCGGAGTCGGAGCCCATGACGACGCCAACGACGGGTTTCTTGTCGCTCATATTAGATATCCGCCTGGCGTTCGGCGGCCTCGATGGTGTTGGCTAGCAACATGGTGATGGTCATCGGCCCGACGCCGCCTGGCACCGGGGTGATCTGGCCGGCGACCTCAAGGCAGCCGGCGTAGTCGACGTCGCCGCATAGCTTGCCGTCGGGCAAGCGGTTGATGCCAACATCGATGACCACGGCTCCTGGCTTGAGCATGTCGCCCTTGACGAATTTCGGCTTGCCGACGGCAGCGACGACGATGTCGGCGTGCCGGGTGTGGCTGGCCAGATCGCGGGTGCGCGAGTTGCAGACGGTGACGGTGGCGCCGGCGTTGATCAGCAACAGCGCCATCGGCTTGCCGACGATGTTGGAACGGCCGATGACCACGGCTTCTTTGCCGGCGAGATCGACGCCGCCTTTCTCGAACATTTTCATCACGCCGTAGGGCGTGCACGGGATGAAACGCGGATTGCCCTGGACCAGCGCACCGACGTTCTCGGCATGGAAGCCGTCGACGTCCTTGTCGGCGGCGATGGCTTCGAGCACCTTGTCCTCGGCAAAATGTCCGGGCAGCGGCAACTGTACCAAGATGCCGTGGATAGCCGGATCGGCGTTCAGTTCGGCGATCTTGTCGAGTACGACCTGCTGGTCCACGGTGGCGGCGTAGACGATCTTCTCCGAATGCATACCGATGGCCAGGCAGCCATTGACCTTGTTCTTCACATAGACTTGGGAGGCCGGGTCCTCGCCGACTAGAATCACTACCAGGCCGGGCTTGTGCCCCTTGGCGGCGAGCGCTTCCACGCGCGCCTTGAAGCCCTGGCGCAGTTCCTCCGCCAGGGCCTTGCCGTCGATTATTTGTGCCGTCATCGTCGTATCCGGAAAAAGAAACGGGAAAGGTGAAAACCTTTCCCTTGAACTTTCAACATTTTACCAGATAGCCTGAAAGCCTATCCATTTTCCCCGGAAAGCAGCGGGCGGAATCGCCATGTCATTGAACATGCTATTCTGGGCGGCGAAATTTCACCCAATATCAGGGCGGGGTCGTGTGCTCAGGCCGGCGGTGTTTCCTTGGCGTTGCCGACCGCCGCCCGGCCGGCGGCGAAGGCGAGGCGGTTGAGATTGACCAGTTTCTCGCCTTTCTTGTGGAAGCGCTTGAGCACACCGTCGAGCAGCGTTTCGGCCGGGAAGGGCAGATGGTCGGCAATGGCGCCGAGCATCACTGTGTTACCGAGGCGGATATCGCCCAATTCCTGGGCGATGCGAGTGGCGTCGAAAGCGACCACCGGGTTGCCGGTGCGGCGGATTTCCGCCAGCGGATCGTCCGGATAGTCGAACAGGCCCAGCTCGACCACCGGCGGCACCAGACGGGCGGTGTTCATTAGCGTCATCGCGCCCGGTTTCAGCATGTGCTGCCAGCGCATTGTCTCGGCTAATTCAAAGCCGAGCAACACGTCGGCGGTGCCCGGCGTGATCTGCGGCGACAGTACCTTTGAACCGAAGCGCAGGTGCGAGGAAACGACGCCGCCGCGCTGGGCCATGCCGGCGACTTCGGTCTTCTTGGCATCGTGGCCGGTGGCGATGGCCGCCTCGGCGAGAATCTCGGTGGCAGTCATGACGCCCTGGCCACCGATGCCGACGACGAGGATGTTGGTGGTCGCGGTCATGCGCAGCTTCCTTCCTTGGCAAACTGAATCGGCGCGCTCGGTACGTGGTGGACGATAGCTTTCGGAGCGCAGGGCTGGACACACAGGCCGCAGCCGGTACACACCGAGCTCTCGATGCGTACAAAGGCGAGATCGACTTCCCGGCCGCTGGCCTTGACCTCCTTGCCGCGGCGGGTGACGTGGATGGCCGGGCAGCCGACGTCGATGCAATTACCGCAGCCGGTGCACTTGTCGTCGATGACCGCGTAGGGCTTCAGCTTGTGGTAATCCTTGATCAGCACGCAGGGCTGGTTGGTGATGATGACCGAAACGTCCGGCACCTTGACCTCCTCGCGGATGGTCTTGAACAGCACCGGCAGTTCGTAGGGGTCGACGACATGGATGCGCTCCTCCTTGACGCCGAGCGCTGCGACCAGCTTGGCGAAGTCGATGCGCGGCGCCTCCTCGCCGTGGATGTCGCGGCCGTTGCCTGGGTTGTCCTGGCCACCGGTCATGCCGACGGCGCGGTTATCGAGCAGCAGGACGGTGACGCTGCCCTTGTTGTAGACCATGTCGAGCAGGCCCTGCATACCCATGTGCAGGAAGGTCGAATCGCCGATCACGGCAACGATGCGCTTATCCTTGTCGGATGTGCCGCGGCCCTTGTCCATGCCCAGTGCGACGCCCATTGCGGCACCCATCGAGACGCAGGTGTCGAGCGCATTCCACGGATGGCCGGCGCCCAGCGTGTAGCAACCGATGTCGCCGGCGATGTTGATATTGCGCACCTGCGACAGCGTGTAATAGACGCCGAGATGCGGGCAGGCCACGCACATGGTCGGCGGCCGCGGGAACACCGCCATCGGCGCGAACGGTGCCTTCTCCGGTTCCGGTTCGCCGAGCAGTCGGGCGATCGCCGGCTTGAGCACGTTCGGCGACAACTCGCCCTGTAGCGGCAGAATTTCCTTGCCCAGCACCTTCAGGCCCTGGGCCTTCAGCTCAGTCTCGACCAGCGGCTCGACTTCCTCGACGACGACGACCTGCTCGACCTGTGCCGCCAAGGCACGGCATTTCTCGAATGGCAGCGGATGCGAGAAGCCGAGCTTGAGCACCGGCGCGTCGGGGAAGGCTTCCTTGACGTGCATGTAGGCCGGACCGGAGGCGATGAAACCGAGCCGTTTATCGCTACCGTCCTCGATGACGTTGAGCGGCGAGCTTTCGGCCGCCGCGCGCAACTCGATATCGCGCTGGAACATCAGCGGAATACGCTTACCGGCATTACCCGGCACCATCACGAAACGTCCCGGCTCCTTCTTGAAGCCGGCCCCAACGTGCGGTACGCGCTCGCCGACGGTAACCAGCGCCTTGACGTGGTTGATGCGCGTGGTCATGCGCAGGATCACCGGCACCTGGAAACGCTCCGACAGCTCGTAGGCGAGCTTGGTCATGTCGTAGGCTTCTTGCGAGTCGGCTGGCTCGAACACCGGTACGTGGGCGAAGCGGCCCCAGTAGCGGGAATCCTGCTCGTTTTGCGAGGAGGAGAGGCCGACATCGTCGGCGATAGCGATTACTAGGCCGCCGATGACGCCGGTCAGGGTCAGGGTCATCAACGCGTCGGAAGCGACGTTCATACCGACGTGCTTCATGCAGCAGAAGGCGCGCGAGCCGGCGTAGGCGGCACCGATGGCGACTTCCAACGAAACCTTCTCGTTGACCGACCACTCGGCGTAGATGTCCGGGTAAGTCGAGACCACTTCCATCATTTCCGTCGACGGCGTTCCCGGATAGGCGGCGGCGACCTTGACGCCGGCTTCCCAAACAGCGCGGGCGACGGCTTCGTTGCCGGACATCAGGTGCCGGCTGGCGGCCGGGGCGGGCATTACAGCTGCCATGTTCGCTCCTGTAAGCAATGCAAAACTTCTAATTATAGGGGTCGGCTCGGGTGACGTTTTGATACAGCGCAACAGTCGTCGATTTTAAAAATGCCTCACTTTTACGGCGGTGAGGAGTAAAAAATCCGAGCAATAATATTGCACGATACGAACATTGTTTTTACAATGCGAGATGTCGGCCAGGATTCCGGAGTCGTCGAGCTGCCCACTGGCCGCCGTAAAGCGTTAAAGTCGTTCTGCTGTACTGGCGAACGAAACCACCTAGGAGACGAACCATGGCCGATCAGCCCAGCGCCCTGCCTGCCGATCACGATCCGCAGGAAACCAAGGAATGGATGGACGCCCTCGATGGCGTCATTACGCAGGAAGGCGCCGACCGCGCTCATTTCCTGATCGAGAGACTGATTGGTCAGGCGCGCGCGGAGGGTATCGACATCCCGTATTCGGCCAATACCGAATACATCAACACCATTCCCGCCGACCAGCAGCCGAATTACCCAGGCAGCCCGGATATCGAGATCAAGATTCACTCCTACATCCGCTGGAACGCCATGGCGATGGTCGTGCGCGCCAACAAGGACACCAATGTCGGCGGCCATATCGCCTCCTTCGCGTCGGCGGCTGCGCTGTACGACGTTGGCTTCTCGCATTTCTGGCACGCGCCGTCGGCGGCGCATGACGGCGATCTGATTTTCTTTCAGGGCCATTCGGTGCCCGGCATCTATTCCCGCGCCTTCATGCTCGGCCGTCTGAGCGAGGAGCAGCTTGACAGCTACCGCCAGGAAACCGGCGGCAAGGGCATTTCCTCTTACCCGCATCCGTGGCTGATGCCGGATTTCTGGCAGTTTCCGACCGTGTCGATGGGCCTCGGCCCGATTCAGGCCATTTACCAGGCCCGTTTCATGAAATACCTCGCCTCGCGCGGCCTGATTGATGCGCAAAAGGCGGAACAGCGCAAGGTCTGGGCCTTCCTCGGCGACGGCGAGACGGACGAGGTCGAATCGCTCGGCGCGATCGGCATGGCCGGGCGCGAGAAGCTGGATAACCTGATTTTCGTCATCAACTGCAACCTGCAACGCCTCGATGGCCCGGTGCGCGGCAATGGCAAGATCATTCAGGAACTGGAAGGCGAATTTCGCGGCGCGGGCTGGAATGTCATCAAGCTGATCTGGGGTACGCAATGGGATGCGCTGTTCGCCCGCGACAAGAAGGGCATCCTCAAAAAACGCATGATGGATTGCGTCGATGGCGAGTACCAGACTTTCAAGGCCAAGAACGGTGCTTATGTCCGCGAGCATTTCTTCAACACGCCGGAACTCCGGGAACTGGTCGCCGACTGGACGGACGACGAAATCTGGCAACTGAATCGCGGCGGCCATGACATTTTCAAGATTTTCTCGGCTTACAAGGCGGCGGTTGAGCACAAGGGCCAGCCGACGCTGATTCTGGCCAAGACCATCAAGGGTTTCGGCATGGGGCCGGCGGGCGAGGCGATGAACATTTCGCACCAGCAGAAGAAGCTGGATAACGACCAGATTCGTCGCTTCCGCGACCGCTTCGGCGTGCCGGTGCCGGACGCCCGGCTCGATGAACTGCCCTATCTCAAATTCGCCGAGGATTCCGCCGAATACCAGTACATGCGCCAGCGGCGCATGGATCTCGGCGGTTTTCTGCCGACCCGTCGGCGTCAGGCAGCGCCGCTGGCCGTGCCAGCGCTGGAAAAATTCGCGGCGCTGTTGCAGGCTTCCGGCGCAGACCGCGAGCTATCGACGACCATGGCCATCGTCCGCATCATGAACATGCTGCTCAAGGACAAGCAGGTTGGTTCGCATGTCGTGCCGATTGTGCCGGACGAGTCGCGCACGTTCGGTATGGAAGGCATGTTCCGCGCCGTCGGCATCTGGAACCAGCAGGGCCAGAATTACGTGCCGGAAGACCACGACCAATTGATGTTCTACAAGGAATCGAAAACCGGCCAGGTGTTGCAGGAAGGCATCAACGAAGCGGGCGCGATGAGCGACTGGATCGCCGCCGCCACCGCCTACTCGGTGCATGGCGTGCAGACCATTCCGTTCTACATCTGCTATTCGATGTTCGGTTTGCAGCGCACGCTCGATCTCGTCTGGGCGGCGGGCGACCAGCGCGCCCGCGGCTTCCTGATCGGCGGCACGGCCGGGCGCACGACGCTGAACGGCGAGGGCTTGCAGCATGAGGACGGGCATAGCCTGATCCTGGCCAATCTGGTGCCGAACTGCGTTTCCTACGACCCGACTTTCCAGTACGAAGTCGCCGTCATCGCCCAGGACGGCCTGCGCCGGATGCACGTCGAGCAGGAGGATGTCTTCTACTACCTGACGGCGATGAACGAGAACTACGAGCATCCCGAAATGCCAGCGGGTGCCGAAGCCGACATCCTCAAGGGCATGTACGCTTTCAAAAAGGGCGACAAAGCCAAGGGGCCGCGTGTACAACTGCTCGGTTCCGGCAGCAATTTCCGCGAAATCATCGCCGCTGCCGAATTGCTCAAAAATGATTGGGGCGTCGAAGCCGACCTCTGGAGTTGTCCGAGCTTCAACGAACTGGCCCGCGACGGCCAGCAGGCGGCCCGCTGGAATCTGCTGCATCCGCTGGAGAAGCCGAAGCTATCGCACGTTGAGCAAAAGCTGGCCGGTAGCACCAGTCCGGTGATCGCCGCGACCGACTACGTGAAGCTGTACGCCGAGCAGATCCGCCCCTGCGTCAAGGGGACTTACGTCACGCTCGGCACCGATGGCTTTGGCCGTTCCGACACTCGCGAAAAACTGCGCCATCACTTCGAGGTCGACCGTCATTGGGTCGTGCTGGCGGCGCTCAAGGCGCTG
>JAISPT010000037.1 GCA_031274715.1 Azonexus sp. | reverse complement strand
GCTTGCCCCAGCCGGCCTACCTGCACACCCCGCTGGTGCTGGGCGCCAACGGCGAAAAACTCAGCAAGCAAAACGGCGCGGCGGCGCTGGATTTGCCCGATGCGCGCGCCGCGCTGGCGGCGTTGAATGGAGCCGCGCGGGTGCTGGACTTGCCGCCGACCGATGTGGCCAGCGTGGCCGAGGCCCTGGCCGGGTGGGCTCGGGCCTGGGCGTATACCCGCTGAATGGTGCTTTGCAAGCGCCGCATTGCCGCCGCCGCCTCTTCCGACACGATGGCTTGAAACGGGATCTTGATTTGAATTCCATATTTCAGCTATAATTGAAATATGGAAACGACAGATGCCGTAGCCGCCCTGGCGGCCCTCGCCCAGGAATCCCGTCTCACCGTGTTCCGGCTGCTGATCCAGGCCGGCCCGGCCGGCATGGCCGCCGGCAAGATCAGCGAGGCGGCCGGTATTCCGCCGTCGTCGCTGTCGTTTCACCTGAAAGAACTGACGCACGCCGACATGGTCACGTCGCGGCAGGAAGGGCGCTTCGTGATTTACGCGGCGAATTTCGCAACGGCCGCTGCCCTGGTGGCGTTCCTCACCGAAAACTGCTGCGGAGGCAGCCCCTGTATGCCTGTCTGCAACCCCGATTTTTTGATCGTATGAGCAAGCTAGGAGAAACCACATGACCAAAGTTCAAACCACACTGGATGAGATTCGTGCGACGGTACAGGCGCGGTACGGTGCGACCGCTGCGCGAGTTGCCGCTGGTGATCTGAGCAAGAGTGCCTGCTGCGGCCCCAATGATGGGTCGAGCGGCTGTTGCGGCGCAACGAGCGAGACTTGGGATCCGATCACGGCCGACCTCTATAAGGCGGGCGAAACGGCGGGGCTTCCTGCCGAGGCGCTGCTGGCATCGCTCGGCTGCGGTAATCCGACGGCGCTGGCCGAACTCCGCGCAGGTGAAGTCGTGCTTGACCTGGGGTCTGGCGGGGGCATCGACGTGTTACTCAGCGCCAAGCGCGTGGGACCAAGTGGCAAGGCCTATGGCCTGGACATGACAGACGAGATGCTTGCGCTCGCGCTCAGCAACAAGGACAAGGCGGGTGTCACCAACGTCGAATTCCTCAAGGGCCACATCGAAGCAATCCCCCTGCCGTCAAACACCGTTGATGTCATCATTTCAAACTGTGTCATCAACCTGTCCGGCGACAAACGGCAGGTGTTGCATGAAGCCTTCCGCGTGCTCAAGCCGGGTGGCCGCTTTGCCGTGAGTGACGTCCTTACGCGCACAGGACTGCCGCAACCCGTCAAGGAAAGCATGGCGCTGTGGACCGGATGCGTGGCCGGCGCACTTGAGGAGAACGCGTTCATCGCGCTGCTCAAAGAGGCCGGATTCGAGAACCCGAGCATTGAACCAACTCGGATTTATACGCGCGACGATGCCATGACACTCATCGCCGGGACGGGCATCGACATCTCGCTTGCCGATCAAGTTGATGGGAAGATTTTCAGCGGTTTCGTTCGCGCGACGAAACCTGGCGGGGCGCTGCGGACAGCAAATCCTAAGGGTGCGCGTGCTTGTGGTTGTGACAGCGGCTGCTGCGGAGGGGAGCGGCGCATGAATTGAGGGGAGCTGCGCATGACTGAAAAAATCTATAACGTCCTTATCCTCTGCACCGGCAATTCAGCCCGCAGCATCATGGCCGAAGCCCTCATCAACACGATGGGGCATGGCCGTTTTCGCGCCTACAGCGCTGGCAGTCATCCAACCGGCAAGGTCCACCCCTGCGCCATTGAAAAGGTACAGTCAGTCCAGTATCCGGTCGAGAATCTGCGGAGCAAGAGTTGGGACGAATTCGCCGTTCCTGGCGCGCCGCAGATGGATTTCATCATCACCGTTTGCGATAACGCCGCCGGCGAGGTCTGCCCGGTGTGGCCCGGCCAGCCGATTTCGGCGCATTGGGGCTTTGCAGATCCGGCCGCCGTCGAAGGTGGCGACGACGACAAGCGCCGCGCGTTCGACCAGACCTTCCGGCACTTGATGAATCGCGTCCGCCTGTTCGTCAATCTGCCGCTGAAGACGCTCGATCAGGCCGCCATCAAGCGCGAGTTGGCGGATATCGGCAAAACCGGGCCGCGCGCATGAGCGCCGAACAGCGCCCGGCTCCCATGAGCGTATTCGAGCGTTACCTGACGTTTTGGGTCGCCCTGTGCATCGTCGCCGGCGTCCTGCTTGGTCAGGGTATGCACGGCGTGTTCCAGGCGATCAGCCGCATGGAAGTGGCGCATGTCAATCTGCCGGTAGGTCTTCTGATCTGGGTGATGATTATCCCGATGCTGGTCAAGATCGATTTCGGCGCGCTGCATCAGGTCAAGGCTCATTGGCGCGGCATCGGCGTCACACTGTTCGTGAATTGGGCGGTCAAGCCGTTCTCGATGGCCTTGCTCGGCTGGTTGTTCGTGCGGCAGGTATTCGCCCCATTTCTACCGGCCGCGCAACTGGACAGCTACATCGCGGGCCTGATTCTGCTGGCCGCCGCGCCGTGTACGGCGATGGTATTCGTGTGGAGCCGG
>JAISPT010000023.1 GCA_031274715.1 Azonexus sp. | reverse complement strand
CTGATCAGGGCTAAAAATTTGAGGTAGTAGTCGAAGCCGAGCCGAGCCGACTGGCCGGCATAGTCGGCAATGGTCACGGGGCCAGAAATGTTGCGCCATGACAGTTCGCCGGTCAGCATTCGTCCGATCATGCGCAGAGTGAAAGCCGAGGTATCCCATGTTTTCGCAACCGCCCTTGCCAATGCATTGACGGGATTGAGCTTCACTTCTATCAGCATCTGTTCCCGCACCTTCGACTGGTCGCCGAGACCGATACCGATTCGGCCAATCGTATGGTCGGCTTCGCTCACTGCCTGCGGCACCACGGTCACCTCTGTCGACAACCCGTCGCGGACAACGCCCAATATCAACGGCTTCTGCGGCGACTGGCGGATCGCACTCGCCAGTTGATCCCAACTGTCAATCGGCACCCGATCGACCGACTGCACGCGATCCCCCGCTTGCAAACCGGCAGACTGGGCGACCGAACCCTCAGCCACCATGCCGATGACAGGCGCGAATTTGGGCCGGTACGGCGATATTCCAAGTTTTTGCATCAAGTCGCCATCAAGCGACGAGGCATCGAGTGACTCCGCCGGAAGGTTGCGAAACTCGATTTCGCCGCGACGGGTCAAAACTTCCAGTCTGATCGGCTCGCCATCCGCGACGCGCTGTATCAACTGCCAATGGAAATCCTGCAAGGTGGCGACCGCCGTTCCAGATACTTGCCGCACTTCATCGCCGTCTTCTATGCCTGCCTGCGCTGCCGGCGTTCCGGCCACGGGCGCGCCCAGCAGCGGCCTCAATTCGTTGACCCCGCCGATGAACAAAACCCAATAGACGAGTATTGCCAGCAGCAGATTGGCGACCGGCCCGGCGACCACCACCAGCGCCCGCCGTCCAACGGACAGGCGGTTGAATGCGCGATGCAACTCCTCGGCAGGCACCGGCCCTTCCCGCTCGTCCAGCATCTTCACATAGCCGCCCAACGGGAAGGCCGCCAACGCCCATTCCGTTTGATCCCGCCCCAGACGGCGCATGAACAGCGGCTTGCCGAAGCCGACGGAAAAACGCAGCACTTTGACGCCCACCCAGCGGGCCACCAGATAATGCCCCAGTTCGTGCACCACGATGAGGACGCCGAGCGCGACGGCAAACGCGCCCACATACCAGAGGAAGGGAATTTGAGTCATCATGCCTGCCGCGCGAATCGGCGAATAGCGGTAGCCGCAGCCGAGCGGCCATCGCGGTCGGCCTGCATGACTGCATCGAGATCGGCAACGTTTGCCGTGGGCACCTGATCCAGCGCGAACGCAATCACGTCAGCGATTTTCAGGAAAGGCAGCTCGCGGTTCAGAAAGGCGGTGACGGCAAGCTCATTGGCCGCATTGAGCACAGCGGGCGCATTGCCGGAAGCTGCCAGCGCCTGATACGCCAGCCGCAAGCACGGAAACCGGTCCATATCGGGCCGCTCGAAATCGAGTTGCGCGACCGAGATGAGATCAAGGTCGGCCACCCCCGACTCGATGCGCTCCGGGTAGGCCAACGCATGAGCAATCGGCGCGCGCATGTCGGGATTGCCCAACTCGGCGACGACGGAACCATCGACATACTGAACCAGCGAATGAACAATGCTTTGGGGATGAATCACTACTTCGATCTGTTCCGCATTTGCGTTGAACAGCCAATGCGCCTCGATCACCTCAAGGCCCTTGTTCATCATCGTGGCGGAATCGACCGAAATCTTTTTGCCCATGATCCAGTTGGGATGCGCGCAGGCCTGTTCCGGCGTCGCTTCGGCAAGCTGTTCAATGGGCATTGTGCGAAACGGCCCGCCCGAAGCGGTGAGCAGAATTTTACGAACGCCGGAATGCGCCAGCCGGCCATCGAAGTGATGCGGCAGGGACTGGAAGATGGCGTTGTGTTCGCTGTCGATGGGCAGCAACGTCGCGCCACAACGCAATACCTCGGCCATGAAAATGCCACCGGCCATCACCAGCGATTCCTTGTTGGCGAGCAACACTTTCTTGCCGCCGCGAATCGCCGCCAGCGCCGGCGGCAAGCCCGCCGCGCCAACGATGGCCGCCATCACGGTATCGACTTCCGGCAGCGCCGCCACTTGCGCCAGCGCCTCGGCGCCTGCCAGAACTTCGGTGTCCGTGTCTGCCAGCGACACCGCAAGCTGCTTGGCCGCAGCAGCATCGCTGACAACGGCAAATCGCGGGCGATGCCGGCGGCACTGCGCCTCAAGAATATCGAGCCGGCGATGGCCCGTCAGCGCCACTACCTCAAAGCGATCCGGATGACGGGCAAGCACATCCAGCGTGTTGACGCCTATCGAGCCGGTCGCGCCGAGTATTGTCAGCCGTTGGCGGCTCACAGGAATATCCCGAAGATGATCAGCGCCGCCAGTGGCAGCATGGAGGTTTGGCTGTCGAACCTGTCGAGGAAGCCGCCGTGCCCCGGCAATAACTGGCTGCTGTCTTTGACGCCGGCCTGCCGCTTGATCATGGATTCAAACAAATCACCGGCCACGCTGACCGCCGTGAGTACCAGTATCAACGGCGCCCAGAGCAGATTATCGGCCACGGATATCCCCGCGACCCAAGCCGCGATAACACAATAGACGCTCACCCCGGCCACCGCGCCAGCCACGCCTTCCCAGGTTTTGCCCGGGCTGATGCCGGGCGCGAGCTTATGCCGGCCCCAGGCGCGTCCGGCAAAGTAGGCGCTGATATCCGCGACCCAGACGATGCCCATGACGCCGACCAGCCACCAGGGATGAACTTGCTGCAAGGCGACCATCGCGGCCCAGGTCGGCACAATCAGAATCCAGCCCGTCAAATAACCGCCGAAATCGTTGCTCGACATCCGCCAGCCCCGCCAGAGCCAAAGCGGTGCCAGCAACAGCCAGAATGCCGCGGAAAGCCACCACAGCTTCATGCAGAAAAGTTCCGGCGCATCGTAGACGTAGTAGCAGGAGGCCACGACGAATACCGCGAAAAGAACGCGGCCAACCGGATCAACCCGCATCAGCCCCGCCCATTCCCAAGCCATCAAGGCGGCGAAAACCGCAAACACAATGGCTG
>JAISPT010000033.1 GCA_031274715.1 Azonexus sp. | reverse complement strand
CCGCTGGCCATCAAGGAAAAGCTGGCCTCCCGGATCAAGGTCATCTCCCGCCTGAATATCGCCGAGAAGCGCGTCCCCCAGGATGGACGCATGCGCCTGGTGCTATCCAAGACCCGCGCCATCGATTTCCGGGTCAGCACCCTGCCTACTCTGCAGGGTGAGAAGATCGTGCTGCGCATTCTCGATCCGACTTCGGCCACGCTGGGCATCGAAGCGCTCGGTTATGAACCGGAGCAGAAAGAAGCTCTGCTCGATGCCGTCAACCGCCCCTACGGGATGGTACTGGTCACCGGCCCGACCGGTTCCGGCAAAACGGTTTCGCTCTATACCTGTCTCAACATCCTGAACAAGGACGGCGTTAACATCTCGACCGCGGAAGATCCGGCCGAAATCAACCTGGCCGGCATCAATCAGGTCAATGTCGACGACCGGGCCGGACTGACCTTCCCGGTTGCTCTCAGGGCTTTTCTCCGCCAGGATCCGGACATCATCATGGTCGGTGAAATCCGCGACCTAGAAACCGCCGAAATCGCCATCAAGGCCGCACAGACTGGCCATATGGTGCTGTCGACGCTGCATACCAACGATGCGCCGCAAACCTTGACCCGCCTGATGAACATGGGCGTGCCGACCTTCAACATCGCCTCTAGCGTCCAGTTGATTACCGCCCAGCGCCTGGCCCGGCGCCTGTGCACCTGCAAGAAGCCGATGACGGTACCGACCCAGGCGCTGCTCGACGCCGGCTTCAAGGAAGAAGAACTCGACGGTTCGTGGACACTGTACGGTCCGGAAGGCTGCGACCGCTGCAAGGGCAACGGCTACAAGGGACGGGTCGGCATCTACCAGGTCATGCCGGTTTCGGAAGCCATGCAGCGCCTAATCATGAGCGGTGCGACCGCGCTCGATTTGGCCCAGCAGGCCAAACGGGAAGGCGTCAAGGATTTGCGCGAATCCGGCCTGCTCAAGGTAAAACAAGGCATGACCTCACTCGACGAAGTGCTGAGCACGACCAATCTTTAAGGGGAAGAAGCTGACATGGCCACTGCCGCAAAAGCGAGAACCGCAAATATAAAGGAAAGTACTTTCCTCTGGGAGGGACGGAATAAGGACGGCAAGACCGTCCGCGGCGAAATGCGCGCGGCCAGCGAATCGGTGGTCCTGACCAGCCTGCGCCGCCAGGGCATCAGCAACGCCAAGGTCAAGAAGCTTCGCTTCAAGAGCGGCGGCAAGGTGAAGGAAAAGGACATTGCTCTGTTTACCCGCCAACTGGCGACCATGATGCGATCCGGCGTACCCCTGCTGCAGGCTTTCGACATCGTCGGCCGGGGCCACGCCAACCCGGCCGTCGGCAAACTACTGCTCGACATCAAGGCCGACGTCGAAACGGGTAGTTCACTGTCCCAGGCCTTCCGCAAGTTTCCGCTCCAGTTCGATGCACTGTACTGCAACCTAGTGGCCGCCGGCGAGCAGGCCGGTATTCTCGACACCCTGCTCGACCGCCTGGCAACCTACAAGGAAAAGATTCTCGCCATCAAGAGCAAGATCAAATCGGCGATGTTCTACCCGGTTGCTGTGATCGTTGTCGCCTTCATTATCACCGCCGTGATCATGATTTTCGTGATTCCAGCCTTCAAGGATGTATTTACCAGCTTCGGCGCCGATCTGCCGGCGCCAACCCTTATGGTCATTGCCATCTCAGACTTTTTCGTTGCCTATTGGTGGGCTATTTTCGGGGTCATTTTTGGTGGGCTGTACGGATTCTTCGCGGCATGGAAACGCTCGGAAAAAATGCAACTAGTAATGGATCGCCTGCTGCTGCGTCTGCCGATTTTTGGCGACATCATCCGCAAGTCGGTGATCGCCCGCTGGACCCGCACCCTGGCAACGATGTTCGCCGCCGGCGTGCCTTTGGTCGAATCCCTCGACTCGGTCGGCGGTGCTGCCGGGAATCACGTTTACAAGGTCGCCACCAAGCAAATCCAGGGCGAAGTCGCCAGCGGAACCAGCCTGACTATCTCGATGCAGAACGTCAATCTATTCCCCAACATGGTCACCCAAATGGTAGCCATTGGCGAGGAGTCCGGCGCTCTCGATTCGATGCTGTCCAAGGTCGCCGATTTCTTCGAGCAAGAGGTTGACGACGCAGTCGAGGCCATGTCGAGCCTGATGGAACCGATGATCATGGTCGTGCTCGGCACCCTGATCGGCGGTATGGTCGTCGCCATGTATTTGCCGATCTTCAAGCTGGGATCCGTCGTCTGATGCTTCCCGAATCGCTGGGTGGTCTAGCAGCCATCGCCGGGCTGGTGGGATTGTGCGTCGGTAGTTTTCTTAATGTAGTGATTCACCGTTTGCCGCAAATGATGGAGCAGGAGTGGCAAGCGCAATGCGCCGAGTTGCGCAGCGAACCACCGCCGGACAGCAAGCCGTTGTCGCTGGCTCGGCCATCTTCCCGCTGCCCGCATTGCGGGCATCGAATCACGGCGCTGGAAAATATCCCACTGTTCAGCTATCTGTTGCTACTCGGAGGCAAATGCGCCGGCTGTGGCCAGCGCATTTCGCTGCGTTATCCGATAGTGGAGTTGCTGACCGGCCTCCTCTCAGCCTATGCCGCGTGGCATTTCGGTCCGACGCCGCAACTGGCTGGGGCGCTGTTGCTGATCTGGGCGCTGATCGCCTTGTCGGCCATCGATTTCGATACACAACTGCTACCAGACTCGATCACCCTGCCGCTGCTCTGGCTCGGCCTGGCCTTCAATCTACCCGCGACTTTCGCCGAACTTCCAGCCGCCGTCATCGGTGCCATGGCCGGCTATCTGGCATTATGGTCGGTGTTCTGGCTATTCAAGCTGGCCACGGGAAAAGAAGGCATGGGCTACGGCGACTTCAAGTTGCTGGCAGCGCTCGGTGCCTGGCTCGGCTGGACTATGCTGCCAGCCATCATCCTGCTCTCCTCGGTGGTTGGCGCCTTCGTCGGCATCACGCTGATCATCGCCGCCCGCCACGGGCGCAACGTGCCGATTCCGTTCGGCCCTTACCTGGCGGCGGCAGGCGTCATCGTCCTGTTCTGGGGCGAAACCATCACCCGCAGCTATCTGGGCCTGATCGCTTGAATTTCCGGTGACCAGCTCCGATATAGGAGCCTCCATTTTCAGGTATATAATATAAGGTTTTGGAGGACTTCCATGCCGATTTACGAATATCGCTGCGATGCCTGCGGTTTCCAGAAAGAGCATCTGCAGAAACTCAGTGACCCACCACTTTCCGTGTGTCCGGAATGCAGCCGGGAAAGCTACGGCAAGCTGCTCTCGGCCGCTGGTTTTCAACTCAAGGGCAGCGGCTGGTATGCCACCGATTTCAAGGGCGGCAACAAACCGAAAACGCCACCACCGTGTCAGACGGGTGAAGGAAGCTGTTCGTCGTGCGCGGCCAGTTGATCAAACGCTATTTCATCACTGGGCTGCTGATCTGGGTCCCGCTGGTCATTACGGCCTGGGTGCTGTCGATCATCGTCAGCACGCTCGACCAATCGCTGCAACTGCTGCCGGAAGCGATCCATCCGCGAAACCTGCTCGGTTTCTCGCTGCCCGGCGTCGGCGCCCTGCTAACTTTGGCGATAATCCTGCTGACCGGTCTCTTGGCGACCAATTTCATTGGCCAGAAACTGGTTGACTGGTGGGACAAGCTACTGTCGCGCATTCCCGTCGTTAATTCGGTATATAAGGCGGTCAAGCAGGTTTCCGACACCCTCTTCGCCCCTAACGGCAATGCCTTCCGCAAGGCCCTGCTGATCCAGTATCCACGCCAGGGTACGTGGGTCATCGCCTTCCTGACCGGCGGCGCTCCGGGCGGCGATATCCGCAACCATCTGGTCGGCGACTACGTCAGCGTCTATGTGCCGTCTACTCCCAACCCGACTTCCGGCTTTTTCCTGATGCTGCCGCGCCAGGATGTTGTCGAGCTCGACATGAGCATCGACGAAGCGCTCAAATACATCATCTCGATGGGCGTCGTGGCCCCGCCATCGCGCCCGCGAGTCGTCGTCAAAACAACTTAAGCAAACCTCGGAAAGTTTCATGCGTACCCATTACTGCGGACAACTCAACGCCGCCCTCGACGGGCAAATCGTTACCCTGTGCGGCTGGGCCCACCGTCGCCGCGACCACGGCGGCGTCATCTTCATTGACCTGCGCGACCGTGAGGGCCTGGCCCAGGTCGTTTGCGACCCGGATCGCGCCGAGTCCTTCGGAATCGCCGAGTCCGTCCGCAATGAGTTCTGCCTGAAGATTACCGGCAAGGTCCGCCCGCGCCCGGCCGGCACCACCAACGCCAACCTCGCCTCCGGTGAGATCGAGGTGTTGTGCCACGAGATCGAGGTGCTCAATCCTTCGGTGACGCCGCCCTTCCAGCTCGACGAGGACAATCTCTCCGAGAACGTCCGTCTGACCCACCGCGTCATCGACCTGCGCCGGCCGCAGATGCAGAACAACCTGATGTTGCGCTACAAGGTCGCCCGCGCCTTCCGCCGCTTCCTCGACGACAACGGTTTCGTCGATATCGAAACGCCAATGCTGACCAAGTCAACGCCGGAAGGCGCCCGCGATTATCTCGTGCCGTCGCGCGTACATCCGGGTCAGTTCTTCGCTCTGCCGCAATCGCCGCAATTGTTCAAACAGTTGCTGATGGTTGCCGGTTTCGACCGCTACTACCAGATCACCAAGTGCTTCCGCGACGAGGATCTGCGCGCCGACCGCCAGCCGGAATTCACCCAGGTCGATATCGAGACCTCGTTCATGAGCGAGGCCGAGATCACCGCACTGATGGAACAACTGATCCGCCGTGTGTTCAAGGAAGCCATCGACGTCGACCTGCCGGCATTCCCGCGCATGACCTACGCCGAAGCCATGCACCGCTTCGGTTCGGACAAGCCGGACCTGCGCGTGACGCTGGAATTGACTGAAGTCACCGACGCCTTCAAGGACGTCGCCTTCAAGGTCTTCGCCTCGGTCGCCAACAGTGAGGGCGGGCGCATCGCTGCCCTGCGCATCCCCGGTGGCGCGACGCTGACGCGCGGCGAAATCGACGCTTACACGCAGTTCGTCGGCATCTACGGGGCCAAGGGCTTGGCCTACATCAAGGTCAACGATGCCACGCAGATCAACGAAACCGGCCTGCAATCGCCGATCGTCAAGAACCTGTCGGAAGCCTCGTTGCGCACCGTCATCGAGCGCACCGGCGCGCAGTCCGGCGATCTGATCTTCTTTGGCGCCGACAAGGCCAAGATCGTCAACGACGCCCTCGGTGCGTTGCGCATCAAAATCGGTCACGAGAAGGGCTTCGTCACCGGCGCTCAGTGGGCGCCGCTGTGGGTCGTCGACTTCCCAATGTTCGACTACGACGACGAAAACAAACGCTGGAGCGCCTGCCACCACCCCTTCACCAGCCCCAAGGACGAGCATCTCGAGTTGCTAACGAGCGATCCCGGCAAGTGCTTGGCCAAGGCTTATGACCTCGCCCTGAACGGTTGGGAACTGGGCGGCGGTTCGGTGCGTATCCACCGCGCCGACGTGCAGGAGAAGGTCTTCGCCGCGCTCGCCATCGGGCCGGACGAGCAGCAGGCCAAGTTCGGCTTCCTGCTCGACGCCCTGAAGTATGGTGCCCCGCCGCACGGCGGCCTGGCCTTTGGCCTCGACCGCATCGTCACGATGATGACCGGCGCCGAATCGATCCGCGACGTGATCGCCTTCCCCAAGACGCAACGCGCCCAGTGCCTGCTGACCGATGCGCCGTCGCCGGTCGACGAGAAGCAGTTGCGCGAATTGCACGTTCGTCTGCGCCAGAAGGTCGAGACTCAGGTCGAGGTTAATCCGACCTAAAGCGCGGCCCAAAACGCCATGCGCCACTGGCAGCGCTTCCTGATCGTCCTGCTGCTGACGGTCGGAAGCGCTTTTGCTTTTTTGGGTGCCCCACCCAAAGGCGATGGAATCGCCGCCGCCGACCTGCCGCCCGAGGCCCACGAAACGCTCGCCCTGATCCAGCGCGGCGGTCCTTTCCCCTATCACCGCGACGGCGTTGTCTTCAACAACTTCGAGAAACGCCTGCCCATCCAGCCGCGCGGCTATTACCGCGAATACACGGTCAACACGCCGGGACGCAAGGATCGCGGCCCACGCCGCATCATCGCCGGCCGGGACCACGAGTATTACTATACGGCGGATCATTACCAGTCTTTTCGGCGCATCCGCGAATGAGCAAACCGGACAACATCACCCGTCTCCTGGCCGATAGCAACCGGGCCGGCCTCCACCATCTGCCGGCAGGCTGCCGGGCAGCCGTCGAGCAGAGCGCCAGCCGTGCCGGCTTCCGCCTGCTGACGACCGATCTGTCACCCTGCCGGAGCAAAACCGCAGCGCTCGCCGCGCTGGGCCGCGCCTGCGCCTTCCCCGATTGGCACGGCGGCAATCTTGACGCCCTGCTCGATGCGCTCTGCGATCCCGACTGGTTACCGGCCCCCGGCCATATCCTGCTGATCAGCGGCCTGGACAGCTTGCGCCAAGCCGCACCGGACAGCCTCGCCGTGCTGCTGGAAGTCTTCTCGGCCGCATGTGACGAGCGGCGAGCCAGCGGCCGCCCCCTCTGGATCCTGATCGATACATCGGTCGCCGGCACCAATCCCTTTCACAAGGCATGAACGGCAACAAACAGCCGGTTTCCGTGCTGGTCGTCATCCATACCCCGGACCTCGACGTTCTGTTGCTCGAACGC
Organism: Azonexus sp.; assembly: GCA_031274715.1. Lineage (GTDB taxonomy): Bacteria > Pseudomonadota > Gammaproteobacteria > Burkholderiales > Rhodocyclaceae > Azonexus. Next base: position 6,017 of record JAISPT010000033.1, on the reverse strand, counting down.
GCTGCCCATCCGGGCTTCTGGCAGTCAATCACCGGCAGCCGCGAGGGCGAGGAAGCACTGACGCGCACCGCCTGGCGCGAAGTCCGCGAGGAAACCGGTCTCGCCGAAGACTGCGGCCGCCTGACCGACTGGCATATCACCAACACTTACACCCTCTTTTCCGCCTGGCGCCACCGCTACCCGGCTGGCATCAACGAAAACACCGAGCATGTGTTCGGCCTATGCCTGCCACGTCCTCTTGCCATCACACCAGCGCCGGACGAGCATCGCGCTTGGCAATGGCTGCCCTGGCGGGAGGCGGCCGAGCGCTGTTTCTCGTGGAGCAACCGCGACGCCATCTTGTTGCTGCCACGTAGTCTTGCCAAAACTTGAATCCAAGCAAGCAGTCGGAGCAGGCTCAAAAACTACTTAACGGTCACACGCCGTTGAATATGAAAGAGATGCCCCATAGGTTGGTGGTAAGCGCTATTCCAGCCCGAGGGAATTCAGTCTTGGTCGATTGTTCCTTCTCCTCCACATTCAGGGCAAATATCAACCGTCACTTCGCCAGTACCGCCACATGTGTGACATTGAGCGAAGGGGTTTTCTTCGTTTGGCTCATATCCTGTTCCGCCGCAATCTTGACATTCTATTTGAACACTACGACCACGGCCGCGGCAGAGCGGACAGTATTTGTTATTCGTCATACTCACTCCAGTGTTTATTCATCCACTGCTGGGGCTGCGGGTTGGCCTTACAATAATTAATGCGATTCATGACTCTCTTGAGAAGGGTGGCTAGCGAGTCATTGGATTCGCTATATCTATGTTGATAGCCGGATATCTTCATTACCATTGTCTCTACGCACATTCTGAGCTCACCCTCCTTGCCTTCTTCTACGGCACGCTCCATTTCGCTTATTAATTTATATTTTTCTTCTTCTTTTCGCTGGCTTTCTGCTTGGTGTTCTTCTTCTGCTTTAATAATGGCAACATCGACGCCATTTTCATATGTTCTTTCACCAAGCAGCTTTCCTGACATGTCCCAGGCCTGAGCAAGCCCGTGCAACTTCCCGTTGGCATAGCGCCTTATTTCCTTGATGCCTTTTTCCGGATCAAATCCCTCGAATTCGCCATTCAACAGGCCATTTGAGTAATTTATTTTGAGTAGCAGTGTTTTTCCATCAGGGGCAAACCGAGTGAACTCACCGTCGTATGTGCCATTCACGAGTGTTGCACGCAGAGTTCGATTACCAGTCGATTCGTCAAAACCTTCTTCTTCACCATTAAGCACACCAGCATCCCATATCGCCGTATGAATTAAATTTCCATTTGCATTGCTATATATTTTCATCTTGCCATCGGGCACTCCGGCCTTAAAAAACGCCTCAAGGACTGGTTTTGTTCCATTTTGATTATTTAGTGAGATTGGGCCTTCCAGATTGCCGCCGCTAAATTTTGCTTCAATACGAAGTATTTCTGACTTTGCTATCTTGCAGACAGCCTTCCCATCAAGAGCCCCATCACTAGAGTGTGCATCGCAAATCCACGAATCATCGTGGATTGACTTGAGGAATATAACCGGCCCATCAAAAGAAACAACTTGAGAGTATTTGATTGCAGTATTTGCGACACTAACTAACTTAGCGTATCCTTTTTGGCCATTAAAAACAGTCCCAACTGGCACGTTGGTAACTTTGCCAGAGAACGGCTTATTCGAGTTACCTGCATATACCGAACCGTTATTTATCTGGGCATTACGGAAATCCAGAACCTCCTCGCCACAAGAAGATAGCAAAAAGGCCGTAAAAATCAGCGGCAGATACGCCGCACGTATGATTTGTTGTTTTTCCATCTTGACTCCTCATTGGTCATTCGGTCTGTCAGGCATGCCAAGGCGCAACCTGAACAAGTGATACACATTGGTTCGTTGCGGCCGCTATCCGCCACCCTCTTTCACACATGACTCAAGCGTAAAGCAACTCAACGAGTTGCTTTCTACCAGATTTGTCCTTCATGTCAAGGAAGGTTGAAATCAACCTGTTGTGTTGATTAGGAGGTGCCCCTTGAAGGATGAATTTGAGCAGCGTATCGCTGCGGAAGTGGGTGCGTCGGTCAAGGCGTGGCGTTTGAAGCGCAGCCTGTCGCAGGATCAACTCGCAGAGCGCTTGGACGTGGGGCCAGAGGCCATATCCCGCATGGAACGCGGCGTAGTCATGCTGACCATCCCCAAGCTGGTGGAACTGGCGAACGTGCTGGATTGTCCGGTAGAAGCCTTTATTCCCCAGGCCAGCGGCTCGACGCTGTCGGGGGCCAATGAGCTGGCCCAGATGCTCAAGCCCTTGAGCAAGCAGGATGCGCAGTTTGTCGTGGAGTTGCTGGGCAAAGTGAGTGCACACTTGGCGCGGGAGTGAGGATGGCGACGAGGCAAATTGGGGCGCTGCCGGCTGCGCTCGCCATTCCCGCCAGCCACCCCGCCAGCCTTTTTCTTTGTACAATCCGCGGCGATTCTCTCAGGAGCTTGCCATGAATCTCAAAGATCTCGCCCCCGGCACCAAGGCCGCCGTCCTCGCCGAAGCCCTCCCCTACATCAAGCGTTTCCACGGCAAGACCATCGTCGTCAAGTACGGCGGCAACGCGATGACCGACGAGCACCTGAAAAGCTGCTTTGCCCGCGACGTGGTGCTGCTCGAATTGATCGGCTTCAACATCGTCGTCGTCCATGGCGGCGGGCCGCAGATCGAGAATCTGCTTGGCCGCGTCGGCAAGAAAGGCGAATTCGTCCAGGGCATGCGCGTCACCGACGCCGAGACGATGGAAGTGGTCGAGATGGTGCTCGGCGGCCAGGTCAACAAGGACATCGTCAACCTGATCAACCAACATGGCGGCAAGGCTGTCGGCCTAACCGGCAAGGACGGCAACTGCATCCGCGCCAAAAAACTGATGCTGGAAAACAAGGACCACCCCGGCGATCTGATCGACGTCGGCCAGGTCGGCGAGATCACCCGGGTCGATCCGTCACTGATCGACCATCTGGACAAAGGTTCCTTTATTCCGGTCATCGCCCCAATCGGCGTCGGTGAAAATGGCGAGACCTACAACATCAACGCCGACGTCGTCGCCGGCAAGATCGCCGAAGTCCTGAAGGCGGAAAAGCTGGTCTTGCTGACCAACACGCCGGGCGTGCTGGACAAGGCAGGCAAGCTGATCACCGGCATCACACCCGGACAGATCGACGAGATGGTTGCGGACGGCACGTTGTCCGGCGGCATGCTGCCGAAAATCGGCTCGGCGCTCGACGCCGCGCGCAACGGCGTCAAGGGTGTGCATATCATCGACGGCCGTGTCGAGCACGCACTGCTGCTGGAAATCCTGACCGACCACGGTGTCGGCACGATGATCAAGTCACAGTGACTATGCGCGCGGGGCGTACCTGGCTGTTCGATCTCGACAACACGCTGCACAACGCGACCCCGCACATCTTTCCCCATATCAACCGCTCGATGCGTGCCTACATCGAGCGGCACTTGGGCGTCGATGCCCAGCAGGCCAATCGTATCCGCCAGGATTACTGGACGCGCTACGGCGCCACGCTGCTCGGCATGATGCGCCACCACGGCACCGACCCGCGGCATTTCCTGCACGAGACGCACCAGTTTCCCGATCTGCAACGCATGATCGTGTTCGAGAAACCGTTGCTGCACGCACTGCGCCGCCTGCCGGGACGACGGATCGTCTTTTCCAACGCCCCGCGCCACTATGCCGAGGCGGTGCTGCGTATCACCGGGCTGGGACGCTGCTTCGATGCGCTGTATGCCGTCGAGAACCTGAATTACCGGCCCAAGCCGCAACCAGCCGGGTTTCGTGCCCTGCTCCAGGCCGAGAACCTCGACCCGCGGCGCTGCATCATGGTCGAGGACAGCGTGAGTAATCTGGTCACCGCCAAGAAGCTTGGCATGCGTACCGTGTTGGTGAGCGCTGGCTCGCGCCGCTCGCCTTGCGTCGACGTCACGATCCGCTCCGTCCTCGACTTGCCCAGACACTGCGGCCGTCTATAATTTCCGGACAACACTCCGGGGAGGGAAGACGATCATGGCTACCAAGACCGGCGAACGCCGCCTGCAGATCCTGCAAACCCTGGCCGGCATGCTGGAAACACCGCGCGGGGAAAAAATCACCACCGCCGCCCTGGCCGCCCGCCTGTCCTGCTCCGAAGCCGCGCTCTATCGCCACTTCGCCAGCAAGGCCCAGATGTACGACGGGCTGATCGAATTCATCGAGCAAAGCCTGTTCGGCGTCATCAACCAGATCACCAGCGAAGAAAACCAGGGCATCAAACAGGTCGAACTGATCGTCGGCCTGTTGCTGCGTTTCGCCCAGAAAAACCGCGGCATGACCCGGGTACTGATTGGCGATGCCCTGGTCAACGAAAACGAGCGCCTGCAGGCACGCATCAACGCCCTGCTCGACAAAGTCGAGGCGGCGCTCAAGCAATCCCTGCGCATCGCCGCGACCCAGGAAAACCTCAAGGCGGATGCCGATTTCGCCGCCCTAGCCAACCTGCTGCGCTGCTATGTCGTCGGCCGCTGGGAACAATACGCCCGTTCCGCCTTCAGCCGCGAACCCCTGGCCCAATGGCCGCAACAATGGCCGATGCTGTACTTCGCCTGCCTGTCGCAGTCCGGGATGCCGGGCGGGTGACGGCGATGAGATAAGCGGCGTTTCGTAGGTTGGCGGTAAGCCGCAGGCGAACCCCAACATTGCCACCGTTTCACTTCTGCAACCGCCCAACTGTTGGGCTTCGCTACGCTCACCCCAAGCTACGCGCCGGGATTCCACTTCGTTTCATCCCAGCCGTACTTTATGCACAAGATCCGCCTGCAACGCAGGATTCAAGCGTACTTTGAATCACTTTCTTGGCCTCCCGTTCAACAAACGGTGCCTTACTTGAAAGCAAAGCAACGTAACACGGGTCCGTGCGATCCAGCATCAACGGAGGCAGGTCAAGATATGAACAGTATTTCTGGAGTCGTCTGTCATGAACATCCCCTGAGTGAGCGATGAGGTTCCGTAGTAGCTTGCATTCAGTTCGTGGTTCTGGTGGTGCCTTAAGATCATCATAGGCCGGATAATCGTCCTTCCCGTAGTACAGCTCGATTATCTGAAATAACAAAAGAATCCTAATCAGAGGATCCTCTAACTGCCCTGCTGTTGCCCACAGCCGCAGTTGTAACGCCAAGGGGTACGACCACGCCAAAGGCTTTATGTTGGGCGGAAGTGATCCGAAAATGCTCCAACGATCAGTCAACGTCGCGCTTACCGTCCTTTTGCACATCTCCGCTCGGACCTGAACACCCGTCAAGAAGTAGAGTCGGTCCAACTCCCGGTTAATACGAAATTGAGCGGTTTCGTCTTCTGAATCAGTGGAGTCGACAGATAGATATGTCCCGTCATCTCGCGACTCGATATGCATCTCCTGCGGTAGTGATTGCTGAAACGCCTTGAGGCCGACGTCCAGAAATTTGCCACTGACATCAAGCAGCTTGAAGAAGGTGGGCATTTGGTGTGCTCTAGCGCCAAACAGGCAACCCCGGTTCAGCGCCTCAAATACTCCGCTGCATCCAACGCAAAATAAGTCAGGATCCCATCCGCCCCGGCCCGCTTGAAGGCCAGCAGGCTTTCCAGCACCGCCGCTTCCTCAGCGAGCCAGCCGTTCTGCGCCGCCGCCTTCAGCATCGCGTACTCGCCGCTGACCTGGTAGGCGTAGGTCGGTACCTTGAACTCGTCCTTGACCCGACGGACGATGTCCAGATACGGCATGCCCGGCTTGACCATGACCATGTCGGCGCCCTCTGCCAGGTCGAGCGCGACTTCACGCAGCGCCTCATCGCTGTTGGCAGGGTCCATCTGGTAGGTGTACTTGTTGCCCTTGCCAAGCGTCCCGGCAGAACCCACGGCGTCGCGGAAAGGGCCGTAGTAGCTGGAGGCATATTTTGCCGAGTAAGCAAGGATGCGGGTATGGATGAGGCCAGCGCGGTC
>JAISPT010000030.1 GCA_031274715.1 Azonexus sp. | reverse complement strand
CGAGCAGAAGCTCAAGGAGCGGATGAATATTCCGGTCTTCCACGACGACCAGCACGGCACCGCGATCATTTCCGCCGCGGCCATGCTCAACGGCCTGAAAGTGGTCGGCAAGAAGATCGAAGAAATCAAGGTCGTTTGCTCGGGCGCCGGCGCCGCCGCCATTTCTTGCCTCAACCTGTGGTGCGATCTCGGCGTTAAGCGCGAGAACGTTATCGTCTGCGACTCCAAGGGCGTCATTTACGTCGGCCGCCCTGGCGGCATGGACGAAACCAAGGCCCGCTACGCCCGGAACACCGAGGCCCGCACCCTGGCCGACGCCCTGGTTGGCGCCGACGTCTTCCTTGGCCTGTCGACGGCCGGCGTGGTCAAGCCGGAGATGGTTACGTCGATGGCCGCCCAGCCGATGATCTTCGCGCTGGCCAATCCGACCCCGGAAATCATGCCGGAACTGGTCAAGGAGGTCTGCCCCGAAGCGATTATCGCCACAGGCCGTTCCGACTACGTGAACCAGGTCAACAACGTGCTCTGCTTCCCCTTCATCTTCCGCGGCGCGCTGGATGTTGGCGCCACCCGCATCACCGAGGAGATGAAGATGGCGTCGGTGCGCGCCATTGCCGAACTGGCCGAAGCCGAAGTCGCCGACGAGGTCGCCATGGCCTACCCCGGCCACGTGTTGTCCTTCGGCCCCGAATACCTGATCCCGAAGCCCTTCGATCCGCGCCTGATCGTCAAGATCGCCCCGGCGGTGGCCAAGGCGGCGATGGATTCCGGCGTCGCCACGCGGCCGATTAGCGACTGGGCTGGCTATCGCTCCAAGCTGTCCGAGTTTGTCTATCACACCGGCGTCGGCATGCGCGCCATCTTCCAGGCCGCCCGCCAAGCGCAAGGCAAGCGCATCATCTACGCCGAGGGCGAGGAAGAGCGTGTGCTGCGCGCCGCCCAGGTCGTGATCGAAGAAAAATTTGCCCGCCCGATCCTGATCGGCCGGCCCGAGGTCATCGAGCACCGCCTGGAAAAGGCCAAGCTGCGTATCAAGGCAGGTGTCGATTTCGACATCGTCAACCCGGAGCAGGACCCACGCTACCGCGAATGCTGGATCGCCTACCACAAGCTGATGTCGCGCCGCGGCGTGACGCCGGCGCTGGCTAAGGAGGCGATGCGCCGCAAGCCGACGCTGATCGGCTCGATGCTGCTCAAGCTGGGTTACGCCGACGGCATGATCTGCGGCACCACAGGCCAGTTCAGCCACCACCTCGGCGTTATCCGTGAGGTCATCGGCAAGCGCGCCGGCGTCAATACGCTGGCGGCGATGAATTACCTGATGCTGCCCGGCCGCTCGCTGTTCATCTGCGATACCCATGTCAACGAGAATCCAAGCGCCGAGGAAATTGCCGAAATGACGTTGATGGCTGCCGAGCAGGCCAAACGTTTCGGCAGCCACCCGAAGGTGGCCCTACTGTCGCATTCCAACTTCGGTTCCGTGGCCTCCGAGTCGGCGCGCAAGATGCGCGCCGCCACCGCTCTGGTATCGGCGATGAGCGCCGGCGAGTTGGAGATCGACGGCGAGATGCACGGCGACGCTGCGTTGGACGAAGGCATCCGCCGCGCGGCCAACCCCGAGTCGCCGTTGAAAGGTGAGGCCAACCTGCTGGTGATGCCCAACATCGAAGCCGCCAACATTTCCTACAACCTGCTGAAGATGACCGGCGGTGAAGGCGTCACCATCGGCCCCATCCTGCTCGGCGCGGCCCGCCCGGCGCATGTGCTGACCGCAACGGCTACCGTGCGCCGTCTGGTCAACATGACGGCGCTGGCGGTTGTGGAGTCGATGGAACGTTGAACTGGTACTAAACGTTTAAGCTCATCTGTCTGCTGAGACTGGCGAAGCCAGTCTCAGCAGGTCGGGTGCAGCGACGGGTTAGACGCCGCTGCTTGGTGTTTCCGGAGGCGATGAGATTCCTTCTTCAAGCTGAACGCGTCTTAGCTGCGCATGGACGTGTTTGCCCAGTTTAGTCAGAGACCAGTACTCTTCTTTGTCGTTGACAGAGTGTTTCTTTTTCGATGGTTCGACGAGGTCTATAGCGGCGAAATCAGCCAGCATGTAGCGTACGACGTTGCTCCCTAGCGGCCAATAATCGAAGTAGTCTGTGCCGACTAGCTCTAGTGCAATGTTCCGTGCCATGCCGAGCGATGTGTTTTCTGCAACCAGGCCAGGTGCCACGTACGAGAATACTGCAGCTAGTGTCACCGTGTGCGGGATCCCTTCTTCCCACTTCTCTGTTTTTCGAATTGTTAAAGTTCTCTGGTTCGCGGACAGAATCCGAATCACCTTGCGAGCCTCATCGACGGGTTCGATGGCTGATTTGCGCAGCAAGTCAATTTCGGCACGCAAGCTCGCATTTTCTGCGCTCAGCCTTGTCAGTTCGCGAGTCACTTCTGGACCAACGACTTCGTCGGCCCGTGCCCAACCTGTGCGTGGATAGGCTGTTGTTGCCTTGGTCAGTGAGATGGAGACCCGAGCATGTAGGTCGTCCTTGTTCTTCCAAAACTGTACCAACCGGGTCTTGACCTTTTTTTTGAACTCCGCGAGCTTCCGCTGCTTTGCAGGCTCTTCTTCGTGCTTGTTTTTTGGCCAAGGAGCATCGTCGTCGATGATGAAGCCAAGGACTGGAATACCATGGGTCACCGCATAGTCGTACTCTTTTTCGGTGTAGCTGATGCCATCAGGAGCTACCGAACCATAGCGATGGGCAGATATGAGTACGTAGTAATCGCTCTCATCGATCTGGCGAGTGATAATCTTCCACTGCTCCTCGTCGGCTGCGCTGAACATCTCCATGCCGACCGGGATGTGACCCATCTCGAGGACGGCTTTGATTACCTGCTCACGCTCCTCACGTAGGTCTTGGTACGTAGAGCTAACGAAGACTTGATATTTCTTGTGCATATCTATGACCTGAAGATTCCATAGCACTCAACTGGAAATGGATAATAGCCATCTTGCAGCGGCTGGTCGGATAAAACGGTATACGCATGATGTGCCGCCAGGAAAAATACCAACGAAGCGCCGGTCGGGAAAACCTGAAATTTTCCGGATGACAGCCGGGCAGGACCGCACGCACCTGACCGAACCTCACCCCGCTAGCCGCCGCAACAACTTGTCGTGAATACCGCCGAAGCCACCGTTGCTCATCACCAGGATGTGGTCACCGGGATGGGCGGCGATGGCGATGCGCTCGACCAGTATGTCCAGATCCTCGACCACACTGACCCGCTCGCCCAGCGGGGCCAATGCTGCGCCGGCATCCCAGCCGAGATTACCGGCATAACAGTAGACGGCATCGGCCTCGCGTAGGCTGTCCGGCAACTGGCTTTTCATGGTGCCTAGTTTCATCGTGTTCGAGCGCGGTTCGAGCACGGCCAGGATACGGGCCTGGCCGATCTTGCGGCGCAGGCCGGCGACGGTGGTGGCGATGGCCGTCGGATGATGGGCGAAATCGTCGTAGAGGGTAATACCGCGTACCGTGCCGCGCACTTCCATGCGCCGCTTGACGTTGCCGAAGCGAGCTAGGGCTTCCAGCCCCTGAGCGAACGGTACGCCGACATGGCGGGCGGCCAGCAGCGCAGCGCAGGCGTTGGCCCGGTTGTGGGCACCGGATAACTGCCAGACGGTGCGACCGATTTCGCCCGTCGGGCCGGACAGGATCAATTCGCCGCTGGCGTCGTCACCGTCGGTGCGATAGCCGGCCGGATCGTTGAAGCGCTCCACCGGCGTCCAGCAGCCACGCTGCAGCACACGTTCGAGACTGGCCTCGCCGGCATTGGTGACGATCAGGCCGGAGGTGGGCAAGGTGCGCACTAAGTGGTGGAATTGCGTCTCGATGGCTGCTAGATCGCTGAAAATGTCGGCATGATCGAATTCGAGGTTGTTGAGGATCGCCGTCCGCGGGCGATAGTGGATGAACTTGGAGCGCTTGTCGCAGAAAGCGGTGTCGTACTCGTCGGCTTCGATGACGAAGAACGGTGTGCCGCCGAGCCGCGCTGAGACGCCGAAATTGAGCGGTACGCCGCCGATCAGGAAGCCCGGCGCCAAGTTGGCGTCCTCCAGTATCCAGGCCAGCATCGAACTCGTTGTCGTCTTGCCGTGGGTACCGGCGACGCCGAGTACCCAACGGCCCTGCAGGATGTTGTCGGCCAGCCATTGCGGACCGGAAACGTAGGGCAGGCCCTGGTCGAGGATAGCTTCGAGCAGTACATTACCGCGCGAGATGGCGTTGCCGACCACGAACAGATCGGGCTTCAGGGCGCACTGGGCGGCATCGTAGCCTTCGATCAATTCGATGCCGGTAGCGCGCAACTGGTCGCTCATTGGCGGATAGACGTTGGCGTCGCAACCGGTGACCCGGTGGCCGGCCGCTGCGGCCAACTGGGCGATGCCACCCATGAAGGTGCCGCAGATGCCGAGAATGTGAATGTGCATGGCGCGAACCGTGGTTAGAATGGGGGCGATTCTACCTTGCCCCAGCGTCCATGCCCCGCCATGACCGGTTCCGCCCGGCGTCCGCCGCCCGGGCCAGTATTGCCAGTGCCGCCGCCCGCCTGATGGCCGAGGACGGCATTACCGACTATCACCATGCCAAGAAGAAGGCCGCCCGTCAGTTGGGCTTGGCCGACCACGCGCAGTTTCCCGACAATGCCGAGGTCGAGGCTGAGCTGCGCGCCTATCGCAGCCTGTATCACGGCGAGCAGCATCCGGAATTGCTGGCTGCTCTGCGCCGGGCGGCACTGGAGTTGCTGGAACTGCTTGCCGATTTCCGCCCCTGGCTGACCGGCTCGGTGCTTGACGGTACGGTCGGCGAACATTCGAGCATCGACATTCTGTTGTTTGCCGACAGCGCCAAAGAAGTCGAAATCTTCCTGCTCAACCACAAGATTTCCTTTGCCCACGGCACTCCCCGTCACGACAAGGCAGAGGCGGTGCTGGTCGTGGAAACGGTGGTCGCCGACGCCAATCTGGTGATTTTTCCCGTCGCCTGCGAGCGGATCGCCCTGAAACACCGCGACGGCCGGCCGCGCGAGCGGATCAAGGCGGAGCCATTGCGCGCCCTGCTGTGAACGGTGGGCGCGAAGCGTCCGACTGGACAAATTGCAGCGATTTGCGGCAAACTCGCCGCCATGACGAAGCGAAAAACAGCTTCCGGGCCGGTCGAAAAGCCCCGCATCCTGGTGGTGCATGGGCCTAATCTGAACCTGCTCGGCGCCCGCGAACCCGAGCATTATGGCCGGGCGACCCTGTCCGATATCAATATGTCCCTTGCTCGCTTGGCCGAGGCGGCCGGCGTTGACCTGGATGCCTTTCAGAGCAATCACGAGGGGGCGCTGATCGAGCGCATCCACGCCGCGCGGGAGCAGGGCGTGCGGGCCATCATCATCAATCCGGCAGCCTATACGCACACCAGCGTGGCGTTGCGCGACGCCCTGGCGGCCGTCGCCATTCCGTTCGTCGAGGTGCACCTGTCCAATGTGCATGCCCGCGAACCGTTCCGGCATCACTCGTATTTCTCCGATCTGGCGATCGGCGTCATCTGCGGCCTCGGCCAGGACGGCTATCGCCTGGCGCTGGAATACCTGCTCAACAATATCCGCATCAACATTGAATAAGCCGGCTTTTGCCGGCTTCTTGCGTCCAATGAGCGCTAAAAGAACAGAAGGGAGTCACCCATGGATTTGCGTAAACTGAAGAAACTGATCGACCTCGTGCAGGAATCCGGTATTTCTGAGCTGGAAGTCACCGAGGGTGAAGAAAAGGTTCGCATCGCCAAGCATTACGGCGCTGTCGCCGCGCCGCCGGTGCAACCGTACATGGTGGCCGCGCCGGCCATGGCACCGCAGGCTGCTGCCGGTGCGTCGTCGGTCAATCTCGACGACGAAGACGAGTTGCCGGAAGGCCATGTCGTCAAGTCGCCGATGGTCGGCACTTTCTACCGCTCGCCGTCGCCCGGCGCGGATGCTTTCGTTCAGATCGGCCAGACGGTCAAACAGGGCGAGACCCTGTGCATCATCGAGGCGATGAAGCTGCTCAATGAAATCGAGGCCGATACTTCCGGCGTCGTCAAGGCCATCCTGATCGAGAACGGCGAGCCGGTCGAATTCGGCGAGCCGCTGTTCGTGATCGGTTGAGCGTCCTCATGTTTGACAAAATCCTGATTGCCAACCGGGGGGAAATCGCCCTCCGCATCCAGCGCGCCTGCCGCGAACTGGGTATCAAAACCGTGGTCGGCCATTCCGAGGCTGACCGCGACGCCAAGTATGTCAAGCTGGCCGACGAGTCGGTCTGCATCGGGCCAGCCGCTTCGTCGGCCAGCTACCTGAACGTGCCGGCCATCATTTCGGCGGCTGAAGTCTGCGACGCCCAGGCGATTCACCCCGGCTACGGCTTCCTTTCGGAAAACGCTGATTTTGCCGAGCGGGTCGAATCCTCGGGTTTCGTTTTCATCGGCCCGCGTGCCGATACCATCCGTCTGATGGGCGACAAAGTGTCGGCCAAGG
>JAISPT010000028.1 GCA_031274715.1 Azonexus sp. | reverse complement strand
ATCGACGCCATGCGGACGGTGGCGGAGGGCGCGCGGCGGCCTGGTCGCGGCCTTGCTGGTCAGCCCGCTGTGGCTGGCCGCTTTCCCTACCGAACACCTGGCCACCAACTACGGCGTTTACCTCTGGGAAGCGCTGGGCACGCTTGGCGGCTTCGCCGTCGTCGTCTGGCTGGTCGTGCATTTGCGCCAGGCGCTGAGTCAGGCCGACGAGCGCTTCGTGCGGATGCTGGAGGGGCTGCGCGCCGCCATCTATGTCGTCGACGAGGAACGTCAGAGTCTGCTCTATGCCAATCCGGAAATGCAGCGCCTGGACAGTCGTCTGGCCGAGATTGGTCCACGTGCCTTCGAGGCTCAATTCGTCGGTGAGCCGGCGGCTAGCAGCGCCAACCAGCCGCCGGCGCCCGGCTTCGTCTCCGGGGCCTTGCGGCACACCACGACCGGACGCTGGTACCGCCTGCAGGAAGGGGCGATTCCGTGGGGCAAGTGGCGCAACGTCAAGCTCAAGGTACTCAACGACGTGACCGAGCAGAAAAATGCCCAGATGTTGCGCGAGCAGCGGCGCGAGTCGGTGCACCAGGCCAGCCGGCTGAGCACCTTGGCCGAAATCGCCTCGACGCTGGCGCACGAAATCAACCAGCCGCTGATGGTGATCGCCACCTATACCGACGCCTGCCAACGTCTGTTGCGGGCGCCGCAGGTCGACCACGCGGAAATCATCGCCGTGCTCGGCAAATGCCATGCCCAGGCGGTACGCGCCTCGTCGATCATCGAGCGGCTGCGCGAATTCATCCGTCAGCGTCGGCATCAGCCGGTACCCTGGCCGGTTGCGGCGCTGGTTTCCGAAGCGCTCGATGTCAGCCGCTCGCTGCTCGAAGAAGCGCAGGTCGGCGTCGACAGCAGGCAGGTCGCTGGCGATCTGATCGTCGTCGGCGACCGGATACTCTTGGTGCAGATCCTGGTCAACCTGATCCGCAATGCCATCGACGCCATGCGGACGGTGGCGGAGGGCGAGCGGCGGCTGACGATCGCCGCCGCGCCGGCCGCCGATGGCCAAGAGGTGCTGATCTCGATTGCCGATTGCGGCTGCGGCCTGCCTACCTCGGATAGCGAGGAATTGTTCATGCCCTTCTACACCACCAAGGGTGAAGGCCTCGGCCTTGGCTTGGCCATCTGCCGCTCGGTGGCCGAAAGCCACGGAGGTCGCCTGTGGGCGACCGGCAACGCCGAGGGCGGTGCCACCTTCTTCCTGGCTATTCCCGTCGAAGTCACCGCCACATGAGTGTTCCCGCCATTCCCTCGCAGGTCGTCTACATCGTCGACGACGATGCCGATATCCGCGATGCCCTGGCCTTGCTGATGCGCTCCGCTGGACTGTCGGCCGCCTCCTTCCCGTCGGCCCGCGATTTCCTGGCCCGCGTCACGCCGCGCGATTCCGGCTGCCTGGTGCTTGATATCCGGATGCCGGGCACGAGTGGCATCGAGTTGCAGGCCGAAATGCGCAAGCGGCGCATCGAATTACCGATCATCTTCCTGACCGGCCACGGTGACGTGCCGCTGGCAGTCAAGGCGCTGAAGGCCGGGGCCGCTGATTTCATCCAGAAGCCGCTGGAAGAACATCGCCTGGTCATGGCGGTGACCCAGGCCCTCAAGGAGGATGCCTGCCGGCCGCGTTCGGAAGACCCGGCCGACAACCCGCCGGACGACCGCCTGGCCAGCCTCTCCCGGCGGGAGAGGGAAGTGCTGCAGGAAATGGTCCACGGCCGGCAGAGCCGGGAGATTGCCGAAACGCTGTGCATCAGCATCAAGACGGTCGAGTTCCACCGCGCCAATATCCGCGAAAAGCTGGGCACGACGAACCTGGCGGATCTGTTCCGCCTAGTGTTTAAGCAGGAATAGCCGCCGGCCGGATGGAGCGCGCCCGATTGGTGACGGTGGCCGAGCCTTTTCCCGATCACGCCAGACTCACGCGTACCTGCCTGCCGATTTCCGCGAAATCAAAACTCACCGGAAGAAATTTCTCGATGACCTCGCAGTTGGTTTTCAGGTGTGACGACAGCACGTGGGTCGTGAAACAACTTCGGCCTGCGAGAGCCATCGGCAGGAGCAACTGATCCGCCAGATGCTCGCCGACCGCCGCGCCGCTATCGCGATAGCGGCGTGCATCGCCAGCGGCGCGGTCGGCTACTGTTTCCGCAGGCAGTCCGCGTTCGCCACATGCGGATAGCACTTCGGTGACTTCCGGATACTCCAGTACGATCATGAGTACGTTACCCGGTCCCTCGCTGCTCGGCAGCACACGCAATTCTTCGTCCAGCGGGCCAAGCTGGCTGGCCGCGCGCTGCATTTCGCGCTTGGCGACTTCAGCAGGAACGCCGGAAACGATGCCAATGGCGCTCTGCCGGCGCAAATCGCCGCGTGTCTCAAGTTGTAGCGGTTGCCAGTGAGTTACCGGCGCCGTTCTGGCCAGCAATTCGCCACCGCCGGCTGGGTAGAAGCCATGACGTAGCAACTCGATGTCGATCGTTACGCCCATCCGTTGCAGCAGCGGTTGCCAAGCGCGGATGAGGAAATCGGCCGGTGGCGCCGCTGGGTTGTGGGTGCCGCCGGTAATGCGCAGCGTGCTCGGGCCGTCGGCAAACCACAGCGCCGGCAATACCGTTTGCAGTACCAGCGTGCAACTGCCGGCCGAGCCGATGGCATGGCGATAATCGCCAGCGCGGATTGTGCCCGGCTTGAAACGCAAGGTTCGCGATCCAGGTAATGCACCGTCCACCTCCGCGCCGCACACCGCTTGTGCCGCCTGTATGGCCGTCAGATGCTGGCGGAGCAGCCCCGGTTTTTTGCGGCCGGCACGGATGTGATCCATGGCGAACGGCGTACCGGTAATCATCGACAGGCTCAAGGCTGTCCGCAGTATCTGTCCGCCGCCCTCGCCACGGGAGCCGTCAAGTTCCAAGCATTCCATATCGTCGATCATTGTGAGATTGCCAATACCGTTTTCACCAGAAAGGCATCGAGTTCCGTACTGTCCCCTACCGGTTTTTTGTAGTCAGGGTCGACCGCGTTTCTCGCCAGTTCGCCTTCAATGAAGGCATGGATGCACGGCCAGCGTGGACTGTATTCGGCCTCGCCGGAGCGCATCTTGATGGCCAGTAGCGCGTTGATTTCGGCAAGCAGCGCCGCGTCATCGATCATGCGCTCGGCC
Source organism: Azonexus sp. (assembly GCA_031274715.1). GTDB lineage: Bacteria > Pseudomonadota > Gammaproteobacteria > Burkholderiales > Rhodocyclaceae > Azonexus. Next base: position 31,974 of record JAISPT010000028.1, on the reverse strand, counting down.
AGATCGGCGAAACGCATCGGCGGTTGGCCGAGTCCCTGCTCGATCCACCGCGCTGCCAACAGCGGGCGCAACACGTAGAGATATTTCTTCAGGCGCACGCTGTCGCCCTGGAGATAACCCCGGAAGTTGTTATGTGCCATGGCCAGGTAGTGATAACGGCTACGCTTTCCGGAAAACCATTTCGTCGCCATATGCCGGATATCCACCGTCAGCGCCTCGTCCTGCCGATAAACTACTGGCGAATCCAGCCATTCGAACAGTACGGGGTTGGCCCGGCGCAACAGGCGCAATGCCTTGCGCAACTCCCAACCGCCGACATCCAGTTCATCGCTGATTGGCAGTTCGATTACGTCGCGTTGCGACTCGACGGCGAGATACCAGGGCAGGCGATGCACATAAAGAAAGCGAACATCATAGTCGCTGTCGGGCGAGGCGAAGCCCCAGCCGCGACTGCCGGATTCGCAGGCATAGAGCACCGTCACGTCATGCTCGGACTCGATGTCGGCGAGCGCCCGCATGACCCGCTGGCGTACCTCTGGGTCGATCGGGTGGGCGCTTTGAACCCTACCTGCTTTCACCCATTCATTCATCTCTTCATCCTTTTACACAGACGACCTGCCGTAGCGTATGCACCACTTCCACCAGATCGTGTTGGGCATGCATCACGGCGTCGATATCCTTGTAGGCCATCGGAATTTCGTCGATCACCTCGCTGTCCTTGCGGCATTCGACATGGGCCGTGGCTCTGATCTGGTCTTCCACCGAAAACCGGCGCTTGGCCTCGTTGCGGCTCATGGTGCGGCCGGCACCGTGGCTGCACGAACAGAAGGCTTCCTCGTTGCCCAGGCCGCGCACGATGTAACTGCGCGCGCCCATTGAGCCGGGAATGATCCCCAGTTCGCCTTTTTTCGCCGACACAGCCCCCTTGCGGGTCACCAGCACATCCGTGCCGAAATGGGTTTCACGCTGCACATAATTGTGGTGGCAGTTCACCGCCTCGACATCCACCGTAAAGGGCTTGGCGATGATCTGACGAGCCGCGGCAACGACGTTTGCCATCATCGCCACGCGGTTGCGGCGTGCGTAATCCTGCGCCCAACCGACCGCCTCGACGTAATCGTCAAAGTGCGCGGAGCCTTCCTCGAAGTAGGCTAAATCCTTATCCGGCAAGTTGGCGATATGTTGGCGCATGTCGGTCTGGGCCAGTTCGATGAACAGGTTGCCGATGGCGTTCCCCACCCCGCGTGACCCGGAATGCAGCATGAACCAGACGCGGTCGGCTTCATCGAGGCAAACCTCGATGAAGTGATTGCCGGTCCCCAACGTTCCCAAGTGCTTGTGATTGTTGGTGTTCTTCAGGCGCGGGTATTTTTCGGTGATGCGCGTGAACCCCGGCAACAGCGCCGACCACTGGGCGTCCACGGCCGCCGGCGGATTCTCCCACGCGCCCTTGTCGCGGTGGCTATGCCGAGGCGGTGTACGCCCGTGCGGTACCGCCGCCTCGATCGCTGTGCGCAAACCGTGCAGATGATCGGGCAGATCGCCGGCCTGGAGGCTCGTACAGGCAGCCATCATGCCGCAGCCGATATCGACTCCGACGGCAGCCGGGATGATCGCCCCCTGCGTTGGAATCACGCTGCCGATGGTTGAACCTTTGCCCAGGTGCACATCCGGCATCACTGCCAAGTGACGAAAGATGAAGGGCATGGTTGCCGTGTTCATCAGTTGTTTGCGGGCATCGTCCTCGACCGGAACACCTTCGGTCCACATTTTGATCGGCTTGCCGTTGGTGGTTTCTTGTACTTGGTAGGTCATTGTTTCCTCTGTCTAACTTCACGATGGTAAAGCAGCGGGTGGTGAAGCTGGCCGCCCTGAGGCTTGTTTGCGCTTCCGTTCCTTTGCCCGGCAGGCGGCACAGCGGCGCGCCGTGCTGTATTGCGAGCCGCCCACCACTTCGTACCACCAGCGCTGACGCTCGGCGGTCCAGATACATGCCGCGCCGCAATCGACGCAAAAAAAGGGCAAATCCTCGTAATAACCGTGCCGAGCGAAATCGGTGATGCCATAACTGTTGTTGGGCACGAGCTTGCTGTAATCGACCGGGACGCAATGTCCGAAAGGCGACTTGCCGGTCCGCGCCAGCCGGTTGATATAGCGGGCAGTACGGCAGGCGACTTTCATCGCGGTGCGCTGCTGCTCCAGTTCTTGCAACCGGGATGCCCGCAGGTCACGCCGCGCCGACTTGATTTCCTCACGGCGCTGCTTGTTGCTTTTGTGCGTTTTCATATTTGCTCCTTTCTGCCACAGCGCCTCGCCGTGCTGGCGCTTACTTCGCCAGCGTCACCAAACCGTTCAGCACCTGATCGAGGCCGCCGAAAACCGAGATACGATCTATGCGCTCAGCTACCCGTTCCAGCGTTTCCAGTTCCTTCAATCGCAAGGCGACCGGATTACCCTCCATGACCTTGGCCGTGTTCAGCAGCGAACGCGTCGCCGCCGTTTCTTCGCGGCGACGGATCACATTGGCTTCGGCAGCCTTGCCCGCTTCGACCACCTGGGCCAGGATGGCCTTCATTTCCCCTGGCAGTACGATGTCCTTGACACCGATGCTGCCAATATCCAGGCCGAAGCCAGCTAGCTTGCCGGCGATGTGCTCGCCGACCACCGCGTCAATCAACTGCTTGTTTTCCAGCAATTCATCGAGGTTGCGTGTGCCGACTGCCGCCCGCAGACCGAATTGCAGTTCGCGGTACAAATGGTCGGCCGGCTTCGCCAATTTGGCGAAGGCAGCGATTACGTCAGCGAAGCGCCAAGTGGCGGCGAGGTTGATCCGCAAACCAACCTTGTCGCGGGTCAGAATCTCTTGACCGCTCACTTCCAGAGCTTGCCAGCGCGTATCGACCAGTTCCCATTGCAGGTCACGGTTGAAGCGCCAGTAGGCGCTCACACCCGGTGGCAGCAACGGTTGTTGCACGCCATCGATGCGCAGTAGGCCGACATGGCCAGCCGGCACCGGGGCGATGAAAATACCGTTCAAGCCCAGCACCGGACGACCACGCAGCGACGGTTGCAGCAGGCGTTTCACCATGTCCGCCGGCAGCGTAGCGCCGGCGCGCAGATCGACCTTTTCCAGGCGCTGGACGGTCAGGCCGCGCCAGAAGAAGCGCCGGGAAGCCGGGGCCAGTATTTCAACCAGCACGTCGTTCTCATAGCGCAGCCCGGCTTCGTCCTCGGTCAGTTCCATGCAGAAGAAGTGCCGCTCGGCCTCGGCCGGCTCGTTCTGGCGCAGATAATCGACCACGTCGGTGTCGAGCATCGGTTCGTCGGTGTTCCAGACGGTCAGCGACAGTTCGCCGAACGGGTCAAAAACATAGTGACGACCCGGATTCAGGATGCGCTCGAAATCGCCATTGCGCAGCAGGGCAGCCCGTTCATTCTTTTTCACGATAAAACGCTTCAACATTTTCTTCTCCTTCGTCAAACATTCATCATTCGTTTCTGCCGGCTGGCACCGGTCCGGCGGAGACTGCGGTTGGCTCCGGCGGGGAGGTTTGCCCTGTGGGCAAAGCGGATACCGGCGCTGCTTTGCCATGTAACCCGCTGCCCAGCAGCGCCAACCCTGCCGCCCAGGCGAACCGCGCCTCGGGCCGGACCGGCAGCGGGTGCTTGCGCATGCCGCAGCCGGCGGGTACTGCAAAAACACTGTCGTGACAGGACAGTTTTGGAGCGGGATTCGAACCCGCGTCAGACCGTTTCTTGGACGGTTGCTCTACCCCTGAGCTATCCAGTGTGATGCCCCCAGGAATCGAACCTGGGCAAGCTACCGACAAGAGCATCGTTATCGCTTTCCCGCGACGGCGGCATACGGCGGAATGACCGGAAGACTCCTGATTCCACCGCACCGGCGGGGTTCGAACCCCTTGCCCGTCGGCCTTGCCGCAAGTCGGCGATGGCTATCTATCAGCGAGAGCCGTGCCAGCTAGGTGGATCGCTTTTAACCAATTGAATTTTCAACGATTATCGTTACCACAAGTAAAGATCAATCCAGTTTTTACGATTGTTTGATATAGTGATTTATACAAATTTCTAATATCACCATGACCAAGACGGTTGTCATCGGCTTTCTCGGCACTCAGCTTGACTATGCCGGCAAGGGCAGCGCCCGCTGGGATAAATGGCGGCCAACGGTCGCCTTGTGCCAGCAGGAAGATTTCGTCGTCCATCGCCTCGAACTGATCCACGACGCCCGGAATCGGGGGCTGGCCGAGCGCATCGGTAACGACATCGCTCGCATTTCGCCGGAAACGACATTCAAGCGTCTGGAAATGGAGTTGCGCGATCCCTGGGATTTCGAAGAGGTCTATACCGCTTTGCATGTTCTCGCTCACGGCTATGCCTTCGACACGGAGAATGAGGATTACCTGATCCACATCACCACCGGCACCCATGTCGCGCAGATCTGCTGGTTCCTATTGGCCGAGGCGCGTTACCTGCCGGCTCGCCTGTTGCAAACCTCGCCACCGCGCAAGAAGGACATCGCCAACAGTGTCGGCAGCTACGAGATCATCGACCTCGATCTCTCGCGCTACGACCGGATTGCCCAGCGCTTTGCCCGCGAGCGTGACGACAGCCTGTCCTTTCTCAAATCCGGCATCGCCACCCGCAACCCGGCCTTCAACCGGATGATCGAGCAGATCGAGCAGGTTGCCGGCTGCTCGCGCGCGCCCATGCTGCTGGTCGGCCCGACCGGCGCCGGCAAATCCTTTCTCGCTCGCCGCGTTTTCGAGTTGAAGCGCCAGCGCCAGCAACTCAAAGGGCGTTTCATCGAGGTCAATTGCGCTACCCTGCGTGGCGATTCGGCGATGTCCACGCTTTTCGGTCACAGCAAGGGGGCGTTCACCGGCGCCCAGCAGGAACGTCCCGGCCTTCTGCGTTCGGCTGACGGCGGCCTGCTCTTTCTCGATGAGATCGGCGAGCTTGGCCTCGACGAACAAGCCATGCTGCTGAAAGCCGTCGAGGAAAAGCGCTTTTTCCCCTTTGGCAGCGACCAGGAAGCGAGCAGCGATTTTCAACTGATCGCCGGAACCCACCGCGACCTGCGCCAGTGGGTACGGCAAGGCAAGTTCCGCGAAGATCTCTACGCCCGCATCAATTTGTGGACCTTCGATCTACCCGGCCTGGCCGGTCGTCCAGAGGATGTCGAGCCCAATCTGGATTATGAGTTGGAGCGTTTTGCCGCCGAGCAAGGCCAGCAGATCCGCTTCAATGTCGAGGCTCGGCGGCGTTACCTGACTTTTGCCACTTCACGAAATGCTCCCTGGCGAGGAAATTTCCGCGAATTGGGTGCCTCGGTGACACGCATGGCGACTTTGGCAAAGTCCGGGCGTATCACCGAAGCCGATGTTGACGAAGAGATTGCGCGTCTGGGTCAAGCCTGGCTTGACGTGCCTTCCGCTGATTTGTGCGCAGAGGTGCTGGGGCCAAGCGCCAGTGAACTGGATCTTTTCGACCGCTGCCAACTCAATGCGGTCATCGACATTTGTCGTCGCAGCAATCATCTCTCGGAAGCTGGCCGCCGCCTCTTCGCCGTCTCGCGCACGGAAAAGAAGCAGAGCAATGATGCCGACCGGTTGCGTAAATACCTGGCGCGCTTCGATCTCCAGTTCGAGGCATTGCGCATTAACCGTACGGACGAACGGTCCACCTGAAACGTGCCAAGGCACAGGCACGGCCGCTACTCTCTTCCTGTTCAAAATGGAAAGGCAAGTCGGCCGGTTATTGGCGCCAAAATCGTGGCGCTATCTGACCTAGCGTGCGGTCGCAAAAATTCCCTTTTTCATGGTTGACATAAACATATCGATGTAACTACCATTGTCGATATGAAAATGAACTACACCCAAGCCATTCCTCCCGAGTGGGCCGCCATGTCGCGGATTTTCATGGCGCTGGGCGATGAGCATCGCCAGCGCATCTTGTTGTTGTTCGAGCCGGGCGAGCGCCTCAATGTCGGGCAGATCGCCGACGTGTCGACGCTGGCGCGCTCGACCGTCTCGCACCACTTGAAAGTGCTGCACGAATCCGGGGTGCTGGCTTCCGAGAAGATCGGCAGGGAAATCTGGTTCTGGATCGATCGGGCAGTGCTCGAGTCTACTTTCACCAACGTTCTCGACTACCTGAAGGAGAACACCTGATGCGCAAATTGCTCCGCCCTCTGCTGCGGGGGCTGGCCATGCTGTTGTTTCGTGTCGATGTTCATGTCCGCCAATCGGATTTCTCGTCGCCGCGGTTACTGGTCGTCGCCAATCACGAATCCTTCCTCGACGGCCTGCTGCTCGGCCTGTTCCTGCCGATCGATCCGGTTTTCGTGGTGCATACCGGTGTTGCCAATAATTTCTGGTTCCGCCTGCTGCTGTCGCAGATCGACTACCTAGCGGTCGATCCGACCAGCCCGATGGCCATGAAGCGGGTCATCCGTCTGATCGAGTCCGGCCGGCCGGTGGTCATTTTCCCGGAAGGGCGGATCACTTTGACCGGCTCGTTGATGAAGGTCTACGACGGCCCGGCCTTCGTCGCCGCCAAGACCGGCGCGACGGTGATTCCGGTGCGCCTCGACGGTCCTTCGCGCTCCTATTTCTCGCGCTTGTCCGGCAAGTACCCGAAGGAGATTTTCCCGAAAATCCGCCTGACCGTGCTGCCGGCGGTGCATTTCCCGATGCCCGAGGCGGCTACCGCCAAGCGGCGTCGACGCCGGGCTGGCGAGCAGATGCGCACGCTGATGCAGGAGATGATTTTCGTCTCGCGTCCGCAGCAGACGCTGTATGGCGCGCTGTGCGATGCGGCCGAAATTTTCGGCCGCCGCCGCCGGCTGCTCGAGGACGTGAAACAGATCGAGTATTCCTACAACGACCTGCTGAAAATGGCGCTGATTCTCGGCCGCCAGGTCGAGCGCCTGACTCGGCCAGGAGAAAAGGTCGGCCTGCTGCTACCCAACCTGGTGCCGACCATCGGCCTGATTTTCGGCCTCAGCGCCCGTCGGCGCGTGCCGGCGATGCTCAACTACACCGCCGGCATCGAGGCCATGCAGGCTGCCTGCGATGCCGCCGAGGTGAGGGTCGTCATTACCTCGCGCGCCTTCGTCAAGCAAGCCAAGCTCACCGACAAGCTGGCCGGGCTGCAAGGGGTCGCGGTGCATTATCTGGAAGACATCCGCGACGGCATCGGCTTGGGCGACAAGCTGTGGCTGATGCTGTGGGCGATCCATTTTCCGCGTGCCTTCGAATTGTCGGTGTCACCGGAAGCGGCGGCCGTGGTGTTGTTTACTTCCGGCTCCGAGGGCAAGCCCAAGGGCGTGGTACTGCCGCACCGGGCGATTCTTGCCAATATTGCGCAGATTCGGGCGGTGATCGATTTTTCGGTCGACGATAAGGTACTCAACGCCCTGCCCATTTTTCATTCCTTTGGTCTGACCGCTGGCGCGCTGCTGCCGGTGCTGACCGGCGCCGGCTTGTTCCTTTATCCGTCGCCGTTGCATTACCGAATCATCCCCGAACTGGCCTATGACCGTTCCTGCACGGTGTTGTTCGGGACCTCGACCTTTCTCGGCAACTACGCCCGTTTTGCCCATCCCTACGATTTCCACCGTCTGCGCTATGTCGTCGCCGGGGCGGAAAAGCTGTCTGAGGCGGTACGCGGGGAATGGTTCGAGAAATTCGGCTTGCGCATCTTCGAAGGTTACGGGGCAACCGAGACGGCGCCAGTGCTGGCGGTCAATACACCGATGGCCTACCGTACCGGCACCGTCGGTAACCTGCTGCCGGGCATCGAGCACCGCTTGGTACCGGTGCCGGGCATAGCCAAGGGCGGCATCTTGCACGTGCACGGGCCGAACGTCATGGCCGGCTACCTGAAGGCCGACCAGCCGGGCTTATTGCAGCCGCCGGAATCAGCCTTCGGCGAGGGCTGGTATGAAACCGGCGACGTGGTCGAGATCGATGCCGACGGCTTCGTCAAGATCGTCGGCCGGGTCAAGCGTTTCGCCAAGATTGCCGGCGAGATGGTCAGCCTGGAAGTGGTCGAGAAACTGGCCGTCGCCGTTTCCCCGGCGCAGACCCATGCCGCGTCCAGCCAGCCCGATCCGGCCAAGGGTGAGGCCCTAGTGCTATTCACCACCGACGGCGAACTGAACCGCGAACTGTTGGCGATCAAAGCGCGCGAACTAGGGCTGTCGGAACTGGCCGTGCCGCGCAAGATACAGAAGGTCGAGGCCCTGCCGCTGTTGGGCACGGGCAAGATCGACTACGTGACGCTGAAACAGATGGCGGAGGCGGCGTAGGCCGCATACGTCAGAACCTGCAATCCATCTGACCCAAAGGAGAAACTCCATGAACAAGCGTTGTGCCATGCTGGCGTTAGCCGCCGGACTGTTTTTTTCGGCTGTAGCCCAAGCGCAAAGTAATACATCAGAAAATGTCTCCATGCTGCCGCTGGCTTCTGTGGTGGTCACGGCCAGCGCCGTTGCTGATGCCAGCGGCAAAAATTCACCCAGTGCCGCAGTATCAGGCGGGATTGCCCTGCTGTCTGTCGGTGGCGCAGCGCTGGTGGTCAAGGGAGTACAGGCCAGCGCCCAGGGAACGGTGTATGTGCTGGAGCGGGTTTCCGACGGGGCACGGGTAAGTGTCGAAATTGTCGGCAAGGGCGTTGGCGGTGTGTCGATGGCCGTTGGTACGGTGATTTCGGTCAGTGTCGTCACCGCCGGTGTGGTGCTCTCGGCAGCGGGAACGGCGATTGCCTTCATCCCCAATGAAATCGGCAAAAAACTGCTGCATAACGAAAAGCTGACTTAATGAAATCGCGACGTCACTTTGCCACTGCCCTCCTCGTAGCGGCAGGGCTTTTGCCGGGAATGCCTGTTTATGCGGGCCGTACCTGTGAAGACAAGCCGCTAAGCACGCAGATGCTCGAGCGCAGCATGGAACTTGCGGCAAAAACCTGGGAGGCGCTGGAGGCCCAGTATGACCGGAACGGCACCCAGGTGGTGATCCTCGCCCGGATGGGTCAGGATCTGAGCAAATACAGACTGCGCTATTCGCATCTGGGCATGGTTTATCGCACCGTAGATGGGGATGGCTCTCCGGCTTGGCGTGTGTTGCACAAACTCAACGAATGCGGCACGGCGGAAGCCGGGGTTTACCGGCAGGGGCTGGGTGAATTCGCGCTGGACGACCTCTGGCGATACGAAGTTGCCTGGGCCGTTCCGACTCCGGAGGTGCAGGCCCGGTTACTGGCGCTGATAGGCGACCAGCCCAGCTCGCTGAAGATGCACACCAAGCCATATAGCATGCTGAGTTACCCTTGGGCGATCCGCTATCAGCAATCGAACCAATGGGTGCTCGAAACCATTGCCGAAGCGATGGACTCCGATGTCACCAACCGCGAACAGGCACAAGCCTGGCTGAAATTGAAGGGCTATCAGCCTTCGGCTCTTGAAATCGGTGCTCTCACCCGGCTTGGCGCACGGGTCACCAAGGCCAACATCGCCTTTGACGATCACCCGAACGAAAAACGCTACAGCGATCACATCGAAACAATCACGGCTGATTCCTTGTTTGCCTGGCTCAAGCGGGCCGGCATGGCTGGTACCCCCGTGACACTGCGACTTGACAAGTAAAGGGTGGCTGAACATGTCGATTGACCTGCATCCCAATTCTTCTCGCCGCCGCTTTCTCGGCCTTCTCGCCGGTGGCGTGGCGCTTTCCGTGCCCGGTTTGAGCATGGCCAAACCGATTCTCATCAACCCCTGCCGGGCGGCGATTCCGGTCCGCTTGCTCGACAGCCCGTGGCTGAAACAGGCGTGGGCGGGCATAGCCCCGGAACAATTGTGGGATTGCCACGTCCATCTAGCCGGCATCGGCGACGGCGGTAGCGGCATCGAACTCGGGCCGCAGCTTTCCTCGTGGCTGCATCCGCTGCATTACGCCCAGCGGCTGTTCTACATGAACGCCGGCTGCGCTCACGATGCGCCGGGAGCCGTCGATACCGCCTATGTGGCGCGCCTGCTCAACCTGTGCGATGCGATGCCTGAGGGCTTCAAGGTCATGCTCTTCGCCTTCGCGCGCTTTCACGATAGCGCCGGGCAGGCCCATCCCGAGCGTTCCGCCTTCTACGTACCGAATGCCTGGGCAGCCAAGATGGCACGGGAATTTCCGGAGCGCTTCGAGTGGGTGGCCTCGCTGCATCCCTACCATGCGACGGCGGTCGACGATCTGCGCCAAGCGATCGCCGACGGCGCGCGCGCCGTCAAGTGGCTGCCGGCGGCGCAGGGCATGGACCCGGCCGATGCCAAGTGCGACCCTTTCTATCACGTGCTCGCCGCCACCGGCACGCCGCTGATTGTCCATTGCGGCGAGGAGAAGGCGGTCAAGGGCAGCGATACGCAGGCCTTTGGCAATCCGCTGCGGTTGCGCCGGGCGCTCGATGCTGGAGTCCGGGTGGTAGTCGCGCATTGCGCGACGATAGGTAAGGATGTCGACGACGACGGCAAGGTCCGCCCGAGCTTCGACCTCTTCCTCAAAGTCATGGCCGAGCCGCGTGCCAAGGGGTTGCTGCATGGCGACGTGTCGGCAATCACGTTGCGCAACCGCAAGGCCGCCGTGATCCGCACGCTGCTCGAACGCGAGGATTTGCATGAGTGCCTGCTGCATGGTTCCGACTACCCGTTGCCGGGCATTCTGCCGCTGATTTCGCCGGCCGCGCTGGCCCGCCAGGGGCTGCTGCCGAAAGCGGCGGTCAGCGATCTCGACACATTGCGCCAGCACAACCCGCTGCTTTTCGATTTCGTACACAAGCGCCTGCTCAACTGGCAGGGGCATTCCTTTTCGCCGGCGGTGTTCGCCACCCGCCCCTTTTTCACAGGCAATAAGTTATGAGCGGACAATTCGGCCTTCTCAAGCAAAAGCGTTTTGCCCCCCTTTTCGTTACCCAGTTTCTCGGGGCCTTCAACGACAATCTGTTCAAGAACGCGCTGATCGTGCTGCTGACCTTCCATGCGGTGCAATGGACCGCTATCAAGCCGGAACTGCTGGGGAGCGTCGCGGCGGGCATCTTCATCCTGCCCTTCTTCCTGTTCTCGGCCACCGCCGGGCAACTGGCCGACAAGTACGATAAAGCGCGCCTCTCGCGCCTGGTCAAGGTGCTGGAAATGCTGATCATGGTGATCGCTGCCGCCGGGTTTTTCCTCCACAGCTTCCCGGCGCTGATGGCGGCGCTGTTCCTGCTCGGCTTGCATTCCACCCTGTTCGGGCCGGTCAAGTACGCCATCCTGCCGCAGCATTTGCGCACCGATGAACTGGTTGGCGGCAATGCGCTGATCGAAGCCGGCACCTTCATCGCCATCCTGGTCGGCACCTTGGCCGGCGGCCTGCTTGCCGGCTCAGTCGAGCATCCGGCCTGGATCGCCGCCGGCGGTTTCGTCGTCGCAGCAGCGGGCTACCTGACCAGCCGGGGCATTCCCCCGGCGCCGGCACCGGTGCCGGAACTGTCGATCAACCTCAATCCCTTGTCGGAAACCTGGCGCAACATCGCCTTCGCCCGCGGCAACCGCACGGTGTTCCTGTCGATTCTCGGCATCTCGTGGTTCTGGCTGTACGGCGCGTTGTTCCTCGCCCAGTTCCCGGCCTATGCCAAGGACGTGCTGGGTGGCGGTGAAACGATGGTGACGGTGCTGCTGGCGATTTTCACGGTCGGCATCGGCATCGGCTCGCTGCTCTGCGAGCGGATGTCCGGCAAGCGCGTCGAGATTGGCTTGGTGCCGTTTGGCTCGATCGGCCTGACGCTGTTCGGCGTCGATCTCTACTTTGCCTCGCCGGTCGGTCTGGCTGCCGCCGCTCCGCACGGACTGGCCGAACTACTCGGCCACGCGGCGGTCTGGCGGGTACTGTTCGACCTGATGATGCTCGGCGTCTTCGGTGGCTTCTTCATCGTGCCGCTGTACGCGCTGGTGCAGACGCGCAGCGAGGCCAGCCACCGCGCCCGCGTCATCGCCGCCAACAACATCGTCAATGCGCTGTTCATGGTTATCGGCGCGCTGGGTGCCGTCGCCCTGCTAGATGCGGGGCTGTCGATCCCGGCGCTGTTCGGCGTCGCGGCGTTGCTCAACGCGGTGGTGGCGATCTACATCTACAAGCTGGTGCCGGAATTCCTGTTGCGCTTCATCGCTTGGCTGCTGGTCAAGGCTGCCTACCGCCTGCGCTGCGCGGGGCTGGAACACATTCCCGAGGAGGGGCCAGCGCTGCTGGTCGCCAACCACGTCAGTTTTGTCGACACGGTGATCCTGATGGGCGCTGTGCAGCGACCGATCCGTTTCGTCATTGATCAGCGCTTTTTCGATAAGCCGCTGATCGGTTTCATGCTCCGCCACGGCGGCGCGATTCCGATGGCCTCGGCCAAGGAGGACCCGGCGCGGATGGAGGAGGCTTTCGCCAGCGTCTCCCAAGCACTCAAAAACGGTGAACTGGTGGCGATCTTCCCGGAGGGCGGCATCAGTCCCGACGGCGAACTACAGCCTTTCCGCCCCGGCATCGACCGCATCCTCGCCGCCGACCCGGTGCCGGTGGTGCCGCTGGCGTTGTCCGGGCTGTGGGGCAGTTTCTTCTCGTGCATCGACGGCGCGGCGATGCAGCGGCCGTTCCGCCGCGGTTTTTTCGCCCCGATCGAATTGCGTGCCGGGTTGCCTGTCGATCCCGCGGCGGCGACGCCGGAGGGGCTGCGGGTGCGGGTTGGCGAATTGCGCGGCGAGCGGAAATAGCGGCGGCGAGTCGGGCACCATTCGGGCGCGTCGCCGCCGGGGCCGCTAAAATAGCAATTTTGCCCGCCGATTCGCCATGAGCACCGCCGCCCCGATTCCCGCCGATCCCCTGGCCGACTTGGCCGACGCCGACCTTCAACGGTTGGCTGCGCGGATGGCTCAGGATGTTTTCGCCGGGATTTTTCGCCTGGCCGTCGAGCCGGATGGCGAGCGTGATGCCGTCGTCCTCGGCGAGGTCGCCGAGCGCTGTTTCAATTGGAGCCGGGCCGGCAGCGACGAGGCCGCCCGGGCGCTGCGCCTGGCCCTGCTGGTCAGTGGCCTCGATCAGTGGGGGCTGGCCTATACCCAAGCCTTCCAACTGGCCGCCATCCCGCCCTTGAGCGCTTTGCTCGGCAATCTGCGCAACCGCCTCGATGCCACCGCCGATGCCCGTTTCCTGCAATATTTCGCCACTCTCAATGACTGCGAGGCAGCGGCCATCGATTTCAAGATCGAACTGCGCCGCGCCATCCATCTTGCGCTATGGCACGCCATGGCCGCTTGCGAGACGACCGCCCAGGTCGAGGCCATCGTCCGCCCACTGGGCAGCCTGATGCTCGGTCTCAACGAGCGGATGCCGGAACTCGGCTGGCGCCTGCTGGCTGATGCCCTGGCCAGCATTCAGATGGCGCTGCTGGCCGCTCCTAATGGCGCAAGCGCGCAAGCCCAGGAAGGCACGCAGCAATTGTTCGCCTCGTTGCGCCATGCGCTGCCGGCCGAGCGCTATCAGGCCATCCTGGCCCATTCCGGGCAGGCGGTGCTGGCCTGGCAGCAGGCGCAACGCGCGCAAGCGGGTCAAGAAGGGAGGGCATGATGGACTGGCTGGCGATCAAGGAGAGAGCCGATCTCTACGAGAAGTTGATGCGGCTGGACAAGCCGATCGGCATCCTGCTGCTGGTGTGGCCAACCTTATGGGCGCTCTGGCTGTCGGCCGACGGCCGGCCGGAATGGCCGGTGGTCTGGGTATTCCTGCTCGGCACGGTGTTGATGCGCTCGGCCGGCTGCGTCATCAACGATTACGCCGACCGCGAGTTCGACCGCCACGTCGAGCGTACCCGCGAGCGCCCGCTGACTGCTGGCCGGGTCAGTGAGCGCGAGACGCTGATCCTGTTCGCCGTGCTCTGCCTGATGGCTTTCGCGCTGGTGTGGGCGCTCGGTCGGCCACTGGTGATCTGGCTATCGCTGCCGGCACTGTTTCTGGCCATCAGCTATCCCTTCACCAAACGTTTCTTTGCCCTTCCCCAGGCCTACCTCGGCGTCGCTTTCGGCTTCGGCATCCCGATGGCCTACGCGGCGCAGCTCGGCACAGTGCCGGCCGAGGCTTGGTGGCTGCTGCTGGCTAACGTTTTCTGGTCACTCGCCTACGACACCGAGTACGCGATGGTGGACCGCGATGACGACCTAAAAATCGGTATCAAGACCTCGGCCATCACTTTCGGCCGTTTCGATGTGGTGGCGGTGATGTTGTGCTACGCGGCGATGCTGGCGATCATCGCCGGCCTCGGCTGGACGCTGCTGCGCGGCTGGCCGTTTTATGCCGGGCTGGTCGTCGCCGCCGGCATCATCGGCGTGCATTACACCTGGATTCGGAAGCGCGAGCGAATGGCCTGCTTTAAGGCTTTCCTGCACAATAACTGGGTCGGCGGCGTGATTTTCGCCGGCATCGTCATCGATTACCTGATCGGCAATTGGAGGAACTGATGCGCACCTTGGCCATTGCTCTTTTTTCCCTGTGCTCGGTCGCCGCGGCCGAGGACGCACGGCAACTCGCTACTTTGCCGGCACCGGCGCAGGAAGTGCTGCGCCTGGAGATGCTCGACAACATGGCGGCGTTGAACGAAATTCTGTCGCTGCTTGCCGCCGACCAGCTCAAGGAAGCGGCCGAGGTTGCCGAAACGCGGCTCGGTTTGTCGACTATGGGCAGACATCGCGACAAGCCCTTTGAGGCCCGGCCCGGTCCACACATGCCGCCGGCCATGCACGGCATCGGCATCGATGGTCACCGGGCGGCTAGCGAATTCGCCGCCGCTGCCAAGTCTGGCGATCGCGCCAAGACCATCGCCCTGCTGCCCAACCTGACCGGCGCCTGCGTCGCTTGCCACTCTTCCTACCGTATCCGGTGAAATACCGCGACTTGCGCGATTTCCTGTCGCAACTGGAAAAGATCGGCGAACTGAAGCGCATCGGTGTGGCGGTCGACACCCATCTCGAAATGACCGAGATCGGCGACCGCGTGTTGCGCGCCGGCGGTCCGGCGTTGCTTTTCGAACAGGCGACGACCGGTGGGTGCCGGCACGACATGCCGGTACTGACCAACCTGTTCGGTACGCCGAGCCGGGTGGCGTTGGGCATGGGCGAGGAATCGGTGCAGGCCCTGCGCGAGGTCGGCAAGCTGCTGGCCTACTTGAAGGAGCCGGAGCCGCCCAAGGGCCTGAAGGATGCCTGGGACAAGCTGCCGGTGCTCAAGCAGGTGCTCAACATGACGCCGAAGAAAGTCTCCTCGGCGCCGTGCCAGGAGATCGTCTGGGAAGGAACGGACGTCGACCTGGCGCGATTGCCGATCCAGCACTGCTGGCCGGGTGACATCGCACCGCTGATTACCTGGGGGTTGGTGGTGACGAAGGGGCCGCACAAGGCCCGGCAGAATCTCGGCATCTATCGCCAGCAGGTGCTCGGGCCGAACAAGGTAATCATGCGCTGGCTGCCCCATCGTGGCGGTGCGCTGGATTTCCGCGACTTCCAGTTGACCCACCCGGGCCAGCCCTTTCCCGTTGCCGTGGTGCTCGGCTGCGACCCGGCCACCATCCTCGGGGCGGTGACGCCGATACCCGACACGCTGTCTGAATATCAATTCGCCGGCCTGCTGCGCGGCAGCAAGACCGAGTTGACGCAATGCCTGGGCTCGCCGTTGCAGGTGCCGGCGACGGCCGAGATCGTGCTCGAAGGCGTCATTCATCCCGGCGAGACAGCGCTCGAAGGTCCCTACGGCGACCACACCGGCTACTACAACGAGCAGGCCGAGTTCCCGGTATTCACCATCGAACGCATCACCCTGCGCCGCGATCCGATCTACCACAGCACCTATACCGGCAAGCCGCCCGACGAGCCGGCTGTGCTGGGTGTGGCGCTGAACGAAGTATTCGTGCCGCTGCTGCAGAAACAGTACCCCGAGATCGTCGATTTCTACTTGCCGCCGGAGGGTTGCTCCTACCGGATGGCCATTGTGTCGATCAAGAAACAGTATCCGGGGCACGCCAAGCGGATCATGTTCGGCATCTGGAGCTTCCTGCGCCAGTTCATGTACACCAAGACCATCATCGTCGTCGATGACGACATCGACATCCGCGACTGGAAGGAAGTGGTCTGGGCGCTGACGACGCGCATGGACGCGACGCGCGACACGACGCTGGTCGACAACACGCCGATCGACTACCTCGACTTCGCCTCACCAGTCGCCGGCCTCGGCTCCAAGATGGGGTTGGACGCCACCAACAAATGGCCGGGCGAGACCAGCCGCGAATGGGGCCGGACTATCGTCATGGACGATGCGGTCAAGGCCCGCGTTGACGCGCTGTGGGTGGAGTTGGGGTTGTAGGAATCAGCGTCCGTCATTCCCGCTAGAGCGGTTTCGGTTCAATTCTGTACGGATCGTAGGTTGGGGTGAGCGAAGCGAAGCCCAACAGCCAAACCGAAAAGGTGGCGTCCTAACACCGAAAAAGAGTCGCTTGTACAAGAAACCGCAAAGAACGCAAGGAACACAAAGATGCGGATGCTTTTCTTTGCGCTCTGTGCGTTCTTTGCGGTTTCACAGCGCGTTGGGGTTCACCCCGCCGCTTTTGTTGTTTTGGCGGCGGGTAGCGAGGTAAATCCCGCCCTGTGTTGTTGCACGAACGTACTTACGTAGACAGAAAATGCTCTATCCATTTTCCGGCCCACCACCGCCTGCTCCCTGACGCCACTGCCGCAGCGTAGACAGCGACAGGGCGTAGCTGTGGCGCATCTGCGCTTTGCTGTAGCGATGTTCCGCACCGACTGGGCAGGCGTTGCGCGCCAGACAGGCATGGATGCAGGGCGAACTGGGGCGCAGGCGTTCGTCGATGCAGCGGTCAAGGCGGAAGGGGTCGCCAGCGGCCTTGGCCGGGCAGGCGGCGACGCAGGGCCGGTTGGGGCAGTCGGGGCAGGGGTTGCGGCGCTCGACGACCGGCGTTGGTGGAAATTCGGCGGCGCAGAGGATGACGGCGCGGTAGGCGAACCAGCTACCCCATTCGGCGTCGATGCCGACCATGAACGGCGAGGTATGGTGCCAGCCGGCCAGTGTGCCGAGCGCCTGCAAATCAATGGTCGATTTACCCGGATACAGTAGGCGGTACGGCTGCCCGGCCAGGATGCGGGCGATGGTCTGCCGGCAGTAATCATCGATCGGATGCGCGCCGCCGATGCCGGCTGCCTGCACGCCATCCCACAATTGGCGCCCGGCATGGCCGAGCAGGATCAGCCGCTGTTCGTCCGGCTGCGGCTGCAAGCCGGCCCGCAAGTCATCCGGCAGGTCGGCGAGGGCGAAGATGTGCTGGCGGTTGAGGCCGGCCGCCGCGAAGGAATCGCCGGGAAAGACAGCGCTCACGGCCGGCTCCGTCCTTCGGCGACCCAGGTCAGCAGTGCATCGATGGCCGGCGTACCGGCGTTGGCGCGCGGGTCGTTGATCAGCACGGTCACGGCGAGGGTACGGCCGCTGGCGTCGAGAGCGTAGCCGGCGGCGGTTTTAACGCCGTCGAGCGTGCCTGTCTTGATGTGGGCGCGGCCGGCCGGGGCACCGCCATTGAGGCGCTTCTTCATGGTTCCGTCGATGCCGGTCAGCGGCAGGCTGGCGATGAATTCCGGCATCAACGGATGGCGCCAGGCATCGAGCAGCAGCCGGTTGAGGCTGGCGGCGCTGATGCGCTCGCGGCGCGACAGGCCGGAGCCATTGTCCACCACCAGTTCGGGGAAGGAGAGCCGGCGCCGGGCCAGCCATTCGTCCAGGCGCTGGCCGGCCCGTTCGGCGCTGGCTGGTGGACCATTGCCCTCGGGCTCGCTGCCGAGGCTGAGGAACAACTGGCGGGCCATCACGTTGTTGCTGAACTTGTTGATGTCGCGAATGATCTCGGCCAGTGGCGCCGATTCGTGGCGGGCCAGCGGCGTCGCCGCCGGTGGCAGGCGGCCGCTGCGGACGGTGCCGCGCAGCGTACCGCCGAGTTCGCGCCACAGCGCCCGGATCAGGCCGCTAGCTTGCTCGGCCGGCAGCAGCGGCGCCAGGTTGAGCGCGCGTTCGCCGCACAGCGCGGCGTAGTTACCGGCGATTTCCAGTTGCTGGCCACCGCGTTCGGGTTGCAGGCGTAGAGTGATGCGATCTTTCCAGTCGCTGGGACAGGGGCCGGCGACCAGGCGCAGGCGGTTGTCGACGCGCAGGCCGTCGCTCGGCGTTTCCTGCAGTATCCGAACTAGGCTGTCGACCGGCTGCAGCGTGAAGCGCAGGGCCTGGAAATTGATCAGCAGCGCGCTGGGGCCGACGTTGTAGGGGCGCATCGGCTTGTTGTCGAAGGCTGCTGGGTCGAAGTCGAGCGGTACGAAAGCGCTGGCATCGAGCACGATGTCGCCGTCGATGCGTTCGATGCCGCGCACGCGCAACTGGCGCAGCAGAGCCCACAGGTGTTCGATGGCGAAGCGCGGGTCGCCGCTGCCTTTCAGGTAGAGATTGCCGGCCAGTACGCCGTTGGCCGGTGGTCCGTCGCTCCAGGCCGTGGTCGGCCAGATGTGGGCTGGGCCGAGCAGGTCGAGGGCGGCGTAGGTGGTCAGCAATTTCATCACCGAGGCCGGATTCATCGCCTGCGTGGTGTTGTGCTCGATGAGCGGCGCCGGCGCATCGACCGGCTGCACGACGACGGCGACGCTGGCCGGTGGGATCTGCGCTGCCGCCAGCGCCTGCAGTACCGGCGCCGGCAACTCGGCGCGGGCCAGCACGGCGATCAGGCCGAGCGCGAGAGCGCAGAGCTGCCGCTTCATGCGGTCGGTGCCGCCAAAGAGCGGGTGGGCGGTGGAGGCAACTGTGACAGGGACATGGCAAGAAAATGGGGGACTGTGAAGTCCCCCATTGTAGTGCTGGGCACCGCCGGTTAGCGGCGGTACAGCTCGAAGCCAGAGATCAACTGGTCGAGCTTATGCGCGGTATTCAGCAACTCGTCGGCGGCGTGGCGGGCCTCGCGGGCGGCGCCGGTGTTCTGCTCGATCAGGTCGGTGATCTGCTGCATGCTGCTCGCCATTTCTTCACTGGCCACGCCCTGCTGGCGGGCGGCGTCGGAAATCTGGCCGGCCATCTGCGTGACCTGGCTCGACGACTGGGTGATGCCCTCAAGCCCGGCGACGCTTTCGCGCAGCTTGCCGATGCCTGTTTCCACTTCCTGCGCGGCGAGGTCCATGCTGGCCACGGCTTGGGCCGTAACCTGCTGGATTTCGCTGACTGTGGCGTTGATGTCGGCGGTCGAGGTGGTGGTGCGCTCGGCTAGCTTGCGCACCTCGTCGGCGACGACGGCAAAACCGCGTCCCTGCTCGCCGGCGCGTGCCGCCTCGATTGCGGCATTGAGCGCCAGGAGATTGGTCTGGTCGGCAACGTCGCGGATGACATGGACGATCGTGGAGATCCGTTCGGATTCCTTGCCCAATTGCTGCGCCTTGGCGGCACCTTCCCCGATGGCATCGGAGATCTGGCGGATATCGTTGACCATCGTGTGAATCGTGTCGGAGCCGGAATGTGCCGACTGCCCCGCCTCGGAGGAAGTCTGCCGCGCGTCTTCGCTCAGCGTGGAGACATGGCCGATGCTGGCTGACATCTGTTCGAGCGCCGCAGCCATTGCCGTAGCTGCCTCGGATTGCTTCTCGGAGCTTTTGCGCACGCTCGCTGCGGCACCGGAGAGTTCGGAGGCCGAGGAGACAAGCTGTTTGGCGCCGTTGCGGACCTCGCCGATCATTCGGGCGAGGTTGTCGTTCATGCGCCCGAGCGCCGATTGCAGTACCCCGATTTCGTCCTTCGACTCGGCAATGATGACGCGCGAAAGGTCGCCACCCGCCATCGCCTCGACTGTTCCGAGCATACGCTTGACCGGCTGCGTGATCGAGCGCGTTACAAAAAACGCCGCCAGCAGCGCCAGCACTATCATCATGGCCGCGGAGACAATGACGGTTATGGTGATCGTTCTTACTCCCGCCATAATCTCCTCGGTGCGTAACATGACTCGTCCATTTTCATATTCGATCAATTCTCCAAGGCGGGCCATTACCGGTTCCAAACGGTTTTCAAGTTTCTCTAAATCGGCAATAATCTCCAACTCATTGCCATTAACCGCGTGTTTAATCAGTTCCTCCTGCATTGGAATGACGGCGGTAATCTCTTCTTGTAAAAAATCCTTTATCTGGACTTCATCTTTAGATGAACGTTTTTTGAGAATCTCTCCGAATTCCTCTGTGTGTGCAAGCGCATCATTTCTGTACTTTACAATCGCCTCACCATCTTTGTTGACATTGCTGCCGCGATGACGGAGCGCACTCTGTGTAGAAAGACGCATCTGGTACATGCTGTCCAATATTTTGGTAACGCTTTCTGCCTTTGGAACATTAAAGATATGGACAATGCGAGCTTTTTCTCCGAGGTCGTTTGAAAGCGAAAGCAGCATTGTGCAAGCAATAACGAAAATCAGGATGAGGCAGCCAAATCCAAACCCCAAGCGAGTTCCCAAACGGAAATTTTTCAACATTTCCCGATCTCCCAACGACAGCAGCGCATCTCATTGATATAACAAGACCCGCCCCAAAAGACGAAAAAACTTCTACCTGCGCCTTCCGGCTTCAGTCAGTGACAATTAACTTCGCCAATATTCCACGTGGGTACATGCCGGATTCCGCTGTCCATCAGAATCAAACAACAGGGCATATATGTCGGTGATATCTATCACATTCCCGTGTATGTCGATGATATCTATCTCATTTACATAAACGGAGAGGTGATATTTATCACATTTCTTTTTTTCCATGATGCTGGAGTGGCATCGGGAGATCAAAGGCGGATAAAAAGGAATCCGGGTACTATCCTTTTGCGGCGCGCGCCGGGGATTTCTTCGGCGCGCGCGGCTCAAACTCGAAGCCCACTTTGCCATCTTGCCCACGCACGAGGAAGGCGGAGAATTTGCGGTGAGTGCGGGCGGAAACGAAGCCGCGCAGAAGATCGGTCCTGCCTTCGGCGAGGAGTTTTCGCATCTGCTCGCGTTCGATGGGTTGCTGGAGGATGATCTTGCCGGAGCGAAAATCACAGCTTTTCCCCGGTTCCATTGTTTTTTCACAGAGGTAGGCCATGCCGCCATCGAAAACGCGGGCGTGGCATTTTGGGCAAGACCCAACGGGTTCCTGGCCGGAGAAATCCACCGCTTCGGCCACGTCGCCCTCCCTGGGCTGGCCAAAATCGAACGCAGGCTGTTTGTCATCGTTTAACGTGACATCCGCGTTGAAGAGGCGGCCCATTTTGTTGCGGAAGCCCATAAGAGGGCCGACGCGCCCCTCGCGCAGCAGCGTTTCGATTTCCTCGATCTCGAACTGGCGGCCCGCGATGATTTTCCAGGTACCCCATTCACAGGACTGGCAGGTAAATTTTTTGTAATTTTCTTTCACCATGCCGCCGCATTTCGGGCAGGGTACGGAAAGGGTGGCGAAATCGCCGGGTACGGTGTCGGATTCGTAGCGGCGGGCGCGCTCCACGACATCGCGCGTCATCTCCGCGATTTCATTCATGAAGGCTTCGCGCGAGAGTTCGCCGCGCTCCATACGCGCAAGTTTGTGTTCCCATCCGCCGGTGAGTTCGGGTGAGGCCAGGGCATCGATGCCCAGCCCCTTGATGAGGGTAATGAGCGAAAACGCCTTGCCGCTGGGGATCAACTCGCGCCCATCGCGGTGCAGGTATTGTTCGGCGATCAAGCCTTCGATGATCTGCGCCCGTGTGGCCGGGGTGCCGAGGCCACGTTCGGCCATCGCCGCGCGGAGTTCTTCGTCGTCGACCATTTTGCCCGCGCCTTCCATCGCGGAAAGCAATGTGGCTTCGTTGAAGCGCGCGGGCGGTTTGGTCTGGTTGGCGCGGAGCAGGATTTCTTTGGCGCGTACCGTCTCGCCGGGCTGCGTCGGAACCAGCCGCGCGTCGTCCCCGCCGTTCGCCTCCTTGCCGTAAATAGCGAGCCATCCGGGGGAAAGCAGCACTTTTCCCTCGGTCCTGAAGGCTTCGCCCGCAACGCGGGTGATGCGGGTCGTGACACGGTATTCAGCCGCCGGGTAGAACACGGCAAGGAAGCGCCGGATGACGAGGTCGTATATTTTTTGCTCGGCATCGGAGAGGCTCTTTGGCAGCGAGCCGGTGGGGATGATGGCGAAGTGGTCAGAAATCTTTTCGTTGTTGAAGATGCGCTTGTTGGGTTTCACCCATCCCCGGCGGGCGATTTCTTCGGCGAACGGGGTGTAGGTTTCCGGCAGATTCTTCAGGATGCCGCCCACCG
This sequence comes from Azonexus sp., assembly GCA_031274715.1. Classification (GTDB taxonomy): domain Bacteria; phylum Pseudomonadota; class Gammaproteobacteria; order Burkholderiales; family Rhodocyclaceae; genus Azonexus. Next base: position 9,570 of record JAISPT010000028.1, on the reverse strand, counting down.
TACCCAGATAGTCTTCCGGCAACGCGCGGGAATCGGTGCGCGGGTAGGTAAGCGCCTTGTGTCTTTCGTACAGGGCTTGCGCCAATTGCAGAGTGACGCGCGCCGAAAAACCGAAACGGCCATTGGCTTCGCGTTGCAGGCTGGTGAGGTCGAAAAGCAGTGGCGAAAGTTGGGTGGCGGGTTTGGATTCTTCCGTGGCCGTACCCGATTGGCCGTCGCACTTCTTCAGGATGGCATCGGCGCGGGATTTGTCCCACAACCGATGGGCGTTGGCATGTTCGTCGCCTTCGGGTTTTTTGAACTGCTCGTCGAACCAACGCCCGGTGTATTCACCTGCCCTACAGTCGAAACGGGCTTCCAGTTCCCAATAGTCGCGCGGCTTGAATTTACGGATCTTGTCTTCGCGTTCGACGACGATGGCCAACGTTGGCGTCTGTACCCGGCCTACGGTGGTGAGGTGGAAGCCTCCGGTTTTGGAGTTGAAAGCGGTCATCGCCCGCGTGCCGTTGATACCGATCAGCCAGTCGGATTCGGCCCGGCAGATGGCGGCATCGCGCAGCCCTTCCGCTTCGCTGGCCGCGCGCAGATGATGAAAGCCTTCGCGGATGGCCGAGGGGGTCATGGATTGCAGCCAGAGCCGTTCAGCCGGTTTGTCCGTGCCCGCGTGCCGAATGATGAAGTTGAAGATGAGTTCGCCTTCACGGCCCGCGTCACAGGCGTTTATCAGGCCGGAGACATCTTTGCGTTTCATCAGCCGGACGAGGAGCTTGAGGCGGCTACTGCTTTTTTCGATCGGATTCAGGGCAAAGTGCGGTGGGATAACCGGCAGATGGGCAAACGTCCATTTGCCGCGTTTGACCTCGAATTCTTCCGGGGCGCTCAGTTCAAGCAAGTGGCCTACGGCCGAGGACAGCACGTAGGCATCCGACTCGAAGTAGTCCTTTTCCTTGGTGAACCCGCCCAAAGCACGGGCGATGTCCTGCGCGACCGAAGGTTTTTCCGCAATGATAAGTTGTTTGCTCATACTGGCCAGGCTCGTGCCGGGCAAACAGACGCCCGTTCAGGTGATGAAGCGGCGGATGATAAAGATGCCCTTGCAAGGAGCGCAAGCGGCTTATGAAAAAAACAAGTAAATACCGTGTCAGGCAGCACGCGCATGCAAGCTCAGGAAACCCCCGCCAGTCTGGCGCGAGGCGAGTCCTTCCAGTTCCAATGTCAGCAAATGGGCGTGCAACGCCTCGACGGCAAGGCCGGTGGCCAATGCCAGTGTGTCGATGTCACGCGGCTCACATCCCAGCGCCTCCAGCACTTGAATGGCTTCGGGCGCAAGATGCGCGGGTATGGGCAATGACTGGCTGGCTGCGCGGGGCGGCAGGGGCGAGGGCATGCGCTGGGACAATGTGACATGTCGTGGCAGGGTCGCGCCGGTACGCCCGCGCAGTTCTTCAAACACGTCTTCGGCGGTTTCGACCAGTTTTGCGCCTTCGCGGATCAGGCGATGGCATCCACGTGCCTGCGGCGAATGGATGGAACCGGGAATGGCAAAGACTTCGCGCCCCGCGTCGGCAGCAAGGCGCGCAGTAATCAGCGAGCCGCTTTCCAACGTAGCTTCGACCACCAGCACGCCAAGAGACAGGCCCGCAATCAGGCGGTTGCGGCGCGGGAAATTCCAGCGCGCGGGCGGTGTTCCAAGGGGAAATTCGCTGATGATCGCGCCCCTGGCGGCAATTTCACGCGCCAGGGCAGCATTGCGTGCCGGATAGATGCGATCAATTCCGGTGCCGATGACCGCGATCGTGCTGCCGCACTCCACAGCGAGCGCGCCCCGATGAGCGGCAGCGTCGATGCCATGCGCCAGCCCGCTGATGATGGTCAGCCCCGCCGCGCCAAGACTGCTGGCGAAAGCTTCGGCATCGGCTTCGCCCCGGGCTGTGGGCGCACGGGATCCCACTATCGCCAGGGTGGGGCGCCCAAACAGGGCAGAGTTGCCCTTGACGTAGAGCACGGGCGGCGGATCGGCGATTTCCAGCAGGGATTGCGGATAGGCGGCATCGGCCAGCGTGAGGATATGGTTGCCATCCTCGCCCGCCCAGGCGAGCGTGGTTTCCAACGCCTCCGGGCTGGGTCCCCTGAGCAGGGCATCGGCAGCCTCATGCCCGGCGACACCGGCGAGATGGCTATGCGGCTGGGCAAAAATATTCCCCGGCAGCCCGAACGCGGCAAGCAGGCTGCGTTGCCGTGCCGGGCTGACGGGAGTGAGCGCGAACCGGAGCCAGCCGGCAAGCTCATCTGTCACGGCTTGCCGGTCCATCGCGGGAACGCGGGATTTGTGTCAGGGATTGCGAATGGCGTCTCCAATTGTTGCCTGTCCTTCTGTATCCATGATTAAAGCATACGATACACGATCAAACACGCGGAAAACCATCGCTGAGCCGTAGCGCTTTTCAGGCAGAACGTAGGCTTGCTTTTCATGAATGGCCGTGCCACGGCTGCGGAACATGGCCAGGACATGCCCCGGCGCCAGGCCGTCCTGCTTGCCGGCGCTGATAATGACCACGCTGAGTTTGCCGGTTTCGGAAATGCCACGGTAAATCGAGATCAGCCGGGCGTCGATGAGTTCCCCTGGCGCGTGCGGCACGTAAGAAAAAATCAGTTCGCCCTCGGCGGGCAACATCTTGTCGCCGACGCCGACTTCCTCGACGGCTTCGACGATTTCGAGCGTGGCCGGATTCGTGCGCTCCGTCACCCTGGCGGTACCCAGGTACAGGGCTTCATGACCGAGAGCCTGACGCTTGACCGGATCGACAAGCGATTTGCCCACACGGAAGATCGTCCACTTGTCGGCATCCTCGTTTACGTCCCTGGCGAAGACAGTATCGCCCTGGGCCAGATAAACGCGATCCGTCTCGGTAGCAACGATGGTGGCCGCCCCCTGGAGCGAGTTCCCATCGACAACCAATGGCTTGGTCAGGAAAGGCGCGATGGCTTTTAATGGAATGGTCGAAATGGCTTCTTCGACAGGGGTCTGGTAGATACGGGGCTGCAACCTGCTGTCGCCGACGGGCCTGTCAGTACCGCCACTGCCGTCGCCGACGCGCTTGCCGATACGCAGATAAGGCCCGCTACGGTCAAGCACGATGATCTGGCCCGGATAGATGAGATGCGGGTTCTTGATCTCGTCTTCGTTCATTTGCCAGACTTCGGGCCACCGCCAGGGCTCCTGCAAAAAGCGCCCGGAGATACCCCACAGGGTGTCGCCCCCGACGACGGTGTAAGAATCCGGCGCATCGACAGCAACTGTAGGTGGTGCGGCCTGTACGTCGGCGCTGGCAAGAAACGCGATGCCGACAGCGATAGAAGATATAATTCGAGACATTGCCGAGATTCCTGTTCTATTTAATAACGACGTCACGATTCACGCGCGATACGCGGGTACTCATGTTAGGGCGCACGCAAGATTCTGTTCGTGACGCTTTTCTCTTCGTTCAGCAAGGCTTTATGGCTGTCCTGCCGATCTTACACTTTCCGAATCCCAGATTGCATATCAAGGCCGTTCCGGTCGCCGCGGTTGACGGCACGACCCGGCAATTGATCCGTGACATGGCTGAGACCATGTACGCGGCTCCGGGCATTGGGCTGGCCGCTACACAGGTCGATGTTCACAAACAGGTCGCGGTCATCGACATCAGCGACGACCACAGCGAGTTGCTGGTTTTCGTCAACGCCAGCATCATCAAAAAATCAGGCGAATGCGATAGTGAGGAAGGTTGCCTTTCCGTGCCTGGCGTGCACGAGACGGTGAGAAGGGCCGAATGGGTCAAGGTGCGGGCGCTGAACGAGAAGGGTGAGCCTTTTGAACTTGAGGCCGATGGGTTGCTCGCGGTGTGTATCCAGCATGAACTGGATCATCTCGACGGCAAGGTGTTCGTCGAATACCTGTCGCGCCTCAAACAGGGCCGGATCAAATCCAGGCTGCTCAAACAGGCACAGGATGCCGCGTCCTGAAGCCATCACCCATTGTTTTTCCCGGAGGACGTTTCATGGAACCTGCCCTGCGCGTGGCTTTTGCCGGCACACCGGAATTCGCCGCCCATGCGCTGGAAGCAATTCTCGCTGCGGGCTGCACGGTTCCAGTGGTGTTGACGCAGCCGGACCGGTCGGCAGGACGCGGCATGAAGCTTGCGGCCAGCGCGGTGAAACAACTCGCCCTGGCACGCGGGCTGGCCATCGATCAGCCGGAACGCCTGCGCACGGACGAAGAGCGTGCGCGTTTGAAGGAAAGCCGTCCCGATGTGCTGGTGGTGGCCGCTTACGGCCTGATCCTGCCGCCGGAAGCATTGGCCCTGCCCCGGATGGGCTGCCTGAACATTCATGCCTCGCTTCTGCCGCGCTGGCGCGGCGCGGCTCCGATCCAGCGCGCCATTGAAGCAGGCGACGAACAGACAGGCATCACCATCATGCAAATGGATGCCGGACTGGATACCGGCCCGATGCTCCTGTGCCGGAAAATCGACATTGCGCGCGAAGACACGGCGGCCAGCCTGCATGACAAACTGGCACGCCTTGGCGCAGAAGCCATCGTCGAGGCGCTGGCGCGGCTGGCGGTTGGAAATCTGCCCGCCGAAGCGCAGCCGGCAACAGGCGTGACCATCGCCAAAAAGATTTCCCGTGCCGAGGCAGGGGCCGACTGGCGCAGACCGGCAACCGAACTGGCGCGTCAAGTCCGCGCTTTCAACCCGTTTCCGGTTGCTTTCGCCCTGGCGCGCGAAACTACGATTAAACTCTGGGCAGCGCATACGGTATCGGAACACGGCGAACCAGGCAGCATCCTTCGTGCCGACGCATCAGGACTTGTGGTGGCTTGCGGCGAAGATGCCCTGTGCGTCACGGAACTGCAACGCCCAGGCAGCCGCCGGATGGCGGCTGCGGAATTTCTGCGCGGCTTTACGCTCACCGCTGGGGAACGTTTCTCGCTGCCTGTGGCGCAAGGGGCTTGAAGCGGGCATCGGCAGCCTTCATCTATGTCTTCATTATTCCCACGCCTTGCCCCCTCGACCGGCGCAAGGGAAACGCACTCAAACAAAGGAAAGACGCATGTTTGGTAATTGGCTGAAAACTTCTGTCCTGATGGCCGGGATCATTGCCTTGTTCGGTGTCGTCGGCGGTGCGCTCGGCGGTCAGCGGGGCATGTTGCTTGCCCTTGTTTTTGGGGGAGCGATGAATCTGTGGGCCTACTGGTTCTCGGACAAGATGGTGCTGAAAATGTACCGGGCGCGTCAGGTGGATGCCGCCGGTTCGCCCCATTTCTACAACATGGTGAAAGAACTCGCGCAGCGCGCCGGCCTGCCCATGCCCAGGGTCTACATCATCGACGAAGAACAACCCAACGCCTTCGCCACAGGGCGCAACCCGGAACACGCCGCAGTGGCCGCCACCTCCGGCATCCTGCGCCTGCTCTCCGAACGGGAAATGCGTGGCGTCATGGCGCACGAACTCGCCCATGTCAAACACAGAGATATCCTGATTTCCACCATCGCTGCCACCATCGCAGGCGCGGTTGCCACACTGGCGCGGTTCGGTGCGCTCTTCGGCGGCCACGATTCGCGCGGACAACGCTCTTCACATCCGGCGGCCCAGATTCTGGTCATGCTGCTTGCGCCGCTGGCGGCCATGTTGATTCAGATGGCCGTCAGCCGCACACGTGAGTTCGGCGCGGATCGCGGTGGCGCGGAAATCTCCGGCGATCCAGGCGCTTTGGCCGATGCGCTGCTCAAAATCGAATCTTACGCCAGGGGAATTCCGTTCCGCGCTGCCGAGGAGCACCCGGCCACGGCACAAATGATGATCGTCAACCCCCTTCTGGGCGGCGGCCTGCGCAGCCTGTTTTCAACCCATCCCGCCACGCAGGAGCGTGTCGCGCGCCTGCGGGCGATGACAGTTTGAAAGCGGCCAAAGCGATGCGCAAGACGATCCATAATTTGGGGTAAAAATGCGATTGCCCTGCCCCCTCCATTGACTTCACCGCGCCCGTCGTTATAATGCGCCCTCTTCCGGCCAGTTAGCTCAGTTGGTAGAGCAGCGGACTGAAAATCCGCGTGTCCTTGGTTCAATTCCGAGACTGGCCACCAGTAAAAACAAAGGCTTGCGGGCGATGAACCTTGCAAGCCTTTTTGTTTCGCGTAATTTTTCCGGCCCCCCTCGAAAGCGGGAAGAGGGGGATGTGATGCGGAGGATGTGATGCGCGTCCGGCATCAGAGGCCAGTTTTGATCTCCGCTACTTGTGACCCCTTGAGCTTATTGAGAGCCTGGGACAGTTGGTAATCGTCCCGGCTGCCGAATTCAACGGGTTTAGGGGGATGGGCGGCATCAGCTCCGGTGTTGCCGGCGGGTTTTGCGGGGGCCGGAGCGGGAGTGTTGTGTATTTTGTTTTCGGCATCGGGATCGATGTCGTTGCCGAGATGCCTTTGGAGGTCGATTTCGCGCAGGCGCTTGATCGAACCGCCCATTGCGGATTCTTCGATGATGACGTCAGGGTCGATGCCTTTGGCCTGGATCGAACGTCCGCTCGGGGTGTAGTAACGCGCTGTGGTGAGCTTGATCGCGGCAGAATTGGTCAGCGGGAGGGTGGTTTGCACCGATCCTTTGCCAAAGGTGCGCGTTCCCATGATGACTGCGCGTTTGTGATCCTGGAGCGCGCCGGCGACGATTTCGGAGGCCGAGGCGGAACCGCCGTTGACCAGTACGATCATCGGCACTTCGCGCGCCCAGGAGGGCAGTGCGCGCAGGAAATCGCCGCCGCTGCCGTGCATGTAGTCTCTCGGCGTGGCGCGGTATTCGCGGTGGGCGCCAGGGGTACGCCCATTGGTCGTTACGACCGTCGCGCCTTCGGGAAGGAAGGCGGCGGCTACGCCGATCGCGCTGTTGAGCAATCCGCCCGGATCGTTGCGCAGATCGAGTACCAGGCCCTTGAGCTTTCCGTTCTTGCCCAGTTTGTTCAGGTGGTCAACCATTGATTTGGGGGTGTTTTCCTGGAATTGGGTTACGCGCAGGTAGCCATAGCCGGATTCGGCTTCCTTGGATTTGACGCTCTGCACTTTGATGACTTCGCGTGTCAGGATGACGACGACCGGTTGCGGTTCCCCTTTGCGCGCCAGCGTCAGGGTAATTTTGGTCGCGGGTTTGCCGCGCATGCGTTTGACCGCTTCGTCGAGGGTCATGTCCCTGGTAGTGGTTTCGTCGATCTTGACGATCAGGTCGCCGGATCGGATACCGGCGCGGAAGGCAGGCGTGTCTTCGATCGGGGAGACGACCTTGACGTAGCCGTCTTCCAGACCGACCTCAAGGCCGAGGCCACCGAATTCGCCCTGGATGCCGTCCTGGAGTTCTTTCAACGCTTCGGCATCGAGATAGGTCGAGTGGGGGTCCAGCCCGTTCAACATGCCGGTGATGGCTTGTACGATCAATTTTTTGTCTTCGACCGGTTCGACGTAATCACGCTTGATGACGCTGAACACTTCGGCAAAGGCGCGCATGTCTTCAACCGGCAGGGGTTGTAGCGCAGGCTTGTCGGCGTTGGCGGAAAAATTCAGGCTGAGCATGACACCGGCAACAACACCGCCCAGCATCAGGCCAATATGTTTTAATTTGTTGTTTGGCATGGGGTCTCCAAGAGAAAATCCACGGTTATTTGAGCTTTACCCATTGCATTGGATCAATGGCCTGCCCCCGGTGGCGAATTTCAAAGTATACGCCGGATTCTGGTTCCGATCCGCTCGCGCCGACACTGGCAATTGCCTCACCTGTGCGCACGGAATCACCGGCTTCTTTGTAGAGTGCGTCATTATTACCGTAAATGGACAGGTAGCCGTCGCCGTGATCGACGATCAGCAGGTTGCCGTAACCGCGCAGCCAGTTCGAATAGACGATAGCGCCGTCGCAGACGGCCCGTACTTCGGCGCCCCTAGGGGCGCGGATGAAGACACCCCGCCAGGCCGTGCCTTGTCCGGCGCGTGGCGCGCCGAATTTGCCAAGGAGTTCGCCGGCAACCGGAAAACTCAATTTGCCGCGTAACCGGGCGAAATTCGCGCTGTCCGGTGTCGGTTCCGGGACGTCCCGGATTTTGCCGACGACCGGCTCGGCCATGCGCCCGGTGTTTTGTTCCACGCCTCTATCTGCCACGCTGTTTTGTCGCGTCCGTGCCTTGGCATTTGCCCGTTCACGTTCGCGCCTTGCGGCGGCGGCCCGCGCTTCTGCTTCGGCGGCCCGCTGTACCAGCGTGTTGACGACCTGGGTCAGGCGCTCTTCGTCTGCCTTGAGCGCGATCATCCGCTCTCGCTGCGTTTTCAGTGTCGTTTCGATTTTTTCGAGGGCTTCCCGGCGGCGCGCGTAAGTTTCTTCCTGTTTTTCCTGGCGCTTGCGCCGGTCGTCTTCGAGGCGGGCCAGGTTTACCTGATGAGTACTGATCTGCCGGGCGTGCTCGGTCTTGAGCCGAAAGTCGGCTCTCAGTCCTTCGATCAGTTCAAGGCGGGCATGGCCAAGGCGTTCGATGTAGTAGATATCGCGCACGAATTGGTTGGGATCGCGCGCCGCCAGCAGGGCGGCGATGTCGTTGGCGGCGCCGTAAATGTAGTTTCGGCGCAACCATTCGGCCAGTTCATTCTGGCGGGCAGCAATGTGTTCTTCCAGTTCATGTTGTGTGACTTCGAGTTCGGCAAGCTGGCGGCTGGCTTCGGCATGTTCGGACATGGCTTGGCGCAGGGCGCGCGCGGCCTTTGAGACCTCGCGCTCGACTTCCGCCACGGCGCGGGTCGCTTCGGTTTGCAGGACTTCGGTTTTTTCCACGTCTCGCTGCAAATCGCCAAGGCGGCGTTCAATATCTTTGAGTGCGGAACGCTTGGCGCGGATTTCGGCGTTGTCTGATTTGCCTGTCGTCCTGGAGGTTTTGTCCGGCCTGTTTGTTGTCCCGGCAGTTTTGGCGGCTTTGCCTTGCCCGCCCGCTGCCTTGGCAGTTTTGCCCGATCCGCCTGCCGGTCTGGCATGTAGCGGGCCGGACAGAACCATCCCGGCTCCTATCGCCAGCGCACAAATCCAAATCAATACGTGTCGAACGGAGAAAGTGGTCACGACAGAACAGAAAACGCTTACCCTCCTGCCTTGCCCTGGTTGGCCACGGCAGCCTGGGCAGTGCGAATGGTGTTTTCGTCGGCGAGGTAGTAGCTTCCGGTCGGACGCAGGCTGGCGTCCAGTTCATAGATTAGCGGTTGCGCGGTCGGGATGTTGAATCCGACGATGTCTGTCTCGCTAATGCCGTCAAGATATTTGATGAGCGCGCGAAGGCTGTTGCCGTGCGCGGCAATCAGGACGCGCCGTCCGGCGAGGATTTGCGGCGCGATCACGGCTTCCCAGTACGGCACGACACGCGCCACGGTGTCGCGCAGGCATTCGGTGCGCGGGAACGCCGATCTGGGGAGCAAGGCGTAACGGGGGTCGCCGATGGTCAGCCGGGGGTCATTCTCTTCCAGCGGATCGGGCGCAATGTCGTAGGAACGCCGCCAGACCAGCACCTGCCCA
>JAISPT010000020.1 GCA_031274715.1 Azonexus sp. | reverse complement strand
GATTGGAAGTTTCTACGATGGACAATCCCGTATATGTCAAACTTTTACTGCCTCCCCGGCAGAGCCGGGGGAACTCTCTTGGTTGTTAGAGGTGCTGAGCACGATTCTCTGAGTGTGTTTGTGTTGATACTCAACAAGTTTCTCGGCCCGATAGATGCGCGCTCCCGCTTTCAATGCGAACCAGGCATACGGACCAAAGACCGAAGCGGAAACGACAAACCCAACAAGCATCTGCCCCGGGGTCTTAAATATGACTTTAGAAAGCAGAAGAGGAGCGAAAGCCAAAAAGGCCAGAACAGCGTATGCCAAGACATAGAAGAGTTTCCGCCAGCGGCGAGCCCAAGAAGCTTTGTACTTCTTACGATACGTGATTTGGAGATTTCCTGCTTCCGGCAGATGTTCAAGGTAGGGACGCCCAAGTACGTAGTCCCTAAGTGCTCGCTCTGGCCCCTCTAGCGAGAGGAGGTATTCGATTTCGTCCGCGTTGATGCTCCGATCTCCCGCAATAGCCTGATACCCCTTCTCTCGGAGAAAAGGATGAAGCTGCCCGTTCGACTTCACATCTTGAAGGAAGTCTTTTGCAAACTTGTACTCGTCCCTCATCCGCCCCGACTTGCCGATTGCGAGGTCGTACATCAGCTTTCCAGCTCCGATGGCTCCAATCACTACGGTGATGACCTTGGTGAGCAGGTCGTAGTCCATGTGCATCCCCTTTCAGTTCTAACGCCGAAGTCAGCAGTACCAACTCAGCGCCCCAGATACTCCGCAGCATCCAGCGCAAAATAAGTCAGGATGCCATCCGCGCCGGCCCGCTTAAAGGCCAGCAGGCTTTCCAACACCACCGCTTCCTCGGCCAGCCAGCCGTTCAGTGCCGCCGCCTTCAGCATCGCGTACTCGCCGCTGACCTGGTAGGCGTAGGTCGGCACCTTGAACTCGTCCTTGACCCGGCGGACGATGTCCAAATACGGCATGCCCGGCTTGACCATGACCATATCGGCACCCTCGGCCAGGTCGAGCGCTACTTCACGTAGCGCCTCGTCACTGTTAGCCGGGTCCATCTGGTAGGTGTGCTTGCTGCCCTTGCCGAGATTGGCGGCCGAGCCGACAGCGTCGCGGAAGGGGCCGTAGAAGCTGGATGCGTACTTGGCCGAATAGGCCAGGATGCGTGTGTAGATCAGGCCGCGCCCTTCCAGTTCGCTGCGGATGCGGCCGATGCGCCCGTCCATCATGTCCGATGGTGCCACCACGTCAGCCCCGGCGGCAGCATGACATAAGGCTTGGCGCGTCAGCACGGCCAGCGTCTCGTCGTTGAGCACGTAGCCCGTTGCGTCGATCAGGCCATCCTGGCCGTGGCTGGTGTAAGGATCGAGGGCCACGTCGGTGATCACCCCCAGCTCGGGAAATTCGCGCTTCAGGGCGCGCACGACGCGCGGCACCAAGCCGTCGTCGTTGTAGGCCTCCTCGGCGCCCAGCGATTTGAGCGCCGAATCGATCACCGGGAACAGAGCCAGCGCCGGGATGCCCAGTTTCACCGCACGCTCGGCCGTTTTCAGCAGAACATCCAGCGACTGCCGCTCGACGCCGGGCATCGACGCCACCGGCTCGATCCGCCCCGTGCCATTGAGCACGAACACCGGATAGATGAAATCGTCGGGCGTCAGCACCGACTCGCGCATCAGGCGTCGCGAAAAATCGTCCCGCCGCATCCGGCGCATGCGGGTACCCGGAAAGATGCCACTACCGCTCATGCTGCACACCTCGTTCGATTGAACACCAGAGAAAATTTTCGCATCGCCATGGAACTTTCCACCATGACCTGCATCAGAGCCAACAGATGGCACGCGCCGTCTCCCGCTTCACCTCCCTGAGCGGGTGTCTTGACCACGTCAAGGCATTTTGGCCCCCGGATCCCCCTTGTCCGGGGGCCCTTTGTTTTCCGGCTTCGGCAACGGAATGTCGAGCCAGTTAGCGAACACCGCTTCGGCCTCATCGATGCCGGTCTTCTTCAGGCTGGAGAACAACTGCACCGAATACAGCTCGGCATCGCCCCAGGTCGCCACCTCGGCCCTGACCGAGCGCAACGCCTTGGTCTGCTCCTGCCGGCTCAGCTTGTCGGCCTTTGACAACATGATGTGGATCGGCCGGCCAGTCGGCCGGAACCAGTCGATCAGTTTGAGGTCGAGGTCGGTCATCGGGCGGCGGACGTCCATGATCACAGCCAGTCCGGCCAGTTGCTGGCGCTTGTTGAGATAGGGGCCGATCAGCCCTTCCCATTGCGAACGGACAGCCTCCGGCGCCTTGGCATAGCCATAGCCGGGCAGATCGACGAAATACTTGCCAGCGGCGAGCGTGAAATAATTGAGATGCTGCGTGCGGCCAGGCGTCTTGCTGACATAGGCCAGGCGCACGCGACCGGCCAGCGTGTTGATGGCCGACGACTTGCCGGCGTTGGAGCGGCCGGCGAAGGCCACTTCGCGGATTGAATCCGGCGGCAGGTCACGAAGATGGGCGACGGTCGTGAGGAAAACCGCCTGCTGAAACAGTGGCATAAAATACTCGGGAGGCCCGCCATGGCCGGGCGAAGTGTTATAGAATAACAGGTTTGAAACTTCCCGTTCCGGCCAAAGCGCCTACAAACGCGTACAAGGAGCTTGCAAATGATTCGTTCCGCGGCAATGGCAATTCTTCTTGCCACCACTGTCATCGCTCATGCAGCCGAAAGCGCCACGAGCAAGGCTGATCCTGCCAAGGGCAAAATCGTCGCGGAAACGATCTGCGTCGCCTGCCACGGCGTCGACGGCAACAGCGTGGACGCAGCCAACCCTCGCTTGGCCGGCCAGATTGAAGAATACCTCCATAAGCAACTGAGCAACTTCCAGTCGGTCGACGGCAAGCCGGCCCGGCGCAACAACGCCATCATGGCCGGCATGGTCGCCGCGCTGAGTGACGAGGACATGCGCAACGTCGCCGCTTGGTTCGCCAGCCAGAAGCTGACGCCGGCCGCCGCTCAGGACGAATCGAAGATCGCCCTTGGCCAGCGCCTGTGGCGCCAGGGCGATTTCAGGAAGGGCATCCCGGCCTGTGCCGGCTGCCACGGCCCGGCTGGCGCCGGCATGCCCGCCCAGTACCCGCGTCTGGCCGGTCAGTTCGCCGAGTATACGGCTAGTCAGTTGAGGGCCTTCCGCGTCGAGGAGCGCAGCAATGATCCGGAAAGGATGATGCGCATGGTCGCTGCTACGCTGTCCGACGTCGAAATCCAGGCTGTCTCCGAATACATCGCCGGCCTGCGTTAATCGCGCCGCGAGCCAACAAGAGGCAGCTTCGGCTGCCTTTTATTTTTCAGGCTTGGCAGCTTGGGTCCATGGGGATAGACTGGCCCGATAACAAATACCCCCACCGGAGGAGCCCATGAAAACACTGAAGCAGTTGTTGGCCGACAAGCTTCGCCCGCTGGCTGTCGTTGCGCCTAGCGACACCGTTTTCCACGCCCTTACCGTGATGGCCGAGCATGACGTCGGGGCCGTTCTGGTACTCGACGGGGAGCAACTGGTCGGCATCTTTTCCGAGCGCGATTATGCGCGCCGAGTGATCCTCCATGGCAAGTCCTCCAAGGACACGGCGGTGCGCGATGTGATGAGCGACCGCGTCGCCTACGTCACTTACACCGTGACCTTCGAGGAATGCATGGCCCTGATGACGGAAAAGCACTTCCGCCACTTGCCGGTGCTCAACGAGGACGGCTCGCTCGCTGGCGTGGTGTCCATCGGTGACATGGTCAAGGAAACCATCAGCTCGCAACAATTCCTGATCAAAGAACTGGAGCGCTACATCGTCGGCTAGCGCCGCACCGCCCACCTGCCTTATGTCAGCCATCGATCCGCATACCCATTTCCGCATTCTTGAAGACATCGCCCGCGACTTGTCGGGCGACATCAATTTCCCCACCTGCATGGATGCGGCGGTTCTCGTCCGCAATACGCTGAAAGATCCGCAAGCGAACCTTGAGCGCGTCGTCCAAGTCGTCGGTGTCGACCCTCTGATCTCCAGCAAACTGTTGCGGCTGGCCAATTCGGTCACTTACAACCCCATGGGCAAACGCGTCAGCGACCTGACCACGGCCATCGCCCGCCTCGGCTTCGACGCGGTACGCACCACCTCGTTGGCCGTGGCCATGGACCAGATGCTGAAATCGTGCAATCTGACAGCCTACGACGACATCGGCCGCGAGGCCTGGGAGCATTCACTACAGGTGGCGGCCATCGCCCGCGTGCTGGCCCGGCGCATCGGCCGGGTCAAGCCGGAAGAAGCGATGTTGGCCGGCCTGGTGCAGAGCATTGGTATTTTCTACTTACTGTTCCGGGCCGCCGAGTACACCGAATACCACGACAACCGCGAGGCCATCCTGGACCTGATCCGCGGCTGGCATGCCAGCATCGGCGAAAGCCTGCTGCACATTCTCGGCCTGCCGGAACACCTGACCGAAGCCATCTACAACCACGACCGGCGACAGGACATCGAAGCACCGTCCAGCCTGCGCGACATCCTGTATTTCGCCAACTTGCTGGCGAACGAACCCGAGTACGGCGTATCGGCGCAAGCCGATCCAGCCCTGGCCGAACAGGCACAGGCCAGCCGGGAACACTTTGCCGATCTGCTGCAAGAAGCCGACAACGACATCAGCGAAGTACGGGCCGCGCTGGCCGCCTGAGGCGAGGGCAATAGCACATAGAATCACCGGTACGGCAGCCACGAGGCGTCCTGTAAAAACCGCAGCAACGGTCAGTGCTTGGACGGTCGCTCGAAACGGATGATAGCCCGGCCGTCTGGCAGCTTGTCGGGAGCCCCCTTCCAGGCGTGGCCGTAGATCACTTCGAAAGTTGCTGGCAACTTCCCGTCCCGGCGGATAGCCTCGTAGGCGGCCCGTGCCGCCAGCCAGCCCTGGCGACCGGTCAAGCCATGCCGGCGCACTTTCATCGCGCACGAGGAACCGGCAGCGCGCAATTCGGCGAACAGGCTGTCCAGATCGTCGTAAGTCAACGTGATCACTTCCATATCCATCACCGGATCGGCAAAGCCGCAGCCGACCAGCATGTCACCGAGATCGTGCATATCGATGAAGCGCTGGGTATGGGCATAGCCGTCGGCAAAAGCGGCCCGCAATTCACGCAAGGTGTCCGGTCCCAGCGTCGAGAACATCAGCAGGCCACCGGTTTCCAGCACCCGGTGGGCCTCGGCAAGCGCCGGCAAGGGATCGTCCAGCCAGTGCAACATCAGGTTCGACCACACCAGACCGGCCGACTTCGCCGCCAGTGGCAATTGCGTCGCATCGGCTGCTAGGCGCAGCTGCCCGTTGCGCTTGCCAAGACCGAGCCAGCGCTGCCAGCCGGTTGGGCGCGCCACCTCGGTACCCAACATGGCCGGTACCAGATCGAGACCAAGCAATTCGGCCTCCGGATAGCGCATCCCCAAGCCGGCAAAGCTACCGCCGCGGCTGCAACCGAGATCGATGATACGACCCGGTTTCAAATTGACGTAATCGAGACGTTCCTGCATGCGCCGGTCGATTTCGCGAGCGAGGAAATCACCCCGGTCGTAACTGCTTGCCGCCCGGGTGAAGCGCCGGATGACTTGGCGCCGATCGACGAATCCGGCGTTCAAACCGCCTTCACGCCCAAGCGGGCGAACAACGCGTCGTCGCGGTCGACTTCCGGATTGCCGGTGGTCAGCAGGTGGTCGCCGTAGAACATCGAGTTGGCACCAGCCAGGAAACACAGTGCCTGCAATTCATCGCTCATTTCCTGGCGGCCCGCCGACAGGCGGACCCAGGAAGTCGGCATAGTGATCCGCGCAGCGGCGATAGTGCGCACGAACTCAAACGGATCGAGCCGCGGAACGTCGGCCAGCGGCGTACCGGGAATCGGCACCAAGTTGTTGATCGGCACCGACTCCGGCGGCTGCGGCAGATTGGCCAGTTGCACGATCAGCGCCGCCCGGTTCTTGCGCGATTCGCCCATACCGATAATGCCGCCAGAGCAGACGTTGATGCCGGCATCACGCACCTGGTCCAGTGTGTCGAGGCGATCGTCATGGGTATGGCTTTTGATCACCTGACCGTAGAATTCCTTGTCGGTGTCGAGATTATGGTTGTAGTAATCGAGGCCGGCTTCCTTGAGTTTGTCCGCCTGCCCCTCTTTGAGCATGCCAAGGGTGACGCAGGTCTGCATGCCCAGCGCCTTGACTTCACGCACCATCTCCAGCACCCGGTCAAGGTCGTTGTCCTTCGGGCCCTTCCAGGCGGCCCCCATGCAAAAGCGGGAAGCCCCCTTGGCCTTGGCCGCCTGGGCGGCGGCGACCACCTCGTCGAGTGGCATCAGGCGCTCGCGTTGAAGATCGGTATCAGCACGCGCTGACTGCGAACAGTAACTGCAATCCTCGGAACATCCGCCGGTCTTGACCGACAGCAGCGTTGAGCGTTGAATGGCGTTGGCATCGAAATGCTGGCGATGCACCCCTTGGGCCTGCCAAATCAGATCCATCAACGGCATCTCGTACAAGGCCAGAACTTCGGCAACCGTCCAGCGGCGATGCGTAGAGGGAACAGAAACAGCAGGAGCAGCGGCGAGAGAACTGGCGTGCATGAAAAACCTTGCGTAAAAAGTGCAATAAAAAACGGGCACGAACACCGCCCGTAATTTTTGATTATCGAAGAGCCCGGAAATGGTGTCAATTTTACCCCAGGCACTGACCATCCCCCTCAAACACCTGCTGCGCCGCTGCCGCCAAGCCCTGCTGCCGGGCAGTTGCTTGCTGTGTGGCGGCGACGCTGGTCCTGGCCTGTTATGTCCGCCCTGCCAGGACGAATTGCCGGATCCGCCAGCGGCATGCTGCCCGCAATGCGCCGAAGCAACCGCGCTGGGAGAACGCTGCGGCGCCTGTCTGCTGGAACCGCCACATTTCATGCGTGTAGTGCCACGCTGGCGCTACGAGTTCCCCGTCGACCGCCTGATTCATGCGCTCAAGTACCGTCACCAAATAGCCGTCGCCCGCTGGCTTGGCGAGCAGATGGCTGCCGCTCTGCCGGATGGCGAGCACTGGCTGGTGCCGATGCCGCTGCACCCCGAACGGCTGCGCGAGCGAGGCTTCAACCAGGCGCTGGAAATCGCCCGCAGCCTGGCCCGCCAACGGCGCCTGCCACTGCTCGCCAACGGCCTGCAGCGGCTACGACCGACCGCGCCGCAAGCCGATCTTGATCCACGCCAGCGGCGACGCAACGTACGCGGCGCCTTTGCCTGCACGATGGATCTCGGCGGCCGGCCAGTGATTCTCGTCGACGACGTGCTGACCACTGGCGCCAGCGCCAACGAATGCGCCCGCGTGCTCTGCTTGCATGGTGCCGGGCCGGTCACCGTAGCCGTCGCGGCACGCGCACTGAAGCAACGATCCATGCTTTAAAATCGCGGGCTTTCAGATTTCCCCGTCCTGCCGCGTGTTCGCCGTCGTCCTCTACCAGCCAGAAATCCCGCCCAATACTGGCAACATCATCCGCCTGTGCGCCAATACCGGCGCCGAGCTGCATTTGGTCGAACCGCTCGGCTTCGACATCAGCGACAAGAGCCTGCGCCGCGCCGGACTCGACTATCACGAATACGCTCGCGTCCGTTGCCATCCGGACTGGCCGGCCTGCCAGGCAACGCTCGCCGGCCGCCGCCTGTTCGCGATGACGACCAAGGGCAACGCCAGCCCATTCTCGACCACGCTCCAAGCGGGGGATGTCTTCATTTTCGGCCGCGAAACCAGCGGCCTGCCACCGGAAATCCTCAC
The DNA here is from genome assembly GCA_031274715.1 of Azonexus sp. GTDB lineage: Bacteria > Pseudomonadota > Gammaproteobacteria > Burkholderiales > Rhodocyclaceae > Azonexus. The sequence goes on along the minus strand of JAISPT010000020.1, from coordinate 4,999 downwards.
TCAATTCGCGCCGGAACAACGCCTGCGCCTACCGATGCTGGCCGGCCAGCGCAGCCTCAATCTGTCGAACGCGGCCGCCGTGACCGTATTCGAGGCTTGGCGGCAGAGCAGCTTCGGTGGCGCTATTTAGGCCAGTTCTTCTTTCGGGTCGCGCGCCATCAGTTGAGCGACCGCCTGCGCCGCGCCTAGGCGCCCGTCAAGCATGGCCGCCACGGCGGTACTGATCGGCATATCGACGTTCAATTGACAGGCGAGGCGATCGACCTCGCGGGCGGTATAGACGCCTTCGGCGACATGGCCAAGTTCGTCGAGAATCTGCGGCAGCGACTTGTCCTGTGCCAAGGCCAAGCCGACGCGGCGATTGCGCGACAGGTCGCCGGTGCAGGTCAGAATCAGGTCGCCCATGCCGGCCAACCCCATGAAGGTCTCGCGCAGGCCGCCGAGAGCCACACCGAGGCGGGCAATCTCAGCCAAGCCGCGGGTGATCAGTGCCGCTCGCGAATTCAAGCCGAGGCCGAGGCCGTCGCAGGTGCCGGTGGCGATGGCCAGCACATTCTTGACGGCACCGCCGACCTCAACGCCGACCAGGTCATCATTGGCGTAAATGCGCAGGTGGGCGCCGTGCAATTGCCGCGCCGCCGCACGGGCGAATTCAGGGTCATTGGCAGCCAGCGCAATCGCCGTCGGTTGCCCGGCGGCAACTTCCTCGGCAAAACTGGGACCGGAGAGGGCGCCAAACACGGCATCGCATCCCAGCACTTCGCCGACGACTTGGTGCGGCAATTTGCCGCTGCCCGCCTCGAAACCTTTGCAGACCCACAGCAAGGGCTGTTTGCAGCCCAGTTCCCGCAGCTTTTCGGCGGTCGGCCGCAAGCCGGCGATCGGCGTAGCAATCAGCAGTAACTCGGCCGTCGCCACGGCAGCGGCGAAATCGGTGGCTACCGCCACCCCGGCCGGTAGCTGATAGCCGGGCAGGAAACGGCGGTTTTCCTGGCATTCGCGCAGGTCGGCGACGACATCCGCTTCGTGCGACCACAGCGTAACTTGATGTTTGCCGGCGAAGGCGATGGCCAACGCGGTGCCCCAGGCACCGGCCCCGAGCACGGTCAGGTTCACAGGCCCCAGACCTGGGTAGCGCGCACGAAACCGGTGGCGCCATCGCGATGCTTGACGCGGACCCAGCCCGGGGCCGCCGGGCCGAGCCATTCGACGGCGACCCATTTGTCCAGCTCAGCCACGACCGCGGCATCGGGATTGTCCGCCTGGCGGATTTCCGCCCGCGGCGCGATGATCACCAGGTTGCGCCGCTCGGATAAGTTGCCGGCCTCGATCCAAGCCAGCGAACCCTCGGCATCACGCACTTTGACCCAGCCTTCGAGCCGGACGATAACTTCGACCGGCGTCTGTGTCTTGATCAGGTACAGCTTCTGGCCTTTCTGCGACGGCGTGTCGTAGAGAATAGCCACCGGCGCTTCAACGGTGCGAAATTCGCTGGCCGATGCGGCCCCGGCAAAGCCGGCCAGCAGCAGAACGGGGAGCAGACGGCGCAGCATGATGATCCACCCTTACTGGAGCGTCGCCTCGGCGGGAGCCGCCTGTGCCTGCTGCTCCTGCAGACGCTGCATGTACATCGCCTCGAAGTTGACCGGCTGCAGCACGATGGGCTGGAAGCCGGCACGGCCGACCGCATCGGAAACGACTTCGCGGGCATAGGGAAAGAGGATGTTCGGACAGGCCACGGCGATCAACGGCTCAAGCTGTTCCTGCGGCACGTTCTGGATGCGGAAAACGCCGCCCTGACCGGCTTCGACCAGGAACACGGTCTTCTCGCCGAGCTTGGCGGTAACCGTCACCGTCAGCACGACTTCGTATACGTGCTCGCCAACCGCGCGGCCGTTGGTATTGAGCTGGATCTGGATCTGCGGCGCCTCGCGTTCAAGGAAAATTTCCGGCGCGTTCGGCACCTCGACGGAAATATCTTTGACGTAGAGTTTTTCAATGCCGAAAACGGGTTGTTCGTTCTGTTCCATGATGTTCTTTCAGAAAGGGTAAATGGTCAGGAAGCCGAGCCTTCGAGCAGCGGCTTCAGCCCGCCGGCCGCGTCGAGGGCAATCAGGTCGTCGCAGCCGCCGACATGGGTCTCGCCGATATAAATCTGCGGCACGGTCCGCCGCCCGGTGCGCTGCATCATCTCCTCGCGCCGCTCTGGTTCGAGGTCGACCCGCACCTCGGCAATCTCGGTCACGCCACGCGCCTTCAGCAACTGCTTGGCGCGGATGCAATAGGGGCACACCGCCGTGGTGTACATCAGGACTGGCACGTTCATTTGTTGCGCGTGCCCTTTTTGACCGGGTAACCGGCAGCCACCCAGGCGTCGACACCGCCGGCCAGGGAATGCATCTTGGTGAAACCGTTCTTGCGCAGTTCGGCACAGGCCTTGCCGGAGCGAACGCCGGCGGCACAGCAGACGAGCAGTGCCCGATCCTTGAACTTCTCCAGTTCGCCAACGCGCTCAGCCAGCTTGCCGAGCGGGATGTTCCTGGCTTCCGGCAGGTGTCCACCGGCGAATTCGTCGGCCTCGCGCACATCGAGAATGGTGGCATCCTCGCGGTTGATCAACTGCGTCGCCGCGACCGGATCCAAGCCCTTGCCAGCCGAGCCGACAAGCAGGGGCCACAACAGCCCAAGACCGCTGACCACGACGACCGCGATCAGCAAAATATTCTGATTGATGAATTCCATCGGCACTTATCGGGACTCCTCGCTGCAAAAAACTTCGCGCATCATACCGACAAGCTGCAATGTCCGCTGATCACCAACGCGATAGTAGACCCGGTTGGCGTCCTTGCGCGTGACCAGGATTCCCTTCTCGCGCAGGATCGCCAGATGCTGGGAAATATTGCTCTGCGAGGTACCCACTGCCTCAACGATCTCCTGCACGCAGGACTCGTGGTCACCCAGCACACAGAGGACCTTGAGCCGTAGCGGATGAGCGATCGACTTCAACGCGCGCGCCGCCAACTCGATGTGCTCCTGCTTCTCGATCATGTTGAAGGAAGGGCTTGCCACGATGAAACCTCGTTATCGGTGAATGGATCATTATAAAATAAGGCCTTGCGTTTCGCCGACCTTAATCACCGTCAGATCCCCATGGCCCAACGACAAGAACGCACCGCCGCGTGCCGGTGCGCCGCGCCGCCCGGGGTATTCCGGAACGCACCGCCAAAGCTGAGGACACGCCGGGCGGCCATACTGCTGGCCGCCGCGCTTCTAGGGATCGCGCCGGCCAGCGCCCAGAAGAAAACCACGTCGGCGCCGACACCGGAAATCGCCGAACACCAGGCCGACCTCGGCGAACTGCGCAGCCGCATCGAGACGCTACGCAAGGAACTGAACGCCAGCGAGGAGAACCAGGCCGACGCGGCCAGCCGACTGCACGACTCGGAGCGCCAGATTTCCCGCCTGCAACGCGAGTTGCACGAACTGGCCGGGCAACGCGGGCGGTTGCAACATAATCTGCAAAACCTGGAACAACAGTCGAACGAACTTGGTGCCACCCTGGGGCAACAGCAGGTACAACTGGAGCGCCTGCTCTACAAACAATACCTGCGGGGTACGCCGGATTCGCTGCAAATGCTGCTCAACGGTGACGACCCAAACCAGATGGCGCGCGACCTGCACTATCTGTCGGCCATTGCCCGCAGCCGGGCCGAATTGATGGATGAAATCGGCAAAACCCTGACCAAGAAAAAGAGCCTGGCCGCCGATGCCCGCGAGCGCAGCGCGGAACTGGCCGAAGTGGAAGCACAGCAGCAACAACGTGCCGGCGAATTGAGCCGCCAGCGCGACGAGCACAAGGCCCTGTACGCCGAGGTGTCAAGCAAGGTCAAGGCGCAGCGCCGGGAAATCGGCGAGTTACAGAAGGACGAAAAGCGGCTGACCCAATTGATCGAGCGCCTGACGAAAATTCTCGCCGCCCAGGCTGCGCAAGCCGCCCGTGCCGAGGCTGCCCGCGCGGCCGAAGCGGCCCGGCAGAAAACCCAGCGCGAAGGCACTCCGAGTACAACGACGCGTAGCGAGGGCGAGAACCGCTATGAACCGGTGCCCAACGACGGTAGCTTCGCCCGCCAGAAGGGCAAGCTCCGCCTGCCGGTGCGCGGCACGGTCGGCGGCCGTTTCGGTACCCCGCGCGACGGCGGCGGCACTTGGCGCGGCCTGTTCATCAAGGCCGGCAATGGCAGCGAGGTCAAGGCCATCGCCAATGGCCGGGTGGTCTTCGCCGAATGGATGCGCGGTTTCGGCAACTTGCTGATTGTCGACCACGGCGACGCCTATCTGTCGATTTACGGCAACAACGATTCGCTGCTCAAACAGGTCGGCCAGGCGGTCAAGGGCGGCGACACGGTAGCCATTGTGGGTAACAGCGGAGGCAATCCAGAATCCGGTTTATACTTTGAACTCCGCCACCAGGGCCAACCAATCGACCCAATGAAATGGGCTAATCTGAAATGAGCAAAGTAAAAACTATCAGTTTGATTGCCGGAGGATTTCTGGCTGGCGCCATGATCAGCCTGCACCTCCCCGCCCTGGCCGACAAGGAAGCCAGTCCCGGCCTGCCGATCGAGGAGTTGCGCACCTTCGCCGAGGTATACGGCGCGATCAAGCAGGGCTACGTCGAGTCGGTCGAAGACAAGAAAATGATCGCCAATGCCATTTCCGGCATGCTGGCCAACCTCGATCCGCACTCGGCCTATCTCGATGCCGATGCCTTCAAAGATTTACAGGTCGGCACCCAGGGTGAATTCGGCGGCCTCGGCATCGAAGTCGGCATGGAGGATGGGCTGGTCAAAGTCATCTCGCCGATCGAGGACACGCCCGCCTATCGCGCCGGCATCAAGTCCGGCGACCTGATCTTCAAGCTCGACGAAACACCGGTCAAGGGCCTGACCCTGACCGATGCCGTCAAGAAAATGCGCGGCAAGCCGAAGACCCCGATCAA
>JAISPT010000059.1 GCA_031274715.1 Azonexus sp. | reverse complement strand
TTGCCTTTGAACGGGTTGCTGCTTTTGATCTGCAAGGCTTCGTCGTGCAGCAACTCGGCTATCTTGCCGCCGTTCAGTTCGATATGCGCCAGCGTCGTGGTGAAGTGGTAATTCATCGGTAGCAGATCGCCGGATTTGACGTAGCTGCGGAAAATGATGTTTTCTGCGGCGCGTCCCTGGTGGGCCGGCAGCACAAAACGCTTGCCGAATACCTCCTCAATTGCCGCCTGCATGCGCTCGAAGCTCTGCGATCCGGCATAGGCATCATCCGCCTGCATCATCGCGCCCATCTGCGTATCGCTCATCGCATTGGTGCCGCTGTCGGTCAACATGTCGAGATAGACATCGCGCGTCTTCAACAAAAAGGTGTTGAAGCCGGCGCGACGGATTGCCGCCAGTCGTTCTTCAATCGGTGGCAGGGTCAGTTTCTGCACGACGCGGACTTTGTGCATTTCCAGCGGAATAGTTTCACCGCTGAAAAAACGCACGGCAGGGGAAGCGTTCTGCTGCGGCTTGTTTGAAGATTTGCTCATGGTTGTGCTCTCTCTATGCGATATCAAGGTTTGGTGAATGACGTATTCATTGTCATGGCTGGCCAGACGGCTTTTCCGGAGGGGCGGGAAGCCTCCGGGTTTCGCCGTGGCGCAACAGCCACAGACGTTGCGGGTCGAGTTGGCGCTGGTCGAGTGCCACGCGGACGTCGGCGGGCGGCTGGTCGAAAGGCTCCTGGGACAGTTCGAAGGTGCCCCAGTGCACGCCGATGGCCTGGCGGGCGTCGACATCAAGCAGGATTTGCACGGCCTCGTCCGGGTTGATGTGCTGCGGCGCCATGAAGTCGCGCGGCTGGTAGGCGCCGACCGGTACGGCCAGCAAGTCGACGGGGCCCAGGCGCTGGCGGATGGCGCGAAAATCGTCGGAATAGCCGGTGTCGCCGGTGTAGAGAAAACGCCATGCTTGGTCACCGCCATCCGCCTCGACGAAAAAGCCGCCCCACAGCGTGGCGTTGGCGTCGAACAGGGTGCGTTTGCTCCAGTGCTGGGCCGGCGTGAAATGAATACGCAGCGGACCGTCATCGATAGTGTCCCACCAGTCCATTTCGCTGACTTCGGCGATGCCACGTTCGTTGAACCAGTGTTTGACGCCGAGTGGCACCAGGAAATGCGGATGCTGGCCAGCGGCGACCAGACGGACGATAGTGCGCTCGTCGAGGTGGTCGTAGTGATTGTGCGAGATCAGCACTAGATCGATCGGCGGCAGTTCTTCCGGCGTCAGTGGGGGCGGTACGTGGCGCGGCGCCGAGAGCAGGCGGAATGGCCCGGCAAAGTCGGAGAGTTGCGGATCGATCAGGATGTTCCGGTCGGCCAGTTGCAAGAGGAGGCCTGAATGGCCGAGCCAAGTGATGCGCGGTTTCTCGTCCGCGTCGCGGAGCAGCGCATGATCGACGGGAACACTCCAGTCGCGCGCGAATTGCGGGTAGCCGCCGGCCGGGGGATACAGTGGCTGGAAGCCACCCTGCCAGCGCCGCCACAGTGCCTCGTACCAGGGGGCTTTGCCGCCAACGTGGTGGCTGTTGTTATTGACGAAGCCGTCGGGCCGATGATGCGGGCGGGCCGGATCGTAATGCGGATTGATCGCACCGCAGGCGGGAAGCAATAAGGCTGTCGCCAGCAGCAGACCGGAGGCGCCTTTCATCTTGCCAGTGCCTTGCGCATGGCGATGCCCAGCACCCGCAGCAGGCGTGCGGCGTCGCGGACGACGTTCACCGCACCAGCTCCTTCATGGCGCGTTGCGCTTCGCGCTTGGTGTCCTTGTCCAATTGGTCGGCGCGCTTATCGTGCTGTTTCTTGCCCTTGGCCAGCCCGATTTCCAGCTTGATGCGGCCCCGCAAGAAATGCAGGTCGAGTGGCACCAGGGCATAGCCGGCGCGCTCGACCTTGCCGATCAGCTTCATGATTTCACGGCCGTGCAGCAGCAGCTTGCGCGTCCGCACCGGGTCGTGGTGGTCGTGCGTCGAGGCGGTGGCCAGCGGCGAGATGTGCATGCCGATCAGGAAAATCTCGCCGCTCTTGATGATGACGTAAGACTCCTTGATGTTCATGCGCCCGGCGCGAATGGCCTTGACTTCCCAACCTTGGAGGGCGATCCCGGCCTCGAACTTCTCCTCGATGAAGTAGTCGTGAAAGGCTTTTTTGTTGACCGTGATGCTCATGCCGCAAGTGATCCATTAAAATCGCCATTTTACAGGATACCCGAATGCTGCCGACGCATGGCCCAGGTTGAGAAGACCGTACTGATTGCCCATTCCGCCGAGCGCATGTTCGAGCTGGTCGACCGCTGTGAGGATTACCCGGCATTCCTGCCGTGGTGCAGCCGCACCGAAGTGAAATTCCGCGATGCCGGAAAGACCGTAGCGACATTGCATGTCAACTACCACGCGGTGAAGACCAGCTTTACCACGGAAAACGACAAAGAATTCCCCGGTTTGATGAAAATTCGCCTGGTCGACGGGCCGTTCCGGCGCCTCGAAGGCTCATGGCATTTCCGTGCCCTGGCCGCCGACGCCTGCAAGATTGAGTTCCGGCTGCATTACGAATTTTCCAGCAAGCTGTTCGAGAAAATCATCGGGCCGGTGTTCGGGCATATCGCCAATACCTTTGTCGATGCTTTCGTGCGCCGGGCCGCTCAGGTTTATGGAGCCGCCCATGGCTGAAGCTGAAATGCTCGATATTGAGGTCTGCTACGCGCAGACCGGCAAACAGGAGGTCGTGCGCCTGCGCTTGCCCGACGGGGCGACGCTGGGGCAAGCGCTGGAAGCCTCCGGCCTGCTGCTCAAATATCCGGAAATCGATCTGAAGAAAAACAAATTCGGCATCTACGCCAAGCTGTCGAAACCCGATGCCGTATTGCGCGACCGTGACCGGATCGAAATCTACCGGCCACTGATCGCCGATCCCAAGGAAGTGCGCAAGCAGCGGGCGGCCGCAGGCAAGGCAATGAAAAAAGGCGCCGGTGATGCCGACGCCTCTGAAGGCTGAACGCGGTTTTCAGGGTTTTAGCTACTTGCAGGATTGCGTGACTATCTCGCGGTAGCGATCCATTTCCTCTTTCCGCTGACCCTCATCGAGTATCTTGCGTTCGCCTTTTTCGTCGAATGCCGCCACTCTGTATCCAGATTCGATGGCCGCCAGGTTGCCCCGGGCGCGCTCGCAATTCTCCTTGCGATCGGCTTCGGCCTTCTGTTCCTTGGCTTCTTTGTCGGCCTTGTCGCGGGCTTCCTGCTGGCGTTTTTTGAAATCGAGATCCTTTTCCGCTACGGGTTTCGGTGCTTCGGCGGGTTTTTCGCCGGCTACTTCGCCTTTGACCACCGGCTGCTGCTTGCCGATCACGTTGGCTTCCTTGGCAGCGTTTCCGGGAGGAGGGGTGTCGGAGACCACGGTGCGGCCGGAGGCATCCTTCCACTGGTAGATTTCGGCATGGGCTGCGCCCAGGGCGAAAGTCGAGATAATTCCTAGAATAAGCGCAGCAGCAGGTTTCATGGCGATCCGAGGTGGCGAGGGAATTCTGTATAATACGATTTTGTGACCTTGGATCAAAGGCCATGCGACTTTTGCAAAAAGCCCTGACATTCGACGACGTCCTGCTCGTTCCTGCCCATTCCCAGATCCTGCCCCGCGACGTTAGCCTTGCCACGCGCCTGAGCCGCAACATCACCCTCAATTTGCCGTTGCTGTCGGCGGCCATGGATACCGTGACAGAAGGCCGGCTGGCCATCGCTTTGGCCCAGGAAGGCGGCATTGGCATCATCCACAAAAATCTCTCGGCCCAGGCCCAGGCGGCGGAAGTTGCCAAGGTCAAGCGCTTCGAGTCCGGTATCCTAAAGGACCCGATCACTGTCTCGCCGACGATGACCGTCCGCGATGTGCTTGAAATTACCCGCCAATACCGGATTTCCGGTTTGCCGGTGCTGGACAGAACAGGCAAGGTCGTCGGCATCGTCACCAACCGCGATCTGCGCTTTGAAACCAATCTCGATCAGCCGGTCAAAGCCATCATGACGCCGAAGAAGCGGCTGGTGACGGTCAAGGAAGGCGCCAGCGTCGAGGAAGCCAAGGAACTGATCCGCACCCACCGTCTTGAGCGAGTGCTGGTAGTTGATGACGAATTCCGCTTGAGCGGCCTGATCACGGTTAAGGACATCCTGAAGTCCACCGAACATCCGCTGGCCAATAAGGACGCTTCCGGCCGCTTGCGCGCCGGTGCCGCCGTCGGCGTTGGGGCCGGTACTGAGGCGCGGGTTGAATTGCTGGCCGAGGCCGGTATCGACGTGATCGTCGTCGATACCGCCCACGGCCATTCGCAGGGTGTGCTCGACCGCGTGAGCTGGGTCAAAAAGAACTATCCGCAAATCGAAGTCATCGGTGGCAACATTGCTACAGCCGATGCCGCGCGCGCGCTGGTCGATGCTGGTGCTGACGGCGTCAAGGTCGGCATCGGTCCGGGATCCATCTGCACCACGCGCATCGTTGCCGGTGTCGGTGTGCCGCAGATCACCGCCATCCAGAACGTCTCCGAGTCGCTGCGGGGTACTGGTGTACCGATGATCGCCGATGGTGGCATCCGCTACTCCGGTGATATTGCCAAGGCGATTGCCGCCGGTGCCGATACGGTGATGCTCGGCGGCCTGTTTGCCGGCGCCGAGGAGGCGCCGGGCGAGGTCGAACTGTTCCAGGGGCGTTCCTATAAATCCTATCGTGGCATGGGGTCGCTCGGTGCGATGCAGGCCGGATCAAGCGACCGCTACTTCCAGGAAGCCACGGCCAACGTCGACAAATTTGTGCCCGAAGGTATCGAAGGCCGCGTGCCGTACAAAGGCTCGGTGCTGGCGGTGATCCACCAGTTGATGGGTGGCCTGCGTTCGTCGATGGGCTACCTCGGCACGCCGACTATTGCCGACATGCATGAAAAGGCCTGTTTCGTCGAAATCACCTCGGCCGGCATCCGCGAATCGCATGTTCATGACGTGCAGATTACCAAGGAAGCGCCGAATTATCACCTCGACTGATCGTTTTCGCTTTCCACAGGGCGGCTCCGGGAGCCGCCCTTGTTCATTCAAGGCTCTGCAATGGCTCACCAGAAAATCCTCATCCTCGACTTCGGTTCCCAAGTCACTCAACTGATTGCGCGTCGCGTCCGCGAAGCCAAGGTCTTCTGCGAAATCCATCCCTACGATGTTTCCGAAGATTTCATCCGCAACTACGGCGCCATGGGCATCATTCTGTCCGGCGGCCCGAATTCGGTGACCGAGGGCGATACGCCGCGGGCGCCGGCCGCGGTGTTCGAACTGGGGATTCCCGTGCTCGGTATTTGCTACGGTATGCAAACTATGGCCCAGCAACTGGGCGGCCAGGTGATGACCGCTGAGGCGACCGGCAAGGCCCGCGAATTCGGCTATGCCGAAGTCCGCGCCCACGGCCACATGGCCTTGCTGAACGACATCGCCGACTTCTACACCGACGAAGGCCATGGCATGCTCAAAGTCTGGATGAGCCACGGCGATTCCGTAATGGAACTGCCGTCGGGCTTCAAGACCATGGCCTCGACGCCATCCTGCCCGATCGCTGGGATGGCCGATGAGAGCCGCAAATTCTACGCTGTGCAGTTTCACCCGGAAGTGACTCATACCTTGCAGGGCCGCGCGATTCTCGAGCGCTTCGTGCATGGTATCTGCGGTTGCGGCACCGACTGGGTGATGGGCGACTATATCGAGGAAGCGGTACGTGCCATCCGCCAGCAGGTCGGCCAGGAGGAAGTCATTCTCGGTCTCTCCGGGGGTGTCGATTCCAGCGTGGCGGCAGCGCTGATCCAGCGCGCCATCGGCAGCCAACTGACCTGCGTTTTCGTCGACCACGGCCTGCTGCGCCTCAACGAGGGTGACATGGTGATGGACATGTTCGCCCGCAATCTCGGCGTCAAGGTTGTTCGCGTCGATGCTGTCGATAGCTTCATGGGCAAGCTGGCCGGCGTCTCCGATCCGGAGCAGAAGCGCAAGATCATCGGCAAGGAATTCGTCGAGGTCTTCCAGGCCGAATCGAAGAAGTTGACCGTCGCCAAGTGGCTGGCCCAGGGTACCATCTACCCGGACGTGATCGAATCGGCCGGCAAGAACAAGAAGGGCGCCCACACCATCAAGAGCCACCACAACGTCGGCGGCCTGCCGGAAGACATGCACCTGAAACTGCTCGAGCCGCTGCGCGAGCTGTTCAAGGACGAAGTCCGCGAACTCGGCGTGGCGTTGGGCCTGCCGCGCGAGATGGTCTATCGCCATCCCTTCCCGGGGCCGGGCCTTGGCGTGCGCATCCTCGGCGAGGTCAAGCGCGAAGCGGCCAGCCTGCTGCAACGGGCCGACGCCATCTTCATCGAGGAATTACGCGCCACCCACGCCACCCAGCGTGACGCGGCGGCCGGGTTGTGTGCGGCGGCCAATGTCGGCAAGAGCTGGTACGACCTGACCAGCCAAGCCTTCGCCGTTTTCCTGCCGGTCAAGAGCGTTGGCGTCATGGGTGACGGTCGTACTTATGAGAACGTCGTCGCCTTGCGCGCTGTCGTTACCAGCGACTTCATGACCGCGCACTGGGCACATTTGCCCTACGAACTGCTCGGTCGCGTCTCGAACCGCATCATCAACGAAGTGCGCGGCTTGAACCGGGTCGTCTATGATGTCTCGGGCAAGCCGCCTGCGACCATCGAGTGGGAGTGATTTGGCGTCTGGTACTGGCTGGTACCGAGAGGCACGAAAACATATCTAAGCCCGCGTCAATGCGGGCTTTTTTGTGATTTCGTTTGGTATGGTCTGCAGCAGTTCCAGCTTCCGGCCAGACCACTGGAAGAAGTTTGCGAAAACTTCCACGATGCCAAAACCCGGCTACCCTTCAGGGAGAAGCGCAAGGTGCTGGTTCTTCCGCCCAATCCTAAGCGCAGGTGTGGCACGGTCGCTCCCCACCGGATAATCGTGCTGACAACGAGCGAGGGCAGCGCTAGTTGCCAGCGTCCGACGCGGTGCCGTGTTCTTCGCCGCTGACTTGCAGCCACCAGAGCAGATCGCTGCCCTGGAGCGGCATTGGGATCATCTGGTTGCGGCGCCAGTGGAAAACCGGGCCGAACATCACGTAACGGGCCAGTACCTCGCCCTCAGGCGTAGTGCCGAAGAACGGCCAGCCGTTTATGATGGCATTGCGGATTTGGGTACGGGTCATGGGCTTCCTCCGGTTGGATGGCCTTTTTCGGTTTGCGACGACATTTCGCCGGAGGCAAGCGACATTGGCTGGAGGCGCGGATCGTTTCACACCAGCCAAGGTCCATGAAAAAGCGCCCTCGTCGGGCTGGAGCCGGGGTCAGCCGCGCACGGATTCCGGTAGTTTTTCCTCGATCAGCTTGAGCAGCGGCGCGAATACCTTCGGCGTGCCGGCTACCACATTGCCGGTTTCCAGATAGTTGGCTTCACCGCGCAGGTCGCTGATCAGGCCGCCGGCCTCGGAGATCAGCAGGGCGCCGGCGGCGATGTCCCAGGGGGCCAGGCCAAATTCCCAGAAACCGTCGTAACGGCCGCAAGCGACGTAGGCGAGATCGAGCGAGGCGGCGCCTGGGCGGCGCTGGCCGGCGGTCTTCTGCGCCAGTTCCTTGAAAATGGCGAGATAGAGATCGATCTGGTCGAACATCCGGTACGGGAAGCCAGTGCCGAGCAGTGCCGCGCCCAGCTTGGTGCGCTGCGAGACGCGGATACGGCGTTCGTTGAGGAAAGCGCCGCCGCCTTTGCTGGCGGTGAACAGCTCGTTGCGGTTGGGGTCGAAAACCAGCGCCTGCTCGATCACCCCGCCCTTGGCCAGGGCGATGGAGACGGCGTACTGCGGCAAGCCATGGATGAAGTTGGTGGTCCCGTCGAGCGGATCGATGATCCACTGGTATTCCTCGTCGCCCCTGCCGGCCTGTTGGCCGGACTCCTCTGCTAGAATGCCGTGCGTCGGATAAGCCTCCAGCAGGGTTTCGATAATCACGGCTTCGGCGGCCTTATCGACTTCGGTGACGAAGTCGTTTGGTTTCTTGGTCGAGACCTTCAGCAGATCGAGGTCGTTCGAGGCGCGATTGATGATCTGGCCGGCGCGGCGCGCCGCCTTGATGGCGATGTTCAGTGCTGGATGCATGGGCTTAAAGAGCGATCGGGCGGCCAAGGCCACCCGATCCGTATTTTCAAAGATTAGATTTTACACCATGAACCCGGAACTCCTGTTGTCGCGCATTCGCGTGGTGTTGTGTCGTCCCAGCCATCCCGGCAACATCGGCGCGGCGGCACGGGCAATGAAGACGATGGGGCTGCGCGAGCTGTGTCTGGTCGCGCCGAAGCGTTTTCCCGATGCCGAAGCCGATACTCGGGCGACCGGTGCCGTCGATCTGCTACAGCGGGCGACGGTGGTGGATTCGCTCGACGCAGCGCTGGCCGGCTGCGTCTTTGCCGTCGCCATGTCGGCCCGCCAGCGCGATCTCGGGCCGTCAGTCGGGGCGCCGCGCGAGTCCGTGGCGCGTTTGCTGGCCGAGGCAGAGCAGGGGCTGGTGGCGTTGGTATTCGGCAACGAGACGGTTGGCCTGAGCAACGAGGAGGTGTTGCGTTGCCAAGCGGCGGTCACTATTCCTACGGACCCCGGTTTCAGTTCCCTCAATCTTGGGTCGGCGGTGCAATTGCTGTGCTACGAATGCCGAATGACGGCCTTTGCCGGGCGGCCGCCGTTGGGCGGGCAGGAGGTGACACCATTCGCTTCGCCGCTGGCGACGGTCGATGAGAATGAGGGCTTGCTCCGCCACTTGGAAGCGGTGATGACCGCCACCGGTTTTTTCAATCCGGCCCAGCCCGGTCGCTTGCTGCCCAAGCTGCGCCGCCTGTTCGGCCGGGCCCGGCTGGAGAAGGAAGAGATCAACATCCTGCGCGGCATTCTCGCCGCTACCCAGACGGGCACTAGGCACGGCCGCAAAGGCTGAGAACTGAGCACGCGACTCCAATGAAAAAACCCCGCTACCAGAGCGGGGTTTTTTCATTGCGAGCAGGGTGGTGGGTGCTGACGGGGTCGAACCGCCGACATTCGCCTTGTAAGGGCGACGCTCTACCAACTGAGCTAAGCACCCACGGTAATCAGTTGATAGCGTCTTTCAGGCCCTTGCCGGCGCGGAACTTCGGCGACTTGGCGGCCTTGATCTCCAGGGTCTTGCCGGTACGCGGATTGCGGCCGGTGCGGGCGGCGCGCTCGCCGACGTAAAAAGTACCGAAACCGACCAGGTTGACCGTGTCGCCCTTCTTCAGCGCGTCCTTGACAGCGGCGACGGTGGCATCGAGCGCACGGCCGGCAGCGGCCTTGGAGATTTCTGCGGAAGCGGCGATCTGGTCGATCAGTTCAGTCTTGTTCATTTTGAATCCCTTGAGTGTGGATGAATTGGAAAAAGGAAAAATTTAGCGCGGACGAATTTATATCTCTCCCGAAATCCTTGTGTCAAGCGGATTCTCACCCGATGAGGCTGCTTTCCGGGCGCGCGCCCCAAGGGGGGGGAGGAATTCTACTCTTAATGGGTAAGTACAGTGGCTGCGGTGGCCTCACCGGCGGCCTTGACCTCCGAGTTTTCCTCGGTTTGTTCCGGCAGCGCCTCGGGCTTGTGCTCGAGCGCACGCTCGAGCACCTGGTCGATCCACTTGACCGGGACGATTTCGATCTTGTTCTTGATGTTGTCGGGAATCTCGGTCAGATCCTTGACGTTCTCTTCCGGAATCAGCGCCGTCTTCAGTCCGCCGCGCACGGCGGCCAGCAGTTTTTCCTTGAGCCCGCCGATGGCCAGCACTTCGCCGCGCAGCGTAATCTCGCCGGTCATGCAGACTTCGCAACGGACCGGAATGCCGGTGTAGGAGGAGACCAGGGCCGTGGTCATGGCGATGCCGGCCGACGGTCCGTCCTTGGGCGTGGCGCCCTCGGGAACGTGGATGTGGATGTCAGTCTTCTCGAAGGCATCGGCCTTGATGCCCAGGCGCTGGGCACGGGCGCGCACCACCGAGCGGGCGGCCTCGACCGACTCCTTCATCACGTCACCGAGCGAGCCGGTGCGCAGGATGTTGCCCTTGCCTGGCATATTGGCGCACTCGATGGTCAGCAGTTCGCCGCCGACCTCGGTCCAGGCCAGACCGGTGACTTGGCCGACCTGGTTTTCCTTCTCCGCCATGCCGAAACTGTAGCGGCGCACGCCGAGGAATTTGTCGAGATTCCTAGCGTTGACGATGAGCTTGCTGTCGCGCTTCCTGAGTAGCAGCGTCTTGACCACCTTGCGGCAAATCTTGGAAATCTCGCGTTCCAGCGCCCGCACGCCGGCCTCCCGGGAGTAGTAGCGGACGATGTCGCGGATTGCGCTGTCGACGACGGTCAGTTCGGTTTTCTTGACGCCGTTGTTCTTCATCTGCTTGGGCAGCAGGTAGCGCATGGCGATGTTGACCTTCTCGTCTTCCGTGTAACCGGAGAGGCGGATTACCTCCATCCGGTCGAGCAGCGGCGCCGGGATGTTCATGGTGTTGGCGGTGGCCACGAACATGACGTCGGACAGGTCGAAATCGACTTCGACGTAGTGGTCCTGGAAAGTGTTGTTCTGTTCCGGATCGAGTACTTCGAGCAGGGCTGACGATGGATCGCCGCGGAAGTCCTGGCCGAGCTTGTCGACCTCGTCGAGCAGGAACAGCGGATTGCGCACGCCGACCTTGGTCAGGCTGTTGAGTATCTTGCCCGGCATCGAGCCGATGTAGGTACGGCGGTGGCCGCGAATCTCGGCCTCGTCGCGGACGCCGCCGAGGGCCATGCGCACGAACTTGCGGTTAGTGGCCTTGGCGATCGACTGGCCGAGCGAGGTCTTGCCGACGCCCGGGGGACCGACCAGGCACAGGATCGGTGCCTTGACCTTATCGACGCGCTGCTGCACGGCGAGGTATTCGATGATGCGTTCCTTGACCTTTTCCAATCCGAAGTGGTCGGCGTCGAGAATCTTCTCGGCTTCGCGCAAATCCTTGCTGATCCGCGTCTTCTTGCGCCACGGCAGGCCGACCAGCGTCTCGACGAAATTGCGCACGACGGTGGCTTCGGCCGACATCGGCGACATCAGGCGCAGCTTCTTTAGCTCGCCCTGGGCCTTGGCCAAACCTTCCTTACTCATGCCAGCAGCCTTGATCTTCTTGTCCAGCTCCTCGAAATCGGCGCCGTCCTCGCCTTCGCCGAGTTCCTTCTGGATCGCCTTGACCTGCTCGTTCAGGTAGTACTCGCGCTGGCTCTTCTCCATTTGGCGCTTGACGCGGCCGCGGATGCGCTTCTCGACCTGGAGGATGTCGATTTCCGATTCGAGCTGCGAGAGCAGGCGGTCGATGCGGTCGCGGATGCTTTCCATCTCCAGCACTTCCTGCTTCTGCTCGAGCTTGAGCGGCAGGTGGGCGGCGATGGTGTCGGCCAGGCGGCCAGCGTCCTCGATACCGGCGATGGAAGACAGGACTTCCGGTGGAATCTTCTTGTTCAGCTTGACGAACTGGTCGAACTGGGCAACCACGGCGCGGCGCATGGCCTCGATCTCGTGGTCCTCGACGGCGCTTTGCGGCAGCGGCACGGCAGTGGCCATGAACACGGCGGCGTGTACGTCGATGGCATCGACACGGGCTCGCTGCGTGCCTTCGACCAGCACCTTGACGGTGCCGTCGGGCAGCTTGAGCATCTGCAGGATGTTGGCCATGCAGCCGATGCGGTAAAGATCTTCCGGCTCCGGTTCATCCTTGGCGGCTGACTTCTGGGCTACCAACAGGATGTGCTTGCCGGTCTCCATGGCCATTTCCAGCGCCTTGATCGATTTCGGGCGGCCGACGAACAGCGGGATGACCATGTGCGGGAAGACGACGACATCGCGCAACGGCAGCAGCGGCAGTTCGACGGTTTCCGGAAGGGTGTTGGGGTTCGACATGACGAAGCCTTAGAAATAGGTATGAACCCCCTAAATGGGGGCGGGGAACCGCAATTCAAGCCCGGCTCAGTTGCCGCCGGAAACCTTCGGCTGATCGGCGTAAATAAGCAGGGGCGGCGTGTCGCCGGCAATCATGTTCTCGTCGATGACGACC
>JAISPT010000043.1 GCA_031274715.1 Azonexus sp. | reverse complement strand
TTGTGGCCGCCCTGGAAGCGGACCACGCCCTTGGCGTGATCGGTCAGCCAATCGACGATCTTCCCTTTTCCCTCGTCGCCCCACTGCGTGCCGACGACGATGACATTCTTGGCCATGTTCTAATCCTCTTGTATTGCTTCAATAATCCAGCGTTCGCCGACGCGGACCAGCTTGCGGTCGCAGCGCAGCCCTTCGCAGGCCATTTCGCCCGGCAGCAGTTCGACGACGACCTCGCCCTGGCCGCGCAGAGCGGCAATTTGGGCCGCCAAAACCATGTCGACGCCAGCCGCCGGCGCCAGGATGGCGCTCGCCACGCACGGCACGGGCACCAGGCGGGCCACTTCGCGCAAATCCATCGAGAAACCGGTGGCCGGACGGGCCCGGCCAAAGGCTTGGCCAGCGCCGTCGTAGCGCCCACCCAGCGCAATCGCCGCCGGGTAGCCGGGGCAATAGGCGGCGAAAACGACGCCGTTGTGGTAGTGGTAGCCACGCAGGTCGGACAAATCAACCGACAGGGGCAATTCCGGCGCGGCGGCGAAGATATGTCGCAAACTGTCGAGCGCCGCTGCGATGGCCGGCAAAGCGGGCAGTTCGGCCTGCGCCCGGGCGATCACTTCGACGCCGCCGTAGAGTCGCGGCAGCGCCAGCAGCGCCTCGCGCCACGGCGCAGCGACCGTCGCGCAAGCCTCGGCCAGTCCCGGCACATCCTTGTCCTGAAGCAGGTTGAGCAGGTTATCTTCGGCCGCCGGCGGCAGGCCAGCGGCCTCGGCCAGGGCGCGGAAAATGCCGACATGGCCGAGATCGATGCGGGCCAGCGGTAGCTTGATCGCGGCAAAGGCGCCGGCGAGCAGGCGAATGATGTCGAGATCGGCCTCAATGCCAGCATAGCCGTACAGTTCGGCGCCGATTTGCAGCGGCTCGCGGCCGGCCGAAACGGTGGCCGGCAAGGTATGCAGCACGCTGCCGCAATAGCACAGCCGAGTCACGCCCTGATGGTTGAGCAAGTGTGCATCGATGCGCGCCGCCTGCGGCGTGATATCGGCCCGCACACCCATGGTGCGACCGGAGAGTTGGTCGACCAGGTTGAACGTGCGCAGCTTCAAATCCTGGCCGGCACCGGTCAGCAACGACTCGAGGTATTCGAGCATCGGCGGCATCACGTAGGCAAAGCCGCGCACCTTGAAATGATCGAGCACCTGGCGGCGCAGGCTCTCGATGCGCGCCGCCTCGGCCGGCAGCGCATCGGCAATATATTCAGGTAACAGCCAGTTCATGAAAGGATCAGGATGAGGGCGAGACCAATCAGCATCGAGGTCAGGCCGACGAAGCGGATTTGCCCGTCCGAGAATTGGGTCAGACGGCGAAAAGTCTCGCGCCAAGCGGCCGGGGCGATGAAGGGCATCGCCCCCTCCAGCACCAGCATCAGCGCGAAGGCCAGCAACAGCGGCGTGGTCATTTGGCTTTGTCGCTACTCTGTCCGGGACTCTTCATGTATTTGAAGAAATCAGAACCGGGCTCGATCACCAGCATGTCGCCCTTGTTGTTGAAGCTGCCACGGTAGGCTTCAAGACTGCGGTAGAAGGCATAGAACGCCGGACTCTGGCTGAAGGCGGCGGCATAAATGGCGGCAGCTTTGGCGTCGCCCTCGCCCTTGATTTTCTGGGCATCACGGTAGGCATCGGCAATGATCACTTCGCGCTGGCGGTCAGCGTCGGCGCGAATCTTCTCGGCCTCGGCCGCGCCTTCCGAGCGCAGTTCGTTGGCGACCCGCTTGCGCTCGGATTCCATCCTGCTGAATACCGTACTGCTAACCTCGGTCGGCAGCTCGACGCGCTTCAGACGCACATCGATGATTTCCACGCCGATGCGGCGGAGATCGGCATCGGCCCTGACGCGCATCTGTTCCATGATCTTGTTGCGCTCGCCGGAAACCACGTCATGCACGGTGCGCTTGCCAAATTCCTCGCGCAGGCCAGAATTCACCGTCTGGTTCAGGCGCGTGCGGGCGAGCGCCTCGTCGCCGGCAACTGAGATGTAATACAGCTTGGGATCGATGATGCGCCACTTGATGAAGGAGTCGACCAGCACATTTTTTTTCTCGGAGGTGATGAAACGCTCCGGCTCGTCGCTATCCAGCGTGATGATGCGCCGATCGAGATAGCGCACGTTCTGGATCAGCGGAATCTTGAAATTCAGGCCCGGCTCGGTAATCACCCGCTTGACCTCGCCAAACTGGAAGACCAGCGCGAACTGCCGCTGATCGACGGTAAACATCGACATGGACAGCACCAGCAGCGCGGTGACGGCGACGATGCCCAGAACGTTCTTCAGACGTGAACTCATCAACGACTCTCCCGATCACGCGAGCGCAACGAGCCCGACGACGTGGTGCCGCCCAGCGGCCTTTCGATTTGCGGCGGCGCCTCGGCCGCCAGCGGAGACCCGGTCCGGCCCGGCGAGGCCGCTGCCTCGCCGGCGGGAACACCGGCCGCCACCGACTGCATCAGTTTGTCGAGCGGTAGATACAGCAGGTTGCCGCTGCCCTTCGCATCGATCAGCACCGTGGTGGTGTTGGCGTAAATCTGCTGCATGGTTTCCAGATACATGCGCTGGCGCGTGACTTCCGGCGCCTTGGCGTATTCGCCTTGAATCTGACGGAAGCGCGCGGTATCGCCCTCGGAGGTGGCAATCACCCGTTGCTGGTAACCGTTGGCTTCCTCGATCAGGCGAGCCGCCGTGCCCCTGGCGCGCGGAATCACGTCGTTGGCATAAGCCTGGCCTTCATTCCTCTGTCGCTCGCGGTCCTGGACGGCCTTGACCGCATCGTCGAAGGCCGGCTGCACCTGCTCCGGCGGCTGGGCGTTCTGCATCGTCACCTTGGAAATCAGGATGCCGCTCTTGTAGCGATCGAGAATCTCCTGCATCAGTTGGGCGGCATTGGAGGCGATCTGCTCGCGGCCCTCGTTGAGCACGAAATCCATCCGACTCTTGCCGACGATCTCGCGGATCGCCGACTCGGCCGCCCCTTTGACCGCATCGTCCGGACTACGGTTGTTGAACAAATACTCGACCGGATCCTTGAGCATCCACTGGACGGCGAACTGGATGTTAACGATGTTCTCGTCATCGGTCAGCATTAACGCTTCTTTCAGCACCTGGTTGCTCTGGCTGCCGCGATAGCCGATTTCCAGCGCGCGCATCTTGGACAGGTCGACCAGTTCGTGCGACTGGAACGGAAAGGGAAAGCGCCAGCGCAGGCCAGGCTCGGTCGTTTCCAGGTAGCGGCCGAATTGCAACACAACGCCGCGCTGCGAAGCGTCCACGATGTAGAAACCGGAAGCCAGCCAGAGCACGGCGACCAAGCCGGCCAGCAGGCCGACACCGCCGCCGAGGAATTTTGGATTGAAATCAACATTGGGCAGGCGCGGACCATCGCCGCCACCGTTGCTGCCGCCGCCCCCACCCTTCTTGCCGAAGAGGGCGGACAGCTTGCGATTCAAATCGCGCCACAACTCTTCCAGGTCCGGCGGACCATCGTTGGGCCGGCGCGGACCGCCGCCGGGCTGGTCGCCGTTGTCGCCGCTCCGATTGCCCCACTTAGGGTCATTGAGCGACATAAAAATACCGAGCGTTGGGATCATGGGTATCGGGATTCTTCTATCAGATGAAATCTTGTTGGGCTTCGCGCGCCGCTTCGGCCAGTTCCTTGCGGCGAGCCTCGGATTTGAGCTTGGCATATTCGGCCAGCGACTCGCGCAGCAGGTCGAGGCCTGTTCCCGAGCGCGCACTGAGACGAACGCGCGCGATATTACCATACTCGTCGCGCTCGACTCCCGGCGCCGCCTCGGTCAAGTCGATCTTGTTCCAGACGATCAACTGCCGTAATTGTCCGGCGCCGATCTCGTCGAGCACCTTGTCGACCTCGGCCATCTGCTCCTCGCGGGCAGAGTTGGCACTGTCCACCACGTGCAACAGGATATCGGCATCGTTGGCCGCCTCCAGCGTGGCATGGAAAGCATCGACCAGCGCATGCGGCAGATCGCGAATGAAACCAACGGTGTCGGAAATGACGACATTGCCGCCACCCGCCACCCACAGCTTGCGCGAGGTCGTATCCAGGGTCGCGAACAACTGGTCGGCGGCATAGACGCCGGCATGGGTCAGAGCGTTGAACAGTGTGGACTTGCCGGCATTGGTATAGCCGACGATGGACACGTTGAGCACATCGCCGCGCATGCGCGCCTTGCGCTGCACGCCGCGCTGGCGCGACAGGCGGCGCAGGCGCTCCTTGAGCAGCTTGACGCGGTTGCCGAGCAAGCGGCGGTCGGTTTCGAGCTGGGTTTCCCCGGGACCGCGCAGGCCGATACCACCGCGCTGGCGCTCAAGGTGGGTCCAGCCGCGCACCAAGCGGGTGGACAAGTGTTCCAGTTGCGCCAACTCGACCTGCAACTTGCCCTCGGCACTGGCCGCACGCAACGCGAAAATATCGAGAATCAGACTGGTCCGGTCGATGACGCGGCACTGAAGTTCACGCTCGAGATTGCGTTCCTGAACTGGCGACAATTCGTGGTTGAAAATCACCAGATCGGCATCGCCGGCCGCCAGCATGGCAGCGATTTCCTGCACCTTGCCCTTGCCGGCGAAGGTTTTCGGATCGGGGCCGTGGCGCCGGCCGAATACTTCGGCGACGACGACGCCACCGGCCGACTCCGTCAACAGGCGCAATTCTTCCAGTTGATCGGCCAGATCAGGCTGGCCGAAGTCGAGCTGAACGATCACCGCGCGTTCACCGGCGGCAGGACGTTCAATCATCGATAGATTCCGGGGAGAAGCAACGGCCCGCCGGGACGGCGGGCCTGGAGAACGGCTTTATTGTTCGGCCGCCAGCTCTTGTTGCTGCAGATTGACCGGACGAGCCGGCACGACCGTTGAAATGGCGTGCTTGTAGACCATCTGGGTAACCGTATTCTTCAACAGTACGACGTACTGATCGAAGGATTCAACCTGGCCCTGCAACTTGATGCCATTGACCAGATAGATCGAGACGGGGACATGCTCGCGACGCAGCGCGTTGAGGAAGGGGTCTTGTAACAATTGCCCTTTATTGCTCATGGTGTGGACTCCATGTGTGTTGTTATGAGTCGGTTAATGTACCGAAAATCGCCAAGCTTGCCAAAACATTTGGCTGGGCCTATTTCCGATCCTTGTCGGCGAACGGGTTCTTGCCGGTAACAAACTGGATACGCAACGGCGTGCCCTGCAACTTGAAGGCTTCGCGGAAGGTATGTTCGAGATAGCGGCGGTAGCTGTCGCTAATCTGGTCCACCGCGTTGCCGTGGACCACGATGATCGGCGGGTTGGAGCCACCCTGGTGCGCGTAGCGCGGCTTCGGCCGGAACACGCCATGCTTCGGCGGCGCCTGCTTGGCCACCGCGTCGGCCAGCACGCGGCTCAAGCGCGGCGTCGCCATCTTGGTCATGGCCGCCGCATAGGCCGCGTCGACCGAGCGGAACAATGCCGCCAAGCCAATGTCCTCGCGCGCCGAAATGAAGTGGAACTTGGCGAAGTCGAGGAATTTCAGCTTGCGCTGCAGGGTCAGGCGGGTCTGCTCGCGGACGTAGGCATCGAGGCCGTCCCATTTGTTGACCGCAACCACCAGCGCTCGCCCGGACTGCACGATGAAATCAGCGATGTGGGCATCCTGCTCGGAAACATCGGCTTGGGCGTCGACCATCAGGACAACGACGTTGGCATCCTCGATGGCCTGCAGCGTCTTGACCACCGAAAACTTCTCGATCGACTCGAAAACCTTGCCGCGCTTGCGCATGCCAGCCGTATCAATAAGCACGTACGGGCGGCCGGCACGCTCGAAGTCGATCTCGATCGCATCGCGGGTGGTACCGGGCGCGTCGAAGGCAATGACCCGCTCTTCGCCGAGCAGCGTGTTGATCAGCGTCGACTTGCCGACATTCGGCCGACCGACGATGGCAACGCGCACCGCGTCGGATTCGACCTCGTCCTCTTCCGGTTCGGGAAACTCGGCCAGCGCCAGGTCGACCAGGCCGCGCACGCCCTCGCCGTGCGCCGCCGAAATGGCATTCGGCTCGCCCAGGCCAAGCTCATGGAATTCGGCCTCGACCATGCCGCGATTCATGCCCTCGGCCTTGTTGACGGCGACGAAAACAGGCCGGTCGATGCGCCGCAGCTTATTGGCGATTTCCTTGTCGTGCGGCGTCAGGCCGCTGCGGCCGTCGACCACGAAGACGACCGCGTCGGCCTCGGCGATCGCCTGCTCGGTCTGGCGCGCCATCTCGTGCAGGATGCCCTCCTTGACCAGCGGTTCGAAACCGCCGGTATCGACAACCAGATAGGGTTTCCTGCCTAGCTTGCCGTGGCCATAGTGACGGTCACGAGTCAGGCCCGGCAAGTCGGCGACGATGGCATCGCGCGAGCGGGTCAGGCGGTTGAATAAGGTCGATTTGCCGACATTCGGTCGGCCGACCAGGACGAGCGTCGGTTTCATTGGGCCTCAATCGCGCTGACGCTGCCGCCGGTAGTCTGCACCAGGAAGCCGGAACCGAGCGCTTGGATGGCGCCGCGTACCGGCGTGCCGTCGGTCTTCAGGCGAGCGGCAAAAGCACCATCCTCGCGTGACAGGAAATGCACGATGCCCTCGACGTCGCCCACGGCGACCAGGCCACGAGCCACGGCCGGGCCGGAGACCCCGCGGTTAACTAACTTGTCTTGTTTCCACAGGCTGCTGCCGGTCAGGCGATCGAGCGCATGCACCGCCCCCTTGTCGTCGGTGACGAACAGATAGCGGCCGTCGAGCGCCAAGCCCGTGGCGGAGGACAGGTCGCGCGACCAGATCAGCGCACCGCCCTGCCCCATATCGAAACAGGCAACCTTGCCCTGGAAGGCGACGGCGCAGATCTGCGACCCATCTACGACCGGCGGCGCGACGATGTCGGCGACGCGGTCGAGCTCAGTCGTTCCCCGCGGCTGGGCCACCGTGCCTTCCCAGGCCAAGGCGCCATTCTGCAGCGACAGGGCGACCAGGCGCCCACCGGGGAAGCCGACGAACAGATAGCGGTCGGCGAATACCGGCGAACCGGCACCGCGGATCGACAGCGTCGGCGTCGCCCGCTGGTACACCCATTTGCGCCCGCCATCGACGAGATCGAACAGGAAGACGCGGTTGTCGCCGCTGCGCACCGCGACGCCGTCGTCACCGACCGTCGGCGCGGCCAGCACCTCGCTGCTGGCCTTGGCCTGCCACAGCGGCTTGCCATCGTCTGCAGCATAGGCCAGGACATCGCCCTTCGGCGTACCGACCACGACCAGGCGACTGCTGGCGCCAATGCCAGCCGACAACGCGTGGCCAGTGGAAATTTTCCACACGGTCCGGCCATCCTCGATACGGCTGAGCGAACCGTCGTGCCCGGCAACAAACACGGCGCTGCCGACCACCGCCGGAACGAAGGTGTAGTTGCCGGCTTTGCCGATGCTGGCCGACCACAGGTTGCGGACCTCGGCCGTCGGCTTGAAGTCGATCAACTTAGCCGGCTTGGGGCCAGAGCTGGAAAACGGATTGAGCTTGTCCAGGGTATTGGAGACGCTAGCGCAACCGCTGAGCAGCAGGCCGGCAATGGCCAGTGACAGGAGCAGGCGCACAGGCTTCATCAAGCGGCCTCACCCAGACTGTCGAGCTTCTGCTGCAGCAATTCGCGGCCGACACCGGCGGCCTCGCCGATCTGGTCAAGCGCGGCACGGTAGGCGGCGCGCGCTTCCGATCTATTGCCCTGGGCGACCAGCACATCACCGCGCAGCTCCTGGAAGCGGGCGGCAAAGGCCGGTGCCGGCGCGGCGGCGAGCTGTTTCAGGGCCTCGTCGTACAGTTGTTCGTCGAGCAACACGGCGGCCAGGCGGAAGCGAGCCAGGTCGCGCACTTCATCGCGGCCATTGTCCGCTACCCAGGCGAGCTGCGTCCGGGCCGTCTTCAAATCCCCGGCATCGAACGATTGGCGGGCGGCCAGCAAGGCCCCGAGCGCCGCATGGCTGGTGCCGGCATATTTCTCGGCCAGTTCGCCGGCGGCGGCCTTGACCTTCTGGGCATCGCCAGCAGCAAACGCCTGTTCGAGCACAGCGAAGATTGCTGAAGCCTGCCCCGCCTGGTTGTTCCGGTACCAGTTCCAACCCTGCCAGCCGACCGTGACTAGTGCCACCGCGGCGACCACGGCAGTGACCAGGTTGCCATACATCTTCCACCAGGTTTTCAGACTGTCGATCTGTTCCTGCTCTTCGAGATCATAATGCGCCATCTGCTTATTCCTCTTCGTCCGAATCGATCAAATGCCCGATGATGGCCTCGGCCAATTCATCGACTTTCAGTTTCCGCTGGGCGACGCCCTCTTCGCGCAAATTCTTCAACTGCGCCTC
>JAISPT010000052.1 GCA_031274715.1 Azonexus sp. | reverse complement strand
TAATCGCGCCGGCCTTGCGCCTGTCCGGGCTGGAGCCGTTCAACGTGCTGCCCGGCGCGCTTTATGTGAATGTCGGCGAGCGCACCAACGTCACCGGCTCGCGCGCCTTCGCCCGGATGATTCTCGAAGGCCGCTACAGCGACGCGCTGGCCGTCGCCCGCCAGCAGGTCGAGAACGGCGCGCAGATCATCGACATCAACATGGACGAGGCGATGCTCGATTCCGTCGCCGCGATGGACAAGTTCCTCAAACTGATCGCTTCTGAACCGGACATTTCGCGCGTGCCGGTAATGATTGATTCGTCGAAGTGGGAAGTCATCGAGGCCGGCCTCAAGTGCATTCAAGGCAAAGGCATCGTCAATTCCATTTCGCGGAAGGAGGGCGAAGCGAAATTTCTCGACCAGGCCCGCCTGGCCCGCCGCTATGGCGCGGCAGTAATGGTCATGGCTTTCGACGGGCAAGGGCAGGCCGATACTTACGCCCGCAAGACCGCCATTTGCGGCAAGGCTTACGAATTGCTGACCGGCATCGGTTTCCCGGCTGAAGACATCATCTTCGACCCCAATGTTTTCGCCATCGCCACCGGCATTCCCGAGCACGACAACTACGCTGTCGATTTCGTCGAAGCAGTGCGCTGGATCAGGGAGAACCTGCCGCACGCCCATATTTCCGGCGGCGTTTCCAACGTCTCGTTCAGCTTTCGCGGCAACGACCCGGTACGCGAGGCCATCCATACCGTCTTCCTGTATCACGCAATCCGCAACGGCATGACCATGGGCATCGTCAACGCCGGCATGTTGGGCGTGTACGACAACTTGGAGCCGACGTTGCGCACCAAGGTCGAGGACGTGGTGCTGAACAAGCATCCCGGCGCCGGTGAAGCGCTGGTCGAGTTCGCCCAAACGGTCAAGGAAGGCAAGGCTAAGGACAGCGGCCCCGATCTCTCCTGGCGCCAACTGCCAGTTGAAAAGCGGCTCGAACACGCACTGATCAAGGGCATCACCGATTTCGTCGTTGCCGACACCGAGGAGGTTCGGGCCAAACTCGAAGCCGCCGGCAAGCCGCCACTGGCCGTCATCGAGGGGCCTTTGATGAGCGGTATGAACCACGTCGGCGACCTGTTCGGCGCCGGCAAGATGTTCCTGCCGCAAGTCGTCAAATCGGCGCGTGTGATGAAACAGGCGGTTGCCCACCTAGTGCCGTATATCGAAGCCGAGAAGGCCCGCTCCGGCCTCGGTTCCAAGGGCCGCATCCTGATGGCCACGGTCAAGGGCGACGTGCACGACATCGGCAAAAACATCGTCGGCGTCGTCCTCGGTTGTAACGGCTACGACATCATCGACCTCGGCGTCATGGTGCCGTGCGAGAACATCCTGCACGCCGCCCGCGAGCACCAGGTCGACCTGATCGGTCTGTCGGGTCTGATCACCCCATCGCTGGAAGAAATGGCGCACGTCGCCGCCGAGATGAAGCGCCAGGGTCTGAACCAGCCGCTGCTGATCGGCGGCGCGACGACCAGCCGCGCTCATACCGCGATCAAGATCGCCCCCAATACCGAAGGCGCCGTCGTCTACGTGCCGGATGCTTCGCGCGCCGTTGGCGTCGCCACCAAGCTGCTGTCGGCCGACCAACGCGATGGCTACCTCGCTGAGATCGCCGCCGAGTACGAAAACGTGCGCAGCGAGCACGCCGGCCGCAAGGGCGCTACGCTGGTGTCGCTGGCAGAAGCACGCGCCAATCGTTTCACGTGGAACGCCGAGCAAGCGCCACCGGTGCCGCGACAGATCGGCTGCCAGGCGCTCGACCTGGAACTCGAAGACATCGCGCTGTTGATCGACTGGTCGCCCTTCTTCCAGAGTTGGGACCTGGTCGGCCGCTACCCGGCCATCCTCGACAACCCGACGGTCGGCGCAACGGCCCGCCAACTCTTTGCCGACGCCAAGGCCATGCTGGCCCGCATCATCGAAGAAAACTGGCTGTCCGCCCGCGCTGTGTTCGGTCTCTACCCGGCCAGCAGCAGCGACGAGGACATCGTTATTTACAGCGACGAAGCGCGGACAGTCGAGCTGGCCCGCTGGGTCGGCCTACGCCAGCAGCACAAGCAGCCGGCCGGCCGGCATAACCTGGCCCTGGCCGATTTCGTCGGCCAGCGCGACTACGTCGGCGCTTTCGCCGTCACCACCGGCCTCGGCATCGAGGAGCGCCTCGCCGAATTCGAACGGACCCATGACGACTACTCGGCCATCCTCCTCAAGGCACTGGCCGACCGCCTCGCCGAAGCCGCCGCCGAATGGCTGCATCTGATAGTGCGTACTCACTACTGGGGTTATGCCCCAGACGAGCGCTTCGACAACGAAGCGCTGATCGCCGAGAAATACCAGGGTATCCGCCCGGCCCCCGGCTACCCGGCCTGCCCTGACCACACCGCCAAGCGCACCCTGTTCGCACTGCTCGACGCACCGGGCAACGCCGGCATGGGCCTGACCGAATCCTGCGCCATGACTCCGGCCGCCTCGGTCGCCGGCTTCTACATCGGCCACCCGGCGGCGGCCTACTTCGCCATTCCGAAGATCGGGGAGGATCAACTGGAAGATTGGGCACGGCGCAAGGGAATGACGCTCAAGGAGGCTAAATACTGGCTGGCGCCATTGTTATGATGCAGACCGACGTCGACCTGCGCACCGCCAATACCCTGGCCCTGCCGGGCAAGGCGACGCGCTACCTGAAGGTCGCGGCGACCGCACAACTAACCGATCCGGTGCTTGCCACCGGACGCCGCTTTATTCTCGGCGGCGGCAGTAATCTGGTGCTGACCGGCGATTTCGACGGCTTGATTCTGCACATGGCCATTCCTGGCCGCCGCCTGCTCGGCGAAGATGCCGAGGCTTGGTATGTCGAGGCCGGTGCCGGCGAGAACTGGCACGATTTCGTGCAGTGGACGCTGGCCCAAGGCTGGCCGGGACTGGAAAACCTGAGCCTGATTCCCGGTACGGTCGGCGCTGCGCCGATCCAGAATATCGGCGCCTATGGACTCGAAGTCAGTGAGCGCTTCCATACTCTGACCGCTTGGAATTTCGCGCATGGTGACTTTGTTTCCTTCGACCACGAAGCGTGCCGCTTCGGCTACCGTGACAGCCTGTTCAAGCAGCAGGGTTGGCATCTGAACGGGCGGCTGGCGATCACCAGCGTCGTCTTCCGGCTACCCAAGGCTTGGCACGCCAATCTCCATTACGGTGAGGTCAGTGAGGAACTGGCAACCCGCGCCATCGCCGCGCCGACAGCCAGCGACATCGCCGCGGCGATCATCGCCATTCGCCGGCGCAAGCTGCCCGACCCGACCATTACACCGAATGCCGGCAGCTTCTTCCACAACCCAATAGTCGCGCCCGAAGCTGCCGCCGCGCTGAAGCAACGACATCCGGCGCTACCCTGTTACCCGCAGGCGGACGGCCGGATCAAGTTGGCGGCCGGCTGGCTGATCGAGCAGGCCAACTGGAAGGGTAAAACGTTAGGGCCGGTTGGTATGTACGAGAAACAGGCACTGGTGCTGGTCAATCATGGCGGCGCCAACGGCGCCGATGTGCGGCGCACGATGGCCGCTGTACAAGCCGCCGTGCGCGAAAAATTCGCCGTCGACCTCAGTCCCGAGCCGGTGTTTCTTTAAGGAAGTTCTGAACAACCCCTCGCGACAGACCGCCCGAAGCCGGGCGCGACAACTCACGGGGGTCATTCAGAGCTTCCTTTACCGATAGACAGGCGGCGATGCCGGTGGCCACCGCGTCGGCCATCCGGACCTGGCGTTGCGGGTCGAGCAGTTCCAGTTCCTCTTCCCGGTGCTTGATGACGCCGGCCTCGAACAGTACCGCCGGTAACGTGGTGCGGTACAGCACGACAAGATTGTCGTAGTACCAGACGCCATTTTCGGCGTCGGCTGCCTGATGCTGACGGCCGTGCCAAGGCGAAGGCTGGAAGCCGTTGCGACGCAGCACGGCGCCGATGGCCGAGGCGCAGCGCAGACTGGTGGCGAGATCCGGATTGCGCGCTGAGACGAACAAACCAAAACCGCGCTTGGCCTCGGTGTAGCTCATTTCGCTGCCGTCCCAGTCCCAACGTTGCAGATAAGCCTCGGCGATCGAGTCGTGGTGGACAGACAGGAAAAAATCGGCGCCAACCGCCTGCTGCGGGCGTTCGGCCAAGCTGCCGATGTCGCCGGCGAAATTGATGCGACGCACTGCCAACTCGCGCTGCGCCAGCGCCATGGCGAAAACTTCGGCGAACTGCTGGTTGAAGTCGAATTCGGAACGGCCGCGGGCGCTGATGGCGCCGCCATCGAGCCGACCATGACCAACGTCGACGGCCACCTCGGCAGCGTAGACCGATGCCGTGATCAGCACTGACACCAGGAAAAGCGGCAGCAAAAGCTTATTCATGCCGTGATTATGGCGGCGAACGGCCTGCACACATGACCGGGAAGTACGACGAATTACGCTATAGTCCCGCGCAATTTGTGCACCACAATTCCGGCCTGGCGGCTGGCCAGGGATCACCAGGCACGATGCGCAGAATCCGGAAAGCGAACATGGAAAAGACCCCTCGCGGCAACGCCGTCCACCCACCCGACCTGAACTGGAGCCAGGTCAGCGAGACGGTGCGGATGCTCGAACTGGCGGCCTTACAGATCGAGGCGGCGATGAAGGACGGCAACGCCTCGGTCGATGTGCTGGGGCAGTCCTTCACCACCCTGGCCGAACACCTGAAGATGGTTTCGCAAATCGCCGACACGCTGCCCGACGACGGTCCGACCGGCGAGGCCAAACGACAACTGGCCGGGGCTTCCGAGCACGCGGCCGGGATGGTGCGCCAAACAATTATCGCCTTCCAGTTCTACGACAAGCTGGTGCAGCGCCTGTCCCACGTCGGCCTCAGCCTGGGCGAGCTAAGCCAGTTGGTCGGCGACCGTAGCCGCCTGTCCCGTCCAGATGAATGGGTCGCGCTGCAACAGCGGATCAAGGCCAAGTACAGCACGGCCGAGGAAATCGCCATGTTCACCGCGGTGATGCAGGGCATGCCCGTACAAGAGGCCATCACCAAATTCATGGCCGACTGGCGCGGCAAGAGCGACGACATCGAGCTCTTCTGAGCTCGCCACCGCTCAAAAATCGGCGGCCGCCTGCCAGACGATGTGGGCATCCGGCCCGCTGCGCCCGGTGCGTTCGAGCATGTCGATAAATGGCCAGGCGCGCTGGCTGAGGGTGACCACCGGTTCCTTGTTCGCCCCTTTTTCCTCTTCCTCCTCGTCCTCGACAACGCCGTCCTCCTCTGCGGCGGCCTGCGCCACCGCCTGACGCAGCGCAGCAGCAGCTGGAGCCATCTCGTCCCGCGTGAATGTGCCGCGTGCGGTCGTCTCTTTGCCCAGCGCCTGCAAGATGGTACGCGCCACGGTGGCGAACATCAGCAGTTCGCCGGTCTCGCTGGAAGTAAATGTAACAATCATGAACTGGCTCCTGGTGGACCTTCGATCGGTTGTCACGGCCCCCGCCCTTCATGCAGAATGAAAGGGAACGGAGAGAGGAACAACCATGGACGATCATCTTAGCGCCAATCCCATCGCCAATTGTCATGACGAGAACGAGCGTCTGGCGCTGGAGGAGTGCGTCAAGCGCCAGCGCATCGACCGGCGCGTGTCGGTATTCGTCTTCCCAGCGGGACGCTGCGAGTTAGCCATCCAGTTTGCCCGCCTCGGCGCCAGCGTTACTGTCGGTGACCTGCCGGCCCGCCAGCGTGAAGTGGAGAACCGGGCGCTGGCCGCTGGCGTGCAAGACAACGTCCGTTTCGTTCCCTGCACGCTGAGCGAGCTACCGGCCGATCTGCCCGGCGACCCATACGACATTATCGTTCTGCGTCGGGGCCTGTGCTGCCTGCCCTACCACCGGGCCCGCACTACCCTCCGCCAGTTGCTGCTGCGCTTGAGGATCGGCGGCAAGTTGTACCTCTCCATCCTCGGTCTGCATTCGGAACTGGGCGACGGCTACCCTGGTCAAGATCTGCCCATCGAGCAGCGCTTCACTTACCTATTGCCGGCAATGGCCGCGAAATACGAGATCGACCAGCCGGTCTGCCTGTACTCCGAGCGCAACCTGTTCATGCTGCTGCTCGAAGCCGGCGCCAGCGTGCTGCGCACGCTGACCACCACCTACGGCAACGTCAAGGGCGTCGCCGTCCGGGTCTGAGTTTGCGCCTCGGTATTGATCTTGGCGGTAGCAAGATCGAAATCATCGCGCTAGCCGGCGACAGTCGCGAATTGTTGCGTCGTCGCATCGCCACACCGCAAGGTGATTACGACGCAACCCTGGCGGCCATCGCCGGGCTGGTCGCCGCCGCCGAGGACGAACTGGGTTGTCGGGGTAGCATCGGCATTCCCGGCGCCGAATCGCTGGCCAGCGGCCTGATCAAGAACGCCAATTCGACCTGCCTGATCGGCCGCCCGCTGCGCGCCGACCTGCAGCGCCGGCTCGGGCGCGAGGTGCGTCTGGCCAACGACGCCAATTGCTTTGCCCTGTCGGAAGCAATTGACGGCGCCGGCCAGGAAGCTACCAATGTCTTCGGCGTGATTCTCGGTACCGGCGTCGGCGGCGGTATCGTCGTCGGCCGCCAAGTACTGCTCGGCGCCAATGCCATCGCCGGCGAATGGGGACACAATCCCTTGCCCCTGCCGACAGCCGACGACCTGCCGCTGCCGGCCTGTTACTGCGGCCGGCGCGGCTGCATCGAAACCTATCTGTCCGGTCCCGGGCTGGCCGCCGATCATGCCACGCGCCACGGCAATACGCTGACCGCCGCCGTCATCGCCGCCCGCGCCGAGGCCGGCGATGACGCCTGTGAGGCAACGCTACAGCGCTACGAGGAACGCCTCGGCCGAGCTCTAGCCGGAGTCATCAATCTGCTCGACCCGGACGTGATCATTCTCGGCGGCGGCCTCTCCAAGCTGTCGCGCCTGTACCACCACTTGCCAGCCTGCTGCGCGCCGCATGTCTTTTCCGACACCGTGGACACCCGCTTCCTGCCACCGGTGCACGGCGATTCGTCAGGTGTGCGTGGCGCCGCCTGGCTGTGGGACTGAACACCCGGCTGGAACAGGGAATTTCCCTCGCTACCCGGCTTGCGGTAAACGCCCTGCCTGATGGCACAATCACCGCTCCATGGCGCATATCTCGCTATTTATCGGCGGCATTCGGTCGCTACCCGAATCCGGCCGCCCGACCGGCATCTACAAACAGCCGGTAAATACCTTCCTGACACTCGGCCAGGAAGGTTTCGCCGGTGACCAACAGGCCGACCGACGCGTGCACGGCGGCCCGGAAAAGGCCGTGCATCTTTACCCGGCCACTCATTACCTCCGCCTGGCCGAGCGCTTTCCCGAAGCTGCCGGGCAGCTGGTCCCCGGCAGCATGGGTGAAAACCTGTCGACCGCCGACCTCGACGAAAGTAGCGTGCGCGTCGGCGATATCTGGTGCCTCGGCAGCACCCGGCTGCAAGTCTGCCAGCCACGCACGCCATGCTGGAAGATCGACGAACGTTTCGGCTGCGAGGGCATGGCCGCTTTCATCGGTGAACAACATCTGACCGGCTGGTACTGGCGCGTGCTGACAGCGGGCGAGGTGGCACCGGGTGACGAACTGCTGCTGGAGAAAGCGGCAAGCGACAGCCTGACCCTGGCGGACGCTATGGCGCTGTGGGCGCAACATCGTCCCGACCAGGGTGAATTGGCGCACCTAGCAGCGAGCGAAGGCATCGCCGCCCATTGGCGAAACAAGATTGAGCAACGCTTGACTTGGTTGCAGCGCCAAGCCGACTTACCACCGTCGGCGTTTCACGTGAAACCGGAATAGGCTTGAACCAATCCGATTTACGCCGCTTGGTTTTCCGTCTGTTCCTGCCCTTTGCCGCCGGCAATTTCCTGTCTTACCTGTACCGCATAGTCAATGCCGTGCTCGGGCCGGTCATCGCCGGCGAACTGGGCCTGCCAGATAATGCACTCGGCATGCCATTCGACCGCTTCGGCCCGCGCTAGATCGAGGCTGCGCTACTGTTGAACCGCCACAGGCACCAGCATTTTCGCGCTGGCCGGGCTGACCCTTGGTCGGACCTTAATCGGTCTCAGCGTCGCCACTGCGCTTTGGCGCTTCATTCCAGAAAAACCGGGTGACGGTAAAGCAACGGCCTGACCGAACAACTGGCCGGCGTATGCCATATCTCCAGCAGGTAATACCGGTCACCGGTCGCTCAGAACTCCAGCGGATCGACTTCGAGATGCCAGCGTAGCCGCGCTGGTGCCTTGAGGCCCTCAATGGCTTCCCGCCATTGCGGCAGGAAGGCCTGCAGCGCCGGCCGCGACAGCGACTCGGCTAGCAACTGACCGCGTTCGAGGTTGGCCAGCCGGGCCATGCGCATCGGCACCGGGTCATACAACAGTACTTCGCCATGCGCCGCGACCGGCGGCAGCGCCACGGCGGCCTTCAGGAAGGCAATGGCATCGGCCATCTGCGGCGCCTCGGCGCGCAGCACGGCCTGGAAGGCATAGGGCGGAAAACCGGCCTGTTCGCGCTCCTGTAACTGGCTGGCGGCGAAACCGGCGTAGTCGTGGACGGCCAGCGCAGCGAACAGCGGGTGCTCGGGATACTGGGTCTGAATCACCACTTCGCCTTTCAGCTCGGCCCGCCCCGCCCGCCCGGCGACTTGCATCAACTGCGCGAACAGGCGTTCCGGCGCCCGCCAGTCGGCGGCATACAGCGCAGCATCGGCGCCGAGCACGCCAACCAGCGTCAGCTTCGGAAAATCGTGCCCTTTGGCCAGCATTTGCGTACCGACCAGGATATCGGCCTCGCCGCCGTGGATGCGTTCGAGCATCGCTTCCCACTGTTTGCGGCTCTTCACCGAATCGCGGTCGACACGCAGGATGCGCGCCGCCGGGAACTTGCCCTGTAACCATTCCTCAAGGCGCTGGGTACCACGGCCAAAGGGGTGAATATCTTGATTGCCGCAGGTCGGACAAGCCGGCGGGATGCGCTGCTCGAAGCCGCAATGGTGGCAGCGCAGACGGCGGTCGGCCAAGTGCAGCACTAGGTTGGCGGCACAGCGCCGACAGCGCGAGACCCAGCCACAGGCGGGACAGGCTAGTACCGGCGCGTAACCGCGACGGTTGAGGAAGACGAGGCTTTGTTCGCCACGCGCCAAGCACTCATCGATGGCCGCCAGTAGTGGCGCGGCGATGCCCTCGTGCAAGGGTAGGCGGCGGGTGTCGAGAATGCGGATCTGCGGCAGCGTGGCCTGGCGATTGGCCCGCTCGCTCAAGGTCAGCCGCCGGTAACGGCCACCACTGGCATTGGCCCAGGTTTCCAGCGCCGGTGTCGCCGAACCGAGGACGACCGGCACGCCGGCCTGGCGGGCGCGAACCACGGCCAAGTCGCGGGCCGAGTAGCGCATGCCGTCCTGCTGCTTGAAGGAAGGGTCATGCTCCTCGTCAACAACGATCAGGCCGAGCCGCGGCAGTGGGGTAAAGATGGCCAAGCGGGTACCGAGCACGATGTCGGCACTGCCAGCGAAGGCGGCCCGCCAGTTGCGCTCGCGTGCTGCCTCGGCCAGTTCGCTGTGCAGCGCGACCACGGTACGTTGCGGAAAGCGGGCCCGCACCCGCTCCTCCAATTGCGGCGTCAGGTTAATTTCCGGCACCAGCAGCAGCACCTGACGGCCGACGGCCAGCACGCACTCGACCAGGCGCAGGTACACCTCGGTCTTGCCGCTACCGGTGACGCCGTGCAGCAGATGGACGGAGAACCCGGCATCCAGCGTCACCGCCGCCACTGCCGCCGCCTGCTCGGCGGTCAGGTCCGGCAGCGCCAGCGGCGGCTCGCTGGGCAGCGGCGGACGGACCGAACGCCGGTTTGGCGGAGCGCAGCGTTTCAGCCCGGCCGGTAGGGCCTGTAGTACCACTTCACCAAGCGGGGCCTGATAGTAAGTACTCGCAAATGAGCACAGAGCGAAGAAATCCGATGGTAGCGGCGGCAGATCGCGCAACACCTCGCCGGCCGCTTTCAGTTGTTCGAGCGGCCATGCGCCGCTGGCCGCGACATCGATGATGACGCCGACCCGCTCACCACGTCCGAAGGGCACCCGGACCCGCAGGCCGATGTCGTCCCGGCCTGCCGTCTCCGGCGCCAGGTAGTCGAACAGGCGATGCAGCGGCAGATCGAGGGCGACGCGGAATACAGGCATGGCGGGACCGGCGAATCTCCGGATTCGGGTGCATTACCTCGTCATAAATCGAGGGGCGTAAGTTGTCCACAAACTCTGTGGACAACTTTGTGGATTGCGGCTCCGACTACACGCAGAATCGCGGGTTGCAGCGGAGTTTCCTACTTTGCCGAAATATTGGGCAAAAAAATATTTCTTTTATTTTCAATGGCTTGACAAAAGCAAAAACTGTCAGGCGAATTTCGTCAAAAACCGCGCGGAACAGAATGCTTCGCTGTGTATAAGTCCCGCCTTATCCTGACTGCGCAAGACGGTTATTTGCGCAACAGGCGGCTGTGACCATGCATAGTTTCGACCAATGCCGTGACGCTTTCCGGTGGCGTGAATTGCGAAATGCCGTGGCCGAGGTTGAAAACGTGGCCGGTATTGCCGGGACCGAAGCTGTCGAGCACCTTGCGCGCCTCAGCGGCGACAATTTCCGGCGCTGCAAACAGCACGTTGGGGTCGAGGTTGCCCTGCAGCGCCACCTGGTCGCCGACACGGCGACGGGCTTCGCCGATGTCCACGGTCCAGTCCAGGCCGACCGCATCACAGCCGATGGCGGCGATTTGTTCCAGCCACAGACCACCGTTTTTGGTGAACACGATGCACGGAATGCGCTGGCCGTCCTTCTCCTTCTGCAGGCCGGCAACGATACGCTGCATGTAGGCCAGCGAAAATTCCCGGTAGGCGGCATGCGACAGCGAGCCACCCCAGGTGTCGAAAATCATCACTGCCTGGGCGCCGGAGTCGATCTGGGCGTTCAGATAACTGGTCACCGCATCGGCGGTCACCGACAGGATGCGGTGCAGCAGGTCGGGCCGGTTGTAGAGCATGCCCTTGATGTGACGAAAGTCGCTGGAGCCCTGCCCTTCGACCATGTAGCAGGCGAGCGTGTAGGGGCTGCCGGAGAAACCGATCAGCGGTACCGAGTTGTCCAGCGCGCGGCGGATTTCGCCGACTGCGTCCATCACATAGCCGAGATGCTCGTAGGGGTCCGGCGCGCTCAGATTGTTGATCGCCCATTCCTCGCGTAGCGGGCGCTCAAAACGCGGCCCTTCGCCTTCGGCGAAATACAGGCCGAGTCCCATGGCATCCGGCACCGTCAGGATGTCCGAGAACAGGATGGCGGCGTCGAGGTCGTAGCGGGCCAGCGGCTGCAGCGTCACCTCGCAGGCCAGGGTAGGCGACTTGCACAGCCTGAGGAAATCACCGGCCCGCTTGCGCGTCTCGCAATACTCCGGCAGGTAGCGACCGGCCTGGCGCATCAGCCACAGCGGCGTGTACTCGGTCGGCTCCTTGAGCAAGGCGCGCAGGAAAGTATCGTTCTTGGGTCGGCTCACGTCGGACTCCAGCAGGGAAATCGGAAAGGCGGAATTATCCGTCTTTCCGCCGGGAAGGTCACTTCACTTGCGCCAGAAGGCGGGAGTCAGCACGACCAGCAGCGTGAAGATTTCCAGGCGGCCGAGCAACATGGCGAAGATACAGACCCAGGCCTGGAAATCCCCCAGCACCTGATAGTTCCCTGACGGCCCGACCAGGCCGAGGCCGGGGCCGGCGTTGTTGATGCTGGCGGCGATGGCGGAAAAGGCGGTGACGGTATCCAGCCCAGTGAAAGAGAGCGCCAGCGTCAGCGTAACGATGCAGACCATGTAGACGAAGGCGAAGGCCAGCACTGCGAAGAGCACGGATTGCGGTGCCGTCTGACCTCCGAGGCGGACGTTGTAGACCGCCGCCGGGTGCATAGCGCGGACCAGTTCACGGTACACCTGCTTGTACAGCAGGAGGGCGCGCATCATCTTGATGCCGCCGCCGGTCGATCCGGCGCTGGTGGCGAAGCTGCACAGGAACAGCAGCCACAGGCCGGCGAACATCGGCCACTGGCCATAGTCGGCGGTGTAGTAGCCGGTGGTGGTGGCAATGGAGACGACGTGGAACACGGTGTGACGCAATGCCGTGGAGATGTCGGGGTAAATGCCGTCCTTCCAGATGTAATTGGAGAGGATGACAACGCTGATCGCCAATACGCCGATGAACCAGCCGGCTTCCGGATCGCGGGCGTAGGCGCCTAAGGAGCGGCCCTTGAAGGCGACGAAATGGGTGGCGTAGTTGATGCCGGAGAAGACCATGAACACAATCGTGATCCACTCGATGGCAATTGAATCGAAATAGCCGATGCTGGCATCGTGGGTCGAGAAACCACCGAGCGAGACGGTCGAGAAGGAGTGGCAGACGGCATCGAACCAACTCATGCCAGCCCAGCGGTAGGCCAGGATGCAGGCGATGGTGATGGCGAAGTAAACCAGCCACAAACCCTTGGCGGTTTCGGCGACGCGCGGCGTCATCCGTGAATCCTTCATCGGCCCCGGAATTTCCACTTGCAGCATCTGCCGGCCGCCGATACCGAGCAACGGCAGGATGGCGACGGCCAGCACAATCAGGCCCATGCCGCCCAGCCAGTGCATCAGGCAACGCCACAGATTGATCGACGGCGGTAACTGGTCGAGGCCAGTGATGACCGTTGCCCCCGTCGCGGTCAGCCCAGCGACGGCCTCGAAATAGGC
The DNA here is from genome assembly GCA_031274715.1 of Azonexus sp. Lineage (GTDB taxonomy): Bacteria > Pseudomonadota > Gammaproteobacteria > Burkholderiales > Rhodocyclaceae > Azonexus. Next base: position 88,147 of record JAISPT010000052.1, on the reverse strand, counting down.
GCCGGTATGCGTCAGGCCCAACTGCAACATGAACGGCAGCGCGCCGAATATGGGTAGCACGGTCCATACCAGCACCACCAGCAGGAAGCCGTCGCGCACCTTGAGATCATGTTTGCAACGGCGGTAGCGGACCCACAGAAAGGCGCCGCACAGCACAGTGAGCAGGAACACCACGTCGAAGCTCTTCTCCGCGCCATCGCCGCTCCAATGGGCCAGACCGAGCGGCAACAGGAAGGTCAACCCGAACAGCATCAGGATCAGGCCAAGCGCGCTGTAGACGGGAGCGAAGCGGGTCACGACGATACTCTTAGAGGAAATGGAAACCGACCTGGAACAAAGCTTCGACTTTCTTCACCAGTTTCTTGCGGGTGCAGAACACGATGACATGGTCGCCGGCCTCGATCACCGTGTTGTGGTGGGCGATCACCACCTCGCCGTAGCGGGTGATCGAAGTCCAGTCATCGGTCTGCCCGACGACGATGGGCTTGTCGAAATTGCGCACCAGGGCGGCCACCGTCACGCCCTTCGGCCAGTCGACCTGGTCGATGCGCCGACCAACCACCTTGGAGGTTTTGGGGTCGCCGTGCGCCACCATTTCCAGCGCCTCGGCGGCGCCCCGGCGTAGTGAATGGACCTCGGCCACATCGCCGTGACGGACGTAGGCGAGCAAGGTGCTAATCGAAATCTGGGCCGGCGAAATACCGATATCGACTGGCCCGCCTTCGATCATTTCGGCATAGGCACGGCGATTGACCAGCGCCACCACGCGTTTGCAGCCAAGCCGCTTGGCCAGGCTGCACGCCATGATATTGTCCTCGTCGACATTGGTCAGGGCGAGGAACAGATCCATCTCGCTGATGTTCTCCTGCTCCAGCAATTCCTCGTCGGTGGCATCACCGAGCAGCACCAGGGTATCGTCAAGTTCGTTGGCCAGCAGTTCGGCACGCTCGCGGTGGCTTTCGAGCAGCTTGATTTCGTAATGATCTTCCAGGACCCTGGCCAAGCGTATGCCAATATTGCCGCCACCGGCGATCATGACGCGCTCGACGCGGTTAACCATGCGCCGCAGCTGGTGCAACACCGGCCGGATATTCTCGGCGGCGGCGAGCAGGAAGACCTCGTCGCCGACCTCGACGACGGTATCGCCTTCTGGCGCTACCGGCTGGTCACGGCGGAAGATGGCGGCGACGCGGGCGTCCGTCTCGATCGGCAGTAAGTCGCGCAAGGCGCGGATCGGTTTGCCGACCAGGGCGCCACCCTCATAGGCACGCACCGCGACCAGGCTGACCCGGCCGCGAGCGAAGCTCAACACTTGCAGCGCCTCGGGAAACTCGACCAGGCGGCGGATGTAGTCGGTGATCACCTGCTCCGGACAGAGCGCGAAATCAACCGCGAAATGGTCGGTCGACAGCAGCGACTCATCCTGCAGGAAATCCTCCGAGCGCAAGCGGGCAATCCTCGTCGGCACGTTGAATACACTCTGCGCCAGTTTGCAGGCGACCAGGTTGGACTGGTCGCTCTGGGTCACGGCGATGATCATGTCGGCGTCCTCGGCCCCGGCCCGGCGTAGCGTCGACGGCGTCGCCGCATTGCCAATCACGGTACGCAGGTCGAACCGCTCCTGCAAATAAGCTAAGCGGCCGCTATCGAAATCGACGACGGTGATGTCGTTTTTCTCGGATACCAAACTTTCCGCCACGCTGGTACCGACCTGACCAGCGCCGAGAATGATGACCTTCATGCCCCCTCCTTCTCCCCCCGGCGGCCCGCCGTCTAGTCGTCCTGCCGTTTGCCGAGGCGAACGTCGAGCTGCTTCAGCTTACGGTACAGGTGGGTACGTTCCAGCCCGGAACGCTCGGCCAGCCGGGTCATATTGCCCCCCTCGCGGCGCAGGTGGTGCTCGAAGTAGAGTTTCTCGAAGGCATCGCGCGCCTCACGCAACGGCTGCTCAAGCAACGGCAGCAGCGACGCCAGTTCGTTGCTCTCGCCGGCCTCCGGCGGCATCACGCGGACCACGTCCTCGGCCGAGATTTCCTCGTCCAGCGCCGTCAGCGCCAGATTGCGCACCAGTGCATAGAGATCGCTCCAACTGGCTTCCGCCGCCTGTTTCCATGGCAGCGTGCGTAGCGCGTTGAGGGCGCCGGTGGCGAAACGCCGCGGCGGCACTTCACCGCGCTCAACGAAATTGGTCAGCAGCAGGCTGGCGATCTCCGGCACTTCATCGGCATGCCCGGCCAGCGACGGCAGGGCCACCCAGACCTCGCCCAGGCGGGTCAGCAATTTGCTGTCCCAGCCGGCTTCACCGAGAGCGGCCAGCGGCTTGATCGTCGCCACCACCAGTTGCAGGTTGAGGCGGTCGAGATGATTGACGGCGAAGGCCAGGTTCATCTGTTGCATTTTGCCGAGCGCCGCCAGGTCGGGCACGAAGAGCACGCCGCCGCTGGCCTTTTCCAGCATTTCCTGGGTCAGTGCACTGCTCAGCCCGGACAAGTCGAGCCACGGCGCACGCGGCGGCAACAGGGTACGCGCACAGATTTCCGCCATACCGCCGATGGCACCACGCAGCAACAGCACTGACGCCTTGGCCGCGGCCTGTTCGAGGCGACGCTTGAATTCCTTGACGAAGGTCGAGCGGCCAAAGGCATCGAGCGTCAGCAGCGGACGCTGCGGCAGCTTGTCGTGCTTGAGCGCCTTCTGCACGGAACTCAACAGTTTTTGCAGGGCAATCGGCTTTTCCAGGAAGTCGAAGGCACCGATGCGCGTCGCGTCGACCGCGGTGTCGATGGTGCCGTGGCCGGACATCATGATCACCGGCATGTTCAGATGACCAGCGGCATGCCACTCCTTCAACAGTGTGATGCCATCGGTATCAGGCATCCAGATGTCGAGCAGCACCAAATCCGGGCGCAATTCGTTACGGTGGCGCCGGGCAGCGCCGGCGTTCTCGGCGAGACGGACGTCGTAGCCTTCGTCGATCAAGATTTCCGACAGCAGTTCGCGGATTCCGACTTCGTCGTCAACGACCAGAATAATGGCCATGTTTGGCTTCCTCCTCCCTCGCCAGGGGCAGACGGATGTCGATCCGCGCGCCGCCCGCTGGCGCATTGCTGATTTCGATGATGCCCAGGTGTTCCTCGATGATCTTCTTGACAATCGGCAGCCCCAGGCCGGTGCCGCGCGACTTGGTCGTCACGTAGGGTTCGAAGATGCGCGGCAGCAGTTCGAGTGGAAAACCTGGACCATTGTCGCCGATGATTAGCCGGACGGTGCGCTCGGCTGGCGCGGTGACGATCTCGATGCGCCCGTCGCTGCGCTCTTCCAGCGCGTCCTCGGCGTTGCGCAACAGGTTGTGGATGATCTGCCGTAGTTGCGTCGCATCGCCGAGTACCGGCGGCAACCCTTCGGCCAGCCGGGTGTCGATGACGATGGCCGAGCTTTCGTAGAGCCCGAGCACATCACCGATCAGCGCGTTGAGATCGAGCGGCGCCACGACCGGCGCCGGCAGACGGGCATAGTCGCGGAAGTCGTCGACCATGCGCTTCATCGCCTGCACCTGGGTGATGATGGTCTGCGTGCCGCGCGCCAACATGCTGGCGTCGGTGCTGTCCAGCTTGTCGGCCAGCTTGAGTTGCAGGCGCTCGGCCGAGAGCTGGATCGGCGTCAGCGGATTCTTGATTTCGTGCGCCAAGCGGCGCGCCACCTCACCCCAGGCGGCGCTGCGCTGGGCGGCGATCAGCCCGGTCACGTCGTCGAACACCACGACGTCGCCACCGCTACCAGCCGGCAGACGCGAGCCGCGCAACAGCAACACCTGCGGCATGCCGTTGACGCGTTCCAATTCAAGCTGGGCCTGCCATTCGGCCTCGTCAGTGGCAGCGAACTGGGCACGGATGAATTCGCCGAGGATCTGCTGGCGCGCCCAGGTTTCTGGCGGCAAGCCGATCAGATCCACGAAATCTTCGCCAAGAATGGTGCACGCGCCCTCGTTCACCGTGCGCAGCCTGAAGTCACGGTCAAACACCAGCACGCCGGCTGACAAGTTGGCCAGGATGGATTCGAGATAGCCGCGCGCCGCCTCCAATTCCGCCCGGTGGCGCTCGGTGTCGCGTTGCGCCTCGCCGAGCTGGCGGGTCATGCGATTGAAAGACTGAGTCAGCACACCCAGTTCGTCACCGCTATACACCGCCTGGCGCGGCGAGAAGTCACCCTGAGCGACGGCCTGCGTGCCTTCGGCCAGGATGTGCAGCGGCGCCGCCAGCCGGCGGGCCATCACGTAGGCCAGGGCGAAGGCGCCGAACAGGGCGACCAGCAAAGTCAGCGTCAGCGTCAACGCGTAGATGCGGGTCAGGCCCTGGCGCGCTAGTTGCAACTCCTGGTAATCACGATAGACACCCTGCACCGCCTCGGCGTTGTGCGCGAGGCTTTCCGGCACCGGGTTGATCAATTGCAGGATGCGTGGCTCATCGAAGATGCCGCGCGCCGCCACCGGCACCAGCACGCGCAGGAAAAGCTGGCTGCCCTCGCCTTCGACGGTATTCAGCGACTGCGCGTTACGCGCCTGCTTGAGTTGGGCCGTGGTCGGCAATTCCGGCAGCAGGCTGGTAAGGTCGGCGGTGGCACTGGCCAACAACTGGCCGCCGATCGAGAACAGGGCTGCCGACTGCACGCCGCGCTCCTCGCGCAAGCGCAGCAGCGCCGAGCGGCGGGAAGCTTCCTGCAGGTCGGACAGCTCGCTGGCCATGGCGCGGCCTTTGTCGCCGAGATCGTCGAGCAATGAATCAAGCGCCGAACGGCCGAGTTGCAGGCCGGATTCGAGCGCCTTCTCGACACGTACGTCGAACCAGCTTTCGATCGAGCGGGTGACGAACTGCACCGAGACGCCGTAGACCAGCGCCCCCGGCAGCACGGCAATGACACCGAACATCAACATCAAGCGCAATTTGAGGCGGGAGCCGAAGACCTGGGCCTGGTAATCGCGCCACAGCGTACGCAACTGCCAGCCGACCAACCCGACCATGCCCAGCGCCAGCAGAATGTTGAGTCCGATCAGCAACGGATAGTGGCGCGAGAAGATGGCTGTATCGGCGGCCGTCGACAGCAGCAGCAGGAACCACAGGATACCGCCGACCGCCGCCGCCAGGGTACCGCCAACCGTAACGAAACGCTTCACGGGGCCTCCGTCGGCACAGGCAGTGTCACCATCCAGGTCTTCCAGTCGGAAACCAGGTTCCAGTCCCGGTTGCCGAGCGCGGAAATCTGGAAGGGGCGCGGCAATTGATTGATGTCCAACCGCATCCGCAGCGCCGCCCGGTAAGTCTCACCGGGACGCAGCGACAGATCGTTACCATCGGCAATCGGCCAATTGCGCAGCCGCGACAGCACCGCCAAGGCCTCGCTCAAGGTGGCGAAGGACTGATGCAAGCCGCCGGAAGACAACCGGTACTGGCGTGTCAGTGCGTGGTAGGAAAGGCTGTAGATCTGCGAACGGGCGGCCACCTTTTCATCAAACCAGTACCAGCGCTCGCGGGTCATTTCGAAATCGACGACGAAAGTCAGCACGACACCGCGCGCCACCGCCTCTTCCAAACGTGGCCGCAGCTCGAAGCGGAAATCGGCGGACAGCACGTAACCGTCCTCGCCGTAAACAATCTGCGGGTTGACCACCTCGATCTCCGCCGCCCAGGCCAACAGCGGCGCCAGCAGAAATGGCAACAGCAGCAGCCAGCGGCGCAGGCGCCCGGTTGCGCGCTCAGGCAGGTTTGTTGAGCAGACAGTAATAGAAGCCATCGTGTTCGGCAGTGGGAAGAAGCTGTTCCTCATGGCGGCGGCGGGCCAGCGGCTGGCGCGCAAGAAAGCGCGCGACCTGTTCGCCGTTTTCCACCGGGAAAAGCGAGCAGGTCGCATACAGCAGTTTACCTCCCGGTCGCAGCAGCGGCCAGAGCGCATCGAGAATGCGCGCCTGGCTAGCGGCGAAACTGGCAATGTCCCCCGCCCGGCGCAGCCATTTGGCATCGGGATGGCGGCGCACGACACCGCTGGCCGTACACGGCACGTCGGCCAGCACGGCATCGAACGGCTGGCCGTCCCACCACGTATCGGGACGAGTACAGTCAGCGGCCAACACCGCGCCATTGAGGCCGAGGCGTTCGAGGTTGGCGGTCACGCGCCGGCAACGGGCCGGTTTCAGGTCAAGCGCCAGCAAATCGACCTCCGCGCGTTCAAGCAGATGCGCCGTCTTGCCGCCCGGCGCCGCGCAGGCATCGAGCACACGGCTGCCCGGCGCCGGATCAAGCAGTTCGGCGGCGCGCTGGGCGCCGGGATCCTGCACCGACAACAGACCGGCGGCGAACCCCGGCAGGCGCTCCACCGGTAGCGGACGATCCAGCACCAGACCGGCCTCGCCGAGCGGCCGGGCGGCGATGTCCTCGGCAGCCAAGCGCTCCAGGTACTCGGCACGGCTACCCCGGTGCAGATTGACGCGCAAGGCCATCGGTGGCGGCATGTTGCCGACAGCGACGATGGCCGGCCAGTTCTCGGGGTAAGCCCGCTGTAATTCGGCCAGCCACCAGGCCGGATGCTGGCTGCTGGCCAGGGAATCGGCAGCCAGCGCGGCGAGCAGTTCGGTCTCGCGGCGCAAATAATTGCGCAGCACGCCATTGACCAGACCGCAAAAGCGTCCACCAGCCAGTTCGCCAGCTGCCCGCACTGCTTGGTCAACCACGGTATGTGCCGCCTCGGGCCGGGTTTCCAGGCGATACAGAGCAACCAGCAGCAGGCAGCGGATTTCCTCGGCAGCCAGGGGATGACTAAGCAGGCAGCCAAGCAGGAAATCACCGCGGCCGTAGCGGCGCAGGCTGCCGTAGACGAGATCCTGGACGGCCGGCCGGGCGACGGCCCCGACGCGACCGAGTTGCCCGTCGGCCAGGCTCTGCCCAGCGAGCACAGCGAGATGAATGCGGGCTGCCTGCAGCAAGGCGAAGGCAAGGGAATCGGAGGGCAAGCGGGACATAGGCCGGCATTATCGCACGCGGCATAATGCGCCCATGCGGCGTCTCCCCATCTTTCTGTGCGTCCTGCTGTGCTGCTCGCCGGCGGCGGCGGCCTGGAACGCGGCCGGCCATCGCCTGATCGCCGTCATTGCTTGGCAGCAGTTGTCGGCCCCGAGCCGCCAGTTCGTCAGCACCGCCCTCGCCGCCCATCCCGACTACGGCCTCTGGCGCGAACGGGCCGGCGGCCAAGATGATGCCGCAGTGTTCGCCGAAGCCGCGACCTGGGCCGATAGCATCCGCAATGATCCACGTTACTACGACGAAGGCCGCGACAAACCGACACCGCCGCTGGCCGGCCGCTACGATTCGCGCCGCCACAAGTCCTGGCACTATGTCGACCTCGATGCCGCCGGCCGGCCGGTCAAGGGCCAACTCGACCGCCAAGTCGAGCGCCTGGGCCGCCTGCTTGGTACCACCGGCGATCCGGCCGAAATCACCTATGCCTTGCCCTGGCTAGCCCACCTGGTCGGGGACCTACACCAACCCCTGCACGTCGGCAACTCCGCCGACGATGGTGGCAACCGCTATACCGTTGAGAACCCGTTCGAGCGCGGCCAGCCGTTCATCACACTGCACACCTACTGGGACGACTTGCCTGGGCCATCCTCACTGCGCGGCAAGCGATTGCGACGCGAGGCCGCCCGACTGATGGCCGCACACCGACCACCAGCCCAAGGCGATGCCGATCTGTGGCGCGAGGAGAGCCGGTATTTGCACGTCAGCACCTATCCACGGCAGGCCGGCAGCCTGTTGCCGATCATCGACGAGAAATTCCAGCGGCAGGCCCGCGCCACCGCCGACCGGCGCCTGGCCGAAGCCGGTTACCGCCTTGGACGCCTGCTCGAAATCCAGCTACGCCAGCGCGTTTCACGTGAAACGCCTTAGACGGCTTCTTCAGCTCGCCGTTTCGAAACGCTGACCGACCTGCAACGGGTGGCCGGCAAGGAACTGGTTTACCGGCAAGCGCTTGCCACCAGCCTTTTGCAATTCACTGACGGCCAGCGCCCCGTCGCCGCAGGCGACAACGATCTGCCGCCGGTCGACAGCCAGGATCGTTCCCGGCTCGCCACTGCCGGCCACGAGAACGGCTCGCCATAGCTTGACCGGTTGGCCGGCGAAGCGGGCCTGGGCACCGGGAAAGGGATTGAAGGCGCGGATGTGACGGTCGAGTTCGGCCGCCGGGCGGATCCAGTCAATGATCGCTTCCGCCTTGTCGATCTTGTGCGCGTAGGTCACGCCCTCGGCTGGTTGTGTCGCAGCCGGCATTGGCAAACAGTCGAGGACATCAACGACGAGTCGCGCGCCGAGCACCGCCAGCTTGTCGTGCAGCGTCGCCGCCGTCTCATCGGCGGCAATCGCCAGCGCTTCACGCAGCAACACCGGACCGGTGTCGAGTCCAGCTTCCATCTGCATGATGCAGACGCCGCTTTCGTCGTCGCCAGCCAACAGCGCCCGCTGGATCGGCGCCGCGCCGCGCCAGCGTGGCAGCAGCGAGGCATGGATGTTGAGGCAACCGAAGCGCGGCAGGCCAAGCACCGCTTGCGGCAGGATCAGGCCGTAAGCGGCGACCACCATCGCGTCAGCACCAACCGCCGCCAGCCGCGCCTGCGCTTCGCCATCCTTCAGGCTGGGCGGCTGGAACACCGCGATGTCGTGCTTGAGCGCCACCTGCTTGACGGCCGAGGGTTGCAACGCCATGCCGCGCCCGGCTGGACGGTCTGGCTGAGTCAGCACCAACGCCACCTCGTGGCCAGCGGCGACGATCGCTGCCAGCGCCTGCGCGGCAAATTCCGGTGTCCCGGCGAAAATCAGCTTCATGCTGTAACCCGCGCCTGCTTGGCCAGCTTTGCCTTGATCCGGGATTGCTTGAGCTGCGACAGGTGATCGACGAACACCTTGCCATCGAGATGGTCAATTTCGTGCTGGATGCAAACGGCCAGCAAGCCTTCGGCAAGCAGCGACTGCGGCTGGCCATCGAGGTCAAGATAGTTGACGGTGACACGCTCGGCGCGCTCGATCGTGTCATAGATACCGGGCACCGACAGACAGCCCTCCTCGCCACTCTGCAAGCCCTCGCAGTAGATCAGCCGGGGGTTGACGAAGGCGCGCAATTGGTTGCGCTCTTCCGAGACGTCGATAACGACCACACGCTGATGCACGTTGACCTGGGTCGCTGCCAGACCGATGCCCGAAGCTTCGTACATGGTTTCGCCCATGTCGGCGGCCAGTTTCCGGATCGTGTCATCGATTCGGGGAACGGGGGTCGCGATTTTCTTCAGGCGCGGATCGGGAAAACGCAAAATGGGTAGAAGAGCCATGAGTGGAATGGAATAAAAGCTTGCTCGCTTAGGTTATTACGTGCAGAATCTAAAGCGATTCTCGAGATATGGAAGCGGCGCACGGTGTGATAGCATCGGGCGCGTTGCGTTTCTCCGGCACATGAGGTTACGACTATGGTTCGCATTATATCCGCGCTCATCTTGACCGTGACGGCAGCTTGCGCATCCGCCGCCGAGTCGCTTGAATTGGTGGATAACCCGCCCGACCGGCACATCGTCGTCCGCGGCGACACGCTGTGGGGCATATCCGGCAAATTCCTCAAGCAACCGTGGCGCTGGCCGGAAATCTGGGGCATGAATCGTGACCAGATCAAAAATCCCCATTTGATCTATCCCGGCGACGTGATTTTGCTTGATCTGTCCGGCGACACGCCGCGCCTGCGCCAGGCCAAGGCCGTTGGCAGCGGCAGCGGCAGCAACGGCAGGTTGCAACCGCAGGTTTATAGCGAAGCCATCGAGCAGGTGATTCCAAGCATTCCGCCGAATATCATCGAGCCGTTCATCTCCAAGCCGCTGATTCTCGAACCCGGGGTCGAAGTCAGTGAGGCGATTATCGTCGCCACGGCGGAAGACCGCATGTTTGTCGGTAGCGGCGATGAAGCCTTCGTCAGCGGTATCCCCGACGCTAGCGTCGAGAAATGGTACCTGTTCCGTCCCGGCAAGCCACTGAAGGATCCGGACACCGGCGAGGTTATCGCCCAGGAAGCCTTCTTCCTCGGCCATGCCAAGCTGGTTAAGCCAGGTGAGCCGGCGACCATTCGCGTCGTCCAGGCCGTAGAGGAAATCGGCCGCGGTGACCGTCTGCTGCCGGCACCGCCGCCAGAAATCATCTCCTACGTGCCGCACCGGCCAGATAGCGAAATCGCCGCCAGGGTCGTCTCCATCTACGGCGGCGTCAACGAGGGCGGTAGCCATTCGGTCATTGCCCTGAATCGTGGCCGCAACGATGGCCTGGAAATTGGTCACGTCCTGGCGCTGTTCCGCAACCGCGTCTCGGTCGCCGTCGACAAGGATGGCCGGCGCAGTTCGACGCCAATTCCAGAGGAGCGCTACGCACTGGCCTTCGTTTTCCGTACTTTCGACAACATCGCCTACGCGCTGGTCGTCGAATCCTCGAAATCAGTTATCGTCGGCGACTCGGCCCGCAATCCGTGAGCGGCCCGACGGGGTTGGCCGCCTGGTTGCGGCTGACCCTGATTCCCGGCATTGGCGGCGAGTCCCAGCGCAAGCTGCTCGCCGCTTTCGGTTTACCCGAGGCCGTTTTCGCCGCCAGCCCCCTGGCCGCACGCAGTATCATCGGCAGCCGTGCCGACTTGCTGTTCGCGCACGACTCCGGTGATCTCGTCGAACACAGCCTGGCTTGGGCCGCGCAGCCCGGCAATGCCATCGTCACCCTGGCCGATGCCGAATACCCGCCGGCTCTGCTGGAAATTCCCGATCCGCCGATTCTGCTGTATCTGCGCGGCGATCCGGCACATCTGCAAAGGCGCGGCCTGGCCATCGTTGGCAGCCGTAACGCCACGCCGCAAGGTTGCCAAACGGCGGAAAGCTTCGCCCGTGCGCTGGCCGGCCACGGCCTGCCGATCGTCAGCGGCTTGGCTTTGGGCATTGATGCCGCCGCCCACCGCGGTGCCCTGAACGGTGGCGGCCCAACGATCGCCGTCGTCGGTACCGGCGCCGACCGCCTCTACCCGGCCGGTAACCGCGAACTGGCGCTGGCCATTCTCGAGCACGGCACGCTCGTCTCCGAGTTCCCGCTCGGCACGCCGCCGCTGGCCGCCAATTTTCCCCGCCGCAACCGTGTCATCGCGGGCTTGGCGCGTGGCGTGCTGGTGGTCGAGGCGGCGGCGGAGAGCGGCTCGCTGATCACCGCCCGCCTAGCTGCCGAGCAAGGACGCGAGGTCTTCGCCATTCCCGGTTCAATCCATTCGCCACTTGCCCGCGGCTGTCATCAACTGATCAAGCAGGGCGCCAAGCTGGTCGAGACGGCAGCCGACATCCTTGAGGAATTCACCGATCTGGTGACGGAATCGCCTTCCAAGCCAGTCGCTGCCGAAAGCAACGACCATCCGATCATCGCCGCCCTCGGCCACGATCCCTGCTCGCTCGACGAGCTTTTGGCCCGCACCGAGCTGAGCACCGACCGTCTGCTCGGCGAGTTGCTGACGCTCGAACTCGCGGGCCGCATCGCCAGTCTACCGGGCAACCGCTACCAGCGTCTGGCCTGATCGCCTGGCGGTGGCTAAGGAATCTCTGAATAACTCCCGCGAGTTGGCGCACCCGGATTTGGGATGGGATACAAGGCACAAAGCGCAGCGATACCAGGTGGTATCGCGAGCATTTGCCACACCACAGACTGCCCAAATCCGGGATGCGATGACTGCGAGGGGTTGTTCAGAGGTTCCTACGCACCGCTTGCCAAGCCAATCATCGGCCACTTATCATCCGCCGGCATTCATCAGGCAAACCCCATGACAAAAAAGCTGATCATCGCCGAAAAACCGTCCGTCGCCGCCGACATCGCCAAGGCACTCGGCGGGTTCACCAAGCACGACGACTATTACGAGAGCGAAACCTACGTCTTGTCGTCGGCGATCGGCCATCTGCTGGAACTGTCCTGTCCAGAAGAATTCGAGGTCAAGCGCGGCAAGTGGTCGTTCGCCCATCTGCCGGTGATTCCGCCGCATTTCGCGCTGGCGCCGATCGAAAAAACCGAGGCACGCCTCAAGCTGCTAACCAAGCTGATCAAGCGCAAGGACGTCGGCGGCCTGGTCAACGCCTGCGACGCGGGCCGCGAAGGCGAGTTGATCTTCAATTACATTGCTCAGCACACCAAGTCGGGCAAGCCAGTGCAGCGCCTGTGGCTGCAATCGATGACCCAGGGCGCCATCCGCGACGGTTTCGCGCACCTGCGCGCCGGCCACGAACTGCAGGGCCTCGGCGATGCCGCCGTGTGCCGTTCCGAATCCGACTGGCTGGTCGGCATCAACGGCACGCGGGCGATGACCGCCTTCAATTCCAAGACCGGCGGTTTCCATCTGACTACTGTCGGTCGCGTGCAGACGCCGACGCTGGCCATCGTCGTTGAACGCGAAAAGAAGATTCGCGAATTCAAGCCGCGTTCCTACTGGGAAGTCGAGGCCGAATTCGCCGCCCGCGCCGGCAGCTATACCGGCAAATGGTTCGACGAAAGCTACAAGGGCAAGGAAGATGACGAGCACGCCCGCGCCGACCGCCTGTGGGAAGAAAAACGCGCCGAGGCGATCCGCGCTGCGACGCTGGGCCAACCCGGCGTCGTCAGCGAGGAAACCAAGCCGGAAAACCGCCTGTCGCCGCTACTGTTTGATCTGACCAGCTTGCAGCGCGAAGCCAACGCCCGCTTCGGCTTCTCGGCCAAAACCACGCTATCGCTGGCACAAGCGCTGTACGAAAAGCACAAGGTGCTGACATATCCGCGGACCGATTCGCGCTGTCTGCCGGAGGACTACCTGCCGACAGTCAAGGAAACCCTGACTGTACTCACCGGCCAGGGGGCCGGCAAAGGCCACGACGAGGTGCTGCTCGCCCGTTATTCGCCATTCGCCCACCAGGTCCTGGCGCGCAACTGGGTGCTGCCGAACAAGCGCATCTTCAACAACGCCAAGATCAGCGACCACTTCGCCATCATCCCAACGCCGCAGGCGCCCAAGCACCTCAACGAGATGGAGCAAAAGCTGTACGACTTTGTCGTCCGCCGCTTCCTGTCCGTCTTCTTCCCGGCCGCCGAATACCTGGTCACCACGCGCATCACCCGCGTCGAAGGCCATCCCTTCAAGACCGAAGGCAAGGTGCTGGTCAATCCCGGCTGGTTGGCCGTGCATGGCAAGGAAAGCCAGGAAGGCGACGAAGGCAATCTGGTCGCCGTGGCCAAGGACGAGCAGGTCAAGGCCGAGGAAGTCACCGTCAAGGCCAACACCACCAAGCCGCCGCCGCGCTATTCGGAAGCCACGCTGCTATCGGCCATGGAAGGCGCCGGCAAGATGGTCGACGACGAGGAACTGAAGGCAGCGATGGCCGGCCGCGGTCTCGGCACGGCGGCGACGCGCGCCCAGATCATCGAGAACCTGATCGGCGAGCAATACATCCACCGCGAGGGGCGCGAGCTGATCCCCACCGCCAAGGCCTTCTCGCTGATGACGCTGCTTAATGGCCTCGGCGTGACCGAACTGACCCAGCCGGAGCTGACCGGCGATTGGGAATGGAAACTCGGCCGTATCGAGAAAGGCGAATTCACGCGCCAGGAATTCATGCGCGAGATCGCCGAAATGACGCGGCACATCGTCGAGCGCGCCAAGACTTTCGAAGCCGACACCATTCCCGGCGACTTCGGCGTGCTGACCGCTCCCTGCCCGCGCTGCGGCGGCGAAATTCGCGAAACCTACAAGAAGTTCCAGTGCGGCGCTTGCGACTACGCGCTGTGGAAAATCGTCGCCGGCCGCCAGTTCGAACCGGCCGAGATCGACACCCTGCTCACCGAAAAACAAATCGGGCCGCTGACCGGCTTCCGTAACAAGATGGGGCGCAGCTTCACCGCCGCCATCAAGCTGAACGACAACATGGAGCCGGAATTCGACTTCGGCCAGGACAAGGCTGGCGACGAGTCGGCCGAGCCGGTCGACTTCTCCGGCCAGGACAGCCTCGGCTCCTGTCCGAAATGCACCGCCCCAGTATTCGAGCACGGCGCCGCCTACGTCTGCGAAAAATCGGTCGGCCCGGCCAAGTCCTGCGACTTCCGTTCCGGCAAGGTGATCCTGCAACAGCCGGTGGACACCGCCCAGATGAAGAAACTACTGGCCGACGGCAAGACCGACCTGTTGAAGGAATTCGTCTCCAACCGCACGCGGCGCAAGTTCTCAGCCTATCTGGTGACGGCCGGCGGCAAGGTCAGCTTTGAATTTGAGAAAAAGGCACCGGCAGCCAAGAAGCCGGCCGCAAAAAAGCCGGCGAAGGCCTGAGCGCTAGCGGTACGGCACTACCCGCCGCAACGTTCCACGTGAAACTTCAGCGTCGTACCATGGCGCCGGACAGCGAGCAGGACAGCACGGCAGCACGCAACACGTCGATGGCCTGCGTGCGCGGATAGGTCACCCGCCAGACCAGGCCGACCGTGCGCGACGGCGATTGGCCGGCGAAGGGCAGCACGCGCACCAGCGGCTCGCGCTCGATCAACGGATCGGCGGCAGTGCTTGGCATCACCGCCACACCAGCACCGCTGGCCACCATGTAGTGGATGGTTTCCAGAGAGCTGCCTTCGAGCATGTGCGTCTGCGTCCCCTGGTCGCTGAGGCGTGGGCAGGATTCCAGCACCTGGTCGCGAAAGCAGTTGCCCTGGCCGAGCAGCAACAGGTTCTGGCCCTCCAACTCGGCAGCCGGGATGTCCGGGCGACCGACCCAGGGATGCCTGGCCGGCACGACGACACGGAATGGCTCGTCGTACACCGGTTGGGCGACCAACCCGGGTTCGGCCAGCGGCAAGGCGATGATGATCACGTCCAGCTCGCCGGATTTCAGCGCCGGAATCAGGTTAGCCGTGAAGTCCTCCTTGAGGAATAGCGGCATAGCCGGCGCTTCGCGGTTCAGCGCTGGAATCAGTTGCGGCAGCAGGTAAGGAGCGATGGTGTAGATGATGCCGACGCGCAACTGGCCACCCATCGCGTCGCCGCTGGCACTGGCGATTTCCTCCAGCTTCACCGCCTCTTCGAGCACCCGCCGCGCCTGGTCGACGATGCGCTCGCCCAGGGCGGTGATACGCACATCGCTGGCGCTTCGCTCGAACAGCACGGCGCCGATTTGCCCCTCCACTTTCTTGATCGCCACCGACAGCGTCGGCTGGCTGACGTGGCAGGCCTCGGCCGCCCGGCCAAAATGGCGCTCGCGCGCCAGGGCCACGATGTAGCGCATTTCGGTCAGGGTCACTGATTCACCCCCAAGCGGGCCAGGTTGGCGGCAGTCAGCCAGCGCCACTGGCCGGGCGGTAGATCGTCCGGCAGCGCCAGATCGCCGACCACCTCGCGGTGCAGCGCTGTAACCCGGTTGCCGACCGCCGCCAGCATGCGCTTGACCTGATGGTATTTGCCTTCGGTCAGGGTTAGGCGCAGGCGATGGCTATCGAGCCTTTCCGCCCCCGCCGCCGCGATTGGCGCCATCTCGTCGGCAAGCAACACACCGGTCCGCAGGCGCTCGATCTGCTCGCCGTCAAGCGGGTGTTTCGTCGTCGCCAAGTAAACTTTCGGCACCTTGCGCTTACCGGAAGACAACTGATGATTGAGCTGGCCGTCGTCGGTAAGCAGCAGCAGGCCGGTGGTGTCCTCGTCGAGCCGGCCGATCGGCTGTACGCCGCGCTGGCGCAACGGCAACGGCAGCAGTTCGAGTACCGACGGATGATGCCGCGGCTGGCGCGAGCATTCGTAGCCGGCGGGCTTGTTGAGCAGCACGGTCGCAAACTCGCAATAAGGCCAGTCGACGCCGTCCACGGAAAAAATCAGGCTATCGGTTGCGAATTCGGCAAAGGGATCAGCGCAGGTCTGACCGGCGACGGCGACCCGCTCGTGGCGAATCAGGGCGCGGCACTCCTTGCGCGTGCCGAAGCCGTGGCGGTGCAGGATACGTTCAAGTTGCATGGGGCGATGGTAGCATCCGCCTCATGCAATTCGAGCACCTGATCGCCATCAACGACCCCGGCAACCCGCTGCTGACGCCGCTTTCGCGCCAACAGGTCTGGGCCGGCCTGCTGCAACGGCTGGAAAATCTCCTACCTTTCCTGCCCGGCCTCGAACACCACGCCGATTACTTGGTCCGCGAGCTCAATTTCGGCGCCGCCCGCCTCCGCGACCGGGTCGCAAAAGCCGAAGGCCAATAGCTGCATTTCGACATCGAACCCGGTGCCGAGCACGCCGGTGGCAACCTGACCATCACCATCGAGGAGCCGGAGGCCGGCCGCCTGTTCCTGCGCTTCGCCTACGTTACCGGCTTCGCACCCGGCGCTGGCAGCGAGGATGAGGCCTACGGCGAATACATCAAGTCGGCCTACCGCCAGTCGGACATCGACTGCGTGCGCATCATCCGCACTTTGGCTGCCGGAGGTAATCCGCAGTAATCCGTCCCGGAATTTGTAGGTTGAGGCGAGCCGCAGGCGAACCCCAACCTACGGGCTGGCGTACCATGAAAAACCCCGCCGAAGCGGGGTTTTGATTTCACCTGACTCGCCCGTGGGCACTTGGCCACAAGCTGTCAGCATCAGGCACGGCGGCGGCGGATGACCGCAAGCCCGGCGAATGCCAAGCCAAACAGCGCCACGCTGGACGGCTCGGGTACGTCGGACGAGGACGGATTGGGATCGACGAAGCGGCCGTCGATATTGGCCGGCGTCCAATACGGATTGAGCGGGTCGCCAGAGCGGGCAATTGCCCCGCCCATGTTAGTAAAAGTGGTCGTTTCGTAATGGCCGGACTTGCAATAATGACCAACCTCCACATTATCCCCTGTGGACACCACCACACCCTCTGGCACAACATCTCCTAGCTTCCACTCCACATACTCGTCGCAGGCATAGTAAGTCGTGTGCGTCACCTCCCCTACACTCATGTCGCCCCAAGCCACCGCCGTAATGTCGTAGTCAAGTGTGAAGCTCTCACCGGCGGCGATCAAGCCCAAGTCGAGCGTGAAATTGCGGCCAGCCGCGATGATGCTGTCACCGAATGTGTTCGCGCAATCCATGTAGTCGGCCAGCAGACCGAAACTGTCACTGCCACAGGAACGTACGCCTTGGGAGAACTGCAACAGCCCCGTATTGCTGGCGGCAATTTCGATCCCGTTGATCTTGATGCTCAGGCTCAACGCCGCATAGCCGGTGCCGATCCCGTAGACGCCCAACTCGCCCTCCTCGACGCCAAAGCTGAAAAGAAAAGGCATCGCCTCGTCGCCGGTATTGGTGTAAGTGGCGTTGTAATTCACGGTGGTCCGAGCATAGAAGCCGCCCTCACCGGAAGCCCGCGCTCCGAAGGTTGAGGAATCGTCATAGTCGTAGCCGTAGGTATGGAAAAAAACGCTGTTCGTGCCATCAGCATTGCTCAGGTAATAATCGGCACCGTTCGCGTAGGTGGCGATCCAGGCGTTGGGATCGCTCATCCCGTCCTGCGTCATCTGGCCCATTGCGCCAAGAGCGTATTGGGCATCCAGCGTGTAATTGCCATGAGTCACTGGCGCGGCCTGCACGGCGAATGAAGCAGCAAGACTCAGAATGCCGATGGGAAAAATCATCGGCTTGATCGTGAATAACGGTTTATGCATTTTTCCCCTTTGATTGGTCAAAAAAAACAGGGGTTAGCAAATTTCGGGCCAAATCAAATCGTCATATATAAATCAAATATTTACTCCCGCAGGTCGGCGAGGAAGCCGACCATCTGTAAAAAATGCCGACAGCAACTGCACAGACCTTACTCTACCGCCGTTCCGGCCTTACTCAACGCCCTGGCTCGCCAGGTAGTCCTCGTAGCCACCGAGGTAGTCGACGATCCGGCCATCGCCCTTGACCTCGAACACGCGAGTGGCCAGCGAGGAGACAAATTCGCGGTCGTGGGAGACAAAAATCAGGGTGCCGGGGAATTTTTCCAGGCCGGTGTTCAGGGCTTCGATGGATTCCATGTCGAGGTGGTTGGTCGGCTCGTCCATGACCAGCACGTTCGGCCGCGACAGCATCAGTTTGCCGAACAACATGCGCCCCTGCTCGCCGCCGGAGATGACGTTGACCGGCTTCTTGACCTCGTCGCCGGAAAACAGCAGACGGCCCAGCGTGCCACGTACCAGCGTTTCCAGGTCGCCGCCCTCCTCGACCGAGGCGCGGGCATAGCCGACGATCCACTCGGTCAGGCTCTGGCTGCCGGCGAATTCGGCGCTATGGTCCTGGGCGTAGTAGCCGGGATTGGCTTTCTCGGCCCATTTGAGTGTGCCGTACTGCGGTTGCAATTCATCCATCAGCAGCTTGAGGAAGGTGGTCTTGCCGACGCCGTTCTCGCCGATGATCGCGATTTTCTCGCCGGCGTTGATGGTGATCGTCAGCTTGTCGAAAATCTTGCGCTCGCCGCCCGGGTAGGCGAAGGACAGGTTATCGATCTCGACCGCTTGGCGGTGCAGCTTCTGCTTCTCGTCGTAGTCGAAGCGAATCCACGGGTACTGGCGCGACGAGGGCTTAACGTCTTCCGGCTTCAGCTTGTCGATCAACTTCATCCGGCTGGTCGCCTGCTTGGCCTTGGATTTGTTGGCCGAGAAGCGGCGGACGAATTCCTGGAGCTCGGCGATGCGCTCCTTAGCCTTGCTGTTGGCCGCCTGCTGGCGGGCGCGTGCTTGCGCCGAGGCTTCCATGAAGTCGTCGTAGTTGCCCGGATAGATCTGGATCTTGCCGTAGTCCAGATCGGCCATATGGGTACACACCTGGTTCAGAAAGTGGCGGTCGTGGCTGATGATGACCATCGTCGACTCGCGCTCGTTGAGGATATCTTCCAGCCAGCGGATGGTGTTGATGTCGAGGTTGTTGGTCGGCTCGTCGAGCAGCAGGATGTCCGGGTTGGCAAACAGTGCCTGGCACAACAATACGCGCAGCTTCCAGCCCGGCGCCACGGCGCTCATCGGGCCGTCGTGCTGCTCGGTCGGGATGCCGACACCGTGCAGCAGCTCGCCAGCCCGCGCTTCGGCAGTGTAGCCGTCGTATTCACCGACCTTGCCTTCCAGCTCAGCGGCGCGCATGTAGTCGTCCTCGCTGGCCTCCGGGTTGGCGTAGATGGCGTCGCGCTCCTGGATGGCGTTCCACAGTTCCTCGTGGCCCATCATCACCACGTCGAGCACGCGCATATCCTCGTAGGCAAACTGGTCTTGGCGCAGGTAGGCCATGCGCTCGATGACGTCCTTGGACACGTTGCCGGCGCTCGGCTCCAGCGCGCCACAAAGAATCTTCATGAAGGTGGATTTGCCGGCGCCGTTGGCGCCGATCAGGCCGTAGCGATAGCCCTCGCCGAACTTGACGTTGACGTTTTCAAACAGGGGCTTGGCCCCGAACTGCATGGTGATATTGGCGACGACGAGCACGGTGAATCCGATACGAAAGCAAAGGGCGGAATTTTACCTGTTTTCAATGGCTTGGTCGGCCCCGGACAGCATTTCGCCGGAGCGCGGTGTAACATGCTGGCCGATAAACGACTCGCCCGCCCGGCCGCGAAAGACAGCCCATGGTTCCCCACCTCACCACCGCCCTCAACGGCCCCCTGCTCGAACTGGAGCGCCGTTTTCTCGCCGCCAGCCCGCAGATCGAGCACTGGTTGCGCGGTCAGTGGCTAGAGCACACGCCGCCCTTCTACTCTTCAGTGGACCTGCGCAATTCCGGCTTCAAGCTGGCGCCGGTCGACACCAACTTGTTCCCCGGCGGCTTCAACAATCTCAACCCGGCTTTCCTACCGTTGTGCGTGCAGGCAGCGATGACTGCCATCGAGAAATTCTGCCCGGAAGCCAAAAGCCTGCTGCTGATCCCGGAAAACCACACGCGCAACCCGTTCTACCTGCAGAACGTCGCGCAGATCGCCCTCATCCTCAAGCAGACCGGCCTCGACGTGCGCATCGGCTCACTGCTTCCCGATCTCGCCGGCCCGACCCCGATCGATCTCGAGAACGGCCAACAATTACTGCTCGAGCCGCTGCTGCGCAACGGCAACCGGCTTGGCGTCGCCGGCTTCGAGCCGTGCGCCATCCTGCTCAACAACGACCTCTCGGCCGGCATCCCGGCCATCCTGCAGGGACTCGACGAGCAGGTCGTGCTGCCGCCGGTGCATGCCGGCTGGGCGGTGCGCCGCAAGTCCAATCATTTCGCCGCCTACGACCAGGTGGCCAACGATTTCGCCCGCGAGATCGGTATCGATCCGTGGCGCATCAATCCAGCCTTCTCGGTTTGCCGCAGCGTCAATTTCCACGAGCGTCAGGGTGAGGAATGCCTGGCCGCCAACGTCGCCGCCGTGCTCGACATCGTCCGCGAGAAATACCGCGAGTACGAAATCGACGAAACCCCCTACGTGGTGGTCAAGGCCGATGCCGGTACTTACGGCATGGGTGTGATGACGGTGCGCGACGCCGACGAGGTGATCGCGCTCAACCGCAAGCAGCGCAATAAGATGAGCGTGGTCAAGGAAGGCCTGGAAGTCTCCGAGGTGCTGATCCAGGAGGGCGTGCATTCTTTCGAGACGGTCAACGAGGCAGTCGCCGAGCCGGTCATTTACATGATCGACCGCTACGTCGTCGGTGGCTTCTATCGCGTGCATACCGGTCGCGGCAAGGACGAGAACCTCAACACGCCCGGCATGCATTTCGAACCGTTGGCCTTCGAGACCGGCTGCAACCTGCCCGACTACCGCTGCGGCAATCCCGACTCGCCGCCCAACCGCTTCTACGCCTACGGCGTCGTCGCCCGGCTGGCCTGCCTGGCCGCCGCTGTCGAACTGGAGCACACGGCACCGGCCAACGACTGAGCCGCGCCGTGCGACAACCGTCGCCGCGGCTCGAACACGACCCCCTGCTGGTCGAAATCGACGCGGCCGGCGACCATCACCTCTATCGAGAGCACACGTGCGGCCACTGCTGATCCTATTCCTCGCCTTCTGTCTCGCCGCCTGCGGCCGCACACCGCTGCAAGAGCAACAAGCCTACGTTTTCGGCACCCGTGTCGAGGTCATCGTCGCCAGCGCCGAACCGGAACAGGGGCGCCGGGCCATCGCCGCCGTGCTCGGCGAATTCGACCGTATGCACCGGGCCTACCACGCTTGGCAGCCGTCGGAATTATCCGAACTCAACGCCGCCATCGCCGCCGGCCAGCCGCACGAGGTCAGCCCCGAACTGGCCAACTTGATCCGCGACGCGCAACAGTTGAGCGCCCAGGGCGACACTCTGTTCGACCCTGGCATCGGCGAACTGATCCGCCTGTGGGGCTTCCAGGCCGATGAATTCAAGGCCGAACTGCCGCCACCATCGGCTATCGCCGCCTGGCTGGCGGAGCGGCCGTCGCTGGCCGACATCGTCGTCGACGGAACCACGGTGCACAGCCGCAAGCGCCACGTCGCCCTCGATTTCGGCGGTTACCTGAAGGGCGTCGCCCTCGACCGCGCCGCTGCCATCCTGCGCCAGCAAGGTATTCAGAACGCGCTGATCAACATCGGCGGCAATGTGCTGGCGCTCGGCAACCGCGAAGGCCGCGCCTGGCGGGTCGGTATCCAGCATCCCCGCCAGCCCGGGCCGCTGGCCACGGTGGAGCTTCACGACGGCGAGGCGATCGGCACGTCCGGCGATTACCAGCGCTTCTTCGAAGTCGACGGCCAGCGCTACGCCCACCTGCTCGACCCACGCCGCGGCTATCCCGCCGACCACACCCAGGCCGTCACCGTGCTGCTGCCGGCCGGGCCGCGCGCCGGCACGCTGTCCGACGCCGTCTCCAAACCGATCTTTATCGCCGGCCCCGAGCACTGGCCAACGCTGGCCGAAAAAATGGGCATCGACCAGGTGCTGCGCGTTGACGCCGACGGCCGTTTGTTCGTCACCGAAGCGCTGAACCGCCGCCTGGAATTCATCGGCGGTCGCCCCGCCGATCTCGTCGTCGTGCCCTGAACTGCCTTGCCGGACCGGTGTCGCTCAGGCTATCCTATGGAGCCGGCCTGCATTCACCCGACATTTTCCGGCAGGCCACAGCGGCGGGAGAAATACTTTGCGCGGCATGTCATCGGGAAAATCGGGATTCGCCAACAGTCTGGTGCTGCGCATCGGACTGTTGATTCTTGCCGCATTGGCCGCTTTCACCATTGCCGTCGGCCAGTTGATCGGCCAGCCGACCGTCTATCATCTGGCCGAAGGCCAGTTGCGGCTTGCCTCGGAACAATTCGAAGGCCGCTACACGCGGCTGCTCGACAACGTCGAGAGGACCCTGCGTAGCGGCCAAGCCTGGAGCGCCGCCGGCGAGATCGACCATAGCCAATTGCTGCGCTTCAACGAATTTTTCTTTCCCGTCCTGGCCCATCAGAGCGAGATCAACGCGGTTCTCTTCGCCCACGAATCGGGGCGCGAGTTCTACCTGCTGCTCGACGGCGAGGGCGGCTGGAGCAATCGCATCAGCAACCCGGCCGCCTGGGGCAAGCAGACCTATTGGATCCACTGGAACGCGGCGCGGGAAATCGTCTCGGTCGAAGTCCGCGAGCGCGACTACGATCCCCGCCAACGGCCGTGGTTCAAGGGCGTCATGGCCCACGCGGAAGCCCCGGCGGTGTACTGGACCGAACCCTACATCTTCTTCACCCTCCAGGAACCCGGCGTCACCGCGGGGATGCGCTACCCGGGGGCCGACGGCTCGTACTACGTGCTGGCCTACGACGTCCGCCTCAGCGATATCGCCCGTTTCACCACCCAGCTCAACATCGGCCACCGCGGCCACGGCGCGCTGCTGCTCGACGACGGCCGCCTGATCGCGCCACCAAGCGGCGCCCGCTTCGCTACCCCCGAAGCACTCAAAGAGGCTCTGCTCAAGCAGCCGGCTGAACTCGGCCTGCCCGAACTGGCCGAAGCCTATCGCTTGTGGCACGCCGAGCCGGCGCCGGCGCGTCACCTGCATACCTTCGCCCGCCCGGACGGTACCTGGTTGAGCCTGTTTACCCGCAGCACCGATCGCCGCACCGGCGTCTGGCTCGGCGTTGTCGCCCCGCTCGCCGATTTCATGCCGATCAACCGCAGCGATCTGGTCGTCCTCGGCCTGTTGCTACTGCTCACACTGGCCCTCGGCGTCATCGTCGCGGTCCGCATCGCCCACCGTTTCGGCCGGCCACTGGCGGAACTGACCACCGAGAGCCAGCGCATCGGCCGCCTCGAACTGGAGCAGCCGGTCGGCACCGCCGCTCCTTGGCGCGAGGTCGCGCAGTTGGCCGATGGCCTGGAAACCATGCGCCAACGGCTGCTGCAATCGCGCCAGGCGATGCAGCGGGCGGCGGCCGAACTGGAGCAGACGGTCGCCCGACGCACCCAGGAACTGCGCCAGAGCCAGGACAGCCTGCAGAAGCGTGAGGCCTTCTTCCACGCCATCTTCGACAACGCCGCCGTCGGTATCGTCAGCCTCACCCCGGATCAACGGCCAAACGAAATCAACCCGGCCTTCGCCGCCTTCCTCGACCAATCGCTGGCGACCCTGAGCGAGCAGTCCGGCCTCGGCCTGACGCCGCCCGAGGCGACCCGCCTACAGCAGGCGCTGACTGAGATCGCCGGCGGCCAACGCACCGGCCTGCGCAGCGAATTCGAATTCATCGACCGCCACGGCGCGACGCGCTGGGGCGATGTCCAAGTCGTCACCGTGCCGGATGCCACCGGCGCCGTCGACCACCTGCTGCTGACCGTGTTCGACATTACCAACCGGCGCCAGATCGAGGCCGAATTGGTCCGCCAGTCCGCTTTCCAGAACGCCCTGCTCGACACCATTCCCAATCCCATCTTCTACAAAGGGGCGAATACCTGTTTTGTTGGTTGCAACAAAGCTTACGAGGAATTTTTCGGCATCGACCGCAGCCAGATCATCGGCCGCCGCGTGCTCGAGCTCGAATACCTGCCGGAGGCCGACCGCCTCGCCTTCCAGGCCGAGGGCGAGGCGACCATCGCCAGCGGCGGTCGCCTCGCCCACGAGAAGCCGATACGACGTGCCGACGGCAGCCTGCGCGACACCCTCTACGCGGTGAGCGCTTTCCGCGTCGCGGACGGCGCACCGGGCGGCCTGATCGGCGTCATCGTCGACATCACCGCCCAGAAGGATGCCGAGCGCGAGGCCGACCGGGCACGCGCTGCGGCCGAGATGGCGGCAGCGGCCAAGGCCGCTTTCCTGGCCAATATGAGTCACGAAATCCGCACGCCGATGAACGCCATCATCGGCATGACCTACCTGGCCCAGCAGACCGAACTGACACCGCGCCAGCATAACTACCTGAGCAAGGTCGAAGCGGCGGCCAAGGGCCTGCTCGGCATCATCAACGACATCCTCGACCTGTCGAAGATCGAGGCCGGCATGATGAACGTCGAGCAGGTACCGTTCAGCCTCGAAGCCAGCCTGCGCAACCTGGCCGACTTGAGCAGCCTAAAAGCCCGCGAGCACGACCTCGAACTGCTGTTCGACCTGGCCCCGGACGTGCCCGATAGGCTGGTCGGCGATCCGCTGCGCTTGGGCCAAGTACTGACCAACCTGGTCGGCAACGCCATCAAATTCACCGAACGCGGCGACATCACCGTCAGCGTGGCCTTGGTCGACCGCCAGGTTGACAGCGTCTGGCTGCGTTTCGCCGTACGCGACACCGGCATCGGCATGACTGCCGAACAAGTAGCCGGCATCTTCACCGCCTTCAACCAGGCCGATAGTTCGACCACTCGCAAGTATGGCGGCACCGGCCTTGGCCTGTCGATCTGCCAGCGCATCATCCACTTGTTCGGCGGTGAAATCAGCGTCAGCAGCGAACCCGGCATCGGCAGTTGCTTCACATTCGAACTGCCATTTGGCCTGGCCGACGAGGTGCCGGCACCCAGCACTGGCCTGCCCGGGCCATTGCGGGCGTTGATCGTCGACGACAGCGCCGGCGCCCGCGAAGTCTTCGCCCACATGCTCGGCAGCCTGGACATCGACAACCAGGACGCCGCCAATGGCGCCGAGGCCCTACAGCGGATCACCGCCGCCCGCCTGGCCGGGCGTCCCTTCCGCCTGCTGCTGCTGGACTGGAAGATGCCGGGCATGGACGGCGTCGATGTGCTGACGGCGCTACGCCACGGCAATAGCAAACCGCCGGCGGTGATCATGACTACCGCCTACGACCACGACGAGTTGCAGGCCGCCCTCGGCGACCTGACGGTCGACGCCATCCTCGACAAACCGGCTACCGCCTCGTCGCTGCTCGACAGCATCATGGCCGCCCTGCGCCATGCCGCACCCGCTGAACACAGTCCCGACACCAGAGCGCCACCACGCTTTGACGGACAGCGCGTGCTGCTGGTCGAGGACAACGAGGTCAATCGCGAGCTGGCCGAAGAAATCCTGGTCGGCATCGGCCTGCAGGTCAGCACCGCCGAACACGGCGAGCAAGCCCTGGCCCGGCTGCGCCAAGAGGATTTCGATCTGGTCCTGATGGATTGCCAAATGCCGGTGATGGACGGCTACGAAGCAACTCGGCGCATCCGCGGCGAACTCGGCCGCCATACCCTGCCGATCGTGGCGATGACCGCCAACGCACTATCCGGCGACCGCGAGCGCTGCCTGGCAGCGGGCATGAACGATCACATCGCCAAACCGATCGACATCGCCGTCCTGCAAGCGACGCTGGCCCACTGGTTGGACGGTAGCGCACCAAGAGCCATGCCTGAGACAGCGGCGGACAAGCCGGACGCCACTCTCGATCTCGCCGGTGTCCTGGCCCGCCTCGGCCACAATCACGAACTCTACGCCCGCCTGGCCGCCCGCTTCCGCGACAGCCAGAGCGACATCGTCAATCGTCTGGAAAGCGCCCTGGCCACCGGCGACAGTGCCGGAGCCCAGTTGATCGCCCACACCCTGCACGGCCTAGCCGGCAATCTCGGCGCCAACCGCCTGGCCGGCCTAGCCGCCACACTGGAAAACCGGCTCAAGGAAACGCCGAACGCCATCATCCCGAACGACCTGCTGGCGGCTCTGGCCGAAGAACTGCAGGCGGTGCTCGCGGCAACCGCCGCCCATGCCACGCCAGCCCAAACCACCACCGCGTCCGCACCACCGCTGGCGCCAGAGGCCCTACGTGCCGCCCTGGAACATCTACGCGAGCTGATCGAGGCCTCCGACGCCGCCTCCCTCCGCGAATTCGCCGCCATCGCCGACAGCCTGCGGCAGACCGCCGATCCAGCACGGGTCGACGAACTGGCGCGATTGATCGACCAGTACGAATTCGAAGCGGCGGCTGCCATCCTCGATACCCTGATCGGCCACGCCGGTCTCTGAGCGGAAAAGCCATGTCCTCCCTGCTGCCCAAGCAAAGCATCCTGGTCGTCGACGACGTCCCGGAAAACATCGATCTGCTCAGCGAAACCCTCGTCGACGACTACCGGGTCCGCGTCACCACCTCTGGCGAGAAAGCGCTGCAAATCGTCTATTCCGACGAACCGCCCGACCTGATCCTGCTCGACATCATGATGCCCGGCCTCTCGGGCCTGGAAATCTGCCGTCGCCTCAAGGCCAACCCGGACCGCCGGCGCATTCCGATCATCTTCGTCACCGCCATGAGCACCGCCGCCGACGAAGAACGCGGCCTGGCCATCGGCGCCGTCGATTACATCACCAAGCCAATCAGCCCGCCCATCGTCAAAGCCCGGGTGCGTACCCACCTTGCCCTCTACGACCAGGCCCGCGAACTGGAGCGCATGGTCCATCAGCGCACCGCCGAACTGCTCACCACCCGCCAGCAGATCATTCGCCGTCTTGGCCGCGCCGCCGAATTCAAAGACAACGAGACCGGCAACCACGTCCTGCGCATGAGCCACTATGTCCGCCTGATCGCCGAAGCGTACGGCCTCGGCCAAGAAGCCACGGATATCATCGCCAATACCGCACCAATGCACGACATCGGCAAAATCGGCATTCCCGACGCCATCCTGCTCAAGCCCGGCCCGCTCGACACCGAAGAATGGCGGGTCATGCGCCAGCACCCGCTGATGGGCGCCAAGATCATCGGCAAGCATGAAAACGAACTGCTCGAAACAGCGCGCGTCATCGCCCTCAACCACCACGAGAAATGGAACGGCAGCGGCTATCCGCGCGGCCTCAAGGGCACCGACATCCCACTCGAAGGGCGCATCGTCGCCATCGCCGACGTCTTCGACGCGCTAGTCTCGGTGCGCCCCTACAAACCGGCATTTCCGCTCGACGAAGCACTGCGCATCCTCAAGCACGAAGATGGCCGGCATTTCGATCCGCAACTGCTACAAGCCTTCCACAAAGCACTGCCAGACATCCTGCGCATCCGCGACATCTACGCCGACGAGAACGGCGCGCTGACCGACCTCGAATTCCGGCTCCAGGAAATCTACGACCACCGCGAAATCCCGGAAGGCCACCTCGGCGGGCTAACCCACCCGAAACTGGACAATTGAGACGGCGATGACCGAGGAGGACACTCCGTCCCCGCTCGACACCGCCTCGCTGGCCCGCGCCGCCGCTTGGCTACGCAGCGCCGACGCCCTACTGGTCTGCGCTGGCGCTGGTATGGGAGTCGATTCCGGACTACCCGACTTTCGCGGCACAGCAGGCTTCTGGCGGCACTACCCGGCGCTCGGCCGCGCCCGCATCCCGTTCGAGTCAATCGCCAACCCCGCCGCCTTTGCCCGCGACCTGGTGCTGGCCTGGGGCTTCTACGGCCACCGCCTGGAACGCTACCGGCACACCCCGCCACACGCCGGCTTCGCCCTGCTGCGGGAAATCGCCGCACCGCTGCGGCACGGTCTGCGGATATTCACCAGCAATGTCGACGGCCAGTTCCAGAAAGCTGGCTTCGCGCCCGACCAAATCTACGAGATCCACGGCTCCATCCACCACCTGCAATGCACTCGGCCCTGCGGGGAAGCCATCTGGCCGGCCGACGACTTCCATCCGGATGTCGACGTCGAACATTGCCAATTGCGCAACGCCGCTCCAACCTGCCCCCACTGCGGCGCCGTGGCACGGCCCAACATCCTGATGTTCGACGACTGGCACTGGATCGAGCGGCGCAGCGAACAGCAACGCCAACGTCTGAATGACTGGCTGGCCGACGTCGACCGCCTGGTCTGCATCGAGATCGGCGCCGGCACCGCCATCCCCAGCGTGCGCCATTTCTCCGAGCGATACGGCAACCGGCTGATCCGCATCAACCCCACCGCCCCCGAAGTACCCGACACGACCCGTGGCCTTAGCTTAGCCTGTGGCGGCCTAGCCGGCCTCACCGCGCTGCGCACCGCCCTGGCTAGCTGAAACCGGCTATTCCGGCGAGCGCGAATCGAGGCAGAGCGTCACCGGCCCGTCATTAACTAGGGCAATCCGCATGTCGGCCCCAAATACTCCGGTCGGCACCGGCTTGCCCAGTTCAACCGAGAGCCGCTTGACGAAACGCTCGAACAGCGGCCGCGACAATTCGCCCGGCGCTGCCCGACTCCACGATGGCCGGTTGCCCTTTTTCGCCGAGGCGAACAGCGTGAATTGGGAGATGGCCAAGATGTCGCCACCGACATCGCACACGCTGCGGTTCATCACCCCGTCGGAGTCGGCGAACAGGCGCAAGCGCACCAATTTGCCGGCCATCCAGTCGAGATCGGCGTCGCCATCGACCGCCTCAAACCCGGCCAGAACCAACAACCCGCCACCGATCCGGCCGACCTCCCGAACATCCACTGACACCACCGCTTCGCTGACCCGCTGCACCACCACCCGCATCGTTTTTCTCCCTGCACCAGTTCGCAGGCTCAGTTTTCTTGATAGGCACGCTCGATAAGCGATTTCGCCTTTTCGAAATCCGCTGGTTTACGTAGCGCCACTTCCAAATCTCCCGTACCCCAGTGACCAATGTTGGTTACGTCCCGAGTAAAACCCTTTTCAAGATCAGCCGTAGTTGGATCAAGTTTCAGCGTCAGGAAAACACGAGGGTCTTGTTTGGAAACCAGCGACATGCAGACAAAATTCTTCAAACGGCGGAAGGCAACGTAGAGTTTCAATGGTTTTTCGATAATGTCATCGCCTTGAGCGAGGATGAAACTACGCGTTTGCTCGAACAGCGTCAGTAATTCCGGCGATGCCGTCGCCATTTGGTCGGCGTGAGTTTTCATTGCTAAAGTAGAAGCCGCCGGCACCTTCGTCGGCTTCGTTTCCACCGGGTCATCTTCTACCGTAGCCGTGGCTGCGGTACTCGCCGCATTAGCACCGTTGACCAGTTCGAAGAGCAACAGATCGTCACCAAACAACTTGTAGCGAATCAGCTCAATGTTCCGGTTGATTTGCGCCACCGCGTGCTCATCGTAACGGGTGAAATCTGAGGCGATACAAAGCAGCCGTGTCTCGCTCCACTCGATCTTGTCGGCCTCTTCCTTACCCAGCTTATCCATGACAAGTAGGCGAAAATCCGCCTTATGATCGAGCAACCAGTCAAGGTAGAACAGGCCCTGATTGATAACGGTTTCGTTACTATGCCGCTTGTATTCGATGATGACCGGGCAACCGTTCTCATCCAAACCCAGGGAATCGATACGACCGCGATGCTTATTGCCCGTGCTGTACTCGGTAGCCAGGAAACGTACTCCGAGAAAAGTCTCCATCTGCGACTCGATTAGAGATTGCAGCGTTTTCTCGATTGCTACCGATTTCCCCGCAAGTTCTTGTGCCTCCGTTGCGTTATATCGGAACAGCCTGATGTCACTCATGGCTGTAGGATGCCATCGGATTCACCAAGGCCTACTCTGTCCAATCAGCAACTTACAAAACGTGAATCGGACATTCGCCGGTCGCAGCCCCAAACAACGCGATAATCCTACTCGTCGCTGTCGGATCCCAGATTGCTCACCAACTTGAAAGCTGTCGGCGGTGAGCCGGTGACTTGAGCCAGAAAGCGCTGAATCTCGTCGCTACGAGCATACACCAACTGCCTGCACGGTTCAGCGCCATGGCCCCGCAAGGGATAGATTCCTTGCTCTGCCAACATCCGCATTACTTTCAGCGAAGACCGCCCCAAGATAGCGGCAATCTCCCGTCCGAAAATGTGCTGCTGCCGAAAACGCTCAAGTTCGTCCCGCCGCACGCGCGAACCGACGTCCTTCTTCGACCCCAGGCGTTCGGCGCGCACAAACCCATGATGGGTCAGCCAATAGGCCACCTGCTGCTTGACCTCCAAGATCTTTGCCATCTCGGGAATGCTGACCCAGTTCGAGCGGCCGCTGTCCATGCCTTTCTGCAGCGCCCGCAGCGGCGTCACATCGAATATCCAGCGGCTGATGCCGCGGGCGTTGTCGAGCAAGGCCTGCGGCACGATGGTTCCGGCCTTTACGGCTTCCACCAACGCCACGATCTCGTCTCCATCCCAGTTCCAATACTTGAAGATGTGCCCGAGGGAAACCTGGTGTTCTTCCGGGATGCCGATCACGGGAAGATGGCCGCCGAGCGCAAGCAGCGCCTCGACCTCGGCCCGCGGAACGCACCATGGCAGATAGGCCTTGTCGTTGATGCGCCGCGCCGAGGGAAACAGCAGGCGCAGGATACGCTGCATCCGAACCTTGCCGATCCCCAGGAGATCCATGGCTTCGCTCATGGTCATTTCGCCGGCCAGTTGGGTGCGGATGTCGTCCAACTGATCACGCCGGACAACGGTATAGCGCCGACCGGCGGTACTGATGGACTCTTCGCCATCCAGCTTTCCTTCCCGGACGAGAAATGTCAGACGGGCCATGGAAATGCCCAGGATCTCGGCCGCAACGCTTCCCGGAATCCATTGCACCTTCTCCAGGAGTTCCACGCTCAAGCGCCGGTTTCGTCGGGCTATTCCTCCCTTCCAGTGCTCGGCCAGCCAACTCTCAAAGGTTTTCCGAATGGGATCAAAGGCCCCTTCCTTCAGGCCTTTGTAGAGATAAATATAGGCCTGCCGGAAAAGCCCCCTGAGCCCGGATTTTTCACCAGGGGAGGCAGCTTGTAGCTGATCCAGCGCTCTATGGAGGGCATACGGCCAGTCGAAGAGGATTTCCGCCGCCAGCGAGGAGACCGGCCAGGAGACTCCGAGTCGGCCAGCGTTGCGTAGCTTCAAGGGCTTCGGATTGGAGATCGGATCCATGTAGCCGCCCAGGTAGCGGACCAAGCGTTGCACCTGATCCACATCCAGTCCGATGAAGGGTGCCGCAGATTCCGGCTCAGGGCGCCCCAACAACTTCGCCTCCAGGATGGCCGACAGCCGCCGAAGGTTGTCCGGGGCCGCCCCAGGGGATTCCTCCCGCAGATCCGAGCCACACTGGCAGCGCAGCAGCGAGTCCCGCTTCCAGCGTACAGGCTGGCGGCAGGAACTGCATTGATCCACCAACCAAACCCCGTGGCGCGGGCAGACGTCGTGGAAATAGAGTTCCCAGCCCGCTCGCCAGGTCGGGTCCTCCACCAGGCAATGTGGACAGAAACGAGCGTAGCGCTGGTTCCAAATGCGCCCCTTGGTGTCCAGCAAATTGGTCATTCTGACGACGTGCGCATGAAGATCTCGATCCAGGGCCAATTCCGGCAGCAAGCGCTGCCGGGCCAGGCATCCTGGGTCGTAACGAATGCCGAGTCGAGATAGTTCCGTCGGCGTCATGCAGTTCGCCTCGGCGAGACGCAGCAAGTAACCGAGCGGCCCTTCGTGGCGTCCGGGGAAGGACCGCACCAGGAGGTCCGGTTCCAACGCCGGCGCGAGGAGAGAGACATAATCGGCCATCTCATTTCCCTCCCCGCGACAGATTCATTCCCAGTTTGCGGGCAACCGGCGAACCGACCGGATCCTGGCTGGTGTGGAGGTGGAACACCTCGCCGGGCCGATCCAAGGGGCGCAGGGGCGACTCCGGATGGAACGGATTGAGCCGATCCGGCACATCCCGCCATACCCGGTCGCGGAACCCGGCGGCCAGGACCGCCAGGTCGATCACCTCCCGGCCGGCCGAGGCCGCTGCGAAGACGGTCCCTTCCAAGGTTTTGACGACGTATGCGAGGAGGCCGTAGCTAGCCACATGCAGCCGTCGAGCCAGGTTCGCCTCGTACAGCGGCGTCTCGACGGGAAGCGGCAGCTTAGCCTCGAAGGCCTTGAGGATGCCGCGAAACTCCCGGAAATCCTCCTCGTCGTCCAGCAAAAAGGGCGTCAGCCGGAGGCGCTCGGAGAAGCGCCGCTGCAGCTGCTCGTTGCTGTCGACCACCATTTCGGCCGCCGGCAGCCCGCAGGCCACCATGCAAACCTTGGACTCTTCGAGAAAATTTTTCAGCCAATCGGTGAGGTCGCGGAAGGCCGCGACGGTCGGCGGGTAGAAGAGATGCTGGACTTCATCGAGGATGACCATCTCGACTCCGCACTTCGCAAACAGCTCGCGGAGGACGGCGGTTTTCTCGGGTGCGCTACCCCGGTGGAGCTTCTTGAACCCGAGCGCCTCCAAAATGGCGCCGGCTAGACTTCGGGCGGTCGGCGACGATGGTACGGTGACGAGCAGCACCGGAATATAGGTTCGCTCGGCTTCGTGTTGCCGGGGAAAGCTCGCATGATAGGTTCTGCCCACGGTACTCTTGCCGGCTCCCGAGAGGGCCATGAGCAAGAGGGCCTCGCCGATGCCATGCTTGCGGCGCCGCTGGTGAAGCTCCGCCATATGAAATAAGGCGTCCTTGTAGCGCCGATGCGGTACGGGTTCGACGACCAGCTTGAAGCCGAAACCAGCGGTGTCGAAGGGAACGCCATCCGCCGGCGCATAACGCGACATGATCGCAATCGGATCCATGCTCAGCCCTCCCCGCCCGGCTGCCCGAAGTCGGGCAGATCGTCATCGAGCCCCGAGGGCAATTCCGAGGGTGACGCCTCCTTTTCCCGTTTCAAGGGACGCCGGGCCTCGGCCAAGGGATCATGGCCCTTCAGGACCGCCTCGCTGTCGTGCATCAAAACGTTGGCCCCGGCCTTGCGGGAACCCATCCGCTTGTCCTTCAGCGCTTGCCGGACCAAGGCTTCGATTTCGCTGCGGGCCTCCAGCAGTTGGGGCGATAGGCAATGATCGCCGAAACGCTTGCGGGCATGTTCCCGGACCAGCCGGTGGATGTCGCGAGGGATATCCTGGGCATACTCGGCCAGCTTGGCCGGCACCTTGATGTATTCCTCGACGTAGGGGTCGAAGACATGGATGTGGACAACGGTGTCCTCGTAATACTTCAGCGTCACAGGACGGTTCTCGCCGGCGCGGCGCCGGATCGACTGGAGCCGATCGGAGTTGTACTGCAGACCGTCCAGCTCGATCCCATAGTTGTACTGCAGACCGTCCAGCTCGATCCCATAATGGAACAAGGTTCGCTTGGCCGGGATGCCGGTGATGACTTCGAGCTGCCGGGGATAGACTGGCAGTTCGATGATCCGGCGGTCGGCCGACTCCAGCCAGCGGTCGAGGGGCCGTGCCCCGATGCCGCGATGAGGGCTGACGTTGTAGATGTCGACGACCCACTTGGTCAGCAGGTGCACCAGCGCCGCCATGTCGATGACGGCCTTGTCCTCGGCCGGATAATCTCCTCTTTCGTCGACGTTGGAAAACACCGTCCCTGGCAGGCGATGGATGAGCCCCATGTTCATCGTCCGGAAGAAGCGCTCAATCGCTCCCTTGTGCTGTGGCGTCTTGGCGCCGCAGAACAGGATCTGGATACCCATTTCCAGGCAGGCCGCTTCGAGGGCGTCGGAATGGAGATCGGTTCCGTTGTCCACGGCAATCAATTCCGGGATGCCATAGGCCGGCCACGGCCCCTTGACGTCCGGGAAGCGGGCCAGCCACTCGTCCTTCGGCAGGACGGCACGGCGCAGACACTGCAGAACGCCATGGCTCGACGGCGCATTGAAGCTCACATAGAACCCAACCGCCATCCGCGAGTAGGCGTCGATGGCCATCGTCAGCCACGGCCGCCCCAGAGGAAGCTTAGTCAGGCTATCGATGGCGAGCAGGTCCAGCGGCGTGTGGTCGATTTCGATCCGCTCAAGGACGTTCTGGACTTTGACGTTGCCCAAGGCGGCTCGATATTTGACTCGGGCCGCCTCGGCTCCATCCCGAGAGGCATCCACCAAGTCTTGCTGCAGATCTTCCAACCAACGATAAATCGTTGATCGAGCCGGACGGGTAATCCGATCCTCTGCCGACAGACTGTGATTGACCGCCTCGATCTGGCGATACATCTGTTCCGCGACCGCCAGTTTCGGAAGCTTCTGGTTGGTGAGGTAGATCGCGCTGACGACCTCCTCGAAAATTTGATAGCTGCGCTTTTGTCGATGGCTGCTCGACGGCTTGTTGTGGGGAATCAGACAAACGACGCTCTTTGACAGCCGATAGCGGCGCCACCAGGTATGTACCGTCGCCGGACACGGCGGATAGCGATCACCCAGCTTACTGGCGGCATCTGTGATCAATGGTTTCCAGGTCGCAGCGTTATAGGGCTGCTTCCCCGGATCAACCGCCCGAAGATAGTGTTGTCGGCGCAAGGCCTCCTTTTGATGGCGCTCTGGGTAAGTAGCGAGATCACGAGGCACTGCCAGATAAACCGCATCGGCCAGCGAACTCAGGGTTGATTCGTCGATCACCCACTCTCCGGACTGCCAGCGTTGCAGCAACTCGGCATCCGTGAGGTTGATCAATTCGCCCGTATCGGACTCGAGTTGGAGTTTTCCGGTTGCCAAGCGGCGCCGTATCTGACGGCGAATCTGTCTATCGATAAAGCCTAAACCTACCTTACAAGAGATACGTTGCATCACAACCTCCTGCATCAATAAGTTGAACCAAGGCAGCGCGGTCTAGTGGCTGTCGTAGATTTCCATGGGCGTCCCCCCAGGCAATCAGGCCTAGCACTTCCTTTTCGCCAATTTGATCGGCCACAGAGGCAAAGGGGATGAGTCCTTTGCCAAACCTTTTCAGCCACGCTGCCCGCGATGAGGCATCCGGGCGAAAATGCAGTAGCGATGCGAGTAGCTGAAGGTTTTGGTGGAGAGGTGTTTGCCAGATATCGACATCCGTCAAAATCCGGAATCCGTGTTGCCGGCGGGCATAGGCTGCAGCAATCGCGCGGTATTTGGTTTGGGCAACAGGTTTAGCCAACTCCTTGGCCGTCTTGATCTCGAGGTGGATCACTTCCCCACTCAAAAAAACGGCCTCGAAATCAGGGTAGTAATCCCGCGTGACCTCACCATCTGCGTACTGAACTACGGCCGGTTGTTCCCGATACGACAAAACCCCGGGCGAGAATTCAAAGAGATGTATGGCGGCAAGCTCTGTCAAGGACTCGCCTGCCACCATCCGACCAAGCTTTCGGGATGGAAAATTGCCACGAAACCCACGTCCACGGCGGGTTAGAATTTTTCTGGATAACATCAAATTTCTCCTCGCGGCAGGCAAAACGATGCCCTACGCCTGTCGCGTATCTGTTTTGAGACCCCCGATCACTCGAAATTTGGGCACGAAACTAGCCCTCGCCGCAGTGTGAATTGGCGAAAAATGACCGGAGATTTGGGGGGAAGGCTCTTGACGCCAGGTGGCGTGCAACAGATACTGGAGTTGAGAGAGCAGTATCTGGCAGTAATGAAGGAGCGAGCCTTTGGGTTCGCTTTTTCTTTTATGTCATCGCAGAACCTCCTCGGCGTTAGTGCTCAACCACCCAGCCGGGCAGCGGAGATCGCTCTGTAATCGCTACAGCACCCCTCAGACGACGGGTTACCCAAGCTCAAAGCCAAGTTGATGAATTGAATCTGGATGGGATGCAGATGCCCGAGCTGAAGCTCAAGGGCACGAATAAGCTGGTATTCCTCTTCGCTTGCCTTCGGTGGCAAGGAAATCTGGCGCTTGGAGTCGGCCAAGGCCTTGGCCAAATTCGCCCGCTCGGTATCGTTTAACTCCAAGCCGCGAATCAAGCGCTGGATGAAATCCTGTCGCGGCGGCCCTTTTTCACTGCGCTCGAGCGCCGAGATGTAACTGGGCTCATAACCTAACCGAAGCGCAAGCTCATTTTGGGTAAATCCGCGGGCTAGGCGGAATCCTCTCAAAATGACAGAAAACGGACTCATTGGTATCGGATAAAAGTGAAATACAACCGACAAGCCTAATGTTTTATGAATCCATGTCAACCCATTGATTTTATTTGACTTTTATTCATGCCGTGTAAATTATAAATGAAAAGTCAATCCATCTTACGAATTCAATTAACGACATATAGATAATCGGGCTACTAATCTGCACGTTACGCCACTTACAGCACCAGGTGTTTAGTCCCACGGTGTGCTGGTGTAATTTATAGCCAGCTAAGGAGAGACGACTTATGGGACAAATTTTGCACGGAAGCGCCCGTACGACAGAGGCAATCCGTCGAGCGATACAGCATAGTCAACTGATGAAAGGTATATGGGTCGTCACCGGAACGAAAAACCTTGTGTCCAGCGTTCGGGCCACCAACGCACAAGCACGTCGTATTCGACACCGTCCCCGCGGTAAGCGCTTCTCGCTACTTACCGCTTAAGCCGCTTCGGGACGTATGACCCATGCTCGTTGTATCGCCGTGCCACGTTCCAGTCGAAACCGGCTTCCATCATCTTGGATTCGAGATAAAGAAGGACAAGCGCTTCACCAGTCTTGCTAATCACGCTTTGCTCAAGCACCTCGTACCTGTCAGCATCGTCGTTCTGAAACCACGCATCCGCAGGAGTCTTGCCGAGGTAGCGTACTTCTGTTCCCTGGTGCAGCAGATCATAGGTCAAGGTATCCTCGTCTAGTTCCTGCTTCATGAACCAGCGCCTCGGTATGTCTGCTGCGGGCAAGCTCCATCGCCTCCCGCCCTTGGTGTACGAAGCGACGATTACCGGTAGCGTGTTCACGTTCACCAAGCGTAGGGCTGTCGCCATCAGGCTGGTCTCGAACGATGCCGCAAGATCTCCAAGCTGCTTGAAGTTAGGATTGCCAATCTGCTTCACCAACGGCAAGAAGATGGGCTGCGGCATGAGCAGGTGAGCTGCGAATGTGTCGGCCTCCTTCTCGACGCCCCGGTCAGCAACAAGATTCAAGTCGGCGTCATCGGCTCGGCACTGGAATGAGCGTCCGCGATGCAGATGCCAATGCCCGATTTCATGGGCAATAGAAAAACGCTCCCGCCCCCGCACACCCGACGGGTTGATCGTGGCAATAGCACGGTTTCCGAAACCAACTAGGCTAGCCTCGCACCCGTTCAAGCGCGCGTACTGCACTTCGACTCCAGAGGCCATTGCAATGGCCTCGATGTCAATTTCCTGAGGCGCAGAGATACCGAGTTCGGAAATCAGTGCTTCGGCCCTCATCCCGACGGGAGTCACGACTTGTCCTCTGGCTGTCCTTGTTCAAGTGAGCGTATTTGGTGATAAAGCCTGACTGCTTCCTCATCACTTAACCCTTCGCCAAGCTGGCGCGCGACGAGCGTATAGCGCTTATCGTTAGCAGCATGAGCAATGTATCGACGAGCTTCGGTCGGATCGATGCGCTCGACAGAGGACGTTCCCGCTTTGCTGGACTGAAGCTTGGCCTTGGCTGCAGCTAAGCGTCGCCGACCTGCTTCCTTCTTTGCGTCTTGGAGCATCCGAGTGCGGCGAGCGTGCAGTTGCTCGAGGTTAGAGCCCGCCAGCACATCCTCGTCGGACATGGACATAAGCTCGTCACGCAAGGCCCCGACAAATGCCAGAAATTCATTGTTCGGTTCGGTCGAGTAATTCATTTCTTGCTCCCTTCGGAGGTGAGCTTATCGAGGCGCCGGGTGAGCTTCTTGCGATTGGCCTCGTACTTGTCTTTCGTCCAGCCCAGCGAGATCCACGCTTCTTCGCCCTTCAGGTCCATAGCCCACGCTGCTACGAGATCCTGAAGGTCTGCGTCGTTGGCGACAAGCCGGTTGATAGCAGCGATTTGCTCGCGGGCAGCAGTCTGACTTTCCGGTGTGGTATCCGTGCGGCTGAAAACCGTTTGACCCACGCTGACAACCTCCCGGTCGTCCGTTTCCAGCGGGTCAACCTCAACAGTGACGTCAATCGGCCCTTTCTTGATGCGCTTTCGGGCGTTACTGGCGATGCTCGACATCACGTTCTCGAGCACAACGACCGCAGGCAACCCCGTCGGCCAGACGCGCACGTCTTCGAGCAATTTAGTTTGCGCTTCCTGAATCAGGTCCTCCGGCTCGAAGCCAGTGAAGCCTTGGCTCAAGCTGCTGGCGATAAACTCAACTCGCCGCCAATCAGCGTCGGACATAGTTTCCATCGCGTTCTCGACTTGCTGCCGGTCGAGGCGAGGCGGGTTGGTTAGTACGGCGGACATCGTTGGTCTCTCCCCCCATTAAGACTCCTGAACGCCGGTCCGCGGACGCGACATCGCAGGTTTTTCTTCTGCTTCATCCTGCTCGCAGCCAATCGGGTATCAGGTCGCCCACATTGCAGCGCGATCACCGGACCAGAATATGCTAAATCCGCAGTATGCCATTAAGTTGTTTGGCTGCACCTCGAGATTGAACCCAGGCCGAGAGGTGAGGCTGCTATCTGCTGTCCGTGAGGCCCGTTCCAGGAGTCATAGGTTTCAAGGTACCTTGAAGTCGGTGTTGGCTTCTACAGGATGCCAGTGGGGCAAAAAATTGTTCCGCGTGTCCAAAGTGGCCGGCTCAAGAGCCTTAGAACAAGAGGGCAGAGCCTTTGCTGGCGACAGTCCGGAAAAATAAGGAGAAAAATGAAAGTGTTGATGGAGAACAAGAACGATCTGCCCGGCCAGTGCCGGGCAATCCAGCCGCACCACTCATGGGCCGACGTAACCAATGGCGCAAAGCCTTTTCACGTCCTGGCTCTATCCGGCGGCGGCTTCCGCGGCCTGTACACAGCAACTGTGCTGAAGCACCTGGAGGAGCAACTGGGAGGGCCGTTGGCGCACCGGTTTGACCTCATTTGCGGCACGTCGGCCGGGGGCCTGCTCGCCCTCGGCTTGGCCGCGGAAATCCCGGCCGAGCAGCTGCAGGCCATGTTCGAGCAGGATGGTGTCCGAATCTTCAACCGGCCGACCGGCATGCGGCGGATTCTCGGCCCCTTTATGAGGGCGAAGTATTCGCCCGATGGTCTGAGGTCCGTCCTGAAGGAGAAATTCGGCGAACGCTCCCTTGGCGACCTTGAGCACCGGGTGCTCATCCCCACGGTGAACTACTCCAAGGGCAGCGGCCAATTCTTCAAGACGCCGCACTCTCCGCAGTTCTCCCTGGACTACAAGCACAAGCTGGTCGATGTGGGGATGGCAACAGCCGCGGCGCCGACCTACTTCCCCCTGCACCAGATTGGTGAAGAAGGGGTCTATGCGGATGGCGGCTTGGTCGGGAACTCCCCCGGCTTCTTCGGCCTGCACGAGGCGTACTACGCGTTGGGCGTACCGCGGGGGGCCGGCAATTTACGTGTTCTCGCCATCGGCACCATGACTCTCGGTTCGACCAAAAGCGGTAACTCCGGGCTGGACTGGGGCATCCTTGACTGGGGCGCGAAGCTGTTTAGCCTCGTCATCTCGGCGCAGGAATACTCGGTCGACGCGATGCTCGGTCATTTGCTTGGGCAAGATTATGTGCGCATCGACGACCCCGCGACGCCCGACCAGAGCAAAGACGTCGCGGCGCTGGATATCGTCAGCCCTGCTGCCATCGAGGTGCTGACGAGCCGGGGTACACAGGCCGCCCGGCGTGCACTGGGCGACCCCGCCCTCACCCCGTTTCGCAACCACTTCGCCGCAAACCCCGTGTTCTTCCACGGGCCCAACAAGACCCCGGAGAACCGCCATGCTTAACCTGAGCTCCCTTTTCTATTCTGGCGTGGAACAGCCCACGCTGCTGGACAACGTCACCCTTTCTGCTCGCCGCTGCGACTTCATTGTTGAGGCCAAGGAGGCTGTGCGCAAACAGCTGCGCACGGCCCTGCCTGCTGTCCTTCGGGAGCTCGGGCACGAGGGAGTCGCGGTCCAGCCCCGTTTCTTTACCCAGGGCTCCTGGGCATACAAGACCCTGAATGCGCCGGCGCACCCGACGCAGCAGGCCGACATCGACGACGGCGCCTATCTGCCTCTGAGCTTCATGAAGCTAACGTCCAAGCCAAGCGTTGCGAGCAAAGTCTTCTT
The DNA here is from genome assembly GCA_031274715.1 of Azonexus sp. Lineage (GTDB taxonomy): Bacteria > Pseudomonadota > Gammaproteobacteria > Burkholderiales > Rhodocyclaceae > Azonexus. The sequence goes on along the minus strand of JAISPT010000052.1, from coordinate 47,829 downwards.
CGCCGCGGCCGAGGCGGCCCTAACGCCACTGGTGCGCGAGCGTGGCTGGCGCCTAATCACTGACAAGCCGACCTGCATCCGCATCGAGATTGCCGAGTATGCACACATCGATGTGCCCTTGTACGCCATCCCGGACGACCAATTCGACCAGTTGCGCAAGGCCGCGTTGACGGCGCACGGCTACTTCACCCTGGACGAGGCCATCAAACAGGCTGAGCGCAACGCATGGACGGCGTTGCCGCACAACCAGGTCCTGCTTGCGCACCGCGACGAAGACTGGGTCAAGTCCGACCCGCGGCCGATCAAGCATTGGTTCCTGGGCGAGGTCGAACGCCACGGAGAGCAATTTCGCCGGTCGGTGCGCTACCTGAAATGCTTTCGGGACTGGCAATGGGTCAAGGGCGGCCCCTCCTCGTTGCTACTGATGGCCACGGCCGCGCCGCTGTTCGACGCGCGAGATCGCCGCGACGATCTTGCACTCCTGGACCTTGTCGAGGGTATGCCGGATGCCCTGCGCCAAGGGGTGTGCTGCCCGACCGACACGAACGAGTCGCTTACCGACCGTCTCGGCAAGGCGGGGGTAGAGGACACTATCAAGAAGCTCCAGCAACTGGAGCTATACCTGCGTGGCGCTGTCAACGCCAGTGACCCGGCGCAGGCCTTGGCGTGGGTGCAGAACCAGTTTGGTCCGCGGTTCCCTAACCTGCCGGATCGGATCAAGGCCAGCTCTGCAACGGCCGTTGTCCAGGCGACGCCAGCTGCGGCGGTGGCATCGCCGTTGATCGGTCGCACCCAAGCGGGATGATTGCCGACGACACGCCACTTGCAGCGCTCGGCCGTGTGATGAAGCTGCGCGGATTCGAGTACATCGGCCGCGCACCGGACGAGTGGCTGGCATTCCGCGGAGCCATAACGGCAGCCGGCGCCGCCCACATCGCTAGTCTGGCAGTTGACCCCTCTGGGCAGGAGCTTCCCCGCATTCGAGTTGAACTGCCACAAGACGCGCCCGATTTTCTCGCACACATCGGCGCCGACGGTCACGTCTGCTACGCGGCCAAGGGCAGCTTGGTTCTCGACATCTTCGACATCGCGGGTCAAACGCTCGCCTGCCTTGACCGGGCCGAAGAGGTCTTAGATCTCTCGTTGCGGGGTGAGATGAACAAAGATCTGGAGGACGAGTTCTTCGCGTTCTGGCAAGGCGACATCTGTTTTCTGGACATCTATCCCGGCGACCCGGGAAACCTCGATGTCCTATTCGCAGGCCGCGGCGACCGTGACTCCCATATCGCGTTTGTGACCAACGACGTAGCGCGTACGCGGCTCAAGCTCAAAGCCATGTCACTCACCGAAGACGAACTGCTCGCGGGAGCCGCCTTCCGGGTCAAGACGGCCGCCAAGCCAAAACCACTTCAGGGCGCTTGGCCGCCGCCAACCGTGGCCCTGCTGCTGCAGTGGCAAGGCCTGCTCGATATTGCAGCGCGCCGCAATATCGAGCGCCGGCTGCTGGTGGCGTGTGCATCGGGTAGGCGTGCAACGCTCTGTGTTGTTGACTCACCACTTACCCAGTACGCATTTTGGGTCGCGTTCGAAACGGCAAACCCGGCCGGTCGGCGCTCGGCTGCGGACGCCAGGGTGCAGCTCTATGCTTCTAAGGCGCATCCGATGATTGCAGTCAGGATAGACGACAGGTACGTCACGCAACGCAACACCCCGGACCGCCCGACGCTGTCGGATAAGAAGATCGCCCTCATCGGCTGCGGTACCATCGGCGGCTTTCTCGCGGAACTCCTGCTGAAGGCTGGTGCCGGGCTCGAAGACGGTGAGTTGGCCCTCGTAGACCCCGACATCCTATTTCCGCAGAACATTGGTCGCCACCGTCTCGGTTTGAATCGGGCGCTGGAATACAAGGCCCTCGGTCTCAAGGAGGAGCTGTCTGCAGGCGCGCCCACCGCCAACATCCGCGCTCTTCCTGTAAAGGCCGAAGAAACAGACCTCAGCCGGTTCGACCTCATCATCAACGCGACGGGCGAGGAGGCGCTGGGGCACTACCTGACAGTGACCTTCACTCGGAGGGGGATGTTCGCGCCGATTCTAACTGTCTGGGTCGAGGGGCCCGGCGTCGCCGTACGCGGTCTTCTCCGCGACACCGTAAATTGCGCATGTACACGATGCCTAAGCGACCTGCAGCACGCGCCCCTATACCCGGTCGTGAGCGAACCTGTGCCGATGGAGCTTGCTGGACACGGCTGCGAAGGCCTGTACGTTCCGTTTCCGGCCAGTGTCTCCATTCAGGCAGCATGCCTGGCGGCGGAGATGGTAACCGACTGGACAGGGGGTACACCTGGTCCTCGTCTACGCACTCGTGTGACGCGACCGGGCTTTTCGCAGGCTGCTCCGGATGAAGACGTAGTCCGCCGACACACTTGCCCTGCATGCGGTACATAGGCGAGTGGTCCACTGCGGACCGGAAGAGGCTCGTGGTTTTCGCGCCTCAAGTTCTGGCGGTATTTTGGAAATACCGCCAGCGTTTTTTCTGGCAGCCAGAAAGTGGTGGAATCCTGCTTGGACGTCGGCGGGGTAGGCACCTTGAAGTCCTAATGGCCACAGAACCAAGTTCGCACGACAAACGCTCTCCCTTTTTTTTCGTGCGCGAGGCAAAGGGCCACGCCGAGGTGGCAGAGCAGGCCTGGATCAGAGGGGAACACCAGGTTGACTACCTAGGGGAATGGCACACACATCCGCAGACGATTCCTATTCCTTCTGGCATAGACCGGGTTGAGTGGTGCAAGCTGGTACAGCAGCGTCCTGAAAAGACGTTGCTCACAGTTGTGGCTGGCACGAAGGAACTGCGCGTTGAAATCGGAGACCGTGTTGGCTACGAGGTGCTGGAATCAATTCCGCTCATGAACAGATGCTAAATCTGGCGATACCTTTGACCATTCATACAGAACTCTGACACCTAGTAATCACCAGAGGGCGCTTGTGCACTGTTATTGACCAAACAGTACCGCCCTCTCCTATAAGGACCGTCACGATCCATGTTTTTCGATACCCATAAAAAACTGCTGGGGCCACTTCACAGCCTGCTCAAGACTCCCTTCGGCTTCACTGCCGGTGAAAGCATCGCAATAAAGCTTCAGCACTGCCTGCAGACCAGGGAGGACTTCGAGGATCTGCTTGCGCTTGGCTGCTTGTTTGACGAAGCTAACCAAGTGTGTAGAACGTCCCTGGTTTCACTTCGGACCCGGTTGGAAGACGAGGTCTCTTTCGTCATCCCATTGGAAACCGACCTCAGCCCCGTCTGCCGCAACGACTTCCGCGGGGAGATACCCCGAGTGCTTGGCATAGATGTCGCTCGCTATCTATGCCATACCAGTGTGCAATGTCAGTTAGAACGTCTTTGCGACCTCTTCGAATTACGACGATCAGGCACTCAAAACCCGGTGGAGGTACGTGAGTGCGCAGAAGTGCTCAAGCTCCTGATGCTCAGCGAGGCGTTGGCACTTTCTTTGGCGGGCGTCGCCACTATCAAGCACAACAAAGGGCAATTTGATCTTACTGTCCGCAGTTCGATGGCTCGGGATGCGCTCAGAAGCACTTGGTTCGCGCGAATGGCCGATCAAAATAGTCGCGTAGGAACCCTCGCCTTGGCCAACCAATTGGCTAGCAAAGGCGCTGAACGGCTTGAAGACGTGGAAATATTGACCGAGCGCCTCCTTGATCAGGACCTCTCCATCCCGTGGCGCAAGATGTCCGCAGTGGGGCGAGCCCTGAGAAGCGTAGAACAAATATATGCAGCCGCAGGCGCTGTGGCACTACTTGCTGTGCTTGGCATCAGAGGCAAGGCGCCGAGGATGTCCGGACCCGAACTCGGCCGACATGGCCTCGACTTCAGTACCATCGCCGGCCTAATTAATCGGCAGGCAGATGCCTTGGTGACCGACCAGTTCATCATGCGACGAGGCGATCTCCTTAACATTAGGATAGAGAGTGCCTCCAAGGGGCTGAGACAGCTTTTTCACGTATTGGCCACTGAATTCGACGAACGTGACGCCCTCCGTCTTCATGTTGGTGGCCGCTTCTATGAGCAGACGCATATCCGGCATCGTATCGAGCAGGGAGACGATTACCGGCAGAGGTACCGGATCTTCGACGGCTTCGATCGATACAAGGTTGTCGGTGGCGCATCTAACGAATGTGACGTGGAATTCATCATTCAGGATTTGGCACAAGAGCACTACTACTTCATCCAAGCCAAACACGCCCTACTTGGGGAAAAGGCATTTCTAGAAGCCGTTATTGAGGCCACTCAGAAGGATATCGGTAAGGGCCTGCATCAGTTGCGCGAAGCAAAGCGATTGCTCGACAATAATCTTCTCGATGACACGTTGAAGGCTAAGGGCATTGACAATGCAACCCCTGCCAACTGTAGTTTCGTCCTACTTCACAACATCGCACAGTTCGACTTCCAGTATTCGAATGATGGCATCTCGCTTTATGACTGGGCGACCTTTCGCAATCTGCTCAAGGATGGAGAGTGCCGATATGGCCACTCGGACGGACCATCTGAGTTGGTCCGTCTGCCTACACCGTTGATTGCCACACATCCTAAGATCGTCATTCAGCGTTTGCTCTCAGAGCATCCCGCATATAGACAGACCTATATTGATCCTTGGGCTACGGAGCGAGCCACGATGCACTACGAGATATTAGGCAGGATGATCCACATTCGCGGGCTGGGGATATGAACTATCCGGTTTCTCCGAGTCATTAACTTCTAGAAAGAGGAGGAGCTGCTTGTTTTCTGATGGTCAGACGGTTAGAAGCGGACATCCAAACAGGATTCCATGCTGATGTCCGGAACCTGCACGGCACCGGCTTTTGGTTGGATCAGCCCCAATGACAGCAATGGCCGAGATTGGCCGTTAAGCATTTAATGTAATATGGGTTCTGAATCTACCCGGCAAAGGAGATCGCCATGACGTAGTTACCAACAACTGGAGCCATGTCATGGCACGTACGTTTCGTCGCAAGCGGGAGCGTCACGAGTATTACTGGGTGCTGCACGATTGGGAGTCTCGAGTTCCCTACGGCCAGTGGGTGTGGCTCGACCCGCGATCCAAGGCTGGGCGCAAGGCAATTGCGCGTTTCCATTCCGACAAGTCAGTCACCATGGGCGGATCTGCCCCGCGCTGGTACCGCAAGGTATTCGATCATCGGATGCGCACCGCTAACGACCGCATGTTGCGGCGTTGGCTGGCCGATCCCAAATTCGATCCGGTATTTCGGGCTTGGCACAATCACAATGCGAACTGGAGTTGGTGGTGATCACTGAATTTGTGCTGGTGTATCGCTTCACGGGTTTCTTCCTACGACCGGCCAGGCCCATCCCGGGTGCTGGCCGTAACGAGGAGAAATGCCATGAAGGATATGAAGCGCGTCCTGAGCCGTCATCACGCCGCCAGATTGAAGGCAGCTCGTCGATTTCACTGGGGTCGGGATATACGTCACAACGCCAAACTGATCGGCAAAGTTACCGACACCCCGACACCTTGTAGCTGCTGGATGTGTGGCAACCCTCGGCGTTACCGGAACGAACTTACCTGCCAGGAACATCGCGCAACTGATCGAGAGCAGTCCTGTTAGCCTAAATGTAAGGCACGCGGTGCTACTAAGATTAGCGCCCGCCAAAGCAGTTCACTTGCTTCGCTAATTACGCTGGAGGATACCAATGGAATGGCGGTGGCTTTCCTGCCACCTCCGATTCCCACGAAATCCAGACTTTTGGGAAAAATCTAGACAATCGTGGGATCCTACAAATGGCCTAAATATCGATCCGTGCATTCAGTGCATTGGTTTCGATGAAGGCGCGGCGGGGTTCGACCAGTTCACCCATCAGCGTGGTGAAAATCTCGTCGGCGGCAATGGCGTCGTCGATCTGCACGCGTAGCAGGCGGCGGACTTTGGGATCCATCGTGGTTTCCCACAACTGCTCCGGGTTCATTTCGCCGAGGCCCTTGTAGCGCTGCTTGCTGATGCCGCGCTCGACTTCGTTGAGCAGCCACTTCATGGCGTCGCCGAAGCTGCCAACAATCTGCTTTTTCTCGCCACGGGCCATGACGGCGCCGGGGCCGAACAGGTCAGCTAGGGTTTCGGCGGTACGCTTCAATTGCATGAAGTCGCCAGAGAGCAACAGGTCCTCGTCGATCAGGCCGACCTTGAGGTTGCCGTGGTGCATGCGCTCGACGCGCAGAATCCAGCGTTCCTGGATGTCGTCGAATTTGGCGAGGATCCGCGTGCCGTGGTTCACATAGGTGGCGATCAGTTCGGCACTAGCGCAGGCGGCGGCCTCGCTCGACAGGTCGAGCACGAGGTTGTGGCGGACGACGGCCTGCAACACATCCGGATTGATCAGGTGCGATAGGCGGTCGATGACGGCCTCGGTAGCCAGCCAGTTGCGCGCCAGGGCTTCCAATGCCGGGCCACTGATCGGCTCGGCATCGGCGCGCGGCGTCAGCGCGGCTTCGGATAGCGCCATGTTGAGCAGGAACTGGTTATATTCCTGGTCATCCTTCAGATAGCGCTCGGTCTTGCCGTGCTTGACCTTGTATAGCGGCGGCTGGGCGATGTAGACGTAACCACGCTCGATCAGTTGCGGCATTTGGCGGTAGAGCAACGTCAGCAGCAGCGTGCGGATGTGAGCGCCGTCGACGTCGGCGTCGGTCATGATGATGATGCGGTGGTAACGGAGCTTCTCGACGTTGAAATCGTCCTTGCCAATGCCGGTGCCGAGCGCGGTAATCAGCGTGACGATCTGCTCGGAAGAAATCAGTTTGTCAAAGCGGGCTTTCTCGACATTGAGCACCTTGCCGCGTAGCGGCAAGATCGCTTGGAATTTTCGGTCGCGGCCCTGCTTGGCCGAGCCGCCGGCGGAATCGCCCTCGACAATGTAGATTTCCGACAGCGCCGGGTCTTTTTCCTGGCAGTCGGCCAGCTTGCCGGGCAGACCAACGCCATCGAGCACACCCTTGCGTCGTGTCATTTCCCGCGCCTTGCGGGCTGCTTCGCGGGCCCGCGAGGCTTCGACGATCTTGCCGCAAATGACCTTGGCGTCGGCCGGGCGTTCGAGCAGAAAGTCGGCAAGCTTCTGCGCCACCACTTCTTCGACAGCCGGCCGCGCTTCGGAGGACACCAGCTTCATCTTGGTCTGCGAGGCGAATTTCGGGTCGGGCATCTTGATCGACAGCACGCAGGCCAAACCCTCGCGCATATCGTCGCCAGAGATGTCGACCTTGGCCTTCTTGGCGATCTCGTTCTCGTCGATGTATTTGTTGATGACCCGGGTCATTGCCGCGCGCAGGCCGGTCAGGTGGGTACCACCGTCGGATTGCGGGATGTTATTGGTAAAGCAGAGCACCTGTTCCTGGTAGGAATCGTTCCACTGCATCGCCACTTCGACGCCGATGATGGCGCCGTCGACTGTCTTGGCCTCGCCGGCCGAGTAGAAAATGTTGGGATGCAGGACGCTCTTGGTGCGGTTGATGTACTCGACGAAGCTCTGCACGCCGCCGGCGAAGGCAAACAGCTCCTCCTTGCCGGAACGCTGGTCGACCAGCTTGATCGATACGCCGTTGTTGAGGAAGGACAGTTCGCGCAGGCGTTTAGCCAGTATTTCGTAATGGAACTCGACATGGCCGAAGATTTCATCGTCAGCGAGAAAATGCACTTCGGTGCCGCGCTTCTCGGTGTCGCCGGTAATCTTCAGCGGCGAAACTTCGACACCGTCGCGGATTTCGATGGCGCGATCGACCGGCACACCACGACAGAATTCCACGAAGTGTTTCTTGCCGTTGCGGCGGATGGTCAGGCGCAGCCATTTGGACAGCGCATTGACGCAGGAAACGCCGACGCCGTGCAGGCCGCCAGAAACCTTGTAGGAATTCTGGTTGAACTTGCCGCCAGCGTGCAGTTCAGTCAGCGCGATTTCGGCGGCCGAGCGCTTGGGCTCGTGCTTGTCGTCCATCTTGACGCCGGTCGGAATACCGCGACCGTTATCGATGACCGAAATCGAGTTGTCGGGATGAATGGTGACGATGATGTCGTCACAATGCCCGGCCAGCGCCTCGTCGATCGAGTTATCGACGACTTCAAAGACTAGATGATGCAGGCCGGTCCCGTCCGAGGTATCGCCGATGTACATGCCGGGACGCTTGCGCACGGCCTCCAGGCCTTCGAGGATCTGGATGCTGGATTCGCCGTAGGCCGGCGCGGCGCCTTGTGCGCTGTTCTCTTCACTCATTGATTTGGTTCCACGTGAAACAGGCCCGCCCGGCGGACGGCCCTCTGATCAACCAGAAAATATGATGTCATTCAAATACGCATCGGCATGATGACGTACTTGAAGCGGTCATTGCCCGGTACCGTGATTAGGGCACTGGAGCTGGCATCGTTGAAACTCCACTGTACTTCGTCGGTATGGACGTTATTCAGTACGTCGAGCAGGTAGCCAACATTGAAACCAACATCGATGGTCTCGCCGCTGTAATTGACCTCGATTTCTTCCTGCGCTTCTTCCTGCTCGGCGTTGGCGGCGATCAGCTTGAGACTATTGTCGCCGAGCACCACGCGAATACCCCGGAATTTCTCATTGGTCAGGATGGCGGCACGCTGCATGCCCTGCATCAGGGTCTGGCGGTCGATCGTCATGTGATTGCGCAAGGACGCTGGCACCACCCGCTCGTAGTCCGGGAATTTGCCATCGATCAGCTTGGAAACCAGCACCACCGAACCGAAAGCGAAACGCACCTGATTCGGGGCCAACGTGATATTCAACGGCTCATCGCTATCGACCAGCAGACGGTTCAATTCGAGCACGGTCTTGCGCGGCAGGATCAGTTCCTGGCGCGGCAGTTCGGTATCAATAGCAACGCTAGCATAAGCCAAGCGATGGCCATCGGTCGCAACAGCGCGCAGTTCTTTGCCGTCAACCAGCAGCAGCAGGCCGTTGAGGTAATAGCGAACGTCCTGGGCGGCCATGCTGTACTGGGTCTTGCCTAGCAACTGGCGGAAGTCCTTTTGTGTCATCTGGAACTGCCGGGTATCGCTTTCGGTTAGCGTCATCCGTGGGAAATCATCGGCCGGCAGTGTCTGCAGACTAAAACGACTCTTTCCCGCGCGGACTTGAAGACGCTTGTCTTCGAGCAGCAAGCTGATTTCAGCAGTGTCTGGCAGCGAACGCAGGATTTCTTGCAACTTGCGAGCGCCGACAGTTACAGCGCCATCTCCATCGCCAGTTGCGCCCTCGGTCACGGTAGTGATCTGGATCTCGATATCGGTCGCCAGCAGCGTCAGCCGCTCACCCTTCTTTTCCAGCAGTACATTGGACAGAATCGGCAGCGTGTGACGCCGTTCGACGATTCCCGACACGGACTGCAACGGGGCGAGAAGCGTGTCTCTTTGGCTTTTAATAAGAACCATAAATTAACTTCCTATATAAACTATATCGAGAACAGTTCTGTGGATAACGAAAAATAATTATTTATTTTCAGTTGGTTACGATCTAATTTCAGCTCTGTGTAAGCCTCTGAATGGGCTGTGGATCGAACTCGGATAATTTTCCCACAAAGGGCAAAAGCACGTTCGCTCCACAAAACGCGGACAGCTTGTCCACAGACTTGTCGACAGTGTTCATCCCTTGAGCACCTGCAACAATACGTGGAGATCGTGGTTCAGCTCGTTTTCCTTCAGGCGCAGCGAATCGATGGTCTTTACCGCGTGGATGACCGTCGTGTGGTCGCGGCCGCCGAAGGCTTCGCCGATTTCCGGGAAGCTGTGCGAGGTGACTTCACGGCACAGCCACATGGCCAGTTGCCGCGGTCGGGCAATGGCACGCGTGCGTTTCTTGGAGAACAGGTCGGCAACCTTGATCTTGTAATAATCGGCGACTGTCTTTTGGATGTTGTCGATACCGACGTTGCGCACCGAACCGATCAGGTCCTTCAACGCTTCCTTGGCCAGATCGAGCGCGATCACGCGACCGTGGAAGGAGGAATAGGCCAAGACTTTCTTCAATGCCCCTTCCAGTTCGCGGACGTTGGAACGCAAGTGCTTGGCGATGAAAAAGGCAACTTCGTCGTCGAGGCGGATGCCTTCGGCTTCGGCCTTTTTCTGCAGAATAGCGACGCGCATTTCCAGCTCGGGCGGTTCGATCTGCACCGTCAGACCCCAGTCGAAGCGGGTTACCAGGCGATCATCGAGGCCGTTGATGTCTTTCGGATAGGTGTCGCAGGTGATGATGATCTGTTTACGGGCCTCGATCAGCGCGTTGAACAGGAAGAAGAATTCCTCCTGCGAACGGTTTTTACCGTTGAAGAACTGCACGTCGTCGAGCAACAGCACATCGAGTGAGCGGTAGGTACGCTTGAAGCTGTCGAAGGATTTTTGCTGGTAGGCGCGCACTACGTCCGAGTAGTAATCCTCGGCATGAACGTAGCGCACCACCTTGTCCGGGTTCTCGCCGACGATGGTATTGCCGATGGCGTGGATCAGGTGGGTCTTGCCGAGGCCGGCGCCGCCGTAGATGAACAGCGGGTTGTAGGCGCCGCCCGGATTATTGGCGACCTGGATGGCGGCGGCGCGGGCCAAGTCGTTGGCCTTGCCGACTACCAGGTTGTCGAAAGTGAAGGTTGGGAACAGTCGTGACTTCTCGTAGCCGCTGTTGCGGCCACGCGCTTTCTCTTCGTTCCTGGCGGGCTTGACCGTCTTGGCTGGCGCTTCGGGTGGCGCTATATCGTCGGCGGCCTCGCTGCGAGCTGGCGGGCTGGCTCGGCCGTTGCCAATGACCAGGGCGATGTTGACCGGCGCCGGGAAGAAGCTGCGTGAGTAGTCTTCAATGCGTGCCAGATAGCGATCGCGTACCCACTTGAGGATGAAGCTGTTGGGCGCGACTAGGCGCAACCCGTCCTCCGTAGCGCTGCTCTCGCCTTCGAGGCGGAGCGGCTTGATCCAGGTATTGAACTGCTGTGCAGGCAATTCCTGTTCAAAGCGTTGCAAACAGGATTCCCAGAAACCGGCCATTGACGACGACGCTCCTCCCCGCCGGAAAAAAGCATGTCCGGCAGGCGTTTGTATTTATTTGATTTTAAAACTGTTTTAGTCGCTTTGCCGGCTTCTTCCGGCAGCTTGCGAAGGGACCGATTCTACTCTTCATACGAAAAGTTATCCACAGCTATTGAAAATAATTGATCTTGACAGGCCGCCGGTTTACACGGTGTAATTGCGCGTTTTTCTTAGCACATCAAGGGATTACCAACATGAAACGCACGTATCAACCGTCGGTCGTGCGCCGCAAGCGCACTCATGGCTTCCTGGTTCGTATGCGTACCAAAGGTGGCCGGGCAGTGATCGCTGCTCGCCGCGCTAAGGGCCGCAAGCGTCTGGGCGTTTGACCCGGACGTCCGGCGAGGTGGATCAAACCTTCGCCAGACGCTATCGCCTGACAAAAACGGATGAGTTTTCATCCGTTTTTGGTTTCAGAAAGGCTATTCGCGGCAAGCTGTTGATGCTGCATTATCAGCCGCGGGTTACCGGTGAGACCGATGCCCGGCTTGGCTTGGTGGTCGGCAAGAAGCTCCTGAAGCGGGCGGTTGACCGTAACCGCTGTAAGCGGGTGCTGCGCGAGCAATTCCGCCGGCGGCGTGCCGAATTGCCGGCCTGCGACTTGGTGGTGCGCTTGGTGGCGAAACCAGAAAAATCCGCGGGAAAGCTTGACGCCGGCCTCCTGGTCGAGGATTTTCTCGCCTTGCTGGCAAAACTGCAGCGCTTCGCAGGACCGCGCGAAACAACATGAAACGCCTGTTGATCGGCTTGATCCGCGTTTATCAGTACGCGATCAGCCCATTCTTGGGGCGAAGCTGCCGCTATGTTCCGAGTTGTTCGGAATATACGGCGGAGGCAGTAGGGAAGTACGGTGCCGTCAAAGGCAGCTGGCTGGGTGCGAAGCGCATCTGCCGCTGCCATCCTTGGCATCCGGGTGGGTACGATCCGGTACCCTGATTCGTTAAATGATTGATTGCATGGGCCGTTCATGGACACTCGTCGCCTGATCCTGGTTATCATCTTCACACTCTCCAGTTTCCTGCTGTGGGAGAACTGGCAGAAGTACAACCAGCCGAAACCGGCTGCCGAAGTCGCTGCTGCCGGTGCTCCGACGGCCGCCGCCAGTGGCGATGCGCCGCGCCCGAGCGCCGGCTTGCAAGCCGGCAGCGTGACGGCGCCGAGCGTCAGCACGGCTCCAGTCACCACCGCCGAAACCTTCACTGTCACTACCGACCTACTGGAAGCCACCATCTCGGCCCAGGGTGGTGACATCGTCCGCCTCGAACTGTTCAACTACAAGGAGAAGAACAATCAGGACAAGAATTTCGTCCTGTTCGACGCCAAGCACCAGTATTTCGCGCAAAGCGGCCTGATTGGCGACGGCCTGCCGACGCATCGCTCGACCTTCCGCCGCGTCGCTGGCCCGAACTTCCTGGCTGACGGCGCTGATACCTTGCAAGTTCGCCTTGAGGCCGATGGTCCGAATGGCGACAAGATTACCAAGATTCTGACCTTCCACCGCGATTCCTACCTGATTGACGTCACTTGGGAAGTCACCAACGCCGGCGAGCAGCCGATCGCGCCGCATGCTTATTTCCAGATTCAGCGCGACGGCGAAACGCCGGAAGGCGAGTCGAGAATGGTTATGACCTTTACCGGTCCGGCTGTTTATACCGAGGAACACAAGTACCAGAAGCTGAAGTTTGCCGATATCGCCGACAACAGTGCCAAGTTCGCCAAGACCGCCGACAGCGGCTGGGTGGCGATGGTCCAGCATTACTTTGTTGCTGCCTTGGTGCCGCCCGAAAAGACGGCGCGCGAGTTCTACGCGCGCAAGTTGGACGGTGCCAACATCTACCAGGCCGGCTTGATCGTGCCGATGGCCGAGATTGCGCCTGGCGCTACCGCCACCACCTCTGTCGAACTGTTCGCCGGTCCGCAGGAGCAGGCAGCGCTTAAGCAAGTGGCGCCGGGCCTTCCTCTGGTCGTTGATTACGGTTGGCTGACGGTGATCGCCGCGCCGATTTTCTGGGCGCTGCAGTTCATCCACGGCATTGTCGGCAACTGGGGCTGGGCGATTGTCGTCCTGACGGTCATCATCAAGGCCATCTTCTTCCCGCTGTCGGCCGCTTCCTACAAGTCGATGGCCAAGATGCGCGTGCTCACGCCGCGCCTGACGCAGCTCAAGGAACGCTACGGCGACGACAAGCAGCGCCTGAACCAGGAAATGATGAAGCTGTACCAGACCGAGAAGGTCAATCCGCTCGGTGGCTGCCTGCCGATCCTGATCCAGATTCCGGTCTTCATCGCCCTCTACTGGGTGCTGCTCGGCGCTGTCGAAATGCGCGGCGCGCCGTGGATTCTGTGGATCCAGGACCTGGCCGCGCCCGATCCCTACTTCATCCTGCCGGTCATCATGATGGTCTCGATGTTCATCCAGACCAAGCTCAACCCGACGCCGCCGGATCCGATCCAGGCCAAGGTGATGATGGCCATGCCGCTGATCTTCGGCGTGATGTTCTTCTGGTTCCCGTCCGGCCTGGTGCTCTACTGGGTGGTGAACAACATCCTGTCGATTGCCCAGCAGTGGCAGATCACCCGCATGATCGACGCCGGTGGCAAGGCGGCTAACGACGCCAAAGCCTAGTTACGGGGCAGCACAGTGTGAACGCTGATACCATCGCCGCTATCGCCACGGCCCCCGGCCGTGGTGGTGTCGGCGTCATTCGCATCTCGGGCAGCGCTTTGCTGCCCTTTGCTTTGGCGCTGTGCGGCAAGACGCCCAAGCCGCGTCATGCCACCCTGGCTGAATTCCGGGCCGCTGACGGCAGCGCCATCGACAGCGGCCTGTTGCTCTATTTCCCCAATCCGCATTCCTTCACCGGCGAGGACGTGCTTGAACTGCAAGGTCATGGTGGCCCGGTCGTGCTGCAAATGCTGCTCGCCCGCTGCCTCGATCTCGGCGCCCGGCTGGCCGAGCCGGGCGAGTTCAGCCGCCGCGCCTTCCTCAATGGCAAGATGGATCTGGCCCAGGCCGAGGCCGTCGCCGACCTGATCGACGCCGCTACCGCCAGCGCCGCCCGCTCCGCCGTGCGCTCGCTGCAAGGCGAGTTTTCGCGGGCCATCCACGGCCTGACCGAAGAACTGATCAACCTGCGCATGCTGGTCGAAGCCACGCTCGATTTTCCCGAGGAGGACATCGATTTCCTCAAAGCCGCCGACGCTTTCGGCCGGCTCGAACGCCTGCAACTCAAGCTGGCCGAAGTCTTCGACCGGGCTGGGCAGGGCCACCTGTTGCAAGCCGGCCTGCATGTCGTCCTCGCCGGCCAGCCCAATGTCGGCAAATCCTCGCTGCTCAACCGCCTGGCCGGCGACGAACTGGCCATCGTCACCGCCATCGCCGGCACCACCCGCGACGCCCTGCGCTCGACCATCCAGATCGAAGGCATCCCGCTGCACATCATCGATACCGCCGGCTTGCGCGACACCGACGACGAAGTCGAACGGATTGGCATTGCCAGAAGCTGGCAGGAAATTGCCAAGGCCGATGTGCTATTGCTCCTGGTCGACGCCCGCAGCGGTGTTACTGACGCCGACCGGGAAATCCTGACTCGCCTGCCGGCCAATCTGCAGCGCATTACTGTCTATAACAAGATCGACCTCGCCGACCGCGAGCCGGAACGCCACGCCGAGCACGATGCCCACGGCGATACGGTAGCCATTTCGCTGTCGGCCAAGGCCAACCAGGGTATCGACCTGTTGCGCGCCGAACTGCTGCGCATCGCCGGCTGGCATCAGGCGGAAGACGTGTTCATCGCCCGCGAACGCCATCTGCGAGCGCTGGCCAGTGCTCAGGAGCACATCGCCGCCGCTCGCACCGTGGTCGAAGGCCGCTTGCCGGCGCTGGAACTGTTCGCCGAGGAATTGCGCCTGGCCCAGCAGGCGCTGGGTGAAATCACCGGCGAATTCACCGCCGACGATCTGCTCGGTGTCATCTTCAGTCGCTTTTGCATCGGAAAATAGCGGCCACTCCGACGGAGCCTGAAACTATTTCCGCTGAAATTGGACAATGTTGAAGCGGGATAGAGCGAAGTGACCGTTTACGGTAACGGTTCGGAATCCCGAGGCCGGTCGGGAAAGCCATCCGTTCTGGGTTGAAATAGGCCAAAAGGATGGGAGCGGATTTGCTACCATCAGGCCACTACGAAGAACTGTCCTGGCTATCGATAACCGTGCCTAGAGCTGACACCGGGACTACTGCAATCGGGAGAAATCACGATGAGTTCAACTGAGGTAGCTGTTCCAGAAACGCATCCTACGCCGTGGCATGCCATGCCAGCCGACGAGGTCACGCAGCAGCTCGGCGTTGATCCGGCGCGGGGTCTTGATACCGCGGAGGCGGCCGGACGGCTCGCTAGCCACGGACAGAACAAATTGCCTCAAGGCAAGAAGAAGGGTCCACTCGTCCGCTTCTTGGCTCAATTCAACAATATTCTGATCCATGTCCTGCTCGTTGCTGGCTTCATCAAGTTGATGTTGAGCCTGTGGCTCGATGCGTCGATCATCTTCGCCGTCGTCGTCCTCAACTCGTTGCTGGGCTTCATCCAGGAGGGCCGTGCCGAGAAGGCGCTCGACTCGATCCGCAACATGCTGTCGGCGGAGGCGCGCGTCCTGCGCGACGGCTTGGTCCGCCTGATCCCCGCTGAAGATATCGTTCCCGGCGATGTTGTATTGCTGGAATCGGGCGACAAGATCCCGGCCGACCTGCGCCTGGTTGATGTCAAGAACCTGCGCACGGAAGAAGCGGCGCTGACCGGCGAATCTCTACCGGCGACGAAGGTTGTCGACGTGATAGCCGCCAAGGCCACGGTCGGCGATCGCGAGAATATCGCCTTCTCCGGCACCATGGTCGTTTCCGGTCGGGCGACCGGTATCGTCGTGGCGACGGGAAGCCAAACCGAACTGGGGCGGATCAATCAGATGCTGGCCGAGGTCAGTGTCCTCGAAACGCCGCTGCTGACCCAGATCAAGAAATTCGGCCATGTCATCACGGTGGTTATCGCGGTTCTCAGCGTGTTGCTGTTCTCCTGGGGGCACTGGCTTGGCCACATGACTTTTGTCGAACTGTTCCAGGCTATCGTCGGCATCGTGGTATCCATCATCCCGGAGGGCCTGCCGGCGATCATCACCATCACGCTGGCCATCGGCGTCACGCGCATGGCCAAGCGCAACGCCATCATCCGCCGCCTGCCGGCGGTCGAAACCCTGGGTTCGGTGTCGCGTATCTGCTCGGACAAGACAGGTACGCTGACCTTAATGGAAATGATGGTGACTTCCGCCGTCACCGCCGGCGCGACCTACCAAGTAACGGGCAATGGCTACGCCTCCGAAGGCGAGGTTCTCGCGGATGGCAAGCCCGTCGGTGCTCCGCCGGAAGTGCTTGGGCTGATGGCTCGTGTCTCCCTGCTGTGTAACGACGCTGAACTTTTCACGGAAGAAGGGAAATGGAAAGTCGAGGGTGACCCGACCGAGGGCGCGCTCTATCCTTTCGCTACCAAGCTCAGCATGGACCGTGCCGCCGAGGCGGCCGCTGCACCGCGCGTCGACGCTATTCCCTTCGAGTCCGAACACAAGTTCATGGCGACGCTAAACCGCGCGGCGGACGGCGACATGCTGCTCGTCAAGGGTGCGCCGGAAGTGATTCTCGAACACTGCGACCGGCAACAGACGGAAGCTGGCCCGGCGCTACTCGATCGTGGCTATTTCGCCCGGGAGGGCGACCAGCTTGCCGCGCAGGGCGAACGGGTGCTGGCGCTGGCCTGGTTGCCGAATCCGGGGCTGGCCGTTGGTAGCCTCAGTCCGCAGGATCTACCCAGGAACCTCGTGCTCCTGGGCTTGGTGGGGCTGATGGACCCGCCGCGCAGGGAGGCCATCGAGGCCGTCCGCGAATGTCACGACGGCGGTATCCGCATCACCATGATCACCGGCGATCACAAGATCACGGCGGCGGCGATCGCTGGCATGCTCGGCATTGGCGACGGCAAAACAGCGGTGACCGGCGCTGAGATCGAGGCGATGAATGACGCGGAGTTGCAGGACTGCGTGCGCGATGTCGACGTCTTCGCCCGTACCAGTCCTGAGCATAAGCTCAGACTCGTCAAGGCGATCCAGGCCAACCGGCAGATCGTTGCCATGACCGGCGACGGGGTCAACGATGCACCGGCGCTCAAGAAAGCGGACATCGGTGTGGCGATGGGGATCAAAGGCACAGAAGTGACCAAGGAAGCGGCGGGGATGATTCTCGCCGACGATAATTTCGCCTCCATCTCCGCCGCCGTGAAGGAGGGGCGCACGGTCTACAACAACATCGAAAAGGCCATGCTCTTCACGTTGCCGACCAATGTCGCGCAAGGGGCCGTGATTGCCATCGCGATCATCCTCGGCTTCACGCTGCCGATCACTGCGCCGCAAGTGCTGTGGGTGAATATGGTCACCTCCGTTGCGCTCAGCCTGACCATTTCCTTCGAGCCCCATGAGAGCGATGTGATGCGCCGCCCGCCGCGCGCCGTCGACCGGCCCATCATCACGCTCTTTGGCGTCTGGCGCATTCTCTTCGTCGGTGCGCTGCTGGTGCTCTATACGCTGGCGGTTTTCTTCTGGATGAAGTCGCAGGGCGCGTCCGACCCGATGGCCCGCACGGCCGCCGTCAACGCCATCACGTTGGGTCAGGTGATCTATCTGTTCAACAGCCGCTACCTGCTTGACTCGTCGCTGTCCCTGCGCGCCCACATGGGTAATTCCTACCTTTGGTACGGCGTCGGCACGGTGGTGGTGCTGCAACTCCTGTTTACCTACGCCATGCCGTTCCACGCCATCTTCAATACCGATGCCCTGCCTTGGGCGACCTGGCTTGGGTTGATCGGCGGAGGGATTCTGTTCTTCTTCGTCGTCGAGATCGAGAAATTCGTCATTCGATCAGTGCCCGCATTGAGAAGCATAGTGACCTCTCAGCAGAAAAAGGCGGCGATGGGCAAGGGCTGAGACAACAGGACCGCTTTCCCGAAATCAAGGGGGATTTACCGTGATGCTGCGCAAGCTTGTTTCGCTGAGCCGATTCGTAATCGCCATTCCCTTTTTTTTTACGCTGCTTTTCGCGCTGTTTCTCATCATTTACGAAAGCGCTTCGGTGGTGCTGGCAATTTTCAGGTTCGGGGCAATCTTCGACCCGTCTGTCGGTTCCGTCAAAGCCGTCGCGATCAGCATCATCGAAGGGATAGACGTTTATCTCATCGCCATCGGCGCCTACATCATCAGCATGGGCCTGTACTCCCTGTTCATCGATGATGACGCCCCCTTGCCGAAATGGCTGCAAATCCGCGATCTCGAAGACCTCAAAAGAAATCTGATGAGCGTCATCATCGCGGTGCTGGCCGTTCTGTTTCTCAAGGAAGTTTTCGCCTGGGACGGAAGCCGGGACATTCTTTCCTTCGGCCTGGCCATCAGCGCGATCATTGTGTCCCTGGTGTTTTTCATGGCGAAACTGAATGTTCTGAAAGGCGACAAATAGAAATCAGCCGCCAGCGAAGCCGCAGTCGAGCATGCGGTTTTTGCGGCGCTTGAAATCGGCGGCGTTCAACTGGTATCCCCCGCCTACTACGGTGCGGCGGGATTGCAGGCAACGAAAAACCGCATTCCGCGTAGCCTGCAACTGCTCGCGGTGCTGGATCTGTTACATGCGTACCGGCTGTGTTCAGTGGCTGCCGGAGGCAACAATTCGTTTGATGCGTCGCTGCCGCTCGGCGGCAGCCTCGGTTTCGTCGCGGGCCAGCAGGCGGTCGCGGTCGGCGGCGAGCCAGGCGAGCAAGGGCCGTCGCCAGCCTTGTTCGGCTGCTGTGTTGATCGCCAGACCGTAGGCTTCGTCCGGCAGGCGGCCATCGCGTCGCAGCATGGCGGCGGCCAGCAGGCGGGCAAGCGGATCGGCGACGGCCGCCAGATCGGCGGTTGTGCCGCTTTGCCAAGCCTGTCGCTGGGTGGCCGGTAACTGGTCGGTGGCGAAGCTGGCGCCGGCCAGGTAGGCGGCGTAGGTGTTTTCGGCGGCCCCGGCATCGGCCGCCAAGGGCTGGAAGGCCGGGCAGTCGCCAGTGGCCAGGCTGGCCGCCTGGGCCGCGCAAACGGTCAATTCGACCCGCGCCATCAACGTTGCGTCGCCGCCGCGTCCGACTTCGCGCCGAGCCAGGGCCAGTTCGCGGCCGGCGGCACGCTCGTCGCCGCCCAGGTAGGCTTCGCGCCAAGCACCGAGCGCGGCGTCGGTTTCCAGCAGCCAGCGCGGTGACGACGGGGCGGCGCAGGCGCCCAGCAGGCCGGTCGCGGCCAGCAGAACCAATAAGCGCTTCATGGCAGTTTCAGCTCCCTTTCCTTGGCGAACGGCCATTTCTGGTTCAACTGCTCGCTCAATGCGTTGACCCGGCGCAGCGTCGTTTCCACATCGTTGCGCAAGGCATCGAGATCGCTGCTCGCCACGCGGGCGTTGGCGGTGACAACCTGGGCCTCGCCCAGAATGGCATCGACTTTGCCCAGGCTGGCACGGGCTTCGGCCAGCAGTTTTGCCAGTTCGCCGAGCGATAACTTGGCCTGGTCGGTCAGGCCGTCGCGGTCGAACAGGCTGGCATTGGCCTTGGCCAGCAAGGCATTGGTGCGTTCCAAGGCGGCTACTACCTGGCGGGCGTTCTGCTCGCCGCCGAGCAGGGCGTTGAGGGCGCCGTAGCGGCCGTTCAGGGCGGTGCTGAACTGGCGCAGGTTGTCCAGGCTGGCCGACAGCGCCGATTGTTCGGCGGTCAGGCGTTCGAGATTGGCGACCAGTTGTTGGATGCCGACCACCAGTTGCGGCAAGCCGGCCGCCGCATCGCCGATCAGCACGTCGCGGTGGGCGCCGTCGTCCAGTGGCGGATCATCGAGCATGCCGCTGAAGGCGCGCAGGCTGGCGCCGCCGACCACGCCGCGTTCGAGTGTGAATACCGAGGACTTGCGCAGCCAGCGCGCGTCACTGACCGGTACGTTGATGTGGAACAGTGCCTTGCCATCTTCGCCGAGTTCAATGCGGGCAACGCGGCCGATGATGAAACCGGAGAAAGTGAGGTTGCTGCCGACGCTGATGCCCTCGGCGCTATCGGCGACCAGTACCAGATGCTGGTTGCTTTCGAACACGCCACGGGCATTCAGCACGAACAGCACGAAACCGATCACCAGCAGCAAGGTCAGCAACAGCAGCGCGGCGGCTTTTTGCGGGGCATGGGGAATATCCGGCGGGTTGAAGGACGGTTCGGGCGTGGACATGGGGCTTCCTAGAGGCGGGGTAGGATCAGCAGGGCGGCTTCGATCAGGATCAGCAGCGCCAGCAGGCGGGCCATCACCCGCATTTGGCGCAATACCGGATCAGTGGGACCGCCCTCAAGGGCAACGGTAGCCGGGGCCAGGCCGACGACACCGGCGAAGAGCAGCAACTTGACCGTGAACACCAGGGCCATGGCCGGATCAAACACTTGGCCGATCAGCCGCGCGTAATTGGCCAGTGCCCACTGATTGACGCCGTACACCACCAGGTAAGCGACGGCCAGCATACTGATGCCACCGAGCACGGCCAGCACCAACACGGCTCCGGCGCTGCCGACGGCGAAGGGTAGCAACTGGCGATAACCTGGCGGCGCGCCGGGCGGGCGGGCCAAGTGCTGCATGGCGACCGGGGCTAGACGCAAGGCGACAAACAGCGCCGCGGCAAGCGGCACCAATTCCAGCACCAGAACGCGGACCACGGCCTCCAGCGCCAGATGCGACAGGCCGTAGCTGGCGCTGGTGACGGCGACGATATGGGTCAGCACGGTGCCGACCAGGATGCTGGCCAGCAGGTAGCTGGGCAGTATCTGCCAGGCGCCGAGGCAGAACACGGCGGCCAGGCTCCGCCTAGTCTGGCGATCGTAGCAGGATGGTGACAGGGTGGCGGCCAGGGTCAGCGCGGAAAAACTGACCAGCTGCTGCTGCCGCGCCAGCCAGCGTCGGCAACGGCCGGACAGTGACGGATGGACGGCAGAATCGGTAGTCATTTCGGTGCAGCCGGCGCCTCAGCGCCGGCTGTCCTCCAGGTGTTTGCCTCCGGCGCGGGCGGTTGCCGGTTGGCGACATGTTCTGCTGGTATTGGCGCTTGCCCGGCCAGCCGCCGGCGACCGGGCGTCGCCGGTCGAAGCGATTGGCTCGATTGCCGGAGAATTTGCCGCCGCTGTTCCGGTCCGCCAAGTATTGAGGAAATAAACCATGAAGTGTTCGCAGATCATGCCCAGCCGGTATATTGACATGCTTTCGCTGACCCGCCGCCGGTTGCCATTCCACCCTCAGCGCCGCTCCGATGCCTGACAGCTTGCTGCTTGCCCTGGTTCTCGCCGCCTTCCTGGCCGGCGCCATCGATGCCGTGGTCGGCGGCGGCGGCCTGATCCAGATCCCGGCGCTGTTCGCCGCCTATCCCCAGGCCGCGCCGGCGACGCTGTTCGGCACCAACAAGGTGTCCAGCGTCTTCGGCACGGCCAACGCCACCTGGCGCTATGCCCGCCAGGTCAAGATGCCGTGGCGCACTATCCTGCCGGCCGCCGCGGCCGCTTTCCTGTTGTCCTACGCCGGGGCGGCGGCGGTCGCCTGGCTGCCGCGAGACGCGGTGCGTCCGCTGATCCTCGTGCTGCTCGTCGTCGCTGCGGCCTATACGCTGTGGCGCAAGGATTTCGGCCAGGTGCACCGACCCACCTACGGTGGCCGCCGCGAATTCGTCTACGCGCTGCTGCTCGGCGGCGTGATCGGTTTCTACGACGGCTTCTTCGGACCCGGTACCGGCAGTTTCCTGATCTTCCTGTTCGTTCGCTTTTTCGGCTTCGATTTCCTGCATGCCTCGGCCAGCGCCAAGGTAGTCAACGTTGCTACCAATCTCGCCGCCCTCGCCTATTTCGTGCCCAACGGTCACGTCATGGCAGTGCTGGCGCTGGGTATGGCGACGGCCAATGTCGCTGGCTCGACGGCCGGCACCTGGCTGGCGCTGCGCCACGGCAGCGCGTTCGTGCGCCAGGTTTTCCTGCTGGTGGTCGGGGTGCTGATCGTGAAATTCGCTTGGGATACCTTCACCTTGCCGTAGCGGGGCTAGATCAGTGGAATGATGCGCCGCAAACCAAGCAATATCAGCACTAGTCCAGCCGCACGCATCAGCCACGGCGTCAGCCAGTCCCGTTCCTCGCGCAGCGCCATGCCCAGGCGGCCGGCCAGTGGCACGAGCAGCAGGATTGGTGTCACCGTCGCGCCAATACCGAAGACCAAGCCGAAACTGGCACCACGTAGCGGATCTTCTGCCTGAGCCGCCACGGCGAGCAACGAGGTAAGCGGCGTGCAGGGCGTTAGCGCCAGTGCGGCGCCCATCAGAAAAGGCGGTGTCGCGTCACGGGGGCGTCCCCAACGGATCGTCTGCGTGGATGTTGACGGCTTGGAACAACCCGCAGAGCGCTTGCCTACCAATAACCATAAGCCCGCCAGTATGCTGGTGCCGCCGATCGCCAGGCTGCCCCAGATGCCGCCCAGCGCCCGTGCCAGACTCAAGCCGGCCATTCCCGCGACCAGGGCAAGCAGTGTGTAGGCCAGCACCCGACCGGTCAGAAAGCTCAATGTATGGCGAAAAGCTTCGGAATCGCCACCGGCCCGGCCCAGCGCCCAGGTGCCGATGAACGGCAGGCAACTGGCCGCGCAAGCCGTCAGACCCATCGAGGCGCCGAGCAGCCAAACCGTCCCCAAGCCAATGCTGGCCGTTGCTTCAGGCATCGTTTTTCCCCTTCGCGGGAAGTTTGACCGTACCGTCCGGCAATTCTTCACGGATGCGTGCCTTGTAGTACTCGCGGCTTGAACGGAACACGGTAATGTTTGCCCACTTGATACTGACTACCCCGTCCTGCGGACAAAATTCGGCGCAGCGCCCACACAAGGTGCAATCCTCGTTGTAGGCCTTCTTTCCTTCGGCTTGCGAAATTTCGGGAATATCCATCGGGCAGGCATCGGTACAAATACGGCAATTGCCACAATTGGTCCGTGATGGCTTGGAGAGACGCGCCAGCGATAAACGCTGAAAAAGTGAATTGAAGGCAAGCAGCGGACAAATGCGACAGAAAGGCAGGCGCAACGCCAGCCCACCGACGATCATGAATCCGATCAGCCAGTTCGCCACCGCGCCAAGTCCAAACGACCAGCCATCACCCAGGTTCAATGCCAGTTGGTCGGCATTTCCGGTCAACAGTGTTGTGGCAATGCGCGACGGACAGGTGTCGCAAAAAGGGTTGCCCAGAGAATGCGATACCACCCCCAGCCCTGCCAGCAATGGCAGCAGAAAAACCATTCCGACCAGAATCAGCCACTTGACGGGACGTACACGCGATACCGGCCCAAGATCGCCCGGCTCGACACGGCGTACACCGATGCCGAAGCGCCGTCCAATCCGTCCGACAAATTCCTGTAGCGTCCCAAGCGGACAAACCCAGCCGCAAAAGGCTTTGCCGAGTACGAAGAAGAAGGCAAAAAAGCTGGCCAGCAGAACCAGCAAAGGCAAAATCATCGCGACGGTGACTTCACCTGTCCGCGCAATAACCATGCCTATGCTGTGGTGTATGTTGTGCTGATAGCGAATCAGTGTGCAATAACCGCCGTTCATCTGATCGTAGGCGCAGGACAGCGCAGGCAGCGAGTTCGACAACTTGTCAGCCGTGTAGCTGCCGACGAATATGCCGCCATAGACGGTGAGAAACAGCATCAGCAGCTGGACGATCAGGCGCAGACGCCCAAGATTTGCAATCCAGGATTTCAACATGATTGCTCCTTGTTCTCTGACCGTTTGCGCCGACGAAGCAGCGGCAAGGCCGACAGCATGCCAAACACGCCAAAGGCGGCGCCCCAGCCAAGACTGCGCCCGCGATCAACGTCCTCGCCATAGACGGTATTGAAAGTGGTGACAAAGTGCCGTTCACCGGCGACGTGTTCGGTGCTCAACACGAATCCCGCTCTGGGCCGGGGGCCATGACCGGATCTGCCCGCTTTGCCGGCGAAATCTCGCGGGAACAAGACCGTTGCCACGCCCTGGGCATCCGTTACGAAGGTGCTGCGTGAACCGTTTTCCGTTTCCAGGAGCAAGCGCTGCTCGGCCAGAGCTTGCCCCTCGTAGCGCACCATAAAGCGCCATTTCTCACTTTCGCGATAGTTGGCGTGCTCGCGCGGCAAAGGGGTCGGCACGATTTCGAGTTCGCTGTGCCTCGTTTCGAGCAGGCGGCGCGGCGAAGGTCCGGCCAGCGAGGAGTACCACACCGTCGTGGCAACCCCGACATGTTGTTCCTTCTCGTCGCGCACCTGAAGCCAGTGGTAATTTCCTATTCCGGTATTGGCAACCTGGATCTTTGCGCGCCCGTCGACGAGTTGAAATTCCCGCTCGCCGCCGGCCGGGCCGAAAACCGTAACCGACGGCACCTCGGGGCCGCGCACCCGAAGCGTCGTTGAGGCGCGCTCGTCGCCGCGCTCAAGCAGCAGCAGGGGCTGCGCTGTCCAGCCGCCGCGCCCACCATTACCACGTCCGCTACCGCGCTCGCCGGTCGGCTGCCGATGTTCGTCGTGCTGCGCCCACAGCGCGCCGGCCATGCCAAGCAACAGGGCGGAAACCAGTATGAATCGCATGGCGGCCTCCTAGTGAAAATCGTAGCGATACGTGAACAGCAGGGCGCGTGGCGCGGCAGCCGAATAAGTCACTTTTCCGGCGGTATCCTTCTTCGCTTCCATCGCATAGCGCTTGTTGAACAGGTTATCGACGTTTATCGACAACGAATGCCCCCGCCACTGGTAGCTCGCCGCAAGATTGGTTACCCAGTCCCAGCCGCCGTAGCGTTCCGTATTGGCGCTGTCCATCCAGTAGCTGCCCCAGGTGTTGGTCGAGACCCGGGCGCGCCAACCACCCTGTGTCCAGCCAGCAAAAAGACCGTATTGGCTGCGCGGAATAAACGGCAGGGTATTGCCGCTGCGATCCTTGTTGACGGTTGTCGCCCCGACCCGGACGGGTTCGGTAAATTCCTTGTAACGGTAGTCGGTATAGCTGAAATACCCGCCCGCATCCCAGTTGCGGTCAAATACATAGCGTCCGGAAAACTCGAAGCCTTTTTTCTCGGTCTTGCCGGCATTCAGATAGCTGGTCACGCCGCCGTTGTTTTGCTGGACGATCTCTTTTTCGACCGGGTTGAAATAGACGCTGGTGTCGAACGACCAGTTATGCGCCCGCCCTTTCAGGCCGATCTCGTAATTGGTGGAAATCGGCGCTTCAAGGCTGGGGTTATCGGACAACTCGCTGAACGAGGGAATCTGACTGGCGCGCGCGACCATGCCGAACAGATTCAGCCCCTCGGCGATTCGATAGCTCATGGCTAATTTCGGCGCCGGCAGGTAAAAGGTCTTTTGCGTCCGGATCAGGCCAGCGCCGGCTTTGTAGCTTCCGGTTGCGTAATCATATTTACGATACTGCATGGTGGTATCGTCAAAATCCACGACGTCGTAGCGCATCCCGAGATCGATAATCCAGCGCTCACCGGGACGCCAGGATTCCTGGATGTACACGCCGGTCAACAGCGAAGCCGCATCGCTGCTCTGGAGCAAGTCCCCTTTGCGGTCGGATAGTGTGGCCAAAATTCGCCCAGCCGATTTGATAACGTCGGCGTATTCGTATTTCCGCGAATCGGGTGTCCGTTCCCGGCGCGCGGTGACGCCGGCGACCAGCGTTCCCTTGTTGTGGTGCCAGTGTGTTTCAAGATCCACCCCGATATTGGATACCCATTTTTCGGTTTCATTGATGGCGCCGGTTATGGGGTGGTAGTGGTACCAGGTGTTGTAGTAGAGGCGTGGTTTGAAGGTGATATCGCCGATCTCTTTTTCCAGGCGGGTATTCAGAAACCAGACCTTGGAATAGCGGCCGCTGTGCTGCCAGGGTTCCGAGCTTTGTTTCTGGCGCCCGGTCGACTTGAAACGCTCAAACAGTTCCTGGTCAATGACTCCCGGCAACTGCACATTGGACTCGGCATAAGAAATCTCGCTTTCCAGCAAACCGCCCTTTTCGAGATCGATACCGTGCTTCAGCGAAGCCTGCGTGGTGTCGAATTTATTCCATGACCGCCAGCCGTTTTCCATTTCACGACGGCTCACGGTCAAGGCGATGGCCTGCTGATCGCTGACCATGCCGCCATAGCGTAGATGAAGATTTCGGGCGCCATAGCTACCTAAACCCGCCTTGAAATTGTTCGCTGTGTCGTCGAAAACCGATTTCGAGATAATGTGGATCGCCCCCCCTACGCTTCCTGCCGCAAACAGGTTGCCTGGCCCTTTGGCGACTTCGATGCGCTCGATGTCTTGGGTATCGACGAAATCGAGCCGGGTAAAGCTATCCGGATCGCTGAGCGGCACGCCGTCGCGCAGCAGCATGATTTCCCGGACACCGTAGGTGGCCTTCAGTCCCGCGCCACGAATGATCAGCCGTGCATCGGAACCGCCGTTCTTGCTATCGATCAGTACACCTGGCATTTCCTGCAAGGCTTCCTTGACGTTGAACATTTTCTTGTCGGCCAGGGTTTCCCTGCCGACGACGGAAATTGCCTGCGGTACATCACCTGTCGGACGCTCTACACGAGTTGCCGTTACGGACACTTCATCCAGCCGTACCGGTTCTTCCGCTATTGCGCCCGTTACCCACAGCAGCCCGCAGGCAGTCGCCCCCCAAACACCAGAGCAAATTTGCCGCTGGGTTTTGGCGTTTTGTTCCATGTTTTCCCCCTTGCTGACCGTTTTTTTGAAAAAACGATTCTAGAGAGGGTCTTGCAAGCGGCGCTGTGACACAGTGCCACATGAGGCAATGTGTCGCAGCGATCTTCTTCAGCCACAAAAAATGGGGTGTTAAATGCCTTTGACATCGGCGCGGCGCGGTCTCCGTCCTTCTGCATTAGAGCGATTTCGGTTCATATGCTTGCAGTCTTCCCGCAAAACCGGTCAGCCGCAGTTTCCTCGTCATTCCCGCACGCTCTTGGCGGGAATCCAGTGGCTTACCGCCTCGCGTAGCGAGGCATGACCATGGCCGGAAAAGCAAAGTCGCTGGATTCCCGCCAGAAACATGCGGGAATGACGGAATTGGAGCCGTAAGTACATGAGAAAAATCGCTCTAGTACCTGCTCTGGAGCCACACCAAGGCGATCGTGAAGAAATGCGAATCAGATTGAGGAAATCTACAACCGGCGCGTTTTCAACCCAAGGCCGGCTGCTTGCGGCAAGATCGCCGCTATTTTTCGGGGTTTAGATGATCCGTTCCAGGTTGCGCAGGAAGGTCGCCGCATCCTGGAAGCCGACGATGCGCACGTTGTCGATCTGGCGTCCGTCGGCCGCGAAAAAGATGATGCCGGGCGGCCCGTACAACTGGAAGCGGGCGAGCAACGCCTTGTCCTCGTTGCTGTGGGCGGTAACGTCGGCCTTGAGCAGTGTGAAGCCAGCCAGTTTGTCCCGCACCGCTGGGTCGGAGAAGGTGAATTTCTCCATTTCCTTGCACGAGACGCACCAGTCGGCATAGAAATCGAGCATTACCGGCCGGTCGGCGGCGGCGATGCGGCGCTCCAGTTCGGCCACTGAGCGGACCGGCTCGAACGGTAGTCTGGCCGGTTCGGCGGTGCTCACGCCACCGCGCAGGCCGGCCAGCGGTTGCAACGGGTCGCGGCCGCCAGCCAGGGCGCCGAGCAGCAGTGCTGCGCCGCTCAGCAGCATGACGATACCGATGCCTTTCCAGAAGCGCTGACCACCGCTTGCGCGCGGCGGCAGCGGATCGAGGGCATGCAGATAGATGGCCGGGATGATTAGCAGCAGCGCCCAGCCAAACATACTAACGACCGCCGGCAGCACCGGCGATAGCAGCCACAGCGC
Source organism: Azonexus sp. (assembly GCA_031274715.1). Classification (GTDB taxonomy): domain Bacteria; phylum Pseudomonadota; class Gammaproteobacteria; order Burkholderiales; family Rhodocyclaceae; genus Azonexus. Next base: position 19,737 of record JAISPT010000052.1, on the reverse strand, counting down.
GGTGGCCAGCAGCAGCACGCCGAAGCTTTTCTTGACGCCTTCCATCCACGGCCCGGTCTTCGGCAGCAGCGAACCGCCGGCGACGCCGACGGCGATCAGCGGCGCACCCATGCCGAGCGCCATGACGAACAGCGCCGCACCGCCGAGCACCGCGTCGCCAGTTTGGCCGATGTAGAGCAGCGCTCCGGCCAGCGGTGCGGCGACACAGGGGCCGACGATCAGCGCTGACAGCGCGCCCATCAGGAACACACCGAAGCCACGGCCGCCGCGCAGATGGCCGGATTCTTCCGACAGCCGGCTTTGCAATGCGGTCGGCAGTTGCAGTTCATAGAAACCGAACATCGAGAAGGAGAGCAGCACGAAAATCAGGGCGAAGCTGCCGAGTACCCAGGCGTTCTGCAAGGCTGCCGAAAGCAGCGTGCCGCTCAGGCCGGCGGCGACGCCGGCGGCGGCATAGGTCAGCGCCATGCCCAGCACGTAAGCCAGCGACAACGCCAGGCTGCGGGCATGCGAGGCCCGTTGGCCCTGGCCGGCGATGATGCTGGAGAGGATGGGCACCATCGGCAGGACGCAGGGCGTCAGCGCCAGGCCGATGCCGGCGGCGAAGAAGAAGGCGAGGCTGGTCCAGAAACCGGCGTTGCGCAGTGTCACGGCGATCGCACCACTTTCGTCGCCGGCGCTTTCTTCGGCTGCCGCCAAGCTCGGGGTCGTCGCTGGGTCCGGCAGGGTCAGGCTCAGCGTCTGCGTTTGCGGCGGGTAGCAGACGCCGGCTTCGGCACAACCTTGGGAGGTCACCGCCAGGCGCAACGGTAACGGCCCGGAAACGCTGCGCTCGACCGGCAGGCGGATGGCCACCTTATCGAAATAAACCTCGACCTTGCCGAAGGTGTCATCGTCCTTTTCCTTGCCCTTGGGCAGGATCGGCTCGCCGAGCGCCGCCGCGTCGCTGTCGATGGCGAAGCGAAATTTGTTGCGATACAGGTAGTAGCCTTTGGCGATGCTGAAGATGACCTCGATGGTCTCGCCGTCGAGCGCCCGGGCACTCGGCTGGAAGGCTATTGCCGGATCAAGGAATTCCTCGGCCCGAGCCGTGAGCGCGAGCAAGGCAAAGAGCAACAACAGCAGGCGCCGGGTCATGGGCGCGTTTCCTCGGCCAGCCAGTTCAAATAGGCCGGCAGGCCGCGGCTGATCGGCACGGCGATGATTTCCGGCACGGTGTACGGATGTAGTTCGCGGATGCGTGCTTCGAGCGCCGCGTAGCGCTCGCCGGTGGTCTTGATCAGCAGCGGAATTTCGCTGGCCGATTCGACCACACCTTGCCAGCGGTATATGGATTGCACACGCGGCAGCAGGTTGACGCAGGCGGCCAGCTTCTCCTCGACGACGGCCAGCGCAATGGCGTTGGCCACGGTTTCATCGGGGCAATTGGTGATCAGCAATAGTGGTTCCATCGGCGAATTCTACTTGAGCAGGCGGCGGCGGGTCAGGCGCAGGGCGATGGCGAAGGCTACGGCGGTGGTGGCGAGTAGTGCCATGACGTGAATCAGGGCATCGGCCGGGATTTGGCCGGCGAGCAGCGGGCGCACCAGCGCTACGCCTTGGGCCAGCGGCAGCCAGGCGCCGAGGCTGGCGAGCCAGCCGGGCAACTGGTCGGTCGGGAAGAAGACGCCGGAAATCAGCGTCATCGGCGTGATGAACAGTGTGAAGTAGTACATGAAGAAATCGTAGGACGGCGCCAGCGCGTTCCAGATCAGGCCCAGCGCGGCGAAGGCCAAGCCGGTCAGGGCGATGGCCGGCAGCGCCCAGAACAGCAGCGGGCCGTTACTAAGGCCGAGCGCGGTGATGACGATGAGGATGGCGCTGCCGGAGAACAGGGATTTGGTCGCCGCCCAGAACAATTCGCCGGCGACCACGTCGGCGAGGCCGAGCGGCGTGTTGAGGATAGCCTCCCAGGTCTTCTGCACGTGCATGCGCGAGAAGGCGGAATACAACGCCTCGAAGGTGGCGGCATTCATCGTCGAGGCGCACACCATGCCGCTGGCCAGGAAGGCGACGTAGGGCTGGCCGTCGACGGAGGGCAGCATGGCACCCAGGCCGTAACCGAGGCCGAGCATGTAGATCAGCGGATCGGCCAGGTTGCCGAGAACGGAAGGCAGGGCCAGCTTGCGCCAGACCAGGAAGTTGCGCCGCCACACCGGCAGGAAGCCGAGGCGGAGGGCGCCGGCGGCCAGGGTGGATGGTGCGGGCATCGACATGCGCGGGTTTCCGGGTGGCGAAACCATTGATTATAGAAGAAGCGCCGGGGCTAGCCGGGCTGCCGCTCGCGCAGGAAGTGTTTCAGTCGCGCAATTCGCGGCCGGTCAGCTTGATGAACACGTCTTCGAGATTGGCGGCGCGGTGCACGTAGCGCAGGCCGGGTACTTCGGCTAGGCGGTCGAGTAGCGGGCGTGGCTCGCGGCAGTAGAAGAAGGCCGTCTCGCCGCTGATCTCGACCCGTTCGGCCAGCGGCCGGACAGCGGCGACGAAGGTCGGCAGGTTGCCACCGGCCTCGTCGTAAACTTCGACCACCTGCGGTTCGATGTGCGCGGCGATCAGTTGCCGCGGACTGCCTTCGGCGATCTTGCGCCCGTGGTCGATGACGATCAGCGAGTCGCACAGGCGTTCGGCTTCGTCCATGAAATGGGTAGTCAGGATCAGCGTCTTGCCGGCCGCTTTGAGTTGCTTCAGGCGCTCCCAGATCAGATGGCGGGCCTGCGGATCGAGACCGGTGGTCGGCTCGTCGAGAAAAACCACATTGGGGTCGTTGACCAGTGCCCGGGCCAGGGTCAGGCGCCGCTTCATGCCGCCGGACAGCGTCGCCAGGCGGGCCTCGGCCTTGCTGCCGAGGCTGGCGAATTCGAGCAGCGATGGAATGCGGGCGCGAATCTCGGTGTCGCGCAGGCCGAAATAGCGGCCGAAGACGAGCAGGTTCTCGCGACAGGTGAAATCCGGGTCGAGGTTGTCGAATTGCGGCACCACGCCGACCCGGATTCGCGCCGTTTGGGCAGCAGCCGGGATGGCGTGGCCGTCGAGCGTGATCGTGCCGCTATCCGGTGCCGTCAGGCCGAGGCAGAGGCGCAATGTGGTGGTCTTACCGGCCCCGTTGGGGCCGAGCAAGCCAAAACAACGGCCTGGCTCGACGGTGAACGACAGGCTATCGACGACGGCGGTGCCGGCGTAGGTCTTACACAGGTCGACGACGGCCAGCGCTGGTGCGGCGTCTAGTGTCGCCACGCCCGGGTGATGATGTCGCGGATGAGGTGCAAGCGGCGGTGGAAGAAATGGTCGGCGCCCGGCACCACTACCACCGGCAGGTCGAGCGGCCGGGCCCAGTCGAAGACGTTGGCCAGCGGCACCGTCTCGTCGGCCGAGCCGTGGATGACGATGGTGTCGTGCGGCACCGCCTCGGTGTCGTATTGGCGGGTGCCTTCGACGAAGCCGGCGGCGGTGCCAACCAGGACCAGGCGCTGGGCCGGATGGCCAACCTCGGTCAGGCGCTTGGCGACACGGGCCTGGCAGTAGGCACCGAAGGAGAAACCGGCCAGTACTACCGGCAGATCGCCGCAGCGACGCTTGGCCTCGTCGAGCACGACCAGCAGGTCGTCGGTCTCACCGCGGCCTTCGTCATGTATCCCTTCGCTGCCGCCGACGCCGCGAAAATTAGGGCGGAAAGCGGCATAGCCGAGACTGACGAAGGTGCGCGCCAGCGTGTAGGCAACCTTATTGGTGTTGGCGCCGCCGCCCAGCGGGTGCGGGTGGGCGATCAGCGCGATGCCGCGCGGCGCGTCGGGGCGCTCCATGATCACGTCGATGTGGCCGGCCGGGCCGGCAAGCAGCAGTTTTTCTTCCGGCGCGCGCATGGTTCAGATTTTCAGGCGGTCCACGACACGGCCGTTGAGCAGGTGTTCCTGGATGATTTCCTCGACATCGTCGCGGTCAATGAAGCTGTACCAGGTTTCTTCCGGGTAGATGACCATTACCGGGCCGCTGTCACAGCGACCGAGGCAGCCGGCCTTGTTGATGCGGACGGCGCCGGCGCCATTTTTCTTCAAGGCGCCGATGCGGTCCTTGGCGTAGGTGAAGGCTTCGGTACCGCCGATGGTGTTGCAGCATGGCTCGCCGGCTTCGCGCTGGTTGCAGCAAATGAATACGTGGTGGGTGAAGTAACTCATCAATGTGCTCCTTGGTGGGCCTCCATTATAGGGGGCGGCCACGGTTTCACGTGGAACGCTCCGGGCGGCGCGTGGCCAGCAGCAAGAAAGGCAAGGACAGGAACGGCCAGAACGTGGCGGCGACCCGGGTGAGGCCGTTGAAATTGAGAAAATGGCCTTGGCGCCAGGTAGCCAGGGCCGTTATTGAATAGGGATTGGGCGGCGCCAGATTGACCAGAATCGTGCCGGCGGCCAGCGCCAATAGGGTCAGGATCAGTCGTGGTATTGCCGGCAGCAGAATGGCCACGGCCAGCAGTAGGCTGCCGATGAACAGGCCGCTGCGGGCGCCGGCGGTCAGCCAGGCCAACGCTTCGCCGGGGCCGATCAGAATGGCCGCGGCCAGCGTCCGCACTACCAGTCCGAGCAACAGGAACAACGGTACGATCAGGCAGGCGGCGAGCAGGCGGGCGCACAGCAGGCGGACGATCAGGCCGATGGCCAGCATGTTGAGGGCGGTGACGCTGGCTTCGATGACGACGAAGCTTTCAGCGGCGAAGGGGACGGCGCCGGGCCAGTCGAACCAGTGGCGAAAATCGCCGGCGCCGAAAAGCAGGGTTTCCGGCGATAGCGGTACCAGTAGCCACAACCCGAGTAGGGTCAGGCCCATTTCAGCGTGCGGGATCGGTGCCACCAGCCGTTGTTGGAGGGCCGCCAAGTGGGTGAAGATGCGTGGCCCGACGGCTTGCGCCCAAACGGCGCCGAGTAGGCCGCCGATGGCGTTACAGGCGAGATCGAGGTTGGACGGCACGCGCGACGGCAGCCAAGTCTGTATCGTTTCCATGCTAAAACTGAGGCCGGTGCTGAGCACGACGGCCAGCAGCGGCGCGGTGAAACGCCAAGGCAGGCGGCTCAGCGCCAGGGTCATGAAGAAACCGAGCGGTAGGTAGACAGCAACATTGGTTACCAGATCGAAGACGGTCCAGTAACGCGGCCAGCTCGCGTCAAGAAAGGCGAAAGGCGAGACACCGGTGTCGCGCCAGCCGGAAAATGGGTGCAGGCTGCCGTAGACGATCAGCCCGAGCCAAGCCAGCGCGAGATAACGGGCGAGAAGGATGGGGCTGCGGCCGTGCTCGGTCATGACTGGATTCTAGTGTGCCGTCTCGTAAATGGCTGCACATAATGAAATCGCTGGGCGCGAAGAGACGATTTCATGGACAGGTATTTGCGGGACAACGCGCCAGGGGCTGGCCGTGATTCTGTCGGCCCCGTTCGGCGGTGGCAACTGCTTCAGTGGCGGTGTGGGCGTTGAGCGACGTGGTGGGTTTCCGCTGCCGCCCGGTGGTGCAGGGCCTGGTGGAAATCCTCCTGCGGCGTCTGGCGGCCGAAGCGCTGCGGTAGCAACGAACCGGCCAGCATGCCGACGATGCTGACGCCTAACCCGATCAACTGCGCCGGCACCAGGCTGGCTTCGCCGATCAGGATTTCGACGACCAGCCAGGTGCCGACGCCGCCGATGATCGCGCACAATGCGCCCTGGGTCGTCGCCCGCGACCAGTAGGCGCCGAAGAACAGCGGCACGAAGGCGCCGGCCAGGGTGATTTTGTAGGCACTCTCGACCATCTCGAAAATCGAGGCGTTGGTGTTCAGGGCGAAGGTCAGCACAACGCCAGCGAAACAGACCATGGTCAAGCGCATCATGCGCAGCAACTGGCGGTCGTTGACCTCGGGGAAGACGTTGCGCAGGATGTTTTCCGAGAAGGACACCGACGGTGCCAGTAGCGTCGCCGAGGAGCAGGCCATGATCGCAGCGAGCACGGCGCCGAAGAAGACGGCTTGGGCGAAGACCGGGGTGTGCTGCATGACCAGGGTTGGCAGCACCAGTTGCGAGTCGGTCTCGATCAGGCCGTTGAATTGCTCGGGATTGACCAGTGTCGCTGCATAGGCGATGAACATTGGCACGAAGGTGAAGCAGAAATAGATGCTGCCGCCGAGTACCGAGGCCATGATCGCGACCCGCGCGCTCTTCGCCGAGGTGATGCGCTGGAACACGTCCTGCTGCGGAATCGAACCGAGCATCATGGTCATCCAGGCGGCGATGAAGGCCAGCCATTGGACCCAATCGCCGCGCGGGAAGAAATCCAGCTTGCCGGCCGCGGCGGCGTGGGTGACCACGGTTTCAACGCCGCCGGTCATGCCCGAGACCAGGTAGCCGATGAACAGCATGCCGCCCATGACCACGGCCATCTGTACGAAGTCGAGAATGGCCACCGAGAACATGCCGCCGAAAGTGGTGTAGGTCAGCACGATGGCGGTGCCGAGCACCATGCCTGCCTCGCGGCTGATGGCGCCGTCGGTGACGACCGAGAACACCAGGCCGAGCGCCTTGATCTGGGCCGAGACCCAGCCCAGGTAGGAGACGACGATACACAGCGTGGTCAGAATCTCGACCGTGCGGCTGTAACGCATGCGGAAGAAGTCGCCGAGCGTCAGTACGTTGAGTTTGTAGATCTTGGTACCGTAGAAGATGCCAGCGATGATCAGACACATGCTGGCGCCGAAAGGGTCGGCGACGACGCCGTGCAGGCCATCCTTCACGAAAGTCGCGGAGACGCCGAAGATGGCCTCGGCTCCGAACCAGGTAGCGAACACGGTGGCGGTGACGACCGGCATCGGCAGGCAGCGGCCGGCAACGGCGAAGTCCTTGGCATTGTGCACGCGGGTGGCGGCAAACAAACCGATGGCGATCGATGCGAGCAGATAGAGAGCGACGAACCAGATCAGCATGATTGGACGGCGAACCAGTGTGCTGCCATTTACGGGGCAGCATACTAGGGCAAGGGGTTGAAAACGCGGGGATTATACGGTCAAGCCGTGTCAGAACGGGGCGTCGTGATGAAAATGTAGGGCTTGTCCATTCACCGGGTGGTCAAAACGCAAATCGGTGGCGTGTAAACGCAGGCGCTCGTCGTTGTCGAGCGAGCCGCTACCGTATAGTTCATCGCCGATGATCGGGTGGCCGAGGGCGGCCAGATGGACCCGCAACTGGTGCGAACGGCCGGTCACCGGTTCCAGTTCGACTCGGCTGGATCGACCTGACGGATCACGCCAAATCGTGCGAAATCGCGTCAGTGAGCACTTGCCAATATCAAAATCGACCTTTTGCCGCGGCCGATTCGGCCAGTCGCAGATCAGCGGCAGGTCGATTTCGCCGCCGTCGTCGGCGAGGCAGCCCTCGACTTCGGCGACGTAGCGCTTATCGACCCGCCGTTCGCGGAACAACCTGGAGAGCGCGCTCTGCATTGCCGGGCCGCGGGCCAGCAGCAGCAGGCCCGAGGTCGACATGTCGAGGCGGTGTACCGTCAGCGCATCGGGGAATGCCGCCTGCGCCCGGCTGAGCAAGCAATCTTGCTTGTCGGCGCCGCGCCCCGGTACGGATAGCAGGCCGGCCGGCTTGTCGACGACTACCAGCGTATCGTCGGCGAACACCACGGCGAGCCCGGTGTCGGGCGGCGGCACGTAGACGGCCATGCGCCGCTTACAGCCGGACGCGGCAACGGGCGTCGCGGAAAGGCTGGGGTTCGCGAATCCAGCCGTCGCCGGGCGAGGTCTGCCAGCAAATACGATTGGCAGCATCGCGGCTGAACCACCAGTACCAGGGCGCCGGGCCGCCGAGAGCAGGCGCCGCCAAGCCGGCGACAAGCAACAGGAGCAGAAGGAGGGAACGCATGATGAATCGTAACGAGAATCCGCTTGCCAAGTTTCAAATGCTCAACTACTGTATATAAGAACAGTATTCGACGGCAAATAGGGCTAGCCAAGGAAAATATTACCGTCGTTTGCCGGGTTTAGATTGCAAAAAGGCAGTCCCGGACTACACAGCAATTTCTATTCCATCATCGGCCCCTGTGCCATAATCCGCTCAAATTCCCGAGGTATCCGCATGGACGACAACAAGGCAAAGGCGCTCGCTGCAGCGTTGCAACAGATCGAAAAGCAGTTCGGCAAGGGCTCCATCATGAAAATGGGCGACGCCGAGATCGACGAGGGCGTCCAGGTTGTGTCCACCGGTTCGCTCGGCCTGGACATCGCGTTGGGTGTCGGCGGCCTGCCGCGCGGTCGCGTCGTCGAAATCTACGGTCCGGAATCCTCAGGCAAGACCACGCTGTGCCTGCAGGTCGTCGCCGAAATGCAGAAGCTCGGCGGCACCGCGGCCTTCATCGACGCCGAACACGCGCTCGATCCGCAATACGCGCAGAAACTCGGCGTCAACGTTGGCGAATTGCTGATCTCGCAACCGGATACGGGCGAGCAGGCGCTGGAAATCGCCGATATGCTGGTGCGTTCCGGCTCGGTCGACATCATCGTCGTGGACTCGGTCGCCGCGCTGACGCCGCGCGCCGAAATCGAAGGCGAGATGGGCGACCAGATGGTCGGCCTACATGCCCGCCTGATGTCCCAGGCCCTGCGCAAGCTGACCGCCAACATCAAGAAGACCAACACCCTGGTCGTCTTCATCAACCAAATCCGGATGAAGATCGGCGTCATGTTCGGCTCGCCGGAAACGACCACCGGTGGCAACGCGCTGAAATTCTACGCCTCGGTGCGCCTCGATATCCGCCGTATCGGCGCGATCAAGAAGGGCGACGAGGTGATTGGCAGCGAAACCAAGGTCAAGGTGGTCAAGAACAAGGTTTCCCCACCCTTCCGCGAGGCCATCTTCGACATCCTCTACGGCGAGGGCATCTCGCGCCAGGGCGAGATCGTCGAAATGGGTGTCGCCCACAAGCTGGTAGACAAGTCCGGCGCCTGGTATGCCTACAAGGGCGAGAAGATTGGCCAGGGCAAGGACAATGCCCGTGAGTTCCTCAAGGCCCACCCCGAGATCGCCGAGGAAATCGAGGCCGGCATCCGTGAGGCCGCCAGCGCTACCGTCATCAAGCCGGTCAAGGCCAAGGCGGATGCCTGACCACGCGGCTGCTCCCGTTGTCGATGGAGAGTCACCGGTCGAGGCGACCGGGCTGCGTGTGCGCGCCCTCCAGTTGCTGACCCGGCGGGATTACTGCCGGGCCGAATTGCGGATCAAGCTTGCTGCCGAGGCCGAGTCGGCCGAGCAGTTGGACGCCGTGCTCGACACACTGCAGGAGGATCGTCTGCTGTCCGATCCGCGCTATGCCGCCCAGCGTGTTGCCGCTCGCGCCGGCCGCTACGGCAATACCCGGCTGCGCCAGGAATTACGCCAGAAAGGCGTCGGCGACGAGGACATCGCCGCAGCACTGCCGCAGGGCGGTGACGAAAGCGAGCGCTGCCGCACCGTCTGGGCGCGCAAGTTCGGTGTCTTGCCGCACAGTGCCGAGGAGCGTGCCCGGCAGATGCGTTTCCTGCAATATCGCGGCTTTTCCGGCGAAACCATTCGCCAGGTGATTTCCGGAGCCGATGAATGAACGCCGCCGTCCTCTCCGCCAATAATCTGAAGAAGCGCTACAAGTCGCGCACGGTGGTCGGGGACGTCTCCTTCGAGGTACGTTCCGGCGAAGTGGTCGGTCTGCTCGGGCCGAACGGCGCCGGCAAGACCACCTGCTTCTACATGATCGTCGGCCTGGTCGCCGCCGACGGTGGCGAAGTCCATATCGACGACAGCCGCCTGACCCACCTGCCGATGCATGCCCGTGCCCGCCAGGGGCTGTCCTACTTGCCGCAGGAAGCCTCGGTGTTCCGCAAGCTGAACGTCGAGGAGAACATCCGCGCCGTGCTCGAACTGCTGAAACTGCCGGAAGCCGAGGTAAACGACCGGCTCGAGGGGTTGCTGGCCGAACTGCACGTCGATCACGTCCGCCACGTCAATGCCGCGGCGCTGTCTGGCGGCGAGCGCCGGCGGGTGGAAATCGCCCGCGCCTTGGCCACCGATCCGCGCTTCATCCTGCTCGACGAGCCTTTCGCCGGCGTCGATCCGATTGCCGTGCTGGAAATTCAGAAGATTATCCGTTTCCTCAAGGAGCGCGGTATCGGCGTGCTGATTACTGACCACAACGTGCGTGAGACGCTTGGCATCTGCGACCACGCTTACATTATCAACGCCGGCCATGTGCTGGCCGCTGGACGGCCGGATGAAATCGTCGATAATGAAAGCGTGCGCAAGGTCTACTTGGGCGAGCATTTCAGGCTCTGACCGACACGCAGCACCCAATCCGCATCCATGAAGCCGGCACTCCAACTCAAACTCTCGCAGCATCTTGCGCTGACGCCGCAATTGCAGCAGTCGATCAAGTTATTGCAGTTGTCGACGATCGAGATGCAACAGGAGATCGAGCGCTACTTGCTGGAAAATCCGATGCTGGAGCGCGACGAGGAATCCGGAAGGGAAAGCTACAGCGCCGCGCAGCAGTTCGATTCGCCATCACGTGCCGACGGCGAGCGTGAAGCGCCGGGCGCCGAACGTGAGGAAGGGGAAAGCCGCGCCGAGCGCGAGCCGGAAGTGCCGGTGTCGCCGTCCGAAGTCGACGACGACCGCTGGAGTTCGGATGCCGGTACCTTCACCGGAGCCGGCCGTGACGATGACGATGACAGCGACGCCCAGGACATCCATGCCGGCAGCGTCAGCCTGCGCGACCATCTTGGTTGGCAACTGGGCATGACGCAACTTTCCGAGCGCGATCGGGCACTGGTCCGTTTCCTGATCGAGGCCCTCGACGATGACGGCTATCTGTCGGCACCGTTGCCGGAGCTGTTGGAAACTCTGCCGCCGGAATACGAGATCGAGCTCGATGAGTTGGAAATCGCGTTGCGCCACATCCAGAATTTCGACCCGACCGGCATCGGTGCGCGCAATCCGCGCGAATGCCTGGCTTTGCAGCTCAAGGCTCTGCCCGAGGACAGTGTGCGTACCTTGGCCCTGACCATTGTCGACAAGCACCTGGATTTGCTAGCTGCCCGCGATTTCACCAAAATCCGCCGCCTGACCGGCTGCGACGACGCCGCGCTGAAAGCGGCGAACACTCTGATTATCAGCCTCAACCCGCGGCCGGGAGCCGACTTCGCCCAGGCCGAGGCGCGCTATATTACGCCCGACGTTATCGTCAAGAAATTGAAGGGCAAGTGGACCGCCTACATTAATCCCGACGCCTACCCGCGCCTGCGCGTCAACCGGCTTTACGCCGAAATCCTGGCCAAGCAGCGGCGCGGCAGCGGCAACCTGAGCGGCCAACTGCAGGAGGCGCGCTGGCTGATCAAGAATATCCAGCAGCGTTTCGACACCATCCTCCGGGTTACCCAGGCCATCGTCGATCGCCAGCGCCAGTTCTTCGAACACGGCGAAGTCGCCATGCGGCCGCTGGTCCTGCGCGAGATTGCCGACATTCTCGGCCTACACGAATCGACCGTGTCACGCGTCACCAGCCAGAAATACATGGCCACCCCGCGCGGCATTTTCGAACTGAAATACTTCTTCGGCAGCCATGTTGCTACCGATACCGGCGGAGCCTGTTCCGCCACCGCCATCCGCGCGCTGATCAAGCAATTGGTCGGCGCCGAGGACGGTAAGAAGCCCTTGTCGGATAGTCAATTATCCGAAATACTAGGCCAGCAGGGAATCGTTGTTGCCCGGCGCACGGTTGCCAAATACCGCGAGTCGCTCAATATCCCGCCGGTCAATTTACGCAAGACCCTGTAGAAAGAGGAGAAAACATGAATCTGCAGATCGCTGGTCACCATATCGAAGTTACGCCGGCATTGCGCGAATACGTGGAAAACAAGCTGGATCCCGTGCTGCGCCATTTTGACAAGGTTACCGGTGTCAACGTCGTCCTGTCCGTTGAGAAGCTGAAGCAGAAAGCCGAAGTCACCGTGCATGTACCGGGCAAGGACATGCATGTCGAGGAATCCGGTGACGATCTCTACGCCGCTATCGATGCCATGTTCGACAAGCTGGACCGCCAGGTCCTCAAGCACAAGCAGAAAATGCAAGACCACCACCGCGGCGGCAAGGCCGACCTCCACGCCGTCGAATAACGGCTGAACGACTGGCCGCGGCATTCGTGCTGCGGCCTTTGTTTTATCTGTACTCCCATGAACCCACTCAGCAATATCCTGACGCCGGCACAGATTCTTCTTGATCTTGAGGCGAGCAGCAAGAAACGGGTATTCGAGCAAGCCGGCCAACTTTTCGAAGCGCACCTTGGCCTCGCCCGCTCGGTTATTTTTGATAGCCTCTTCGCCCGCGAGAAGCTGGGCTCCACCGGCCTCGGCCAAGGCATCGCCATTCCCCACGGCCGCATCAAGGGGCTCAAGCAGGCTGCCGGTGCCTTCATCCGTCTGGCCAACCCAGTGCCTTTCGATTCGCCGGATGGCCGTGGCGTCAATTTGCTATTCGTCTTGCTGGTCCCCGAGCAGGCGACCGAAGAGCATCTGCAGATTCTGTCCGAATTGGCGCAGCGCTTCGCTGACCGCTCCTTCCGTGAAGCGCTGCAAAATGCGCCCGACGCGGCAACGGTGCTGGCACTCTTTCAAAGCTGATCAACGGCCGTGCGCCATATCAACCTAGTCCAGCTCTACGAGGACAATCGAGAAAAGCTGCTGCTGAGCTGGCTGGCCGGCCAGGAGACCGATCGCCGAATCGAGATCAAGGTCTCCAACAACTATGGTGCCGACGTTGTCGGCCATATCAACATCATCCATCCGGAGCGCCTGCAGGTACTCGGCCAGGCGGAACAGGAGTGGGCAGAACGCATCGGCGAGCGCCGCTTCGGCCAGATGTTCCGTGATTTATTGGCCGCCCAGCCGCCAGCGGTGATCGTTGCCGACGGACTGACGCCGACACCACTGGTGCTCGACGCCTGCACCCGCTCGGGGACACCGCTGATCCTGTCGCCCAAGCCGTGCCCGGCGGTGATCGACTTGCTGCGCATCTACCTGTCGGCCCGCTTGGCCGACACCGTCAACATGCACGGCGTGTTCATGGACGTACTGGGCATGGGTGTCCTGATCACCGGCGATTCAGGTGTCGGCAAGTCGGAATTGGCGCTCGAACTCATTTCCCGTGGCCATGGTCTGGTTGCTGACGATGTCGTCGAGATGGCCCGCATCGCGCCGGCCACCATCGATGGCCGCTGCCCTGGCATGCTGCGCGATTTTCTAGAAGTGCGCGGTCTTGGCCTGCTCAATATCCGCACCATCTTCGGCGAGACCGCCTCGCGGCTGAAGATGCGTCTTAAGCTGATCGTTCATCTGCAGCGCAGCGCGTCGAGCATCGATGCGCCGCGCCTGCCGCTCGACGCCCAGACACTGGAAGTGCTGGGTGTGCCGATCCGCAAGGTGGTCATTCCCGTGGCCGCCGGCCGCAACCTGGCGGTCCTGTTGGAGGCGGCGGTGCGCAATACCATCCTGCAGTTGCGCGGCATCGACAGCATGCAGGATTTCATGGACCGCCAGCAACGGATGATGCTCGACGACGAGGCCTGAAGCCTGCCTCGGCCGGGTCTTGCCCGATACCTGTCTACAGCGTGTCGGGCTTACAGATGCTCGAAATCGGCACCATCGGCACTGGCAGCGTTGCCGGAACCACCGAAGCAGATTCGCCCCGTACCCTCAAGCAGGAATTCCTGGCGCCGGACCATTGCCTCCTGGCGTCCCTTGACACTGACGTAACAACCGTTGGTGCTGGTGTCGACGAGGAAATAGCCGCTTTGGCGCCTTTCGATCCGCGCATGCTCGCGCGAAGCCTTGCGGTCCTCGATCACCAGCTTGTTGCCGTGATCGCGGCCGAGCGTCAGTACCGGCGTTTTGCTGTCGACCAGATAAGCCTTGCCGTGGTAACGCACACACAAGCGCTCGGCGACCAGCGGCGAGGTTGAGGGGCCGAAGGTCGAGGGCGAATAGCCGCCCATCTCATGCGTCGTCCAGTGAATGCTGAATAGCGTCAGATTTTCCCCATACTCGGGACCGGTGTCCGGATTCAGGATCGATCTGACACTGACGATGCTGCTAGCAGCGGCTGCCATAAATGAGTCAACGTCTTTTGGGACAGGCATCAGTCGAGATCTGATCGTGCTGTCTTCCGGCAGTTCGGCGGCCAGCGTCGAACTGCACAGAATCTGGTCGCGGCGGGCCATGCCGGCAATGCGAGCAGCATTGATGATGGTTTCGCCGCTCAGCTTGCTGCCATCCTCGGTGACCAGTCCGGCATGCAGGCCGATGCGGATGGTCAGCTTCAGCCCGGATACCGGCGGTAAGTCGGCGATCCGCTGTTGCATGTCGACCGCTGCCTGGCAGGCGTCTTCCGCCGTTTCGTATACCGCCAGCAATTCGTCGCCGACAATTTGCACCGTCCGTCCGCCATAGCCGTCGATCGAGCGCTTCATGCGCTTCAGGCAACGCTCGACAGCATGCATCGCTTCAGTGTTCCCGAGGCGTTCGAACAGGCCGGCGCTGCCGGATACATCGGTAAACATCACGATCATTTTATGTTCGGTGGCGGACATCGACAGCAGCCTATCGGCGGGTTAAGTGGAACGATTTTGAATAGAGCAATTATATGATGAAGATCGTTGCGCCAGAATTATGCTATATGACTGATTGGAACGGCTCCAGCCAGAGCAAAGTCGGGAGCATCGAAAGCGATATCGCCCTCCTCCACCGGTGTTTCGAGCGTCAGTCCGGCGAAGTCGAACAGCGCGTTGTCGGCGAGATGCGACGGCACGATGTTTTGCATGGCGGTAAACACCGATTCGCTCCGGCCGGGATAGCGCTTATCCCAGTCCTGCATCATTTCGCGGATTTTCTGGCGCTGCAGGTTGCCCTGTGAGCCGCACAGATTGCAGGGGATAATCGGGAATTCCATGCCGCGGGCGAACTTGGCAATATCCGCTTCCGGGCAGTAGGCCAGCGGTCGGATCACCACGTGGGCGCCATCGTCGGTGACCAGCTTGGGCGGCATGGCCTTCAGCTTGCCGCCGAACAGCATGTTCAGGAACAGCGTATGGACCATATCGTCGCGGTGGTGGCCCAACGCGATCTTGTTGGCACCCAGCTCCTTGGCAGTGCGGTAAATGATGCCGCGGCGCAGGCGCGAGCACAGCGAACAGGTGGTCTTGCCCTCTGGAATCTTTTCCTTGACCAGCGAATAGGTGTCGGCCTCGACGATGCGGAACTCGACGCCGACCGATTCGAAATAGCGCGGCAGGATGTCGGCTGGGAACCCCGGTTGTTTCTGATCGAGATTCATTGCTATCAGACGAAAGCGGATCGGAGCGCGTTGCCGTAGCGCTTGCAGCATCGCCAGCAACGTATACGAGTCCTTCCCGCCGGAGCAGCAGACCAGTACCGTATCGCCGTCCTCGATCATGTTGTAGTCGCCGATGGCCTTTCCGGTACGGCTTTCGAGGTATTTGCGAAGTTTCTGGAGGTTATTCGAGACAGTCATGAGGCGTCGATGGTTGCTGGAGTATCAGCCGGGTAGCGTCAGTTTACTGTGGGTTCTCGCCGGCGACGAGCCTCGGATGACAGAAAAGCAGAACAATTTCACGTTTCCGTTACGACACGCCCTTTGCTTGGAAGGTGTGCGACATCGTGGGCCTGTTACTGGATGTCGAAAACTTGAATTAATCTGGCAAGCAGACATTGGCAAGACGGGATCTGTCAGATCAAGTCTGAATTTCTACAAATAATTTTTTTTAACCCGATTCCCCCTTTTTTTGCGTCTACCTCCATGCAAACAACGGCGGCACTGAAAACCTTTTCTACACCGCCGCTCTTTCATCTCGACGATCTGGAGGACTTCATGAGCACCACATATTGCAGGCCAAGCATGGCCACTGGCTTGTTCCGTTTCGCGTTTTTCGTCTTTTCCTTGCTGGCATTGTTGTTGAGCGGATGCGGTACGCCACCACCGGGGAATTCTTCGCCATCCACTGCGCAGAATGGAAACACCAATCTTCTGCCACCGCCGAAGGAGAAGCCGTCGCTGCCGGAGCCACAGGAAGCCGCAGAGGCCACCAAGGTAATACCCGCCGCATCTCCGCTGCAGGAAGTAGAAATGCGGGCAGACAGGGCTCCCACTCCCGCCGTACCGGCCAGAGCCATTGCCGGATACCCAATTTCTCCCTCGCCGTTTCCGTCGTATTACCAGGATGTCCCACGCGAGCAATACGACACGCTGCCGGAGAACGAAATCAAGCTGGTCGCCAGCGACCCCGTATCGACATTCAGCATCGACGTTGATACCGGCGCTTATGCCAACGTTCGCCGTTTCCTCAACGACGGACAGTTGCCGCCACACGGCGCGGTACGCGTTGAAGAACTGATCAACTATTTCCCGTACCAGTACGCACTGCCGACATCGGCCGCTGGCAAACTGCCGCCTTTCGGCGTTACCACCGAAATCGCGCCTAGCCCGTGGAATGCACATACCAAGCTGATTCGTATTGGTATCAAGGCTTCGGACACCGCCGTGGAAAACCTACCTGCAGCCAACTTGGTGTTTCTGGTCGATGTCTCCGGCTCGATGAATCGTCCCAACGGCTTGCCGCTGGTCAAAAAGACCCTGCAATTGCTCGTCGACCAACTGCGCCCACAAGACAAAGTGTCGCTCGTCACTTACGCCAGCGGCACGCAGGTCGTGCTGGAACCGACTTCCGGTAGCGAAAAAGCGAAAATCACCGCGGCCATCGAGCAACTGCGCGCGGGCGGTAGCACCGCTGGTGCTTCGGGCATCATGCTGGCTTATCAGATGGCCCAGCAAGGTTTTATCAACAAAGGCATTAACCGTATCCTGCTGGCCACCGACGGCGATTTCAATGTTGGCATCACCAACTTTGAACAGCTGAAAGAAATGGTTGCCGAGAAAAGGAAAAGCGGCGTTTCGCTGACGACGCTCGGTTTCGCCGTCGATAACTATAACGAACGCCTGATGGAGCAACTGGCCGATGCCGGTAACGGCAATTATTCCTACATCGACACGCTCCGCGAAGCGCGCAAGGTTCTGGTTGAACAACTGAGCTCGACACTTTCAATCGTCGCCAGCGATGTCAAGCTGCAAGTCGAATTCAACCCGGCACAGGTCAGCGAATACCGTCTGATCGGTTATGAAAATCGCGCCCTGAAACGCGAAGATTTCGCCAACGACAAGGTTGACGCTGGTGAAATCGGCTCCGGCCACACTGTCACGGCGCTTTACGAAATCGTTTTGAGCGGCGAAAAAGGTTGGCTCGAACCGTTGCGCTATCAAAAAACCGCTGCCGCCAAGAGCGAACTTTCCGATGAATTGGCACTGCTACGCATCCGCTACAAGGAGCCGGGTGCGGAACAAAGCAAGTTGATGGAATTCCCGCTCAAGGCCGGCCAGATCAAGCCTTCACTCAACGCAGCCAGCGACGATTTCCGTTTCGCCGCCGCCGTTGCCGCCTATGGCCAGATTTTGAAAAACGGCAAATATACCGGCACGTTCAGCCTGACCGATACCGCCGAACTGGCGCAAAATGCCAAGGGCGCCGACCGTTTTGGACTGCGCGCGGAATTCGTGCACCTGGTCGATCTGGCCAAGAGTCTGCAAACAAAAGCGCCGCGCCGGGATTGAGTTCGGACTGATTTCCATCACTTTCCGGGCGGACAGCGCGTCCGTCCGGAGAGCGGGGGCTACGATAAAATGCGGCGATGTCATCTCCCGTCGTTGCCAACGCCCGTCCTGCCGCCGCCGATCCCGACAGCGACGAAGTCTTGCTGGCGCGTTACCGCGCAGGCGACGAAGAAGCGTTCGCGGAACTTTACCGCCGTCACCGCGTTGGGCTTTACCGTTTCATCCACGGTCTGTGTTCCAGCGTGGCGCGGAGTGACGAGATTTTTCAGGAAACCTGGTTCGCGCTAATCCGGAGCGATGCCATGCCTGACGGTCGCGCCCGTTTCAAAACCTGGCTGTACCAGATCGCCCGCCATCGGTTGATCGACCAGTGGCGTCGGGATGAAGGCGCGATGGAAGCATTCGACGAAGCCGAACACACGCTGCTCGACGCAGACGGAAACAACGTCGCCGAAACACCCGAGACGTCGGCATTGCGCGCCGAGCAGTTGCGGCAAATCGCCGCCGCGCTGGAAACGCTACCGTTGCCGCAGCGCGAAGTTTTCTTGCTGCGCGCTCACGCTGAGATGGAGTTTGCTGAAATCGCTGCGCTGACCGGCACTCCGCTCGAAGCGATCAAAAGCCGTTACCGGTATGCACTCGCCAGATTGCGGCAGTGTCTCCGCTTGCTGTCGCCCGCCGGAGCATCGGCGTCTGCAGAATCGGAATTGAAAGTGCCCGCATGAAACCGCCTGTCCATTCTCCTTCGCCCGCCGCCGAGAGCGACATGGCTGACATCGAGCAGCCTTTGCTGCAAGCCGTCCGCGACCTGCCGCAACCCGAACCCGGCCCGGCGCTGGATGCTGCCATTCTGAGTGCTGCCGCCAAACGTGCGGAGGAAGTCCGCAAGGCACGTACCGTCGCTACGGAAGTGCCAGCCACTATTCTCAAAGTGCCGAAAACCCGTTCGACACTCGAACGCTTTTCGCGCTGGCTTTTTGGTGACGGCCAAACACGCGGGCATTTCAAGCAGGCGGTCGCCGCTAGCATTATCGCGGGCATCGCCCTCGGGATCGTATGGCAGGCCGACCGCGAAAATGCTTCGGCATTGCCCGAGGTGGCCATGATGGAGCCGGCCCCGGCTCCCACCCCCTCCCCCGCGCCTTCCGCGATTACGCAGGGAGAAGCGCTGAAGGAAAGGCTGGCAAGAAAGGCAATGCCGCCCGCCGAGAAAAAACCCGCGGCAGCGTCAGCAACAGCGGACTCGATTGCCGCTGACACCAAGGCGGATAAAGTTCAACTCGCTGTCGCTTCTCCCGCACTGCCACCACCGGCGGCAGCGCGCGGGCAAGACCGCGCAGCGGAGGCGGAACCCTCGCCCGCCGCCGTTTCCGTGCCGGCGCAGGTAGCCGCGCTGGCGCCGCAAACGGAGGAAGTGGCGGAGCGTCGGGTTGGTGGTGTCGGTGCTGCTGCCATAGCGCCACTCGCCAAAGCAGTCGCGCCATCTCCGGCGCAAGATGCGGCGAAAGGGCAGGAAATAAATGCAGAAGCAGAGATCGAGGCGCAACTCAAGCGCATCCTCGATCTGCACCACGCCGGAAAAGAAGAGGAAGCCCAACGCCTGTTGAGCCAACTGCGCGTGCGTTACCCCGGCGGCAACATCGACGAACGTCTGCGCCAGCGGGAAAAAGAGGAAAGCAAATAGGCTGTTCCGCTTCGACAGAAGCTGCAAGTGATTTTTTCTCGTTATTCCCGCGCAAGCGGGAATCCAATCGGTGTTGCAAGATGTGACGCTTGTAGATTCCCGCTTGCGCGGGAATAACGAAGACAACCTAAAATCGCCCTTTTGTCGAGCCACCATGAACAATCTGCCGATTCCTGATCCGGAAGCGCTTGCCCACAGCCAACGCTTGCAACAACGCCTGATTCAGGCAATCGACGATAGCGGCGGCTGGCTTTCCTTTGCCCGATTCATGGAACTGCTGCTGTACGCCCCCGGGCTCG
>JAISPT010000008.1 GCA_031274715.1 Azonexus sp. | reverse complement strand
GCCATGCGGCGTTGCAAATCCTCGCGATACCACTGGGTATCGCTGCGGTTTGCGCCTTGCCTGGCGCCGATTGCGACAGATTTGTTTCTTCATCGAACTTCTAACTCAGGACACTAGCGTTGCTCCGATAAATCCGATTGCAGACAGAAGCCCCAAAGGATGGGCATTTCCTCACTTCATGTCATGGTGGAGAAAATGAGTCATTCTGCGCAAAAAAATGTTTTGATCCCTCTTCCCGCCACGGATTTCGATCCGAGCGAAAGCGCCATTCCATGGAAGATTCTGACGCAAAGAGGAGTTCAGGTCTGTTTTTCCACCCCCGATGGAAACCCCGCTCAATGCGATCAGCGCATGCTGTCAGGGAATGGGCTGGGTATTTTTTCTCCGCTTCTTGCGGCTGATAAAAACGCTCGGACTGCTTATCAGCAGATGGAACGAAGCAAGGAGTTCAGGAATCCCCTGGGATGGTCGCAGGCGCAACAGAAGGATTGGAGCGGCCTTCTTCTTCCCGGTGGTCATGCGCCTGGAATGAAGCCCTATCTGGAGTCTGATGTTCTGCAGAAACTGGTAGCAGAATTTTTCATATCCAACAAACCTGTGGCAGCCATATGCCATGGGGTTCTCCTCGCTGCTCGCAGTCAAATAAACGGCGTCAGCGTACTGAAGAACCGTAAAACCACGGCGCTGCTGGCAAGACAGGAGCTTATGGCTTGGGCACTGACCTGCCTGTGGTTGAAAAATTATTATCGCACCTATCCAGTGACCACTGAGAAGGAGGTCCGCTCCTGCCTTTCTTCATCGAATGATTTCTTATCCGGCCCCCTGACTTTGAAACGAGATAGCCTTGATAATTTAAAAGCAGGTTTTACCGTTTGTGACGAAAATTACCTGTCCGCACGATGGCCTGGAGACGCCCATAAATTTGCGGTCGATTTTTCAGCGATGCTTTTCTAATACGGGTTTTCAATGAAAACCATCACCGTCATCGATTCACACACCGGCGGCGAACCGACGCGGCTCGTCATCGACGGCGGTCCCGAACTGGGCCAAGGGCCGCTGGCCGAGCGGCTGGAGGTTTTTCGCCGCGACTTCGATCATCTGCGCGCCGGCATCGTCGGCGAGCCGCGCGGCTCGGAGGCGATGGTCGGCGCGTTGCTGTGCCCGCCGCAGCAGCCCGAAGGTGCGCCGGGGGTCATCTTTTTCAACAACGTCGGCTTCCTGGGCATGTGCGGCCACGGCACGATCGGGCTGATCGCATCGCTGGCCTACCTCGGACGCATCGCGCCCGGCGCGCATCGCATCGAAACGCCCGTCGGCATGGTGCAGGCCGAATTGCACGCCGACCGCAGCGTGACGGTGCGCAACGTGCCCGCCTACCGTTACCGCAAAGCGGTATCGCTGGATGTTTCCGGCCTGGGGCGAATACATGGCGACGTCGCCTGGGGCGGCAACTGGTTTTTCCTCGTGGCCGACCATGGCCAGCGGCTGGCATTGGACAACGCCGGGCCGCTGACCAACGCGGCATGGCGCGTCCGGCAGGCGCTGGAAGACAACGGCATCACCGGCGAAGACGGAGCGCTGATCGACCACATCGAATTTTTCGCGCCATCCGCGCGTGCCGGCATCGACAGCCGCAACTTCGTCCTGTGCCCGGGCAAGGCTTACGACCGCTCGCCGTGTGGCACCGGCACCAGCGCCAAAGTCGCCTGCCTGGCGCTCGACGGCGCGCTGGCGCCGCACCAAGTCTGGCGGCAGGAGAGCATCACCGGCAGCGTGTTCGAGGCACGCTATGAGGCCGGCCCCGATCTGCCCGCCGGCCACGTGCGCCCGCTGATTCGAGGCACGGCGCACGTCAACGCCGAGGCCCGGCTGATCTTTGATGACGGCGATCCCTTCACCTGGGGCTTGAAAGACTGCGCGCCGGCTTGACAGGCAGGCACAATCAGCCCATTCCAGATATCCTGGGATAATCCTGGAAACGGCAGTTGACCGCTTATTTATTCTCATAAAGCTGCATGAACATTGACATTCGCAGCTTCGATGACGTTCACCTTTTGAGTGACCACGCTACGCGCTCGCCAGCACCGCGCTCGCCCGCGCCATGCGGCGTTGCTCTTCCTGGCAGGCATGAGCCTGCTGCGTCCTCGCGCCTTGCCTGGCACGCCGATCACGGCACTGGCGAGCGCGTTCAACTACCGTTTCCAGGATAATTTATCGAGGGATTGATGAAGGAGCCAAAATGATGAATCGATGGAAAAAAGCAGCCGCCATGGCCAAGTTCTCCACGCTCGCGCTGACGATGGGAATCGTCGCCGCCGGTGCGGCGCAAGCAGCGGACGAACCGATCAAGATCGGCGTTCAGGCCCCCATTACCGGGGAGTACGCCGCCGAAGGCCAAGGCATCCAGAACGGCGTCAAGCTGCTGGTCGACCAGCAGAATGCCGCCGGCGGCTTGCTCGGACGCAAAATTACCGTGACGGTGTGCGACGACGAAGGCAAGGCGACCACGGCCGCGATCTGCGCGCGCAAGCTGGTCAACGACGGCGTCATCGCGGTGATCGGCACCTACACCAGCGGCGCGGCGCTGGCGGCCGCGCCGATCTACTCGGCGGCCAACGTGATCCAGACCTCCGACGGCACCAGTGACGAGTTGACCGCCAA
>JAISPT010000001.1 GCA_031274715.1 Azonexus sp. | reverse complement strand
TGCTTCTACGAATCGGTGCCGTACCGGCGCAAGAAGCGCATCCATTTCCATGCTTTCATGCAGCGGATTCATAACGATCTCGACCAGTACAAGGGCGAAGCCGACCCGATGCTGAAAGTCGCCGAGCAGGTGGCCAAGGAAGTGCGCTTGCTCTGCTTCGATGAATTTCATGTTTCCGACATCGCCGACGCGATGATTCTCGGGCGCCTGATGGAAGGCCTGTTCGCCAATGGGGTGGTGCTGGTGATGACCTCGAATTATCCGCCCGAACAGCTGTACCCGAATGGCCTGCACCGCGAGAGTTTCCTGCCGACCATCGCCTTGCTCAAGCAGCGTCTCGATGTGTTCGAGGTCGAGGCCGGCATCGACTACCGGCTGCGGGCGCTGGAACAGGTCGAGATTTATCACCACCCGGCCGATGCCGCCGCCGAGAAGAAGATGCTCGACTATTTCCGCTTGGTGGCTGGCGAGGACGGTAAGAAGGGCTGGCACATCGAGGTGCTCGGGCGCAACATCGACACCGTGCGCCGCGGCCACCATGTGATCTGGTTCGATTTCAGCACGCTGTGCGGCGGCCCGCGGTCACAGAACGACTATCTCGAAATCGCCCGCGACTATCACACGGTCTTGCTGTCGCACGTTCCCCGGATGACCGTGCATCAGGCCTCCGAGGCCCGGCGCTTTACCTGGCTGGTCGATGTTTTCTACGACCACAAGGTCAAGCTGATCATTACCGCCGATTGCGCCGCCGACGAGTTGTATACCGAAGGCACCCAGGCCAGCGAGTTCAAGCGCACGGTGTCGCGGCTGACCGAGATGAATTCACGCGAATACCTCGCCTTGCCGCATCAGCCGGGCGAGTGAGGAGATGCTGATGATCCGCCTGCTGAGAGTACTGTCCGTCCTGTTCCTGGCTCTGTGGTTCGGGGCGGCCGGCGCGCAGCAGATGGAAATCATCGAACTGCGCAGCAGGACCGTCGACGAAGTGTTGCCGGTGCTGCTGCCGCTGGTCGAGCCGGGCGGCACGCTGACCGGCATGAACAACCAGTTGTTCCTCCGGGTATCGCCGGGCAACCGGGCCGAGATCAGGCGCGCGCTGGCGGCCATCGATGCGCCGCAGCGGCGGCTGATCATCCGCGTCGCCACCGATCGGCAGAGCGAGGACAGCGCGCGCGGGGCGCAGGGTAGCGGCGAGGTGGTGTTGGGCCGCCGTAGCGCAGCCGAAATCCGCGCCAGCGTCTGGGACACGCGCAGTGCCGGGAACGAGAGCGCCGGCCAGATGGTGCAGACCGTCGACGGCGGCCAGGCCTTCATCCGCGTTGGCCGCTCGCTGGCGGTGCCGCTGCGTCAGATCATCGTCGGCCCAGGCGGCGCCGTGGTCAGCGACAGCGTCGTCTTCCGCGATCTTGGCAGCGGCTTTTACGCCACGCCACGAGTCAACGGCCAACGGGTGACGCTGGAAATCAGTCAGCAGGCGGAGCGCCGGGATTTTCGCCAGCCTGGCGGCATCGACTCGCAGCGCCTGAGCACCACGGTCGACGGCCGTCTCGGCGAATGGATCGAACTCGGCGGCACGGGCCGCCAGGCCAGCGGGCAACAGAGAGGATTCAGCGTCGGCACGGCCGCCGCCCGGGACAACCGCTCCATCTGGTTGAGAGTCGAGGAGGTCGAATGAGAAAACCGCGCCACTCCGGGCAAAAAATTTCCCTGATCCTGGCCTGCGTCAGCGGCCTGTTTACCTTGCCGGCGCTTGGCCTTTTCGTCTGGCTATGGCTGACGCGCGGCCTGGCCGATACCTGGACGCCGAGCCTGCTCGCCATCGCCGCCTTCTTCGTCTGTTGCGCCGGCGTGCTGTACGCGATGAGCGTGCCGCAGCCGGTGCTGCCGCCCGAGGAGGAGGGAAGGCCCGGACCGTGAGCAGTTCCCGGCCAGAATGAAAAAACCCGGCGCTAGGCCGGTTTTTTTTGTCGAGAGGCGTTCACTCAGGCGGCGTTCAGCGCCTGGTCGAGATCGGCGATCAGGTCGTCGACGTGCTCGATGCCGACTGATAGCCGGATCATGTCCTCGGAAACGCCGGCCTTGGCCAGTTCCTCCGGTGACAGTTGGCGGTGTGTGGTCGAGGCCGGGTGGCAGGCGAGCGTCTTGCAGTCGCCGATGTTCACCAGGCGGGTGACCAGTTGCAGCGCGTCCTGGAACCTGCCGCCGGCCGCGCGGCCACCCTTGACGCCGAAATTGAGAATGCCAGAGGCGCGGCCGTCCATGTACTTCTGCACCAGCGCGTGGTCCTTGTGCTCGGGCAGGCCGGCGTAATTGACCCAGCCGACCTGCGGATGCCCCTGCAGGAAGCGGGCGATTTTCAGCGCGTTGTTGCAGATACGATCCATGCGCAGGGCCAGCGTCTCGATGCCTTGCAGGATCAGGAAGGCGTTGAAGGGGCTGATGGCGGCACCCATGTTGCGTAGCGGTACGACGCGGGCGCGGCCGATGTAGGCGGCCGGACCGAGCGCCTCGGTGTAGACGACGCCGTGGTAGGAGGCATCCGGTTCGCTGAGGCACTTGAACCTCGCCTTGTGCTCGGCCCATGGGAATTTGCCGCTATCGACGATGACCCCGCCGAGCGAATTGCCGTGGCCGCCAAGGTATTTTGTCAAGGAATGGACGACGATGTCAGCCCCGTGTTCGAAGGGGCGGCACAGATAGGGTGAGGGCACGGTGTTGTCGACGATCACTGGCACGCCGTGCTGGTGGGCGATCTCGGCCAGCTTCTCGAAATCGGTGATGTTGCCGAGCGGGTTACCGACTGATTCACAGTAAACGGCCTTGGTTCTGCTGTCGATCAGCTTCTCGAAAGCGTTTGGTTCGCGGTAGTCGGCGAAGCGTACCTCGATGCCGTACTTTGGCAAGGTATGCGCGAAGAGGTTATAGGTGCCGCCGTACAGCGTGCTGGATGTGACAATGTTGTCGCCGGCCTCGGCGATGGCCTGGATCGCGGCGGTGATGGCGGCCATGCCGGAGGCCATCGCCAGCGCGGCAATACCGCCTTCCATCGCAGCGACGCGCTTCTCCAGCACGTCGGTCGTCGGATTCATGATCCGCGTGTAGATATTGCCGGCTACCTTCAGATCGAACAGATCGGCCCCGTGCTGAGTGCTGTCGAAAGCGTAGGAGGTGGTCTGATAGATGGGAACGGCGACCGCCTTGGTGGTCGGATCGGGCGTATAGCCGCCATGAACGGCAAGGGTTTCGATCTTCATGCGCGCGTCTCTCTCTTTATTTGTCGAAGTGAAACAGAAAGTTTAGCAGGGCATGGCACACCGATCCCGGGCAATATCGGGGTGAGGCACTGCCCGGGAACATCGGCTGGCGAGCGCTTTGCGCTCAGATCAGGATGTAGCGGTGGTTGTGGGTCTCGCGCTGCAAGGCTGCAGCGGCCTCGCTGGCCGGGAAGGAAACCAGGCAGACATGCCATTGCCGTCGGTCGCTGCAATGCAGCATCGGCATATGCTGTGTCGCGGCCGGACTGTCGTTGCTGGCACCGTTAGCGGCTTCCATGCGCAAGAAACATTCCGGTGCGGCAAGCCAACTCAGCAGCCCCGATACCAAGCTGTTCGGGGTGAGTTCGTTCGTCGCCGTAGCGGATTGAGGCCGTGTATCGTTTGCCACCATCTTGGCGGAGTCGTGCTGCAGGTCCCATTCCCAGGCGATGCGCTCCATCTGATCCTTACGCTTCAATTTCTCCACGTGGTAGGCGAAATTGCACAGCAGCCGGTCAAAAGCAGCCAAGCACAGTTTTTCCCGGCAGTCATCGGCGCTGTCGGCCAGACTGCGCAGCGTGTGATCGGCCAGATGTGGCTGGGTATTATTGACAGTTTTCACGCGTAAACCGAGCAAGGCGTGGATTTCACCGTCGGCCGGCAGATCCTTCATGGCTTCCTTGACTGCCAGGCTGCGTCCGAGGGCATGGCTGATTTGCTCGGGTCCATCGAACAGTGGGCCGGGGGCGAGTGTGTGCGGTCCGGGAATAGCCGCGATCTGCCGCTCGAAATACTCAAGTGCTGCTTCGGTGGCGGGGAGCAGGCGCTCGGCAAAATCCGAGGCCTCACTGATCCCATTGCCAATGGCGATTTCGATCCGGGTCAGCAGCGGGTGCTGCGGAGCGGATGCCGAGTTACCGGAGCGAATGAAGCGAACCAACTTGCCAAGCATGCGCAGGACTCCTGAAAGGAAAACAAAATATTAAGTCCGCTGTTTCGGCTGTTGGTGCCATGCCAAAAAGCAGACGGCACAACGAATGAAGCGTTGCGATTGAAGCGGATGCACGACCTTTTGCGGTTCTATTACAAGACCCTGCTTATGTCAACGACACCGGTAATAACAGATTGCTCATCGGCTACCGCGGATCAGGAAACGGCCCGGACTGACCGCATCCACCAGATCACTTTCCAGCGGCAATGGTTCGCCTTCCAGGCGGCTAAGCAGCAGATCGGCCATCAGTGCCGACCAGACGATGCCACGTGCGCCGAAACCCTGCACACACCACAGGCCGGGCACTGTCGGCAGGTCGCGCAGACGGCGGTTGGCGGCAGCATTGGGCTGTGGCATGGGGCCGACGATGGGCAGACGGTCCGGTGACATCGGACGGAAGCCGACTCGACCGCTTAGTGTCATCGGGTCGATGCCGGCGGCAAAATCGGGCAGAGTCAGGCGCAGGCGGGCGAGGTTGTCGGCGTGGTCGGCGATCCGCTCGCCGGCCTCATCGTCGTAGGCGGTCGAAGCGCCAATCAGGCGCACGCCGTCAACTTCCGGCATGGCATAGCCGATCTGGAACAGTACGGTGTCGAGGGCCGGCCTTGCGCTCGCCGGCAGGTGGCTGACCTGACCGCGCGCGGCGCGTTGCGGCAACCAGGCGAATTGCGCGAAGCCAGGGGCCGCCGCGCCGCTGGCCATGATCAGCACTGGCGCGGCGGCCAGTAGCCGGCCGTCGGCGGCGAGAGCGCGCCAGCTGCCGGCATCCGCTTCGAGGCGGGCGACGGGGGTCGAGAAACGGCAATCGATGCGTTCGGGGAAGGTGGCCAGCGCCGCCTGGCAGACCGACGGTGGTTGCACCCAACCGGCGCTGGGGAACCACCAGCCGCCGTTGCGTACTGGCTGGCCGAGCCGCTGGCCAGCCGCTTCGCGGTCGAGGTATTGCAGCACCTCGGGCGGCAGGCCCAATTGCTCGACGGTGCGTCGCTGTTGTGCCTCATGCTCGGCTTCGCGGGCCAGATGTAGGATGCCGCAAGGCGACCAGCGGGCCGCCGGCAGCGTTTCGAGCAACGCGCGGGTGGCCAGGAAGCCGGCCCGGGTCAGGCGCGACAGGCGGTTGTCGTCGGCGCTGGGCAGCGGCCGCAGCATGCCGGCCAGATTGCTGGAAGCGCCGTAGCCGGGGCCGGCTGCCTGCTCCAGCACCGTCACCTGCCAGCCGGCCGTAGCCAGGCGGTGGGCCGCCGTGCTGCCGGCGATGCCGGCGCCGATTACGATGGCGCGCTGCTCGGTGGGTGGCGGCCGGCGTTCCGGCCGGCGCGAGCGGAAACGACCGGCCAGCATCTGCCGTTTGCCGGTGAAGCCGGGACGCTTCTCCAGGTCGAACTCGGCGGCTTCCAGCGCGGCGCGCACCTCGCCGGCGACCGACCAAGTGGCCAATGTGGCGCCAGGCGCTGCCATGCGGGTCAGGCCTCGGCACAACGCCGGCGTCCAAAGTTCCGGATTTTTTGCCGGCGAGAATCCATCGAGATAAAAAGCGTCGACCGAGGCATCGATGTCGCCGAGCTGCGTCGCGGCGTCGCCAAATAGCAGCGTCAGTATGAGTTGGTCATCCTCGAAATAGAGGCGGTGCATTCCCGGCGTCAGCGGCGGCCAGCGCCGCTGCAATTGCCCGGCCAGGGCGGCGAATTCCGGCCAGGCGCGCTGGGCGATGGCGAGGTCGGTGGCGCTGAAGGGGTGTTTCTCGATCGAGACGAAGTGCAGACGTCGGCAACGCCGTGGATCGTCGCGCCAGGCCTGCCAGGTGGTGAGGAAATTCAGGCCGAGGCCGAAGCCGGTTTCGAGAATGACGAAACGCTGGCGGTTTTGCCAGCGCGTTGGCAGATTGTTGCCAGCGAGAAAGACGTGGCGGGCCTGGGCCGGTCCGCCGTGAGCCGAGTGATAGACGTCGCCGAAAGCGGTGGAGAAAGGCGTGCCGTCCGGCGCGAATTCGAGGTGGGCGGGGACGAGTTTATCCACGATACGGAAGCCGGGTCCGCCTGCTATTACTTAAACCAACCGACGCACTTTGGGGCGTCCGGGTTGAATGAGATGTCAGGAACCGAACTTGACTGGGATTGGCCCACGATTCTTGAGCCGAATAACTACTGTGCCGGCTAGTTTGTCGTGCCAGCCTTGCTTACGAGGATCGAATGCAACCCAAATGATGCCAAGAAACAAGGGCAACATTGCAATAACGTAGCCAAAGTATCGACCGATTGACTGACCGACGGTGAGGCTGTTGCCAGTTTGCGCGTCCACAACCCGAGCGGATATGGCCATTTTTCCCGGAGTGGCTTGCTTATGAAGCCAGAACAAGATAGTGGCAACGGCGGGAAATACCCAGGAAATCAGGAAGTCAGCCCAGCCGGCGATTAGCGGGGTTTCATCGGCAAAAAAATAGCTCTTGCCATAAATTGCCACTAAAAGCGGCACTGTGATGATCATTATGATAATGACGTCGATGATCGTGGCGCCAACACGCGGCCAGAAACCAACGTACTCAAACTCATTGTCCTGCATAGAACTCTCCTGGTGTGCCTAACGGATGAGGGGCAGGTGCGGCAAGACCGCACCGGAGCGCAGTGGCGGCGGTTTATTCAGGACGCATTTGAGGGAACAGAATGACGTCGCGGATAGCCGGCGAGTCGGTCAGCAACATGATCAGGCGGTCGATGCCGATGCCGCAGCCACCGGTCGGCGGCAGGCCGTATTCCAGCGCCCGGATGAAGTCGGCGTCGTAGTACATCGCCTCCTCGTCGCCGGCATCCTTGGCCTTGGCCTGCTCTAGGAAGCGGGCCGCCTGGTCCTCGGCATCGTTCAGTTCGGAGAAACCGTTGGCGATCTCGCGGCCGACGATGAACAGCTCGAAGCGCTCGGTGATTTCCGGGTTGCTGTCGGAAGCGCGGGCCAGCGGCGAGACTTCGACCGGGTAGTCGATGATGAAGGTCGGCTCCCAGCATTGGGCCTCGGCGCAGGCTTCGAACAACTGCAATTGCAGGCTGCCGAGGCCGCCCGGCTTGATCTTTTCGCCGAAAGCCTGAATCTTGCCCTTGAGCCAGTCGGCATCGGCCAACTGAGCGTCGGTGAATTCCGGATGTTGGCGCTGGATGGCCTGGTTGATGGTCAGGCGGTGGAAGGGCTTGGACAGGTCCAGTTCCCGGCCCTGGTACTGGAACACCTCCTTGCCCAGCGCTTCACGCGCGGCGTGGCGCAGCAGTCCCTCAGTGAAATCCATCAGCGTGTGGTAATTCGCGTAGGCCTCGTAGAACTCCATCATTGTGAATTCCGGGTTGTGTCGCGGCGAGAGACCTTCGTTACGGAAATTGCGATTGACCTCGAAGACCTTCTCGAAACCACCGACGACCAAGCGCTTCAGGTATAACTCCGGGGCGATGCGCAGAAATTGCCGCATGTCGAGCGCATTGTGATGGGTGACGAAAGGCCGGGCCGAGGCGCCGCCGGGGATCGGGTGCATCATCGGCGTCTCGACTTCCATGAAGCCGTGGTTGCACATGTAATTGCGGATCGACTGGACGATGGCCGAGCGGGCACGGAAGGTGAAGCGCGTCTCCTCGTTCATGATCAGGTCGACGTAACGCTGGCGGTACTTCAACTCTTGGTCGGCCAGGCCGTGGAACTTGTCGGGCAGTGGGCGCAGCGACTTGGTCAGCAGGCGGATCTCGGCGACCTGGATCGACAACTCGCCGGTCCGCGTCTTCATCAGCGTGCCGACTACGCCGAGGATGTCACCCAGGTCCCAGCCCTTGAAGGCAGTGTAGGCATCCTCGCCGATATTGTCGCGGGCGACATAGATCTGGATGCGGCCCGACAGATCCTGCAAGGTGGCGAACGAAGCCTTGCCCATGACGCGTTTCAACATCATCCGGCCGGCAACCTTGACCTCGACCGGTAGGTCGGCAAGCTCCTCGACGGTTTTTCCACCGTAAACCTCGTGCAACTTGGCGGCGGTGTTCTCGCGCTGGAAATCGTTCGGGAAAGCTTGGCCGGTCTTGCGCCATTCGGCGAGCTTGGCGCGGCGTTCCGCGATGATGTGGTTCTCGTCCTGCTGGATCGGGGCTTGCTGTTCGCTGGTGGACATGAAGAATCCTTGGAAATGGGATTGGCTGCGGAAAGCCGCGTAAAACCCTGAATTCTCGCCGATTTCGTGGGTTTCGGACAAGTTCGGCGCACAGCCTGACAACAATGCCAGCAGGCGCCGCACGGACGGAGGCGGAGCCATGCCGGCGGCGTGCGGAGCGTACATCGGCATTGCGGCACGTAGCGTGGGGCATATACTGGCGACCTGACTACAAGGGAGAGCAGATGCACGCCGCACAATTCCTCCGGCTGGCCGTCGTAGCGGTTGCCTGGATTCATCTTGGCATGGCGCCGGCCGCGGCGCAGAACGTTCTGGGGTTCGACGACATGTCTTGTACCGCCTGGAGGGCGGCGAAGGACGATCCCGATCAGCGCGCCGTCCACGTCGCCTGGATTCGCGGCTTTCTCAGCGGACATAATTACGCGCTGCCGAAGCAGCAAGTGTCGGTCATTTCCAGCGGCACGATCGAGAACTACATCAACCGCTATTGCACGAGCAACCCGAAAGGCAATTTCGGCGATGGTGCGATGCGTTTGAGCGACCAGTTTTCGGGCCGTAACCAGCCGATCCGCAAGTAATTTCATTCCAAATCAACCGATTACTTTGTCGGCTTCGCTTGCCGTGCAAGCGCACTGTCTGCGCTTCGCCTTCGCGTACTCGATTGATTTGAAAATGAAATTAAGGGCGGTAGAAGATCGCCAGCCAGATCGTGTGTTGCCCGGCCGGTGTCCAGTCGACGCGGTGGCGGCGGTGCGGGGCAATGTCGAGAGTGTCGCCGGCCCGCAGGTGGCGGGCTTCGGCCTCATCGGCGAAGCGCAGCTTGGCTTCGCCTTGCAGAATGACTACCCATTCGCCGTCGGCCTGGTCGTACCAGAAACCGGGTGGGCTGCACTGGCCGCTGGAAACGATGCGCTCGATGCGCAAGCCGGGACGGGCCAGCAGCTCGCGGAATTGCTCATCGCCGCCGAGCGCCGGCAGGTCGGCGAGAAGCTTGCCGCTCATATCCGCAGGGCGCTGTTACGCCGGTACAGCGGCAGGGCCGCGATGCGTCGCTCGATATCGGCCAGCAGGCTGTCGTAAGCCGGATTGCCGGGGCCGCCATAGCGCTGGCGGAATTCCCGCTGGTACAGATATTCCGGCAAGCCGTCGAGTGGCGGCAGCAGGTCGGCATCAGCCGGTCCGCTGGCCAGCAGGGCGTCTAGTGCCGGCGAACCGGCGACCACCAGTTCGCCGAAGGCGATGCCGGCTTGGTTGGCGGCCAGGTCGGCGAAGGAGAAGCCGCTGCCTTGGCGGGCGTCAGTGAGTTCCTTGTCGATGCCGATGGCCTGGGCTAGCGGCTCGCCGGCCCAGGCGGCGAGCGCGGCGGAAATGATGAAATGCTGAGCGCTGTCGTAGCGGCCGGCCAGGGTCAGTTCGCGCTGCGGCAGGTACGGCCAGGTAGCGGCTTCGGGAATCAGTGGCGTCAGGTTACGTTCGGCAAGGTAGGCGGCGAGCACCAGCAGCGCTGCTCGCCGGGCTTTTTCATCGGCTTGTAGCAGCGGGCCGAGCAGCGGTGCCAGAGATGCCTGCTTGCCTGACGTTTGGGCGAGTAGGGTGGCCAATCGCGTCTGAGCGTCGCGGATCAGCGCCAGATCCGCCGGTGCCACGGCCAGGGCGCGGGCATGGTCGAGCAGGTCGGGCTGCCAGACATAGGCGACAACGACTCGCTGGCGCTCGCCGTCGAAGCGGGTGGTGCGGATTGCCTGGCGGGCCAATTGCCATTCGCGTTCGCGTTCGCGTTCGCGACCGGCAGCGGCAAGCAGGCGGCCAAGCAGCGATTCGGCGAGGGAGGCTGGTAGGGGCAGGGCGCCGAGGCGCAGGCTGGCGACCGCCGGCAGGCCGTCGCGATCCCGTAGGCCGATGCTGACGTTCAGATAGGCACCGGCCAGCCACGGCGGACTCAGGCTGAGGTGCAGATAGGCTTCGCCGGCCGCCAAGGCCAGCGCGCCACGGCCGTTCAGGAAGCGCGTGGCGGCGTAGTTGACGGCTTCATCGAGCAGTTCTGCCGGAATGGTGGTTTGCCGCACGGCACCTGCACGCAGACGGCGTGGATCGTTGCTGAGTAGCAGGTAACGGGCCTGAGCGACGGCCTCTGGCGAGACGGTGGCGTCGCGGATGATCAGCGGTTGCCGGTCGAGGGCGACGAGAAGCAGTCCCCCGGCCGCCAGCACGAGCATTAGCAACGTGCCGGTCAGCCAGGCCAGGAAGCGGCTCACGGTGATCTAGACACCTTGTTTGAGGCTGGCCTCGATGAAATCGTCGAGGTCGCCGTCGAGCACGGCCTGGGTGTTGCCGACTTCGTAATTGGTGCGCAGGTCCTTGATCCGGCTCTGATCGAGCACATAGGAACGGATTTGGTGGCCCCAGCCGATGTCGGATTTGGCGTCTTCGAGCTTCTGCTGCTCGGCCTGCTGCTTACGCAGTTCGTGCTCGTACAGCCGGGCGCGCAGCATCTGCCAGGCTTCGTCGCGGTTGCGGTGCTGTGAGCGGTCGTTCTGGCACTGCACGACGATGCCGGTCGGAACGTGCGTCAGACGCACTGCCGAATCGGTCTTGTTGATGTGCTGGCCGCCGGCGCCGGAGGCGCGGTAGGTGTCGGTGCGGACATCGGCCGGGTTGATGGCGATCTCGATGGAGTCGTCGACTTCTGGATAGACGAAGACCGAGGTGAAGCTGGTATGCCGGCGGGCGTTGGAGTCGAACGGCGATTTGCGGACCAGGCGGTGGATGCCGGTTTCGGTGCGTAGCGTGCCGTAAGCGTAGTCACCGGTGAATTTGACGGTGGCGCTCTTGATGCCGGCCACGTCGCCTTCCGACTCTTCCATGACTTCGACGGCAAAGCCCTTTTTCTCACCGAACTTCAGGTACATGCGCAGCAGCATCGAGGCCCAGTCTTGAGCTTCGGTACCGCCGGCGCCAGCCTGGATTTCCAGGAAGCAGGGCATCGGGTCGGAAGGGTTGCTGAACATGCGGCGGAATTCGAGGGCAGCCAGCTGGTGTTCGAGTTCGCCGTTGTCGGCTTCGACGGCGAGCAGAGTGTCGTCGTCGCCATCATCGCGGCCCATGGCGAACAGCTCGCGGCCATCCTTGACGCCGTTATCCACGGCTTCGAGGACGAGCACCACGTCTTCCAGCGATTTCTTTTCACGGCCCAGTTCCTGGGCGCGTTTCGGATCGTCCCAGATCTTGGGATCTTCCATCTCCTGGTTGAGGAGGGTCAGGCGTTCGCGCTTGTGGTCGTAGTCAAAGATACCTCCGCAACTCGGCGGCGCGCTGCGCCAGATCGTCGAGCTGGTTGGAGATGCTGTTCAGGTGTTCGGCTTCCATGGGGATTCCTGCGGATCGTTGCGGAAACTAAACATTATACTGCGCCGCGATCCTACCGGCCGGCGGCTATTCCAGATGTTCAACGAACAGTTGCGGCGTCTCGACGCCCATGTATTCGTTGATCGCCAGGCGAAAGGCGAGGCGGGCGGTGGCACCCGGCTGTTGGCTGAAGTTGAACTGGATCGCCTCGATCCGGGCGCCGTCCTTGCGCAGCCGCAGTTTTAGGTGTTTTTCCTTGAGCACGCGTTGCTGCTCGACCGCGAACTCGTCCATGAACAGCGGTGCCGGGAAGCCCTGGCCCCAGATCTCGTTTTCCAGCAGGCGGGCCATTTCCAGCGAGTAATAGCCGCCTTCCAGGGCGCCGTCGGTTTCCAGTGTGCGGGTCAGGTCGGCCGGGTCGAGCAGTTCGCCGGCAACCTCGGCGAACAGGGCGCGGAAGCGCGCGAAGTCCTCGGCTTGGAGCGTCGCCCCGGCGGCCATGGCGTGGCCGCCGAAACGCAGCAGCAGGCCGGGCGCCCGCTTGGCCACCAGATCGAGCGCGTCGCGCAGGTGCAGGCCGGGAATCGAGCGGCCGGAACCTTTGAGGGTGCCGTTTTCGCCGCGGGCGAAGGCGAACACCGGGCGGTGCAGCTTGTCCTTGATGCGCGCGGCGAGGATGCCGACCACGCCTTCGTGCCAGCCGTCGTCGAACAGTGCGATGCCGGGAGTGCTGTCGGCGGTCTCCAGCGTTTCGAGCAGCAGCAGCGCCTGATCCTGCATGCCGGCCTCGATCTCGCGGCGTTCGCGGTTGAGCGTGTCGAGTTGCTGGGCAATTTGTAGCGCGCGGGCCGGGTCGTCGGTGAGCAAGCATTCAACGCCCAGGCGCATGTCGGCCAGGCGGCCGGCGGCATTCAGACGTGGCCCGAGGATGAAGCCGAGATCCATCGCCGTGGCCTTTTTCGGGTCGCGGCCGGCGGCCTTGAAAAGTGCCGCCAAGCCGGGCTGCAACTGGCCGGCGCGCATGCGCTTCAAGCCCTGGCTGACCAGGATGCGGTTGTTGCGGTCGAGCTTGACGACATCGGCGACAGTACCCAGCGCCACGAGATCGAGCAGGTTGGCGAAATTGGGTTCCGGGCGGTCGGCGAAGAAACTGCGCTCACGCAACTCGGCGCGCAGCGCCAGCAGCACGTAGAACATGACGCCGACGCCGGCCATGCACTTGGACGGAAAGGCGCAGCCGGGCTGGTTCGGATTGACGATGCAGTCGGCCGCCGGCAGCGTCGCCGCCGGCAGGTGATGATCGGTAATCAACGTGGCGATACCATGCTCCCGGGCGCGCTCGACGCCCTCAATGCTGGCGATACCGTTGTCGACGGTGATGATCAGATCGGGCGACTGCTCGGCGGCGAGATCGACGATTTCCGGCGACAGGCCGTAGCCGAGCTTGAAGCGGTCGGGCAGCAGAAAATCGACGTCGGCGCCGAGCGACTTCAGGGCACGCATGCCGACCGCCGTGGCAGTGGCGCCGTCGCAGTCATAGTCGCCGATGATCAACAGGCGGGCCTCGGCCTCGATGGCGTCGGCCAGCAAGCGGGCGGCGTCGCCGGCATGGGTCAGCGTTGCCGGCGGCAGCAGCGCCTTCAGTTCGTAGTCGAGCTCGGCCTTGTCGGTGACGCCACGGGCGGCATAGAGACGGGCCAACAGCGGATGCAGGCCCTGTTGTTCGAGCTGCCAGGCAGCGCGCGGCGGGACGGAGCGATTGACGATGCGGGTCACGGATGGCTTTCGGAAAATTGGCCGGCCAGCGCCGCCAGGGTCTGACCACGGCGCCAGAATTTCCAGCGATCGCGGCCGCGCAGCGACCATCGCAGGTTGCCGTAGAGGGTCGGAGCAACGATTTCCAGCGTGCTCACGGTGCGCCCAAGCTGCTGGCGCAGCGGCGCGAACCACTCGGTCTCCAGATCCTGCCAGGCGTGCCGCCAAGCCTCGCCGTCCTCGTAAACAGTCGGCGGCAGCAGGCTGTCGAGTACGACCAGCGAGGTGCTGCCGGGTGAGGCGAGTCTGGTTAGCTCGGCGAATCCTGCCGGTAGCGGATGCACCGGCGTGCCGCCGGCACGG
This sequence comes from Azonexus sp., assembly GCA_031274715.1. Taxonomy (GTDB): domain Bacteria; phylum Pseudomonadota; class Gammaproteobacteria; order Burkholderiales; family Rhodocyclaceae; genus Azonexus. Next base: position 49,037 of record JAISPT010000001.1, on the reverse strand, counting down.
GCTAGGCCGACGGCCAGCGGCTGGTCGCTCCAGACGGCGGTGAAATGACCGGGCTGCGGCCGCGTCAGGCGTCCGCCGCCCCACAGCCACAGGCTGTTGACCGGCGGCAAGCCGGCCGCTTCACGGCAGGCGTTGAGCGGGTGGCCGTGGAGGAACATCTGCACTTCGTTGAGCCAGCGGGTCAGGGTCGCGCCGTGGCCGGCGGGTTGGTTGTCGAGGCGGCGTCCGGCGACGGCCGAGAGCGGCACCGCGACGTGGTGGCTGGCGCCGGCGTAGGCGCTGCCGGTGGGATTCAATCGCAGGTACCAGCGGCGGGCAGTGGCGACATGCAGTTGGCCGATGTTGGCGAACTCGGCGTTGAGCGCGGCGGCGAACGCGTGCGCCTCGTCCTCGGCCAATTCGAAGGCGCCGCTGTCGGCGAGAACGATGCGCTCATGGTGGAAGCGCAGATGCACTGGATCGGCGCACAGCCAGGTACCGTCGACGGCGGCTTCGCCGGCATCCTCGCCGAGCAGGCGCAGGGCGCCAAGCGCTGGGGCGGCGAGGCCGAAGCAGCGGGCGAGGGCGGTTTCGAAGGGGACAGCGGGCTGCCGCCGGCAGGCGGCACGGCCAGCCAGCCAGGCGAAACCGGGCAGCGGCAGATTCCCGAGGGTGTGCTGGTCGCCGGGTTCGGGCCAGAGCAGTTCGGGAACGAGCAGGGTCAGGCGCACGGTGAATCCAGGTCGATGGGAAAATGGAGGAGACGGCCAACTCGTCGGGGAGTGCTGCCGCTGTGCCGACGATAAACGATAATTTTACCACCGCCCACCGCCCACCGCCCACCGGACCCGCCGTTCCGCCATGCGGCGGCGAGGGTGGGGCACCGTTCTCCATGTACCATAGCGCTTTTGCCATTCTTCTACCGCCGCATGGCTCTGCCTTACGAACTACTGATCGGTCTGCGCTATACCCGCGCCAAGCGCCGCAATCATTTTATTTCCTTCATCTCGCTGATCTCGATGCTCGGCATCGCTCTCGGTGTTGCCGCGCTGATCGTCGTGTTGTCGGTGATGAACGGCTTCCAGAAGGAATTGCGCACGCGCATCCTCGGCGTCGCCTCGCACATCCAGATCACTGGCATCAATGGCGAGCTGGAGAACTGGCCGGCGCTGGCGGCGCAGGCGATGCAGCATCCGGAAGTACGGGCGGCGGCGCCCTTCATCCAGTCGCAGGCGATGTTTACCGTCGACGGCAGTGTCAAGGGCGCGCTGGTGCGCGGCATCCTCCCCGACCAGGAGGACAAGGTCGCCGACTTTCGCCGGACCATCAAGAGCGGCAGCTTGGACGACCTGCGTCCCGGCGAGTTTGGCGTCGTCCTCGGCGCCGAACTGGCTCGTTCGTTGCGCGTATTTACCGGCGACAAGGTGACGCTGATCGCGCCGCAGGGTACGGTCACGCCGGCCGGCGTGGTGCCACGCCTGAAATCCTTTCGCGTCGTCGGCATTTTCGAGGTTGGCATGTACGAGTACGACGCCGGCTTGGCGCTGATCCACCTCGAAGATGCGCAGCGCCTATATCAGATGGGCGACCGGGTGACCGGCGTGCGCCTCAAGGTGGATGACCTGTTTTCGGCGCCGCGCATCGTCCGCGAACTGGCCCCCCGTATCAACGCCGACGCCTATTTAAGCGACTGGACCCAGAGCCATGCCAACTTTTTCCGCGCCGTGCAGATCGAGAAGACGATGATGTTCATCATCCTTTCGCTGATCGTCGCCGTCGCCGCCTTCAACCTGGTGTCCACGCTGGTCATGGCCGTCACCGACAAGCAGGCCGACATCGCCATCCTGCGCACGCTCGGCGCCCGGCCGCGCTCGATCATGACGGTGTTCGTCATCCAGGGCGCGCTGGTCGGCTGCATCGGCTTGGCGCTGGGCGTCATCGGCGGCGTCGTCCTGGCCCTCAACATCGACGTCGTGGTGCCGGCCATCGAGCGGCTGTTCGGCGTGCAGTTCCTCTCCAAGGAGGTCTATTACATTTCCGACCTGCCCTCCGACCTGCAATGGGGGGATGTCTGGGGCGTTACCCTGATCGCCTTCGTGCTGGCGCTGCTGGCCACGCTCTACCCGAGCTGGCGGGCGGCGCGCGTCAATCCGGCGGAGGCCCTGCGTTATGAGTGAGATTCTGTTGAGCGCCCGCAATCTGGGCAAGGTGTTCCGTGGCGGCGGGCTGGAGGTGCCGGTGCTCGCCGGCATCGACCTCGACGTCGCGCCGGGTGAGACGGTCGCCGTGGTCGGCGCATCCGGTTCCGGCAAGAGTACGCTGCTACACCTGCTCGGCGGGCTGGACGCGCCGACCGCCGGCAGCGTCGCGCTGGCCGGCCGCGATTTCTCAGCACTCGGCGAGGTGGCGCGCGGCGATTGGCGCAACCGGCACCTCGGCTTCGTCTATCAGTTCCACCATCTGCTGCCCGAATTTTCGGCGCTGGAAAACGTCGCCATGCCGTTGCTGATCCGCCGCGTTGTGCGCTCCGAGGCGCTCGAACAGGCTGCGGCCATGCTCACCGCCGTCGGCCTTGGCCACCGCCTGGAGCATCGGCCCGGCGAACTTTCCGGCGGCGAGCGCCAGCGCGCCGCCATCGCCCGCGCCATGGTCAGTGCGCCATCTTGCCTCTTGGCCGACGAACCGACCGGCAATCTCGACCGCCACACCGCTGAAGCCGTGTTCGACCTGCTGCTGGAACGGGTGCGCAGCCAGCGCAGCAGCCTCGTCATGGTCACCCACGACCCCACGCTGGCGGCCCGCGCCGACCGTGTTCTGCAACTGGCGGACGGGCGCTTGGCGGGCTAGCTGGTTCATCATTCCAGCCGATCTGTATACTGTGGGGAATAAACAGTTAACCTGTATTCGCCACGCCTGTGAGAAAAACCGAGCAGGCCGGTGAATTCAGTCGCCGGGGATATTGCTTATGAATACTCCATCAGCCAAGAGTATCATCGTCTCAATAGTCACTATCGTCCTTGGATTTTCCGTGCTGAGTTGGTTTCCAACACCAGAGGCAAAGGACATCGGAAGATTTGTTGTGAATTGTGTTCTTTGCTGGTTCCTGTTCAAAGGAAAAAACTGGGCGCGCTGGGTTCTTGCTGTGTTCCTGACGCTTGGTGGAACAATGGGTATATTTTTCGTAGTTGCTGCCCCACAATATATTGAGAAAAACATTTTCATATATGCTATTTCATTTTTCTATCTAGCTTCGGCTGCGTTGTTGGTTTTCTCAAGGACTGTTGCGAGCTATTTTTCAGGCTCGACTGTTCAAGCCAATTCCTGATGTGGCACTCAATCTCGTCTCAATTAGCTGGCTAACGGGATTGCCGGCGGCGCCAGGCGGCGATCAGGTAGAACCGCCAAGCGGCCTTGGTCAGCAGGTAACCGACGATGGCCAGGCCGCAGGCCAGGGCCAGCAGGCCGATGCCGAGCGGTTTGGCGACGCTCCACATCCAGGCTTCCAGGGCATTGGCGAAAGCGATGAAATCGGCGGCCGAGAAGGCCGGCGGGGCGATGAAGTCGCCGCTTTCGCCGAGCAGCAGCCGGCCGATTCCATAGGCCACGAAATAGAGCGGCACGATGGTGAATGGGTTGGTGTACAGCGTGGTCAGCAGCGCCAGCGGCAGGTTGACGCGAAAAGTCACCGAGCACAAAGCGGCGCCGAGCATTTGCAGCGGCCCCGGAATGAGGCCGCAGAACAACCCGGCGGCGACGGCTCCGGCCGCCGAGTGGCGGTTCAGGCACCACAGCCGGGGATGCAGCAGGGTGTTGGCGAATGGCCGCAGCCAGCGGTTGCGGCGGATGGTCTCGTGATCGGGCAGGTATTGCTTCAAGAAGCGGCGCATCCGGCGATTATCGCCGAAAGGCCGGAAGCTGCGGCAAGACGGTTGATCCACGATCGCCGTGGCCTGATTCGTGTCATGATTTCGGCATGCGATCCGCCATCCTCGCCTTCGCCATCGGCGTGCTGCTGTTGCAGACGCGAGGCGAACTGCCGGCGCCGTGGCCGTGGCTGGCCTGCGGCCTGCTGGCCTGCCTACCGTATGGTTTTCGCGCCCGGCCGGCGACTCGTACCCTGGCGCTGCTCGGCTGCCTGCTGCTCGGTTTCTCCTGGGCCGGCTGGTGGGCCGAATGGCGTCTGGCCGACGAACTCGGCCGCGACTGGGAAGGACGCGATGTCGAGGTGATCGGCACCGTCGCCGGCTTGCCGCAGGATTTCGCGCGCGGCACGCGCTTCGCGTTTACCGTCGAAGAGCGTTTGACGCCGGACGCCATCGTGCCGGAAAACTTGCAACTGGCCTGGTATCGGGACGGTGCTACAGCGCCGACGGTACAACCTGGCGAGCGCTGGCGTTTCACCGTGCGCTTGAAGCGGCCGCACGGCGGCGCCAATCCCGGCGGTTTCGACTACGAAGCCTGGTTGCTCGAACGCGGCATCCGCGCCACCGGCTACATTCGGCCGGGGCCGGCGACGCGACTCGATGCCTTCGTCTGGCGTCCCGGCCATGTTGTCGAACGCTTGCGCGCCACCGTCCGTGCCAATTTCCTGGCCATGCTGCCGGAGGCCGAGTGGCCGTGGGTCGGCATCCTCACGGCGCTGGCCGTCGGCGACCAGCAGGCGGTGCAGAGCGAATTGTGGACGGTCTTCAACCGCAGCGGCACGACGCACCTGATGAGCATTTCCGGTCTGCACGTGACGATGGTCGCCGGTCTGGTCGGCTGGCTGGTCGGGTTCGGCTGGCGGCGCGTGCCGGCGCTGGCCCTGCGTCTGCCGGCCCAGCACGCCGGCCTGTTGGCCGCCGCCGCCGGGGGGTTCGCGTATGCGCTGCTGGCCGGTTTCGCCGTGCCGGCCCAGCGCACGCTGTACATGCTGCTGGTCGCCGTGGCGGCGATGCTCTCCGGGCGTCTGGTGGCGCCCAGCAGAATCCTGGCACTGGCACTGCTGGTGGTGCTGCTGGTCGACCCGTGGGCGGTTCTGGCCGCCGGTTTCTGGCTTTCCTTCGGCGCGGTCGGGGCTCTGCTTTACATTGCTTCGGCGACGACCGGACACGAACTTGGCTGGCTTGCCCGCGTGCGCGGCTGGGGGTTGGTCCAGTGGGCGGCGACGCTGGCCACGCTGCCGGTGCTGCTGCTGGTGTTCCAGCAATTTCCGCTGGTGTCGCCGCTGGCCAACGCGCTGGCGATACCGCTGATCAGCTTCGTGATTACCCCGCTGGCCCTGCTTGCCGCGCTGCTGCCGTGGCAGCCGCTGCTGGAGCTGGCGCATGGGCTACTCGACATCCTGATGCGCTTTCTCTTCTGGTGCGCCGCCTGGCCGGTGTGGCAGGCGCCGGCGCCGGCGCCGTGGGCGGTGGTCGTGGTGGGGGTCGGCGTCGCCGTCTGGCTGTTGCCGCGCGGCGTGCCGGGCCGTCTGCTCGGCGCTTGCCTGCTGCTGCCAGCGCTGTTCTGGCCGAGCGAGACGATTCCGGAAGGCGAGGCGCGCATCGACGTGCTCGATGTCGGACAGGGGCAGGCGGTGGTGGTACGTACCCGCCGGCACCTGCTGGTCTACGATCCGGGGCCGCAGTACGGGCCGGATTCCGATGCCGGCCAGCGCGTCGTCGTACCCTACCTGCGCTGGCTTGGGGCCGGGCGCATCGACCGTCTGCTGGTGACGCACGCCGACAGCGATCACGCGGGCGGCCTGGCTTCGCTGCGCGCGGCGCTGCCGGTGGAAAGCGTCGTTTCATCCATGCCGGAACTGGACGGCGACTTGTGCGCCGCTGGCCAGACCTGGACCTGGGATGGCGTCGATTTCGCGGTGCTGCATCCGCTATCGAACGCCTATGCCCAAAAAGTCGTGACCAATCATCTATCTTGCGTGCTGACGGTGACAGCCGGGGAGCGTCGGATGTTGTTGACCGCCGACATCGAGGCGCGCGACGAGCGCGCCCTGATTGCCCGCGCCGGCGCGGATCTGGCCGCCGACGTGGTGGTGGTGGCCCATCACGGGGCGAAGAAATCGTCGACACCGGCTTTCGTTGCCGCTGTCGGGGCGCGTCACGCGCTGATCTCGGTCGGCTATCGCAATCGCTTCGGGCATCCGCGCGGCGAGGTAGTCGCCCGTTATGTCGAGAACGGAGCGCAAATCTGGCGCACCGACCGCGACGGCGCCTTGCGCGTCGCGCTCGGCCCGGAAGATGTTTCGGTCGCCGCCTGGCGCCAGGAGCGGCGGCGTTATTGGTACGGGCGGTGATACATTGCGGGCGAGAGGAGCGGCAATGAAGTTCAAGCAACGGCATGTGCAATGCCTGAGTCCGTCCGGTTTGCACCGGATGGCTTATACCGAATGGGGGGAGTGCGACAATCCACGCGTGCTCGTCTGCGTGCATGGTTTGGCCCGCAACAGCCGCGATTTCGACGACTTGGCGATGGCCTTGGCCGGGCATTACCGGGTGATTTGCCCGGATGTCGCCGGGCGCGGCCTGAGCGACCGGCTGCGCGATGCGGCTAGTTACGACATCCCGCAATATGTCGCCGATATGGTGACGCTGTTTGCCCGCCTTGATGTCGAGCGCGTCGACTGGCTCGGTACCTCGATGGGCGGCCTGATCGGCATGGCGCTGGCGGTCCTCGAGGGCTCGCCGATCAATCGCCTAGTACTCAATGACGTCGGGCCGGCGCTTCCTGTTGGTGCCTTGCGGCGTATCGCTGGCTATGTCGGTGCCGATCCGACCTGGGTCTCGTTCGACGAGGCGGTGGCCTACGTGCGGGCGGTTAGCGAACCGTTCGGTCCTTTGGGTGAGACGCAGTGGCGGCGATTGACCGAAAGCAGCGTCGCCCAGCGTACCGATGGGCGCTGGGGTTTCCGCTACGATCCGCGCATCGCGGACGGGTTCCGTGCCTCCTTCGCGGACGAGGACATCGATCTGTGGGGCATCTACGAGCGCATCGCCTGCCCGACGCTGGCCATCCGCGGCGCCGAGTCCGACCTGCTGACGCGTGCCGTCTGGCAGAGCATGGGCGAGCGCGGGCCGCGTGCCGTTCTGATCGAGATTCCCGGCGTCGGTCACGCGCCGATGTTCCTCGACGAAGACCAGATTTCCATCGTCCGCGACTTCCTGCTCGCCCCATGAAATATGTCACCGTCGCCGGTTGCCGGCTCGAATACCACGATATCCCCGCCACCGCCGAAGGCCGGCCGGCCCTGCTGCTGTTGCACGAGGGACTGGGTTGCGTCGCCATGTGGCGGCATTTTCCCGAGACACTGGCGGCGGCCCCCGGTTGCCGCACGATCGTCTCGTCGCGTGCCGGTTACGGCGGCTCGCAGCCCTGGCCGGAGCCGCGCCGGCCTGATTACATGCACCGCGAAGCGCAACGAGCGTTGCCTGAACTGCTCGCCGCGCTCGGCATCGAACGGCCGGTGCTGATCGGCCACAGCGACGGTGGCAGCATCGCCCTGATCTTCGCCGGCAGTTTTCCGGTGGCGCCGCGCGGCATTGCCGTGCTGGCACCGCACGAATTCGTCGAGGAGGTGACGCTGGCCGGTATCCGCGAGGCGCGGACGGCCTGGGAGACCACCGAACTGCCCAAGAAACTGGCGCGCTATCACCATGAGCGAACCGAACAGGTGTTCCGCGACTGGAACGACATTTGGCTGTCGCCGGCCTTCCTCGACTGGAATATCGAGGAATATCTGCCGCGTATCACTTGCCCGGTGCTGGCTATTCAGGGCGAGGATGACGAATACGCGACGATGCGCCAGATTGAGGCCATCGCCGAACGGGTGCCAGGCGCGCGCCTGCTTAAGCTAGCCGCTTGCGGCCACACACCACAGCGCGACCAGGAGGCGGCGGTGCTGGCCGCGCTGAGCGAATTCGTCGCTGGCCTCTGAGCGTCGGTTAGGGAATCTCTGAATAACGCCTGCGAGTTGTCGCGCCCGAGGCCGGGATGCGATGACCGCGAGGGGTTGTTCAGAGATTTCCTAATGCCGGCGGCTGAGCGGATCCTGCCGGTAGTAGCGGCAGAAGAGTGCGTAGAGGGCCGGATACTCGGCGGCGAAGACCTCCGGCAGCTCGAAGAAGCATTCGCTCAACACGGCGAAGAACTCGGCCGGGCTGTCGCTGGCGTAGGGGTCGATGTGCGTTTCCTCGTCGGCGTCGACGCGCGCGCAGAAATCGTCGTAGGCGGCGAGCAGGGTGGCTTCCCAGTCGGTGGCGGCGATGCCTGAGTGCAGCGCCGGGATGCCGTCGGCCTCGCCGTTCAGCATGTCGAGCTTGTGCGCGAATTCGTGGATGACCACGTTGTAGCCGTCGCCGGCCAGTTGCACGTCGTGCCAGGAGACGAGCAGCGGACCACCCGGCCAGGCTTCGCCGGAGAGCACATCGTCGTATTCGTGGACGACGCCGTTCTCGTCGTGGATTTCCCGCGGTGCCACGAATTCGTTCGGATAGACAACGATGCCGACCCAGTCGCCGTAAGCGGCCAGGTCCAGGTTGAGGATCGGCAGACAGCCCTGGGCGGCGATAGCGACGCAGATCTCGTCGTTCAGTTCGAGGTCGCCGATGGCGGTGAATTCCTTTTCGTTGAGGAAGGCCTCGGTCAGTTCTTTGAGGCGCTGGCACTCAGCGGCATCGAGGGCGGCGAGGAAAGGCAGGCCGGCCATGGTGCGTTGCCACAGGTCGTCGGGAATCGGTTGCGGCCGGTCGCCGCGTAGCCAGGCGAACAGTCTCATCACTTCTTCATCGTCAGCCAGATGCCGACGAAGATCAGGGCGGTCGGGAGCAGCGGCAGGTAGGGAGTGGTCAAGCGTTTCAGCATGGTCGGCGGGATTATGCCTGGTCGCACCGCCGCCTTGCGTCGACAGTAAAACGAGCGCTGCGGCGGGCTTTCCGACGGGAGACCCTGTCTGCCATTGCAATCGAACGGAAACGGTGTTTTGCTATCTCGGTATCCTCTAATATTTGCAGCCACAAAAAAAGCAATGCTGCACCACGTTCTATTCACATTTCATTTTCTCTAAGGGAGAGTTCATGAAGCGCACCCTGAGCGCAGCATTCGTCGCCTGTATCGGCCTGTCCGCGCCGGTCTTCGCCGACGGCACGCTGGATAAGATCAAGACCAGCGGCAGTATCACGCTGGGACATCGAGAATCGTCGATTCCTTTTTCCTATTACAACGACCAGCAGCAGGTCATCGGCTACTCGTACGAAAACATGCTCAAGATTGTCGAGGCCGTGAAGGCCGAGCTGAATATGCCCAACCTGCGGGTCAAGCTGATGCCGGTGACGCCGGCCAACCGCATTACCCTGCTCCAGAACGGCACGATCGACATCGAGTGCGGGTCGACCACCAACAACGCCGGGCGGCAGAAGCAGGTGGCTTTTTCCAACACTATTTTCGTCGTCGGTACTAGGCTGATGACAAGGAAGGATTCCGGCATCAAAGACTTTCCGGATCTGGCCGGCAAGAACGTGGTGACTACTGCCGGTACCACGTCCGAGCGCCTGATCCGCAAAATGAACGACGAGAAGGGGATGAAGATGAATATCATCTCCGCAAAGGATCACGGTGAGGCCTTTCTGACGTTGGAAACCGGCCGTGCCGTCGCCTTCATGATGGACGACGCGCTGCTCTACGGCGAAATGGCCAAGGCCAGGAAGCCAGGCGACTGGGTGGTGACCGGCACCGCACAGTCCAAGGAAGCCTACGGCTGTATGCTGCGCAAGGACGATCCGGACTTCAAGAAGGTGGCCGACGGTGCCATCGCCAAGCTGCAGATGTCCGGTGAGGCCGAGAAAATCTACAACAAATGGTTCATGAATCCGGTGCCGCCCAAAGGGCTCAACCTGAACATGCCGCTTTCTGCCGAAATGAAGGCGCTGTACGCAGCGCCGAACGACAAGGCGTTCGATTAAGTGGCCCGGCCCCGGACCGGGGCCGTCGTTCGGATAGGCCGGTGCGGTGGCGCTGGCCGGCGTCTTGAGGGGCAAGCGTCATGAATTACAACTGGAACTGGGGCGTCCTGCTGGCACCGACGCCGTCGGGCGACAGTACCTATCTGCATTGGTTGTTCGAAGGCCTGCAGTGGACGGTCACCCTGTCGTTGACGGCCTGGGTCGTCGCCCTGGTCTTCGGCTTTGCGGCCGGGGTGCTGCGCACCGTCCCGAACCGCTGGCTGGCCGGGGCGGCCACTGTCTATGTCGAACTGTTTCGCAACATTCCGCTGCTGGTTCAATTGTTCCTGTGGTATTTCGTGATGCCGGAACTGATCCCCCCGCAGTGGGGGCTGGCCTTCAAGCAGATGCACCCGCTGACCCAGCAGTTTTTCTCGGCCATGGTTTGCCTTGGGTTGTTTACCTCGGCGCGTGTTGCCGAGCAGGTGCGGGCCGGCATCGAGTCGCTGCCGAAGGGGCAACTGGCGGCTGGCAAGGCGCTCGGCCTGACCCTGCCGCAAATTTATCGTTATGTGCTGGTGCCGATGGCGGCGCGCATCATCGTGCCGCCGCTGACCTCGGAATTCCTCAATATTTTCAAGAACTCCGCGGTAGCCACCACCATCGGCTTGATCGAGCTATCGCGCCAGGCGCAACAACTGGTTGATTACACTGCCCAGCCATATGAGGCTTTCATTGCCGTGACCGTGCTTTATGTGCTGATCAACGTGGTGGTCATGACCCTGATGCGTCGCTTGGAGAATCGGGTGCGGGTGCCGGGCTACATCGGGGAAGGGCAGTAGCATGCACGAATTTGACTGGTCTTCCATCCCCGGTGCCCTGCCGCTGCTCGGCAAGGGTTTGCTGATTACCTTCGAGGTCACCTTCACCGCCATCGTGGTCGGCATCGTCTGGGGCACGCTGCTCGCCGTCGCCCGGCTCTCCGGCAACCGCTTTCTGGCGTTGGCGGCCGCCGGCTACGTCAATCTGTTCCGCTCGGTGCCACTGGTCATGGTCATCCTGTGGTTCTACCTGATCGTGCCGCAACTCTTGCGCGGCGTATTCGGCGACAACATCGGCGATATCCGCTTGGCTTCAGCGCTGCTTGCCTTTTCGCTGTTCGAAGCCGCCTACTATTCGGAAATCATCCGCGCCGGCATCCAGAGCGTATCGCGCGGCCAGATTGCCGCCGGCCTGGCCCTCGGCATGACCTACGGCCAGACCATGCGCCTGGTGATCCTGCCGCAGGCTTTCCGCAACATGACGCCGTTGCTGCTGACCCAGGCGGTGATCCTGTTCCAGGACACCTCGCTGGTCTATGTGATCGGGTTGTCCGATTTCTTTGGCATGGCCTACAAAATCGGCGACCGTGACGGTCGCCTGGTCGAATTGCTGATTTTCGCTGGCGTCGTCTATTTCTTTATTTCCTTTGCCCTTTCGCGTTTGGTCAAGCGCCTGCAGGCGAGGTATGCCCAATGATCGAGATCAACAAGGTTTCCAAGTGGTACGGCAATTTTCAGGTGCTGACCGACAACACGACGCAGGTGCGCAAAGGTGAGGTGGTCGTGGTCTGCGGCCCGTCCGGCTCGGGCAAGTCTACGTTGATCAAGTGCGTGAACGGCCTTGAGCCGTTCCAGGAGGGCGAGATCAAGGTCAACGGCGTTTCCGTCGGCGATCCGCAGACCAATCTGTCCAAGCTGCGTTCCCGTGTCGGCATGGTCTTCCAGCATTTCGAGCTGTTTCCGCACATGAGCATCACCGAGAACCTGTGCCTGGCCCAGGTCAAGGTACTTGGGCGCGGCAAGGAGGAGGCGGTCGGCAAAGGCCTGGCCCTGCTCGACCGTGTTGGCCTCAAAGCGCACGCCGACAAATTTCCCGCCCAGCTTTCCGGCGGCCAGCAGCAGCGCGTGGCGATTGCCCGGGCACTGGCCATGGATCCGATCTGCATGCTGTTCGACGAACCGACCTCGGCGCTCGATCCCGAGATGATCAACGAGGTACTCGACGTGATGGTCGAACTGGCCAAGGAGGGCATGACCATGATGTGCGTGACGCATGAGATGGGCTTTGCCTACAAGGTGGCGCACCGGGTCATTTTCATGGACCAAGGGCTGATCATTGAGGATGCCGAGAAGGATGATTTCTTCGGCAAACCGCGCTCCGATCGGGCGCAGCAGTTCCTGTCGAAGATCCTCAACCACTGACGCGGTCGCCCGGCTGTCATTGCTGCCGGGGTCCGCATATAATCGCCGCCCATGGTTTCCGTCGTTCATTCCGTCGCCGCGCAGGGCGATTTCGAACAGTTCCTCGCCACTCTGGTTGCTGGCTTGCCGGCCGAGGATGCGGCAGTGCTGACGCGTGCCGTCGAGTACGCCTGGCAAAGCTATGGCGAGCGTACGCTGGGCAGCGGTGAGCGCATCTGGTCGCATGCCCTGGGTATGGCGGTGATCATCGCCGGCCTCAAGCTCGACGTCGAATCGCGGATCGCGGCAGTGCTGTTCGCTATCCCGTCGACGGAAGAACATGGCATTGTCCGCATCGAGGAGCAATTCGGCGAGCCGGCGGCGCATTTGGTCGGCGGCGTTTCCCGGTTGAACAAGCTGCACCCGATCACCAAGGGCTTCATGGCCGCCAACATCGAGGCCGGCGAGGTCAATCCGGCCGAAATGAAGGTGCAAGTCGAAGTACTGCGCAAAATGTTGCTGGCCATGGTCGAGGACATTCGCGTGGTGCTGCTGCGCTTGGCCAGCCGGACGCAAACGCTGCGCTATTACGCAGACAATCCTGGCGATCTGCGTATGCCGGTGGCGCGCGAGACGCTGGAGCTCTACTCGCCGCTGGCCAACCGGCTCGGGGTCTGGGAACTGAAATGGGAGCTGGAGGATTTGTCCTTCCGCTTCCTGCATCCCGAGACCTACCGCAAGATCGCCAAGATGCTTGACGAAAAGCGTAGCGAGCGCGAGCAGTTCATCGTCGAGGCGGTGGCCCGGGTACGCCAGGAACTGGAAGCGGTAGGCGTCAAAAACCCCGAGGTCTATGGCCGACCCAAGCATATCTACAGCATCTGGAACAAGATGCACAAAAAGGGCGTGGAGTTTTCCGAGGTCTACGACGTGCGCGCCCTGCGCATCATCGTCAACGACCTCAAGGACTGCTATACGGCGCTCGGTATCGTGCATAACCTGTGGACACCGATCCCGCGCGAATTCGACGACTACATTTCCAATCCCAAGGGCAATTACTACCGTTCGCTGCACACCGCGGTGCGTTGCCCCGACGGGCGTGGCCTGGAAATCCAGATCCGCACCCAGGAGATGCACCGCCATGCCGAACTCGGCGTTGCCGCCCATTGGCGCTACAAGGAGGGCGGCAAGCGCTCGCACGAGGACGATTACGACGAGAAGATCGCCTGGCTGCGTCAACTCCTGACCTGGAAAGACGAGGTTGCCGACAGCTCGGACTGGGTCGCCCACTACAAGCAGGCGGCGCTGGACGAGACCATCTACGTCATCACGCCGCAGGGCAAGGTGGTCGATCTGCCGCACGGAGCGACGCCGGTCGATTTCGCTTACCGCGTGCATACCGATCTCGGCCACCGTTGCCGCGGCGCCAAGGTTGGCGGCCAGTTGGTGCCGCTCAACACCGCGCTGGAAACCGGGCAGCAGGTCGAGATCATTACCGCCAAGGTTGGCGGCCCATCGCGCGATTGGCTCAATCCCTCGCTCGGCTATATCCACACCAAGAGTGCGCGGACCAAGGTTCGCGCTTGGTTTTCCAACCTAGCCCTGGAGGAGACGCTGAGCGAAGGGCGGGCGCTGGTTGCCAAGGAGTTGCAGCGCGCCGGTCAGACGGCTGCCAACATTGACGAACTGGCGCACAAGCTAGGCTTCTCGCGCGCCGATGACCTCTATATCGCTGCCGCTCGGGGCGACCTGAATCAGCGGCAGTTCCAGGCCGTCGCCCGTGGCGGTGACCTGCCCGGCGAAGCGCTGCCGCCCGACGAGGTCGTGGCCCGGCCGAGCAAACCGGTCGAAGGCAACCAGGGCATCCTGATCGTCGGCGTGGACAAGCTGCTGACCCAGCTTGCCCGCTGCTGCAAACCGGCGCCGCCGGACGACATCCAGGGCTTCATCACCCGTGGCAAGGGTATTTCCGTGCACCGCACGGATTGCCCCAACTTTGCCAACCTAGCCGCCCTGCACCCCGAACGGGTCATCGAAACCGGCTGGGGCACCCAGACCACCGGCGTTTTCGCCACCGACATCATTGTCGATGCATATGACCGCCAGGGCCTGTTGCGTGACATCTCGGAAATCTTCACTCGCGAGAAGCTCAACGTTATCGGCGTCAATACCCAGTCGAAGCAAGGCAAGGCGCACATGAGCTTTACCGTCGAAATCACCAACCTGCAGTACTTGCAGCGCACGCTGACGCTGATCCACGAGGTCGACGGCGTGGTCGGCGTGCGGCGCGCCTAGCTAGGTGGATAGCCAGGAAGCACCAGCGTCTGGTCCGAGCTAACCGCCGAGCACCAGCATCAGTTCGTCCTGGGCGTTGTGCGGCTTGCCGCGGGTGGTGCGCCGGCGCTGGTAGATACCCTGGGCGTTCATGTCCCAGCCTTGCTGGTTGTCGGCCAGGTAGAACTTGAGACCTTCGCTGATGACGCGTTTCTTCAGCTTGGGATCGAGGATCGGGAAGGCCAGTTCGATGCGCTTGAAGAAATTGCGTTCCATCCAGTCGGCGGAGGACAGGTAAACGTTTTCCTGGCCGCCGGCGAGGAAGTAGAAAATCCGGTGGTGTTCGAGGAAGCGGCCGATGATCGAACGCACCCGGATGTTGTCGGACAGGCCGGGAATGCCGGGGCGCAGTGCGCAGACGCCGCGGACGATCAGGTTGATCTCGACGCCAGCCTTGGAGGCTTCGTAGAGGGCGTTGATGACTTCCGGTTCGAGCAGTGAGTTCATCTTGGCGACGATGTGCCCCTTGCCGCCGGCGCGGGCGGTCTCGGTTTCGGCCTGGATCGCTTTGACGACGTTCGGCTGCAGCGTGAATGGCGCCTGCCACAGGTGTTTCAGCGTGCGCGCCTTGCCCAGGCCGGTCAGTTGCTTGAACACTTCGCTGACGTCGTGGGTGATTTCCTCGTTGGCCGTCATCAGGCCGAAATCGGTGTACAGGCGGGCGGTGCGCGGATGGTAGTTGCCGGTGCCGAGGTGGGCGTAGCGCTTCAGAGCACCTTCCTCGCGGCGCACGATCAGCAGCGCCTTGGCGTGCGTCTTGTAGCCAACCACGCCATAGACGACATGGGCGCCGACTTCCTCCAGCTTGGTTGCCCAACTGATGTTGGCTTCCTCGTCGAAGCGGGCCATCAGCTCGACGACGACGGTGACTTCCTTGCCGTTCTGGGCGGCACGGATCAGCGACTGCATCAGCACCGAGTCGGTGCCGGTGCGATAGACGGTCATCTTGATTGCCACCACCAGCGGATCGTCGGCTGCCTGATGCAGCAGCTCGATGACCGGTGTGAAGGATTGGTAGGGATGGTGCAGCAGAAGATCGTTACGGCGAATATTCTCGAAAATGTCGGTGCCCTTGCCAACGGCCTTCGGCAAGCCGGGCCGGAACGGGACGAACTTCATGTCCGGGCGGTCCACGCCGTCCGGTACCTGCATCAGACGGACCAGATTGACCGGGCCGTGTACGCGGTAGAGATCGACTTCCTTGAGGGCAAATTGGGCGAGCAGGAATTCGGTCATCGCCGGCGAGCAGTTGTCGGCGACTTCGAGGCGCACGGCATCCCCGAAATGACGATGCGACAGCTCGCCCTGCAGCTTGGTGCGTAGATTGGTGACTTCCTCCTCGTCGACGAACAGGTCGGAATTGCGGGTGACGCGGAACTGGTAGCAGCCGAGCACGTTCATGCCGGTGAACAGTTCGCCGACGAACTCGTGCAGGATCGAGGAGAGGAACACATAGCCGTATTCGACGCCGGCCAGTTCCTCGGGCAGGCGGATGACCCGCGGCAGTACGCGCGGTGCCTGGACGATGGCGGCGTTGGAACTGCGGCCGAAAGCGTCCTTGCCTTCGAGTTCGACGGCGAAATTGAGGCTTTTGTTCAGCACCTTGGGGAAGGGGTGCGACGGGTCGAGTCCGATCGGCGTCAGCACCGGCACCATTTCGCGGCTGAAATAATCACGGATCCATTCGCGCTGCGCTTCGTTCCACGTCGAACGGCGCAGGAAGCGGATATGGCGCTCGGCGAGCGCCGGCAGGATGACGTCGTTGAGATGCTGGTATTGCTCGGCGACAATGGCATGGGCCTCGGCCGACACCAGGCGGAAGGCTTCCAGCGGGGTCTTGCCGTCGGTGGTAATGATCGGCGCCTTGGCGCGCACCTGCTCCTTGAGGCCGGCCACGCGAATCTCGAAAAATTCGTCGAGATTGCTCGAGACGATGCACAGGAAACGCAGGCGCTCAAGTAAAGGCATGCGTTCGTCCTGAGCCTGGGCGAGAACGCGCCGGTTGAAAGCGAGCAGGCCAAGTTCGCGATTCAGGTAGTTTTCGCTCGGGAAACGGGGATGCAACAGGGAGTGATTCATGGGCATTCCATGTGGTTTTTTTGCAGTATAGGCTTCAAGCCTCCCATTTTGTTGCGTTCTTGTTGCCGCCGCATGACAGGGGGACTTACAACCGCCGGGCAGGGCGGGCATGATGGCGGTGCCGGCGAGAACCCAAGAGGGTCGTTGCGGTCGAACGACTCCCTGGCGCGGCGGCTCTGGTTTATCGTTGCCCCACCCCCATCATTCCATGGAGAGAGCATGTTCACAGGCATTCTGATCAACAAGGACGAATCCGGTTATCGCGCCAGTTGCGAACAGATCGACGAGGCGCTGCTGCCCGAGGGCGAAGTCACTGTCCGCATCGACTGGTCCTCGCTCAATTACAAGGATGGCTTGGCGATCACCGGTCAGGGGCCGGTCGTGCGCCGCTTCCCGATGGTGCCCGGCATCGACTTCGCCGGTACCGTCAGCGACAGCCGTGATCCCGCGTGGCAAGTCGGCGACAAGGTCGTGCTCAACGGTTGGGGCGTCGGCGAAGCCCACTGGGGTGGGCTGGCCCAGCAGGCCCGTGTCCGTGGCGAGTGGCTGGTGCCCCTGCCGGCAGCCTTCTCCGCCCGCCAAGCAATGGCCATCGGCACCGCCGGCTACACCGCGATGCTCTGCGTGCAGGCCCTGGAGCGTCACGGCATTGTCCCGGACAGTGGCGACATCCTCGTGACCGGCGCCAATGGCGGCGTCGGCAGCGTCGCCATCGCGCTACTGGCCAAGCTCGGCTATACCGTCGTCGCCTCGACCGGCCGTTCCAGCGAAGCGGCGTACCTGAAAACACTCGGCGCCAGCGCCATCATCGATCGCAACGAATTGTCGGCACCTAGCAAGCCGCTCGGCAAGGAGCGCTGGGCCGGTGCCGTCGATACTGTCGGCAGCCACACGCTGGCCAATGTCTGTGCCGGCATCCGCTACCGCGGCGCCGTCGCCGCCTGCGGCTTGGCTCAAGGCATGGATTTCCCGGCCAGCGTG
This sequence comes from Azonexus sp., assembly GCA_031274715.1. GTDB lineage: Bacteria > Pseudomonadota > Gammaproteobacteria > Burkholderiales > Rhodocyclaceae > Azonexus. Next base: position 31,525 of record JAISPT010000001.1, on the reverse strand, counting down.
GCCCCCTTTATCCTGCGTGGCGTCACGTTATACGGCATCGACAGCGTGATGGCACCGCAGCTGGTGCGCCGCGAAGCCTGGGAGCACCTCGGTCGCGATCTCGATCCGGCCAAGCTGGAAGCGATTACCCACGAAATCGGCTTGAGCGAAGCCATTGCGACTGCCGGCCAACTCATGCAGGGTAGGGTGCGCGGCCGCGTGGTGGTCGATGTCAATCGCTGACCCCGATCCGAATATGCGCGCACGTTTCGAACGCTCAGGCAAATACCGCTAGCCCGTTCGCCACGCGGCGTCGCAATTCGGCAAGCATGTCGCTCTCGCGCATGCCTGCCGCCCAGGCCGGGCGCAGTTGGTAATGCGGCTGATCGACAAGGGTTTTCCAGTTACCGCCCCATTCCAGACCGAGGTCCATGCCAAGGGCGCCGACGGCCTTGTACTTCGGCGAATCACCGAGATATCGGTTGCCTTCGAAAACACCGATGTCGAAGGCGATGCCGAAGTTGTGGTTGGAATAGCCGCCGCGGGCATTGGTCACCTTCGGCCCCGGCTGGCTTCGCCCCTTGGCGTAGAGGGCGTCCTGCTCGGCGTAGCTGCGGGTGCCACCGATGACCTTGATCGTGATGCCGTGCAGCGCGGCTTTTTCGATCAGGGCGAGGGCCAGCGGCCGGACGTCGGGCAATAGCGTGGCGATGCATTGCTGACTGCGTGGGTCGGTCGGTGATGCCTTATCTTCCGGCACCGTGGCAGGCTTGACGATGCGGGCGTGGATGGCGCACCAAGTCTCGGGGCCGGCGCGACCGTCGACCTGGATGCCGAGTTGCGTCTGCACTTCGCGGATCATTGTTTCGATGTTCATTGTCGTTCTCCCGTGCGTCAGGCACCGGCCCGTTGTAATACCGGTACCATCCCATTGGGATTTTGGCTGCTGACGGCGGATTTGCCAACCCCGGATCGCCACGCGAGCCGGTGGCAAAGCTGGGATAATGGCGCCCTTTACCCTAGCGCCCATCCTCACGGAGAACCGGAATGGCCACGATCCGCCTCTTCGGCATCAAGAACTGCGATACCATGAAAAAAGCCATGACCTGGCTTGCCGATCATGGCATTGCCTACGAATTCATCGATTACAAGAAGGCCGGCGTCGCCGCGTCGCACCTGTCCGACTGGGCGGCGCGAGCCGGTTGGGAAACGCTGCTCAACCGGCGCGGCCTGATGTGGAAGAAATTGAGCGATGCTGAGCGTGCCGATGTCGACGCCGCTAAGGCGCTGACGCTGATGGCGCAGTATCCGGCGCTGATCAAGCGCCCAGTGCTCGATACCGGCCGCGAGCTGCTGGTCGGGTTCACCCCGGAAAGCTACGCCGAGAAGCTCAAATGAGCGATAGCTTCGTCCGCCGTTTTCTCTTTGAAGGCCTCGATATTCGCGGTGCCGTCGTCCATCTCGGCGAAGCTTGGCGGCAGATGCAGGACGGCCGCGATTACCAGCCGACGGTCGCCCAGTTGCTCGGCGAAACCGCCGCCGTCACCGCGCTGATCGCCGGCCAGTTGAAGCAGCCGGGCCGCCTGACACTGCAGTTGCGCGGTGGCGGCCCGATCCAGTTGCTAGTGATGGATTGCAACGAGCAATTGCAAATGCGCGGCATGGCGCGCAGCAACCCGGTCGTGCTGCCGGCGCCGGTGCCCGAACTGCTCGGCGCTAGCCAGGGCGGCCGGCTGTTGATGAGCCTCGATCTGCCGACCGCCCACCAGCCCTACCAGAGTTTCGTGCCGATGGTCGGCGACAGCATCGCCGCCTTCTTCGAGCACTACCTGGAGCAATCCGAGCAGCAGCCGTCGCGGCTGTTCGCCTCGGCCAGCCCGCACGCCGCCGCCTGCCTGTTCCTGCAGAAGATGCCCGAGGCCGATGCGCGCGACGCCGATGGCTGGCACCGCATCAGCCAACTGGCCGCCACCGTCAAGACGGGCGAACTGCTCGAACTCGACGCCGAAGCCTTGCTCACCCGGCTATTCCACGAAGACATGGCCGAGCACGGTCTGCGTCTCTACGATGTGCAGCCGGTCTGCTACCACTGTCCGGAAGATTGGGACAAGATTCGCGACATGATTCGTTCCCTCGGCCGTCAGGATGCCGAAACTATCCTTGCCGAGCACGGCGAGATCGTCATTCGCGACGACATTTGCAACCGCCAATACCGTTTCAGTCCGGACGACGTCGCCGCCTTGTTCGCCAACAGTACCGGCCAGGCGCTGCACTGAGCAGTTGTTCCCGGCATCGAGGCTGCTGCGCCGAATCTCCTGGAAGCGGCTCCCTCGGCCGCCGCTTCGTTTCAGCAGCGGCCGGTACCTGTGCAAGATGGCTGCATATCACCGCTAGGCGGCCGGCGAGGCTTGCGCTAGGCTATCGAACCCGGCGGAGCCGTGCAGGTAAGGCTGCGCTTTCGATCATCCGGGCCGTCCTGGTGGCGGCTCCCGCTTTTCGGCCATGCCATGCGCAAACTTGCTCCTGTCTTGTTTCTGTTCCTGGTCGCCTGTGCGACGGTCACCGCGCTGCAACTCGACGAACGTTTCGGTAAGCCCGACCCGGCGCGCTTCGACCGGTTTCCGGTCGAAGCCAACGGCCCCGCTCCCGACTACTGGCAGGAAGTCCGCCCCCTGCTCGACCAGCGCTGCGTCAGTTGCCACGCCTGCTATGATGCGCCCTGCCAGCTCAACCTGACGAGCTATGCCGGCATTACCCGCGGTGCCAACCCGGTGCTTGTCTATTCCGGTTCCCGCCTGATTGCCGGCGCACCGACACGGCTCGGCATCGATGCCCAGAGCACGGTCGGCTGGCGGCAGACGGGCTTCTTCCCAGTGCTTAACGAGCGCTATTCGACGCCGGAGGCAAACCAGGTCGGTGGCGTCATGCACCGCCTGCTGGTCATGAAGCAGGAGCACCCAGGGCCGGACAGCGGGCCGCTGGCCGAGCGCGATTTCGATTTTTCGCTCGACCGCGCGCAATTGTGCGTGCGTGTCGAGGGACTCGATAATTACGCGCAGCGCCATCCGCAGCGTGGCATGCCGTTCGGCCTGCCGCCGCTGACCGAGGATGAACACCAGACGCTCAGCCGCTGGCTGGAGGCCGGCGCTCCCTACCAGCCGCCGCCGCCGCTACCGGCCGCGGTGCTGGCGCGGGTCGCCGACTGGGAGCGCTTCCTCAACGGCGATAGCGCCAAGGAACAGCTGATGGCGCGTTACATCTACGAACACTGGTACATCGGCCACCTGTATTTTGCCGAAATGCCGGGGCAGTATTTCGAGTTGGTGCGCAGCCGCACGGCGTCCGGCCAGCCGATCGATCTGATTGCGACTCGCCGGCCGTACGACGACCCCGGCACCGACCGCGTCTATTACCGGTTGCAGCGCATGGAATCGACCTCGGTTGCCAAGAAGCATATGCCGCTCCAGCTCGACGCCGCGCGCCTAGCCCGCCTGCGCGGCTGGTTCCTGGTGCCTGCCTATCCGGTGGCGAAACTGCCCGGCTATGAATCGGAAACCGCCTCCAACCCCTTCGTTACCTTCCGCGCCCTACCGGTCGCGGCGCGCTATCGCTTCCTGCTCGACGAAGCGCGATTCACGCTGATGGGCCTGATGAAGGGACCGGTTTGCCGCGGCCAAGTGGCGCTGAACGTCATCAACGACCATTTCTGGGTCGTCTTCGTCTCACCGGACAGCGCCGAAACTCAAATCACCGACAAACTGCTCGAGGTCGCCACGCCTACCCTGCGCCTACCGGCCGAGCGTGAGAGTACGACCCGCCTGCTTGCCTGGCTGCAGTACTCCAGGCTGGAAAACAGTTACCTGAAAGCCAAGAGCGCCGTACTGACCCAATCGACAAACCAGAACTACCTGCCGACGGTAGACAAGCTGTGGGACGGCGACGGCCGTAACCCGAACGCGGCCCTGACCATATTCCGCCATTTCGACAGCGCCTCGGTAATGCGCGGCTTGGTCGGCGAGCAGCCGCAGACCACCTTGGTGCTCGGCTACCCCTTGCTCGAACGGATGCATTACTTGCTGGTCGCCGGCTTCGATGTCTATGGCAACGTCGGCCACCAGCTTGCCACCCGACTCTACATGGATTTCCTGCGCATGGAAGGCGAACTGAATTTCCTGACCCTGCTGCCGCTGGCTGACCGCCAGCCGGTACTCGACCACTGGTACCGTGGGCGTAGCGAGCCGCAAATCCGCCACTTGGCCGATGCTGCCGTCTTTTTCCCCAAGGAAAGCGGCATGCGTTACCGGACCGATGATCATCTCGGCGAGCTTTACGCTGCGCTGCGCGCTCGCATGGCCAGCGTCCGCGAGCACGACCTCGACTGGGCGGCCGGCGGCGGCTGGTCGCCGCGTGAAATAGCGGCTTTGCAACGCCTCGGCGCGGTACGCGGCATCGCCGCCTCGGTGATGCCGGAAAACAGCCTGCTGGTAATCGGCCAGCCGGGCGGCCAGTTGCGCTTGGTTTCGCTGATGCGCAACAGCGCGCACAGCAACGTCGCTGAACTGTTCAATGAGGACAAGCGCCGCCTGCCGGAGGAAGACACGTTGCTGGCGATGAACGGCGTCGTCGGCGCCTACCCCAACGCCATTTACACGCTGACGCCGGACGAACTGGGCACTTTCGCCGACGCGGTCGGTGGGCTGGTCGACGAAGACGACCTGGTCCGCCTGACCGAGCGTTTCGGCGTACGTCGTAGCGACCGCCGCTTCTGGCCCCTCAGCGACGCCATCCATGCCGAATGGCACCGCCGTACCCCGGACGAGGCAGCTATCCTCGATTACAGCCGGCTCGAGAATCGTTAGGCTAGGCGCCGCTGTCCTGCCGGTCGTCGGGCGACGCCAGCAATTCGGCCAGCGGCATGCCGGCGGCAGTCTCGTCGCGGCCCGGTAGCAGGCGGATCAATTCGTCCAGATTGATATGCAATGTTTTGAGCGCCACGGTCGGTAGGGCAGCCAAGGCTTGCGGCAGGATGCCCTCGGCCGGCCCGGGCAAGGCCGCCAGGGCCGTGATGCCGTTGGCCGTGAGTTGCAGGCCGATCCGCCGCTGGTCGTGGCCGTTGCGCTGTTTGACCAGACAGCCGCGTACGACCAGTTTGTCCACCAGCAGGCTGCAGGTCGATTGATGGATGCCCATACGCCCGGCCAGTTCGCCGATGCCCAGGCCCGGACTGTGCGCTACCTCCTGCAGTACCCACATCTGCGAGCCGGGCATATCGCAACGTTCCTCAACTAGCCGGAAATATTGGCGCAGCGAGCCGAAGATCAGGCGGAACTGTTGCAGTACTTCCATGGCCAGCAGCGGAGTGGAATGGGCGGATTCGTTCTCGGACACAGGTTTCCCCGGCAGCGCGCTTGCGCGAATGTGAAGGGTGAATTATATTGGGGAACAATATAAATACGATAAGCTTGCTTCGCGGCGCAGCATCTCTTGCCGGCGAGGCTTGGGGGAAACCCCCTTTTATGATCAATCCCACCCGGTTTTTCGGCCCGGTCCTGCTCGGCGGGTCGGCCGGATAGCCAACAGTCGGTCCACGGCCGATGTCGGGTGTGGCGCTGGTATTGCCGGTCACCACGACCGCTGCCGGCACTCACGGAGGAGCTTCCTCATGAGCAGACGTCCGTTGCGTATTGGCCTTTCGGCCCGTATCTACCACCCGCAGCCGGGTGCTACCGGCATCCAGTCGAAATCGCTGCATTACCTGGAGCAGTCGGTCGCGCATTGGGTCATGTCGCGCGAGGTGATGGTGTTCATGATTCCCTCGGTCAGCGGCGACGGCATCGTCCATCGCAGCAGCATCCGGCTGTCGGACTATCCGCAGTATTTGGACGGCCTAGTGTTGCAGGGCGGCGCCGATATCAGCCCGCAGTCTTACGGCGAGGAGCCGGTGCGCCCCGAATGGGCTGGCGATCGCCTACGTGACAACTACGAGATCGAACTGCTGCATGAATTCATGGAAGCGGGCAAGCCGGTCTTGGGGATCTGCCGGGGTCACCAGTTGATCAATGTCGCGCAGGGAGGAACCCTGTATCAGGATATCGAATCCCAGTATGAGTCCCCGGCGGTCCATATCCATCCCGATTACGATCGCCATGCCCACCCGATTGTCTGGGAGGAGGGCTCCAGATTGGCCAAGTTGTATCCGGGCCAGCCCGGTGGCCATGTCGTCTCGATCCATCATCAGGCTATCCGTACCCTCGGACGCGGCCTGCAGGTGGAGGCGCGCAGTGTCGGCGATGGGCTGATCGAGGCGATCCGCCTGGAAGGCCGGCAGTTCGTGCTGGGCCTGCAATGGCATCCCGAGTTCCATCCGCCGGGTAGTCCCGACCTGCTTGACTGCACGCCGATTCTCGACCTGTTCCTCAGTGCCACCCGCGGCCGGCGTTGGTGACACCGGATGGCCCCCACCCTCGGGGGCCGCGTCTTCAACCCCAATGGACCGCCATCGGCGGCCCCGACTTTCGAGGTGGCTATCGAGATAGCGCCAATCGCAGCACAGGGAGCACAAGCATGATCAAAGTTGGATTGATAGGCCATGGCAAGGCCGGCGAGGCCGTCGCCGGCATTATCAACGTCAGCCTCGCCGAGCGGAGCGACCGGGCCGTTTCCAGCCATGCTTGAGTTCCTGAGCGACCTGCCGCGCGCGCTCTGGGAGCGGCTGCGCGACAGCCTGTACTTCCTGCCACCTTTCCCCGAACAGATCGACTCGCTGGCCTTGTTCGGCCTACTGTTGCTGCTCGGGATGTTGATTGGCGAGTGGTTGCAGGCCCGCACCGGTTGGCCGAAGGTGATTGGCTATGTGCTGGCCGGAACCCTTTTCGGCCCCTCGCTGCTCGGCTGGATCAGCATCGAGACGCTGGCCAAGGTCCGGCCGCTGGCCGACGCGGCGCTCGGCTTGTTGATGCTGGAGGTTGGCCGCCGCCTTGATCTCGGCTGGCTGCTACGCAACCCCGAGTTGCTGCGCAGCACGTCGAGTGACATCGTCCTTTCCTGTCTGCTGATCTTCGTCTTCGCCTTTTACGGCGTCGGTCTATCGCCCGCCTGGTCGGCCGCTACTGCCGCCATCACCATGGCCTCGGCGCCGGCCGTGGTGCTGCTGACCGTCGAGCAATCGAGGTCACAGGGCCAGGTCACCGAGCGCATCATCCTGCACACAGCGATCAGTTGCGCCGCTTCCTTCGTTGCTTTCACCTTGGTGCTTGGCATCGTCCATGCCGAGCACAGCCGCAACTGGATCAACGCCGTCATCCATCCGCTGTGGGTCGGCGTCGGTTCGCTGCTGGTCGCCTCGCTGGCCGCCCACCTGGCGCTGACCATCGCTCGCTTGCTGCCGAAAGGCTCGCTGGCCCAGGTCTTCGTGCTGGTTGCCTCGGCCCTGCTTGCCGTCGGCATCGCCCGCATGCTGGCCGTGCCGGTATTCCTGACCCTGTTCGTGATGGGCGTCGTACTGGCCGTCCGCGACGAGCGCCAATCGCTGCGCTATACGGCTCTGCCGGAAGGGCACTGGTTGCTGGCCATCATTCTTTTCGTCGTCATCGGCGCTGCGTTGCCGTGGTCCTCCTTCACCTGGGTGACTGGCTTGCAAGCGCTTGGCCTGCTGGCCGTGCGTGCCGTCGCCAAGATGGCTGCGCTGGCCCTGACCGGTGGCAGCCTGCCACTCAAGAAGCGGCTGTTAGTCGGCCTCGGTATCCAGCCGCTGTCGGCTACGACGGTGTTCATGGCCTACGAATTGGCCAGGCTGTATCCGGGAATCGGCCTGTCGGCCCTGACCCTGCCGCTGTTCGCTGCCGCCATCATGGAATTGTCCGGTCCGGCGCTGTGCTGGCTGGCCCTGCGGCGCTCCGGCGAATGCCACGATGATAGACCCGTCCGTGGAGGTATCGCATGACCCAAGCCCTTGGCGAATTCCGCCACAGCGAGGCTCTTTCGCTCGGCGTCGAATTGGAACTGCAACTGGTGTCGCGCCGCGACTTCGATCTGACCCGCGCCGCCACCGACCTGCTCGGCAGCCTCAAATACGATGGCTGCTTTGGCGAGATCAAGCTTGAGATCACCGAAAGCATGATCGAAGTCAGTACCCAGCCACAAACTACCGTCGACGCGATTGCCGCCGATCTGGCCGGCCTGCGTGACACGCTGCGCATCCACGCCGAACGCAACAACATTGGCATCTGCGGCGGCGGTGCCCACGCCTTCCACCGCTGGCCGGACCGCCGCATCTGCCCCGGCGAGCGCTTTGATGTGCTGTACCAGCGCTACGGCTACCTGGCCAAGCAGTTCACCGTCTTCGGGCAGCACATTCACGTCGGCTGTAGCAGCGCCGACGACGCCATCTGGTTGACCCAGGCGCTCGGCGTCTATGTGCCGATCTTCATCGCGCTGTCCGCCTCTTCACCCTTTGTCGACGGCGAGGACACGCTGTTCCAGTCGGCCCGCCTCAACGCCGTCTCGGCCTTTCCGCTCAGCGGCCAGTGTCCGCCGCTCGCCGATTGGGCCGATTTCGTCCGCCATTGCGAATTCCTGCAAGCCTGCGGCATCGCTGCCAGCATCAAGGATTTGTACTGGGACGTGCGGCCAAAGCCGGAATTCGGCACCGTCGAAATCCGCGTTTGCGATACGCCGCTTTCCATCGAGCAGGCCGCCGCGTTGACCGCCCTGGCCCAGTCGCTGTCGCGCTGGCTGCTGCGCACACGGCCGCCGCTGTCGACGGAGCGCCAGGCCCACGCTGCCCGCTTCAACAAGTTCCAGGCTTGCCGCTACGGCATGGCGGCGCAAATTTCCGACCCGGTCGCGTGCTCCGTCCGGTCGCTTGGCGACAGTACCTGCGAACTGCTCGACGGGCTGGAAGAAGATGCCCGTGAACTCGGCTGTGCGCATTGGCTGGCCGCCCTGCGCGCGGTCGCCGCCGGCGGCGGCGATGCCGCCTGGCTGCGCGCGCGGTGGCGGGAGTACGGCAATCTGAACGACGTAGTGCGCGCGTGCAGCGACCGATTGCTCAATGGCGCAGCGAAACATTCCGGGAAGAAGGAAAAATTGGCCCAGTAGCAACCGGGAAGGCAAGCTCATTGATGGGCAGCGGCTAAGCCCCATCTCTACTGCAATCCACCTGTCACCGGTTTGGCTGAATCACTTCACAAGGGATATATCTCTTCAGAAGGGCTTGGCGAGCCGGGCGCTCTTCTTTCCGTGCTCATCCATCCAGGTGTCGAAATGTGGCACCAGGTCCGGCGGCAGGGAAGCACAGAAGTCATCGTCAAGCGGGTAGTGCGGCATGAACTGCTGGACCGCCTTGAGAAGTGCCGTACCCTGGTTACGGTCCTTCGGCTTCTTCAGGGGATTGCGCTGGGGCTTCTCCGCCATCCAGAGTTTGTGCACGGCGAACCAGCGCGGGTCCGGCGCCACGATCCGGGCCGGTGTCTTGTCCCGGCCGCACACTACCTGATCGACCGGCCTGCCTTGCAGCAGCCATTCTTGTTCCGGCATCGGGATTGGCGCAAAGCCAATGGTGCGGGGAAGCGTCTCGACGCGTGACGGTGCGACGAGCAGTTCCACCTCGTAGGCATCCTTGTTCCGGGCCTGGAAGGTCCGTTCGGTATTGACGGTGTAGGTGCTATCGACGCTCTTGAGCAGCGACAGCAGGCTCACTGGTGCCTTGGACGACAGCGCCAGCACCGTCTTGTTATCACCGACTGCCCAGGCGAGATCAAAATCTTCGGTCGCATCCATGCCCAGAGCGAAGCGGGCCGACGCCTCAAGCTCATAGGCGGCCATCGCATTGGTACCCACCACCACCAGAGCGGAACCGAGATAGCCCCGGATATCCGCCGCACGCAGAATCGCCGCCGCCGCCGAGGCGATGATTCCCATGCGCAAAGCAACGTACTGGCGGCAGGTAGCGAAGAGGAGTGGCGTCCGTGCGTCATCCTGTTCCTCAAACATGGCCTTGTCGGCTTCGTATTTGGCCATGATCGCCTCGGTCTCCGGCGAACGGGCGCCCATCGTCGTGTCGGAAGAGTCGGAGCGCCGCCGTAGATACTCGACGCTGCCCTTCGTCTTCCACGAAAGGGAATAATTCAACTCAGCCAAGCCCCGCCGGGTCTCAAGCCAGAGGTCGTAATACTGCCGGAGATTGGCAGCCACTCTTAGCTGTTCATCATTGAATTTCAAGGATTTCCCCCTTATTTTTTACTAAATTAAATTTTATGGGGGAATATTCAATTTATCAATTACATAGTAAATTTTCGTTACGTAGGGCGGCGCCGCCGTGCCGAGGCCTACAGCAGCTTGCCGGGATTCATCAGGCCGCGCGGATCGAGCGCCTGCTTGAGCGCGCGCATCAGCGCCATTTCCGGCGCGCTCTTGTAGCGCAGGATTTCCTCGCGCTTCAGTTGCCCCAGGCCGTGTTCGGCCGAAATCGAGCCGTCCAGGGCATGCACGATGTCGTGCACGAGACGGTGCACCGCTGGCTGCCGGGTGATGAAGGCGGCGTTGTCGCCGCTTTCTGGCTGCGACAGGTTGTAATGCAGGTTGCCGTCGCCGACATGGCCGAAGGCGACCACGCGGATGCCGGGAAAAGCCGCCGCTAACGCCGCATCGGCCTGTGCTAGGAAATCGGCAATACGCGACAGCGGCAGCGCGATGTCGTGTTTGATGCTCAGGCCCTCGATCTTCTGCGCTTCCGAGATGTTCTCGCGCAGCGCCCACAATTGCCTAGCCTGGGCTTGCGAATGGGCGACCGTGCCATCGGCGACGGTGCCCTCGGCGAGGCAGGCCGCCAGCCAAGCCTCGACTGCCGCCGGCGCGGCGCCGGAAAACTCGGCCAGCACGTACCACGGACTGACCGCCCCCGGCTGGCGGCTGCCGGGAATATGCCGCAGTACCAGGCCAAAGGCCGTGTCCGAGACCAGTTCGAAGGCCGTCAATTGCGCGTCGAAGGCATCCTTGGCCCGGTGCAGCAGCTCGACGGCGGCGGCTGGCGTCGCCACGTTCAGCCAGCAGGTGGTCTGCACCGGCGGCAACGCGAACAGTTTGAGTACCGCCGCGGTGATCACGCCGAGCGTACCTTCGGCGCCGATGAACAACTGCTTCAGGTCGTAGCCGGTATTGTCCTTGCGCAGACCGCGCAGGCCATTCCAGACCGTGCCGTCGGCCAGCACCACCTCCAGGCCGAGCGTCAATTCGCGGGTATTGCCGTAGCGCAGCACTTGCACGCCGCCGGCATTGGTCGATAGGTTGCCGCCGATCTGGCACGTCCCTTCAGCGGCTAGCGCCAGCGGAAACAGCCGCCCGGCGGCGCTGGCCGCCGCTTGGACAGCGGCCAGTGTGCAGCCGGCCTCGACGGTGATGGTGTCGTTCAGCGGATCGACGGCCAGGATACGGTTCAGGCGGCCGAGACTGAGCACCACCGCGGCGCCGGAAGCGTCCGGCGTTGCCGCGCCGCATAGGCTGGTATTGCCACCTTGCGGCACGATGGGCGCGCCGGCCGTAGCGCAGGCAGCGACGACAGCGGCGACTTCGGCTCGCGTACCGGGGCGGACCACGCAGCGCGCGGCGCCGCGGTAACGACCGCGCCAGTCGGTCAGCCACGGTTGCATTGCCGCAGCCTCGACGATCACTTGGGCGTCGCCAACGAGTGCGGCCAGTTGTTCGATCAGGGCGTCGCGCATGGTTATCTCAATCGAGCAGCGAGCGCAGCAGCGGCAGCATGTGCTTGGTCGCCGTGCGGCCAGCATCGATGGCTTCGTCGGCGCGGTGGTAGTCGAGCAGATTGAGGTGCCCTAGGCGTGGTGTCACCAGTACGTCGGCTGGCTCGCCGGCTAGCCGCGAGCGCGAAATGCGCCCCTGCATGATGGCGATGCTGTTGATCACCACGTCGGGCAGCGATGGCCGTACCGGCTTGTCCTCGCCGCGTCCGAGCCAGCGGCCGACGGTTTTGCGCCAGCCGCGGCCGGATGGCGCCGGCTTGCCGCTGCGCCGCTGTAGCGTGGTCAGCATGTCCATGCCGAGATCGACGGCAATCACCACGTCGGCGTCGAGCACCCGGCATAGTGACACGGGTACCGGGTTGACCAAGCCGCCGTCGACCAGGAAGCGCTCATCCAGCAACTGTGGCGAAAAGAGGCCGGGCAGGGCGATCGAGGCACGCACCGCGGCGGCTACCGAGCCTTGGCGCAGCCAGATCTCGCGGCCGCTGGCGAGATCGGTGGCAACGCAGGCGAAAGTGCGTTCGAGATCGGCGAAATCGTTGTCGAGGAAAGTCGTAGCGGCGAAGTCGAGCAGCTTTTCGCCCTTGATCAGGCCGCCGCCCAGGCCGACGTCGAAGAAGCCGAGCACGTCGCGCCGGCCGAGGCTACGGGCCCAGTTCTCCAGCTTGTCGAGATTGCCGGAGGCGTAGGCGGCACCGACGAAGGTGCCGATTGAAGTGCCGCAGACGACGTCCGGCTCGATGCCGGCTTCTTGCAAGGTGCGCAGTACGCCGATATGTGCCCAGCCGCGCGCTGAGCCGGAACCGAGGGCGATGCCGAGACGCGGCTTGGTCATCGGCGTTAGCTTCGCCCGACCGGCTCGGCGTACAGGTCGTGATGATCGGCATCGGTGACGCGGACTTGCAGGAAGTCGCCGGGCGCCGCGTCAAAGAAACCATCGAGGTACACCAGGCCGTCGATCTCCGGGGCGTCGGCCTTGGAACGGGCGATTACGCCTTCCTCGTCGACTTCGTCGACCAGCACTTCGATGACGCTGTCGATCTTGGCCGCCAGCTTTTCGGCCGAAATGTCCTCCTGCACCTGCATCAGCCAGCGCCGGCGATCCTCGCGCACCGTATCCGGCAGCAGGTCCGCCAGCGCGTTGGCCTGGGCGCCCTCGACCGGCGAGTAGGCGAAGGCGCCGACGCGATCGAGCCGGGCTTCTTCGAGGAACTGGATCAGTTGATCGAAATCCTCCTCGGTCTCGCCGGGGAAGCCGGTGATGAAAGTCGAGCGGATAACGATCTCCGGGCAGATTTCGCGCCACTGGCGGATGCGCTCCAGCGTGTTCTCGGCCGAGGCCGGGCGCTTCATGGCCTTGAGAATCCTCGGGCTGGCGTGCTGGAACGGCACATCAAGGTAGGGCAGGATCTTGCCTTCGGCCATCAGCGGAATCACGTCGTCGACCGATGGGTACGGATAAACATAATGCAGCCGGACCCAGATGCCGAAGCTGGCCAGTGCCTCGCACAATTCCTTGAGCCGGGTCTTGACCGGGCGGCCGCCCCAGAAATGTGTGCGGTACTTGACGTCGACGCCGTAGGCGCTGGTGTCCTGCGAGATGACGAGGATTTCCTTGACGCCGGCGCGGGCCAGGTTTTCGGCCTCGGCCAGCACGTCGCCGACCGGGCGCGAGACAAGCGGTCCGCGCAGCGAGGGAATAATGCAGAAAGTACAACTGTGATTGCAGCCTTCGGAAATCTTCAGGTAGGCGAAATGCTCCGGCGTCAGGCGGATGCCCTGCGGCGGCACCAGATCGGACCAGGGATCGTGCGGCTTCGGCAGGTGCCTGTGCACATGACCCATCACCTCTTCCATCGCGTGCGGGCCGGTGATTGCCAGCACCGAAGGATGTGTCGTCCGCACGATGTCGCCCTTGGCGCCGAGGCAGCCGGTGACGATGACCTTGCCGTTCTCGGACAGCGCTTCGCCGATGGCGTCCAGCGATTCCTCGACGGCGGCGTCGATGAAGCCGCAGGTATTGACGATGACCAGATCGGCATCGTCGTAGCTCGGCGAAATTTCGTAACCCTCGGCGCGCAGCCGGGTCAGGATCAGTTCGGCATCGCTGCCGGCCTTCGGGCAACCGAGGGAAACGAAGCCGACAGTCGGCACACGGATCGAATCAATCATGCAAAAACCTTGTTCCGGCCAGCCGGTATGAAAGCCGGCATTTTACGACCGAACGGAGCGATATCGAATGGGCCAGACCGGCGGATATGCTACGGTAAGCTGCCATTTATTACTCCAACGGGCGTTTTGCCTCGGAAGGCCTCAACCATGAAACTCCTGATTCCCGCCATGCTCGTGCTCTCCGGTTGTGCCTCCTGGCATTGGGAGAAGCGTGGGGCTTCGGCCGCCGATTACGAACTCGACGAAAAATACTGCAAATTGCAGGCCTATTCCGGTACCGAGGGGCAGGTGACCAAGGCCAGTGTGCGCCGGATGCATGAATGCCTGGAGGGCAAAGGCTGGAGCAAGGTGGCCAACTGAATTGTTGCGGTGTACATTCGTCAGGTCTTGCCTTGGGCGGCGTGTCGGCCGGGTGGTATGATCCGCGCCCCAATGAACTGCTCGGCCGCGTGCCTGCTTTAGCCACTCCGATGATCATCTACGACCTTTGTTGTGAAAACGACCACCGCTTCGAAGGCTGGTTCCGTAGCGCCGACGATTTCGCGGCGCAACTGGAGCGGCACTTCGTCTGCTGTCCGCAATGCGACAGCCATCAGGTGCGGCGCGTACCGTCGGCTGTGGCCATCGGTGGCACGCTGGCTCCAGCATCGGGGGGGCCGACGACCGGCCAGTCCGGCACAGCAATGATGCCGGCCGGCAAGCAGGTCATGGCCCTGTACCGGCAACTGATCAAGGCCGTAGTCGAAAGCTGCGAGGACGTCGGTCCGGCTTTCGTCGAGGAGGCGCGCAAGATGCACTACAACGAGGTACCGGAGCGCCCGATTCGTGGCGAAGCCAGCGAAGAGGAGTGCGAGGCCCTGCGCGACGAGGGAATCGAGGTGATCCGCCTGCCCAGCGTCAAGGACGAGGGACTCAATTAAGCGGCTGCTCAGCGCAGGCAGACCAGGGCAGCGTTGTGAAATTCCGGGATGCCGATGTCGCCGTTGGTACTGATCTCACCGAGCGACAGGGCGCCATGAATTGCGCTGGCGCCGGAGTTCATCTGGAGTTCGCGCAATTCGTTGCTGGCCTCGTCGCCAAAATGCAGGCGTCGGCCAGCGCAGTAAAAGGTTAGCAACGGCGCATCGGCACAGGGGCCGAGTTGCCGGAGCACCGTGTGGACACAACTGCTGTTTTCCAGCGCCGGTGCTTTCAGCAAACGCAACATCGAGTTCGCCGGCACTTCGCCGACGCAGAAGATCGAACCGTCCTCGTTGAAGGCGACGGGAATACGTACCAGGATTTCCAGCGAGCCGACCAGGCCGAAGGGATAGTGCACGGCGTAGTCGTAGAAATTGTCCGTGGTCAGCCGGATGCCGAATTCGGCGGCGATGACCTGTTGGTAGACCGCCATGGCCGGTTGGCCGTCGATCTTGTCGATCCGGTTGCCGGCCGTCGAAGTGGCTCGCATCGAGGATTTGGAAACCGGATAGCCGTGTTGCACTGCGATGTGCGTTCCGCCATCCAGGATTATGCCAATGGTGCCGTTGCCGAGCAGACGCTGGTTGTCGAACAGGCAGGGCATGGGCTGGAAGGTTTCGCTTCCGGCATTGACGCCAGCGTAAGTGAAATCGTGTTTCAGGCGGTTGAACAGCTTGACCAGGATAGAGGCGATGCTGGGCAGCATGCTGTCGAACACCAGGAAAAGTTGCCGGGGGCCGGGATGGCCATCCGCCCCACGTGCCTGTCCCACGGCCCAGGCAATCCGCTCGGCGGCATAGGCGGGCTGGACGGCGAGATCCGGGACGAGAAAATGGCCGGTCGAATTCTCGATGCTTACCAGCGTGACACCGCTGGTCGTGAAACCCTGTTCGGTCAGCAGGGTCGGGAAAATGGCACCGAGCAGATCGAGGCCACGTTCGCAACACCCGCTTTGCAGGTCACCGACTCGTGCCTTCTCTGCTTCGGGAAGAAGCGCGAAAACCAGCGGCCGCGGACTGCGGGTAGCGAGTTCGTCCAGCCATGCCGAAACGGCGGTTGGATCGACAGCCGGGAAATAGCGAGGGGTCATGATGGCTGGCGGAAGATTCCTGGAACGGCTGGCAGATTCAAACGGTGTCTGAGTTGCTTATTCCATTCTAGCCAATCATGCCGCTTGTATGACGCTAAACGAGGAGGAAACTCATGGATTTTCGGTACTGAGTGAGGCGGATTGCTGTGGCCATGGCCGTCATGCTCAGCATCACAGCGGTAAGACAGGAATTATCGAAGCACCCAGGGCAATACGTTGGCGACGGATTATTGCCGGATTTCACGCGTATTGTCCGGCGCCGCGAAGCCGCTGCTGCTGCGGAAGGGATTGATGTCCAGTCCGCCGCGCCGGGTGTAGCGGGCATGCACCGCCAGCGCCTCGGGACGGCAGTGGCGACTGATGTCGCAGAAGATACGTTCGACGCATTGCTCGTGGAACTCGTTGTGTTCGCGGAAGGAGACGATGTAACGGAGCAGCCCGGCGTGGTCGAGTGGCCGGCCGCGGTAGCGGATCACCACCATGGCCCAGTCCGGCTGGCCGGTGACCAGGCAGTTTGACTTGAGCAGGTGCGAGTACAGGGTTTCCTCAATCACCGGGCCATCTAGCGCGGCGAGCAGTTGCGGTGCCGGTTGGTAGGCGTCGCAGGCGATGTCGAGATCGTCGAGCAGCACGCCCTCGGGGCAGCCGATCTGTGCTGCCGGTCGGCTGCCCAATGGTTGCAATTCGACGGCCACCGGCGCGCCAGCGGCGGCTGACAGGTCGGTGCCCAATACGGCGGCGACGGCGTCGGTATTGGCGAACACCGTCTGATTCAGCGAATTGAAATACAGCTTCAACGACTTCGATTCGATCAGGTTCGGGCTGTCAGCCGGCATGCGCAGAGTCCCGACGGCGACCACCGGCTTGCCCTTCGGGTTCAGCCAGGACAACTCGTAGGCATTCCACAGGTCTTCGCCGACGAAAGGCAGGGCCGTGCCGGCGAGGCCCAATTCATTGCGCTTCAATTGGCGCGGGATCGGGTAGAGCAGGTCGGGAGCGTAGGTGGCGCGGTACTCGGTCGGCTTGCCGAGGGGGGAAAGGAGGCTGGGGTCGGTGACGGGAGGCATAGGCGGACGACCTGGGGAGGAGCTGGGAATTTTACTTGATGGGCATGCCGCGGACCGCGCTAGCGTGCCGGGCAATTGTAGTGAGCGCCGTCGTTCAATCCAGACGAATAGCCGTGTCGAAATGCCAGGTCCGGCGGATTTCCACCACGTCGTATTGGCGGGCCAATCTCGGTGGGAACGGCGGGTAGGGGACGTTGTTCTGCACGATGCGCCGGATTGCTTCGTCGACTTCCGGTACGCCGCTGGAGACGACCAGGGTCACCGCCTCCACGGAGCCATCGCTGCGCACGGCCACCGTCACCATCGGCGCGGTGTGCCGTCGTCCGGCAAGCTGGTGCACTGTGTCGATCGGGGTATTGAGTTGGATTCTGCGGACCCAGTTCTCGGCATACAACACGAGTTCGACGTTGGGGTCGCTCCGCCCCCATAGCCTGACCCGGCGTGCAGTACTCAGCGACAACGGTAGTGGCGGGCGGGTAGCAGCGGCCTGACGCTGCGCGGCCTCCTCATCGAGTTGGCGCCCCATGGCCCGCCGCCGCGCCAGCCGCCTTTCCTCTTCCTCCTTGGCCTCCTGGATGCGTGCTGCTTCCCCGCGTTCGGCCTCTTGCCGTGCGGCCTCGGCACGTGCCGCTTCCTGTCGGGCGGCTTCCCGGCGTTGCGCTTCCTGTTTCTCGGCGGCTAACCGTTCAGCTTCCCGACGCTCGGCTTCCTGCCGTCCAGCCTCAGCACGCGCCGCTTCTTGGCGGGTGGTTTCCTGGCGCTGTGCTTCCAGCTTCTCGGCAGCCAATCGCTCAGCCTCCCGGCGTTCGGCTTCCTGCCGTGTAGCTTCGGCACGCGCTGCTTCTTGGCGAGCGACTTCCTGGCGTTGCACTTCCAGTTTTTCTGCTGCCAACCGTTCAGCCTCTCGGCGCTCGGCCTCCTGCCGCGCGGCCTCGGCACGCGCTACCTCTTGGCGGGCGGTTTCCTGGTGCTGCGCTTCCAGTTTTTCTGCTGCCAACCGCTCAGCCTCTCGGTGCTCGGCTTCTTGCCGTACAGCCTCGGCGCGTGCTACCTCTCGGCGAGTGGCTTCCCGGCGTTGTGCTTCCAGTTTCTCGGCAGCCAATCGCTCAGCCTCCCGATGCTCGGCTTCCTGCCGCGCGGCCTCGGCCTGTGCTGTCTCCTGTCGGGCAGCTTCTCGACGTTGCACTTCCCGTTTCTCAGCAGCTAGTCGCTCAGCCTCCCGGTGCTCGCTTTCCTGCCGTGCGGCCTCGGCACGCGCTGCTTCTTGGCGGGCGGCTTCCCGGCGTTGTGTTTCCAATTTCTCTGCCGCCAACCGTTCAGCCTCCAGTCGTGCCGCCAGTTGCTGTGCCTCATGCTTTTCCAAGTCGGCCTGGACTGTATCGGCGGTTTGCTCGTGTACCTCCTGCTCGGCCTGGTGATGCATGAATTCGGCCGTATTCTGTGGCACTGGTACGGCTGATTCCAGGGGCAGAGCATTCGGCAAAGCCGTTGTCCCTGATGCCGGTTCCGGTGGTGGCGGGGGAACGACAAACGTCTTGTCGTCGGATTGTTCCAAGGCAATTACCGCCGTGTGATGCATTGGTGCTGGCGTAGCGTAGACGGGCATCTCGGCCTGTGCGTCTGCTGGTACGGCAATGGCATCGGGGGACGTACCCGCCTCTGCCTTGGCCGGCACCTCGGACGCGATGGGCGCTGTGGTATGGCGCAAGCTGGAGGAGAACGAACCGGATGGCGGGCTTGCCGGCCCGGCGGCAACAGCCAGTTCGCTCGATGCTGATACAGGCGCTGCGGACGGCATGAGCACCGGCGCGGTCGCTGCTTTCCGCACTGGCTGAAGCACGACGCGCAGACTGGGGGCCTCGACCGATCGCTGTTGCCAGGGAAAAGTGAAACTCGGTAGCCCCAGCCCCTCGCCGCCACCGAAAGCCAGACTCAATAGCAGCGCGTGCAGCAGTAGTGAGAGCAGGTAGGCAAGGAATAACCGCCCACGTTTGATCGGCATCAGGTTAGTTCTGGCGAGTGTGCAGCGGCAGGCAAGGCATGGGGAACAGGCCCGTGGAAGCCGGCTTCAGGCCGGCTTTCTCAGCAGGTCGACGCGCTGCGGCGGGTAAAAGGTGGCGCCGGCCGGCGTCAGGTGGGTCGCGAAGCGCTGGCGGACCCGCTCGTACAGTTCCGGCGACAGGCGGTGCTCGGTGTGGGTGACCTGGATCATCCGTGCGTCGAACTGCGCGAAATCGTCAAAATGGCTGCGCGTCGAGAAGAACAACTGGCGCTCTAGCGCCAGCAAGCCGCTGTCCACGGCGCGACGGACGGCGGCGAAGGCCGCTTCGCGCACCGTTTGCTCGTTGTAGAACAGGCACATCAGTTCGTTCAGCTCACCAGCAAAGACCGGCTCGGAAATCCACGCCAGGCCACCAGGGCGCAGCACGCGGGCGATCTCGCTGAGGGCTTGGTCCATCAGTCCGAGCGGCACGTGGTGCAGCGACTTGAACATCAGCACAACATCGACACTGGCGTCGGCAGCGGGAATAGCCTCGGCGCCACCATGGCGGAAATGCACGTTGGGTAGGTCGGCGACCCGCAGGTTATGTGCGTGCTGGATGGCGTCGACTTCCAACGCCACGATCTCGCGGACCCGACCGCTTTGCGCCAGGGTTCGCGTCTTGTCGGCCTTGCCGCAGCCGAGTTCGAGCACACGGGCGCCATCCAGCGGCAGTTCGGCGAGCAGAAGCTGGATTTCGTTGACGACGGTGGTGCAGGTCGGATCGGCGATGTGCATGGTGGCGTTCGGACGAGAAAAGAGCGGATATTAACCGATGCCGATATCTCTCCGGCAGCCACCGGTGTTCAACGCCGCAGCTTGCCGATTTCGCCGTCCGACCTGGCCGCGCCACCGCCCGTTGCCGGCGAAGCGCTGGGGCAGGGCATCGTCAGCGGGGAGAAACCGTAGCGCCGAGCAGGGCCGGGACAGAAAAGAAGGCGATTGACAAGCGGAATGCTGGCGACGAAGCCTGCATCATCCGCCAAAACTCCGGCCAGCGCGGGTGCTGGCCATCAGTGCCGCAATGTCTATTCCCGGCGTTGTTCTTCTTCTTCTTGCTCTTCGGGATCGGTGAACGGTAGGTTGGCGGCTTCGTCGAAATCCTTGCGCCGCTTGCTGCTGTAGGCCCACCAGGCGATGGCCAGGAAGCAAATGAGGCCGGCGACGGTGAGCAGGGAGCGCATCTCGTTGATGTCCATGTGTCTCTTTCTGTTAAGCGTGATGGCCGGCAGCCTTGAGACCGGCGCCGGGATGATTTTGCCGTTGGCAATGGTGCGAGACGTATTGTAGGCCATCAACACCATGCTGCTCAGGAAGAAGATACCGCCCAGCCAGTGGATGCTCCAGATGACCGTCATTATCGTGAATGGGTGCGACCTTGTCGTTGTACGTTGTGTTTGTTGCCATGATCCCGTTCCCTCTCGCCGTGGCTCGGCTGCCGGCGCCAAGGCCAGTGCGGCTGGTTATTGGTCCGCAGGGACGAGCTATAAGTGCATTTTTTGCAGCTTGTGGTGGTTTTTCCTGCTTGCCGGCATGCGGAAAACCGCTCATGCTTCCCAGGTTTCCGGGTAGATGGCCATTCCGGCAAGGCAATCAATGACTTAGATATGCATTCGGCTTGGCACGGTTCCTGCAGTCGGTTGCGCAAGATCGCATGGTGCGATCCGCAAAAAACAATGAAAGAGTTTTGCATGCACAAGATCGTTCGCCTGTCCCTGTTAGCGCTGGCCCTAGGAAGCACCACCGCCTTTGCCCAGGTGCCGGACGTGGTCCGCCTCGGCAACCTCAAGTTCGCCCATTACGGCGCCGTATCCTACATGAAGGAAACTTGCGGCAAGTACAACTTGAGGGTCGAGGAGCGCATGTTCCAGAAGGGGCCGGACATCATGTCGGCCATTGCCGCTGGCGAGATCGATATCGCCGCGCTGGCCTCGGACGGCGCCATTTCAGGCCGCGCCAACGGCGTTCCGATCGTCACCGTGGCCGGTTTTGCCAAAGGCGGTGCCCGTCTTGTTGCCGGCGCCGAAACCGGCATCAAGGACATCCGGGGCCTGAAGGGCAAGAAGGTCGGCGTTGCGCGCGGCGGCGTCCACGAACTGCTGCTCTACACCGAACTGGAAAAGGTTGGCCTGACCTGGTCGGATAAGCCGGGCAAGGACGTGCAGATCGTCTTCCTGGCTTTTGCCGACCTCAATCAGGCGTTGGCTACCCGACAGATCGATGCGATGTGCCAGTCTGAGCCGCAATCTTCGCAGGCCATCGGTAAAAAATTCGGCGTCGAGATCATGAAGCCCTACAACACCAGGATGGGCAAGCCGGTGCGCCTGCTGGTGATGACTGAGAAGATGTACAACGAGAAGAAGGACATTGCCCAGCGCCTGATGAAGTGCTTTGTCGAGACGACCGCGCTGTTCAACAAGGACATGAATCTGGCCGAGAAGTATGTGCGCGAGCAGATGTTCAAGGGCCAGATCAGCCCGCAGGATTTCAAGGATGCGATGGATAACGCCGACTACACCTACGACGTCACGCTCAAACACATCGACATCACCACCGGGTTGATGAGCAAGTACGACATCGGCCACATGGCTGAGCCGCCGAAGGCCGCCGAATGGGTCAAGCTGGACCTGCTACGGAGGGCCAAGAGTGACCTGAACGTCAAGTGAGGGTGCATGAAGAAGTTGAATCCTTCTTGCACGGCGAGCTGAAGACCTCAAACACGCTGGCCGTAATGAAGAACCTTTCATCACTTGCCTCACCCCCTTTACCATACCGCCTCGTCCCTCGCAGCGGGGCTTGCCTTTGTTGCTCTCACACTACCCCGCCCGGAGGTGCTTTCATGAATAACGCTTGCACACGATATGTACTCTATTGCTGCACTGTATTCTGCCTCACATGCGGCCTTTTTGCCGTACCTGCACATACGGCAATGGCAGCGGGTGAAACCATCGTTTACCCCGCCGATGGCACACCGTTGGTAGATTTCAACGCCTGCAGCGCCAGCGGCACTCAGCAGTTCAAGAACTCCCTGGCTCCCAGCGGCACCTATGTTTTGGATCCTCTTCTGCTCAATCTCAATCAAAGTAAGAGCAACAGCCTTTCGGGCAACAGCATCACCGTTACCGGCGGCGTGGCGGAAAACGTCTTTGGTGCGGTGAATACCACAGACGCTGCCCCCATCACCAATAACCAGGTTTTCATCAAGGGCGGCACGGTGGGCGACCCGCTCATTCCAGGACTCGGGTACGTCTACGGGGGCTACAGCCATAGCGGCAACGTCACGGGTAACAGCGTTACCATCAGCGGCGGCTCGGTGGGCGGGGAGGTCTTCGGTGGCCGCAGCTTCAGCGGCAACGCCCTTGGCAACAGCGTCTTCATCAACGGCGGCACGGTGAGGGGTGTCGACGGCGGCCTCAGCGTCAGCGGCAACGCCACGGGCAACAGCGTCACCATCAAGGGCGGCACGGTGACGAGCGTCACCGGCGGCTACACTAGTACCTCCGGCAGCGCTCTGTATAACAGCGTCACCATCAGCGACGATGCGAGCGTGGGTAACGTCTACGGCGGCGTAAGCGGCGGCCTCGACGGCATCAACGGCAACGCCATTGGCAACAGCGTCTTCATCAACGGCGGTACGGTGAAGCAGAACGTCACCGGCGGCTACAGCAACGGGGGCAACGCCACGGGTAACAGCGTGACCATAAGCGGCGGCACGGTGGGCGCTGCTGGAGGATTGAACAGTACCGTCTACGGCGGCTATAGCGAGAACGGCAATGCCACACACAACACTGTGACCATCAGCGGCAATCCGATCTTCAATTTTGTTGACTTGGTTGGCGGCTTCGCTGTCGCAGGTGGAGACGAGTTCACCGGCAACACCTTGAACGTGTGGAACTACAGCAGCCAAGGCCCGGTGGCTGGCGTGCAAAACTTCCAGTACCTCAACTTCGCCTTCCCCACCACTCAGACCGGCGTGGTCCTTGAAGCGACCAACGTCACATTAGGCGACGGAGCGGGTAGAGGCTCCACTATCACGGCCAGCACTCTTGGCGGACCAGGCCCCTTGCAGCCCGGAGCCGTCGTGACGCTCATTGACGGAGCCATTGCTGGCGATCTCGCCTCAAACCAGGCCACGGGACAGCACGGCGCGACTATTAGCTACAACTGGACGCTTGATCCTGCTGCAGGCCTAGTCGCCACCCTGAACAGCGTACAAGCCGCGCCGGAAGCCAAGGCCCTGTCCGAAGGCTATCTTGCTGGCACGATGCTGGTGAACCAGGGTGCTGACCTTATTGCCGGAAAGGGTATGCACGAGGCCATGCGCTCGTCCTGGAAGAAGGACGGCGGCTACGGCTTTGGAGCCTTTGGCGCTATCTCCGGCGGCCGGTCGAAATACAACACAGGTTCCCATGTGGATATGTCCAGCCTGTCATTGCTGGCCGGTCTGTCCTGGGGCGCTGACTTAGCTCCCGGACGTTTGACCCTTGGAGCCTTCTTCGAGTATGGCACAGGCTCGTATGACACCTATAATGCCTTCGCCACCGGCGACTCGCACGGCAAGGGCGATACCTACCATCTTGGCGGTGGCATCCTGGGGCGTATGGACTTTGTTGAAAGCGGTCCCGGCAATTTCTATACCGAAGCCAGTTTCCGGGCTGGCGGTCTGCATAACGACTACCGCAATTCCGATCTGCGCGACAGCATGGGCCGCAAGGCAGACTATGACTCTTTCTCCGCGTATTACGGCATCCACGCTGGCGTAGGCTATATCTGGAAGTTCACGGAACAAGCCTCTCTTGATATATACGGCAAGTTTTTCTGGGCGCGGCAGCAGGGGGACAGTGTGCGCCTGTCAACCGGCGATCCCGTGAAGTTCAAGGACGTGGACTCCCTTCGCACACGCCTTGGCGCTCGTTTCGCCTATGCGATCAACGACTATGTTGCCTCCTACATCGGCGCTGCCTGGGAACATGAGTTCGACGGCAAGGCCAGGGCCACGACTTACGGATATGGCATAGACAAGCCTTCCCTGTTCGGAAGCACGGGCATTGGCGAGCTTGGCCTGAACCTCAAACCCTCCAAAGACCTGCCCCTGTCCTTTGACCTGGGCGTACAGGGCTATGTGGGCAAGAGGCAGGGCGTAACCGGCTCATTGCAAGCGAAATTCGAATTTTGATGATTTAGCCTCAAGCGCCCGTGCCTTCGACGGGCGCTTTCTTTTTCTCTCAATGCCCGGAACCGTCCGAAACTGACCCTGTGACAATGAGGGTATCGGTGCGGGTAAAATGTTTTTAGTTAGTAATCTTTCATAGATACTGCGATTTCCTCGCCCTGAACAAAAAACATGATGCCTCGTTCCTCGGAGCGGGGCTTGCCTGTGTTTCTCCCATACTACGCCGCCCGGAGGGTCTTGCATGAGTAAAGTCTTGTTAAGCCGTGTCGTATATTGTTTCGCCCTCTTCTGCATCGCCTGCGCTCTGCTCGCCATGCCCGCAAGCCCGGCCCTGGCAGGGCAGACTATCAATATTGGCCCAGGCTTTAATCCCGGGGTCGACGCCCACGGCAACAGCCTCAATGGTGACGGCACAGATAGCAATGCCGACCCCAACAACAACGTCCTCAATATCAACAGTGGCGGAAAGGTATCAAACGCCTTTGGCGCCGACAACGTTTCCTGGGGTCAAGACAAAGATGTCACGGGCAACAAGGTCTTCATCAATAACGGCGGCGCGGTGAACCAGTCCGTCTACGGCGGCAGGAGCACGGGAAGCGGCAACGCCATGTACAACAGCGTGACCATCAGCGGCGGCACGGTGGGCGGGTCCGTCTACAGCGGCCAAAGCAAAGACGGCAACGCCATGTACAACAGCGTGACCGTCAGCGGCGGCTCGGTGATCGGGAACGTCTACGGCGGCTTGAGTTTGGGAAGCGGCAACGCCATGTACAACAGCGTGACCATCAGCGGCGGCTCGGTGGGCTTGGACGTCTGCGGCGGTTTCAGCGATTCTGGCAACGCCACGCACAACACCGTGACCATCACCGGCTCGCCGAGCTTCAACCCCGACCCCGTCAACGGCACATGGCTCACTGGGGGAGGCGCTCCGAACGGCGACTATTTCACCGGCAACACCCTGAACCTGTGGAACTACAGCGGCAGCCCGGTGAGAGGGGTGGGAAATTTCCAGTTTTTCAACTTCCGCATCCCTTCCTTCCAGAGCGGGCCTGTGCTGACCGTGACCGGCGTAGCAGCCCCTATCGGTGGCGTCAGCTTGGGCGAGGTGGTTGGCGGTGTCCCCACGGGCAGGGGCTCCACGGTCACGGCGGTCAACACCAACGGCAACGGAACTCCCCCCATGCCCCTTGGCTCAAGCGTGGTTCTCATTCAGGCCAACAATCTTGTCCTCAACGGCTTCAACCAAGGCACTACCCAAGGGCAGCACGGCGCGACCATACGCTATCTTTGGGGTTTGAGCACAACTGCCAATGAACTCATTGCCACAGTGGCTAGCGTAGGGGCCGCCCCTGAAGCCAAAGCCTTGAGTGAAGGCTATCTTGCTGGCACGATGTTGGTAAACCAGGGCGCTGACCTCATTGCCGGAAAGGGCATGCAGGAAGCCATACGCTCGTCCTGGAAGAAAGACGGCGGCTTCGGTTTCGGCGTTTTCGGCGCAATCTCCGGCGGCTGGTCGAAATACGACACCGGCTCTCATGTGGATATGTCGGGTCTCTCGCTCATGACCGGCCTTTCCTTCGGCGCGAACTTGGCTCCCGGACGCCTCACTGTCGGCGCGTTTTTCGAGTACGGCACAGGCTCCTATGACACCTACAATTCCTTTGCCACGGATGTTAAAGGCAAGGGCAATTTGTACCACCTTGGCGGCGGCGTCTTAGGGCGCATGGACTTTGTGGATACCGGGCCGGGCAATATTTACACCGAAGCCAGTTTCAGAATGGGCGGACTCAATAACGAGTACCGCACTTCCGCCCTGCGGGACATAGATGGTCGCAGCGCCAAGGGCTATGACTCCTTTGTTCCCTATTACGGCGTCCACGCGGGCTTAGGGTACATCTGGAAGTTCACGGAACAGGCCAGCCTTGACCTCTACGGCAAGTTTTTCTGGTCGCGGCAGCAGGGGGATAATGTCACTCTGGCAACCGGCGATCCGGTGAAATTCAAGGATGTGGATTCACTTCGCACACGCCTTGGCGCTCGTTTCACATACGCTGTAAACGACTACATCGCCCCTTACATCGGCGCGGCCTGGGAACACGAGTTTGACGGCAAGGCCAGGGCCACGACCTACGGCTATGACATAGACAAGCCTTCCCTGTTCGGAAGCACGGGCATAGGCGAACTTGGCCTGAACCTCAAACCCTCCAAAGACCTGCCCCTGTCTTTTGACCTTGGGGTACAGGGCTATGTGGGCAAGCGGCAGGGCATAACCGGCTCATTGCAAGCGAAATTCGAATTTTGATGATTTAGCCTCAAGCGCCCGTGCCTTCGACGGGCGCTTTCTTTTTCTCTCAATGCCCGGAACTGTCCGAAACTGACCTCTGTGACCCTGTGACAATGAGGATATCGGTGCGGGCTAAATATTTTTTAGCTAGTAATCTTTCATAGATACTGCAATTTTCTCGCCCTGAACAAGTACGACATCGGCCACATGGCCAAGCTGCCGAAGGCCGCCGAGTGGGTCAAGCTGGACCTGCTACGGAGGGTCAAGAGTGACCTGAACGTCAAGTGAGGGGGCATGAAGAAGCTGAGTCCTTCCTGCATGGCAAGCTGAAGACCTCAAACGCGCTGGGCGTAATGAAGACCTTTCATCACTTGCCTCATCCCCTTTTGCGTCCCTATATCGCTCGTATATGGGGTTGGGAAAGCCTTCCCGGCGAGCTTATCGCCCTACCAACGCTGTTGCCAGGGACAGGTGCCGAACTGTATCTCCATACCGGGCAGCCGTTTATGGCTGGCGGTAGCGATTCCGCCCGTCGTGGCGAGCTCTTTTGCCTTCGTCGCCGCTGCATTGCACTGGGCGAGGCTCGGAATATCGGGTTTATCGCGATCCGTTTTCGTATCGGTATGCTGGCACGCTTCACGGATTTACCCGCACCGGAACTGCTGGATGGCCGACTGGCAGTCGATGCGCTGTGGGGGGGAGCTGGAGCCCGGCTTCTGCAGAGGCTGGCTGAAACCGGCGAGCAGGGGCGGCGTTTGCAACTGGTGGAGGCATTCCTGCTTGAACGTCTACGAGATCGTTCGCCAGATCTGCTGATCGAACAGGCCTTGAACTTGTTGTATCGCAATGGGGCCAGTCTGACCATCGAGCGTCTTGCCGAGTTGAGCGGGCTGGGGCGGCGGCAATTGGAAAAGCGCTGGTTGCGGGCAACTGGCGTTTCTCCGAGCGAGATGCGCGGGTTGTGCCGTTTTCATCACACCGTGCGTGCCTTGATGCTGAATTCAGGGGCCGATCCGACTGATACGGCGCTCGCCAATGGTTACTACGATCAGGCGCATTTCAGCCATGATTTCCGCAGCCGCACAGGACACCCGCCACTTGCCTACTTGCAGGCCGCTCGCAAAAGGACGCATTTTTACAATACGCCGGATAGCGCCACTGCCATGCTGCTTACTCCTCAACACCAAAGGAGTCCGTATGTTTGTATTAATGGTCGAACTCGAGGCTGTTCCTGAATTGGCCGGCGAACTTGAACAATTGCTGCACGAGTTGGTGGAAATTGCCGCTCATGAGCCGGGGGTTCATTTCTATGCGGCCCAGCGCGATCGGGAGCATGCCGCTCGTTTCATGCTGTGCGAGTTCTACGCCGATCAGCTTGCTTGGCAAGCCCATCTGGTTAATGCTCCGGTACATGCCAGATTGAAACACTTTGAACGCCTGTTGGCGGTTCCGCCACGAGTCGTACAGTGCGATGCGCTGGCAGCGACGCCTTGGCGTGTCTGATTTGACCTTTACTGTCGCTTTGGACAGCCCCCATCAGAATGGAGAACTCCAATCCATGTTTGATCTGTACATCGGCAACAAGAATTATTCGTCCTGGTCGCTGCGCCCGTGGTTGCTGATGAAGCACTTCGACATCCCGTTCCGCGAGCACCTAGTGTCGGTTTCCGGCCGTGACTACAACCCATTGCTCAAGCCGATCGCCGGCAATGCCCGCGTGCCCTGCCTGCACGAGGCGGACGGTTTCCAGGTCTGGGACAGCCTGGCCATTGCCGAAACGCTGGCCGAGCGTCATCCGGCCATGTGGCCGGCCGATGTCCGGGCCAGGGCGCGGGCACGCAGTATCTGCGCCGAGATGCACAGCGGTTTCACTTACCTGCGCAGCGCCATGCCGATGAACCTCAAGCTGAAACTGAAAGGGCGCCTGGCGACGCCCGAGGTGCAGCGCGATATCGACCGCATCATCGAAATCTGGGACGAGGCGCGCGGTCGTTTCGCCAGCGGTGACGGTCCGTGGCTGTTCGGCGATTTTTCCGTGGCCGATGCGATGTTCGCGCCGGTGGTTTGCCGCTTCGACATCTACAACGTGCCGTTGCCGGCCTCGGCGGCAGCTTATCGTGACACCGTGCTCGGCCACCCGGCCTTGGGCGAATGGCGTGCGGCGGCGCTTGTTGAGTCCGAGGCGCACGCCCATTACGACCGCTTTGCCGACGACTACGGTGGGCCGCGCTGAGCGGTTCTAGCTTGCCGGGCGGTCTTGTCCGGTGATGGCCAGTGCCACGGCCTCGGCCACCTTGATGCCGTCGACGCCGGCCGACAGAATGCCACCGGCGTAGCCAGCGCCTTCGCCAGCCGGATAGAGGCCGCGCGTATTGATGCTCTGGAAGTCGTCGCCGCGCTTGATGCGGATTGGCGACGAGGTGCGCGTCTCGACGCCGGTGAGCACCGCATCGGCCATGGCGAAGCCCTTGATCTGCCGGTCGAAGGCCGGGATGGCCTCGCGTAGCGCCTCAATCACGTAATCCGGGGCGCAGGCGGCCAGGTCGGTCATGTGCACACCCGGCTGGTAGGAGGGCTCGATGCTGCCCAGCGCGGTTGACGGCCGGCCGGCCAGGAAGTCGCCGACGCGCTGGGCCGGGGCATCGTAAGTGCCGCCGCCGGCGATGAAAGCCATGCTTTCCCAGTGGCGCTGGAAATCAATGCCGGCCAGCGGATTGCGGCGATAGTCGTCAGGGAAATCCTCGGGGCGAATCTCGACCACCAGCGCCGCGTTGGCGTTGCGCTCGGCGCGCGAATACTGGCTCATGCCGTTGGTTACGACCCGGCCCGGCTCCGAGGTGGCGGCTACCACCTGACCGCCTGGGCACATGCAGAAACTGTAGGCGGCGCGGCCGTTGGCGCAGTGATGCACCAGCTTGTAGTCGGCGGCGCCGAGCTGTTCGTTGCCGGCATGGGGACCGAAGCGGGCGCGGTCGATCAGGGTTTGCGGATGCTCGATGCGAAAACCGATGGCAAACGGCTTGGCCTCGATGTAGACACCCGCATCGTGCAGCATCTGGAAGGTATCGCGAGCGCTGTGGCCGATGGCCAGCACCACGTGCTCGGCGGCGATGCGCTCGCCGCCGGCCAGTTCGACGCCGCGCACTTGCCGGTCGTCGACCAGCAGGCGCTCGACCTTGCTGCCGAAGCGGATTTCGCCGCCCAGACCAGTGATCGTTGCGCGCAGGTTTTCGACCATCTTGACCAGGCGGAAGGTACCGATGTGCGGCTTGCTGACAACCAGGGTCTCGGCCGGTGCCCCGGCTTTGACGAATTCAGCCATGACCTTGCGGCCGAGGAAATTCGGGTCCTTGATCTGGCTGTACAGCTTGCCGTCGGAAAAGGTGCCGGCGCCACCCTCACCGAACTGGACGTTGGATTCCGGATTCAGGTTGTGCTTGCGCCACAGGCTCCAGGTGTCCTTGGTGCGCTCGCGCACAGCCTTGCCGCGTTCCAGGATGATCGGGCGAAAGCCCATCTGCGCCAGCAACAGGCCGGCCATCAGGCCGCAGGGGCCGGTGCCGACGACCACCGGCCGCATTTTCAGGCCGGCCGGGGCGTGGGCGACGAAGCGGTAGTCCATATCCGGCGTCGGCATCACCTGGCGGTCGTCCTTGAGGCGGACACGGACGGTGGCCTCGTCGCGCAGTTCGACGTCAATCTGGTAAATCAGCACGATGGCCGATTTCTTGCGCGCGTCGTGGCTGCGCTTGAAGACGGTGAAGCCGAGCAAATCGTCGGCGGCGATGCCTAAGCGCCGGCAGATGGCCGGGGCCAGGGCATCGGCGGGGTGGTCGAGCGGGAGCTTTAGTTCGGTCAGCCGGAGCATGCGGGAATGGTGAGGTGGAGGATCAACGAGGCGGGTTCTTCAATTTCCGTTCCGTCTGACCTTACAGGCTGTCGCCGAAGTCACGCCGGAAGGCTTGCATCAATTTTTCCGGCCAGTCACTTAAGGCTTCGAGTCGCCCCATGAAGAAGCGCAGGACGGAAGGTTCTTCAACAAAACGCAGGCCGCCGACCAGTTCACGCTGGGTGTACAACCAATTCAGCCGATCTTCGACATATTTCACCTGCGACAAGGTAAACACCCGACGCGGGAAAGCCAGCCGCAGCAATTCGGCATCAGCAAGAATGTCATGTCCGTGCTGGTCGCGTGTGCTCGATACCGTACCGCGTTCCATGCCACGCACGCCAGAGATCAAATAGAACGCCGCCGCCAACGCACCCGCCGGATATTCTTTCTGCGGTATATGCGACAAGAAGCCCATCGCATCGACGTGACAGCCAAGACCACCAGCCGGTGTCACGACAGGAATGCCCAGTGTTTCCAGACGTTCAACCAGATAGCGAATGAATGACGGGCTTTGACCGATCACGTTTTCGTCCGTGGTTTCACGCAGGCCGACCGCCATTGCCTCGATTTCGCGCACCGACATGCCGCCGTAAGTCAAAAAGCCTTCAAACAACGGCACCAGCACTTTCATCTTTTCGAAAATTTCCGGCCGGTTGGTGCAGATGGCACCGCCGCGCGATGAACTGACTTTACGGCTAGAGAAATACACGATGTCGGCCAGTGCGCACATTTCGCGCAGAATGGTGGCAACGCTCACCTGCTGGAATTCCGGCTCGCGCTGCTTGATAAACCAGGCGTTCTCGCCGATCAAGCTGGCATCGAGCACCAGCGGAATGCCGTTTTCCTTGGCAACCTGGGCAACTTCACGCAGATTCGCCATCGAGAACGGCTGGCCGCCGATCAGGTTGGTCGATGCTTCCATGCGGATCAGCGGTACGTTTGGCACGCCGTGGCTGGCGATTGCCTGGCGCAATTTGGCGATATCCATGTTGCCTTTGAACGGGTTGCTGCTTTTGATCTGCAA
This sequence comes from Azonexus sp., assembly GCA_031274715.1. Classification (GTDB taxonomy): domain Bacteria; phylum Pseudomonadota; class Gammaproteobacteria; order Burkholderiales; family Rhodocyclaceae; genus Azonexus. The sequence goes on along the minus strand of JAISPT010000001.1, from coordinate 84 downwards.
GGCTTCGTCGTGCAGCAACTCGGCTATCTTGCCGCCGTTCAGTTCGATATGCGCCAGCGTCGTGGTGAAGTGGTAATTCATCGG
>JAISPT010000067.1 GCA_031274715.1 Azonexus sp. | reverse complement strand
ATGCCGAGAATCTCGGCGGCGCGGACCAGATTGCCGTTGGCGCGGCCGAGGGCGGTGATGACCGCGCTGCGCTCGGCTTCGTCGCGAATCCTGCGCAGGTCGATGAATTCGGACTGGCTGCCGGGATCGAACTCAAGTCCGATATCCTCGCGTGTGATCTGGGAACCGTCGGCCATGATTACCGCGCGCTTGATGCAGTTCTCTAGTTCGCGCACGTTGCCCGGCCAGCCATGGGCTTCGATGGCCCGCACGGCGTCTTCGGTCAGGGTCATGCTGCCGTAGTTGTGTTCGCTGGCGAAGCGGCGAACGAAGGCATGGGCGAGCAGGGCGGCATCGCCCTTGCGATCGCGCAGCGGCGGGATGTTGATGACGATCTCGGCCAAGCGGTAGTAGAGATCCTCGCGGAAGCACCCTTCGCTGATCAGCGCCTTGAGATCCTGGTGCGTGGCGCAGACGATGCGGACGTCGACTGGGATTTCCTGGCGGCCGCCGAGGCGCTCGATCACTCTTTCCTGTAGGAAGCGCAGCAGTTTGGCCTGCAACGGGTGCGGTAAGTCGCCGATTTCGTCGAGCATCAGCGTGCCCCCGTCGGCGCTCTCGATTTTCCCCGGCGTGGTTTTCGCGGCACCGGTAAAGGCGCCTTTTTCGTAGCCGAACAACTCACTTTCCAGCAGATTGTCCGGGATTGCGGCACAGTTGATCGCCACGAAGCGCTCGCTCTTGCGCGGCGAAGCATCGTGCAGGCCGTGGGCGAGGATTTCCTTGCCGGTGCCGCTATCGCCGAGTAGCAGGACCGTGGCGTTGCTGCCGGCAACTTTTTCGACGGTGCGGCAGACGCGCAGCATTTCCGGGCTGCGCGTCACCAGGCCGGCCAGTGCCGGCGGGTGCTGGGCAGCCTGCAAGCGGCGGTTTTCCTGCTGCAGATCATAGAGACGGAAAGCGCGATCGATGGTCAGGCCGAGCAGTTCCGGCTCGAACGGTTTGGCGAAGAAATCGTAAGCGCCGAGACCGATGGCGCGCAATGCATTGGCCCGGTCGTTCTGGCCGGTGAGAACGATCACCTTGGTATCGGGGGCAGCCGCCAGGATCTGTTCGAGCAGGCGGAAGCCTTCGGAGACGGAGTCGGCATCCGGCGGCAGGCCAAGGTCCATGGTAACCACCGCCGGATGGTGGCGGTGAATCTGGCTGAGCGCGCTTTCGCGGTCGCTTGCGGTGATGGCCTCGTATTGGTCGAAGGACCAGCGCAGTTGCTTCTGCAATGCCGGATCATCCTCGACGATCAGCAGGGGGCGGGGTTTTTCCGCAGTCAAGCGGGCTCCTTTTCACGCAAATCGGATTCGCTGCTTACCTCGAACAGCGGCAGCAGGACGGTGATCCGTGTTCCCTGTCCGGGTTCGCTATCCACCAGCATCTCGCCGCCCAGCTCGCGGATGTACTGCGAGCTTTCGTAGGCGCCGATGCCCATGCCGGCCCGCTTGGTACTCTGGAATGGCTTGAACAGACGCTCGCGGATAAATTCCGTAGTCATGCCGTGGCCGGTGTCGCCGACTTCCAAGGCGGCCCGGTCGCCTCGGCGCTCCAGGCTGACCGTCACGCGGCCGGATGGATCGGTGGCATCCAGTGCGTTCTGCACCAGATGGCCGATGACCCTTTCCAGGCGATCTTCGTGGCCGCGTGCCGCCAGCTTTTGTTGCAATTGCACTTCGACACTCCTCCCCTGGCTTGCCTTTTCCCCGCGGATGCGTTCAATGACATCAGAAAGATTAACACCACAGGTGGTTCCTGGGGGCGTGGCGCCTTCGCGCAACTGCATCATCAATTGCCGCATGCGTTCGACCGAATGCTCGACGGTCATCAGCATGTCCTGCTGGAATTCCGGATTAGCACGGTGGCGTTCGGCATTCTTCAGCATCAGCGACAACTGAGTGACGATATTCTTCAGGTCATGCACGACGAATGCCGACATCCGGTTGAAGGCGTCGAACTTGCGCGCTTCGAGCAAGGCTTCGGTAGCTTGCATGTTGGCCAGGAAGCCGGCGGCCTGGCAGCCGGCGGTGCGCAGCAGGTCGTTGACCTCCCAGTTGACGTCGATCGGTGTGCGGGAACTGGCCAGGATGACGAAACCGGTCATCTGGCTGCCGACCATCAGTGGGACGAGCAGCCAAGCATTGGGCAGCCCCGATAACCAGACCGGAATTTCCAGTTTGCCGTAGCGGCCCGGGTGGCTACGGTACTCTGCAAGATTGATGACCCAGCCGCCGGCGATCAGGAATTGCACCAGCGACGACTCCGGGGGTTCCGGCTCCTCGCAGGCCGGAGCATTCCAACGCGCGGCCTGGCGGTAATTGCCTTGACCCGCTTCGCACAGCCACAGGCCGCCGGCTGGACTCTCGACCATCGCCGCCAGACCGCGGATCACTTGTTGCCCCAAGGCCTGCGGCGATTCCTGGGCGGACAGGGTGCGCGTGAAGCGCAGCCATTCCTCGCGGTAATCGTAGCGGTAACGGAAGAAATGCTTGCCCACCAGTACCCGCATCTTCGCCCGCATCGAGCCGGAAACCGCCAGCATGCCGAGGCCGAGGATGGCGGCGAAGACCAGGGCCAGTTGTAGCGCCCGGCCCCAGTCGCCGCCGAAATAGCGGACGTAGTAGCCAACGCCGGCCATGAACATCAGATACAGACCGGCCATCAGCAGGCTGGCGGAATGAAAGGCCGCCCGCTGCGAGAGGCGGATTTTTGCTGTCCAGTTCCGGTTGCGCAGTGTCGCCAATAGCAACAGCGGCACCGTGGTCGCATGGACGATACCACGCACGGCGAAGGCGTCCGGGTCGAGCCGGTTGAACATCAGGGCTTCGGAGAACAGATAGATGTCATACACAAACTGTCCGCCGAGTGCGAGGCAGAGCGGTTTGATGTTCCATACGGCATCGTCAGCGATGCCGCGAAACAACTGTTCGACCAAAATCAGGCCGAGAACTGGCATGGCCAAGGCGAGGAACAGGGCGGTGCGTTGCCAGTCTTCGTCGGCCAGCAGCCCGAAGAATAGCGATAGCTGCCAGACCAGTCCGCCGATGACGCTCAGCCAGCAGGCCGGAACCAACCAGCCGGGGAGTATCGTGCCCTTGCCGTTCTTTGAAGCCTCGGGCGTCAGCAACAGGACCAGGAAGGCGAACCAAGCGCCGTGGCGCAGAACGTCGCCGAGCGACAAGGCAAAGAGGATCGGCGGCTGGCCGGTGGCGAACATCGCCCACGATAGCCAAGCCCAGAGCAGCGAACAGGCAATGGCTAGGCCAAGCGCCCGGGCCCGTCGCCCCGATTGCCAGGATGGTCCAAAAATCAGGAGATAAGCCGCAAAGAGTGTGTACGCTCCGGCGGCGAGACCGAAGCTCCAGACAATCAGCGGTGCCGAGTCGATATTCATGCGGGACGAGAAAGGCGCCGCTCGGGAGAGGCGGCGGGTGAATTATTGGGCACCCTTGCCGGTCAGCACGACGCCGATAGTCTCGAACAGAACCAGGATGTCCAGGAACAACGAATGGTTCTTCACATAATAGAGATCGTACTGGAGTTTTTCAGCCGAATCTTCGACCGTCGCGCCATAGTGGTAGCGCACCTGCGCCCAGCCGGTAACGCCCGGCTTGACGCTGTGGCGTACGGCGTAGAAGGGAATTTCCCGGGTCAACTGATCGACGAAGAAAGGGCGTTCGGGACGCGGGCCGACCAGGCTCATGTCGCCCTTGAGGACGCTGAACAACTGCGGCAATTCGTCGATGCGCAGCTTGCGGATGATCTTGCCGACGCGCGTTACCCGATCGTCGTGCTTGCTGGCCCAGACCGGCTTGCCGTCCTTCTCGGCATCGCGGCGCATGCTGCGGAATTTGATGACCTTGAACAAGCGGCCATTGAGACCGACGCGCTCCTGAGAATAGAACACCGGAAAACCGTTTTCGACGACGATGGCCACGGCGGCAATCAGCATGATCGGCAACGTCAGGAGAATCAGAATGATCGCGCAGGCGATATCGAATACTCGCTTGACGACGGTGCGTAGCGTGCCTTGGCCGAAGCCATCGCCGAAGACCAGCCAACCGGCGTATAGCGATTCGAGGCGGATCTGGCCGAGCGTCTGTTCGAAATGGCTGGCCAGATCGAGGACGCGGATGCCCTGCAACTTGCAGTCGAGCAATTCGTGCAACGGCATGGCACCACCGCGGCGCTCGGTCAGGGCCACGACGATTTCATCAGTCTTCAGGGCTAGCGCAGTTTGGGTCAGCGAGCGGCTGGCGGTGATCACCGCATCGCTCGGGACCGCCGGATGCTCTTCGTTGGGGGCGGGGAAAAAGCCGATGATTTCCGCCGATTGATCGGATTTGTTCAGCGCCTGCTTGACGGCCAGTGCCCGATCGCCGATGCCGAAGACCATGATGCGGCGGGTGAGGATGCCGGCGGCCGATGCTTGGGTGGCGGTGACGCGGGTGATCAGCATGCCGAACACCGCCGACATGGCGGACAACTGCACGAATTCGCGGCTGACACCAGTCAGCGGCAACAGGGCGTAGATACCGTAGGCAACCGGAACGGCGACGTAGAGCGAAAGTACCGCCCGAGCCCGCGTTTCCATCGGCGTGCGGTTACTCAAGCGCTGGTAGAAGCCGAGCCAAGCGTTGATCAGCAGCATGGAGGCAGCCAGCAACGCGGCGAACAGCAAAACCTGCTTGTGATTGACCGGTAGCCCGTTGTGTACCCACATCATGGCGATTACGATGCCGACGATCACGAAAGAGAAATCGAACAACATCTGCACCAGCGGTCGCCAGCGTATCCAGTGATTGAATACCTTGAACATGATCAGCCCTCGTTCCTTAGCAACCTGGGGTCAAGCTCCGAAAATTCTGTCCTGGGACGAATTGTTGACAGGGAGTTTCGGAGCGGTATCGCCGGACAGGCTGCTGTCGCATCCAGTATGCCTGCGTGTCGGACATATTCTAGAAAGCGCTGCGAATCATGCCTGTGCAGTATTTCACGAAGGTTGCCATGTTGTGACGGGGGTTTCTCGAGAGCCACGCGGAGAATGCCGATGGGTCGAGCGCGGCATGCCGGGGCCGAAATCGGTGGAGAAAAATGGGTGTCCGCCGCGCGAGGTAAAAAACTCATTTTTATTGAATTTGTTGTTTGATATTGGTGGGGCTGGGGATTTTCAACTAAAGTGATTGAAATGGGGACCGGCAGGATACCAAGTATACCTTGCGTAGGAAAAAAGCTTTAGCGCCAAAGTGACCGGAGTTTTTGAGTCAGCTTGGCGGTAATGTTCTAGCTTCGGTTTGTTTCCCGTTTGGTGTATAAGTCTTCTATACATTCAGCATGCAGAAGATTCGCTACGAGGATTCCACCATGGCGACCGTGACGATCAAAGCAATAAGAAAATGCATGCACCAGGGTTTGCGCCGGATGCTGGCTGCCTTGCCGCGCGAAACCCGTTTTGCCGTTTATCGTTCTTTCGTCGATTGTGATCCGGAACCGAGCGACCGCCTGCAACTGAAGATCGCCGATACGCAGGAGGAACTGGAGGCCAGTTTCTCGCTGCTGCATGATGCCTACGTCGATGCCGGATTCATGAAGCCCGATCCGTCGGGGATGCGGGTCACCCTCTACCACGCGTTGCCGACGACGACGACCCTGTGCGCCAAATGGGATGGCGAAGTGGTCGGTACCATGTCGTTGATCCGCGAAAGCGCCTTCGGCTTTCCGCTGCAGAAAATCTTCGATCTCAGCGGGGTCCGGGTGAAGGGGGGCAACCTAGCGGAAGTCTCGGCGTTGGCCGTGCATCCGCATTTTCGCAAGACCGGTGGCGCCATCCTGTTTCCGCTGATGAAGTTCATGTACGAATATGCGACCGAGTACTTTGATACCCGTCATCTGCTGATTGCCGTCAATCCCAATCGCATCGAGATGTACGAGTCGCTGCTGTTCTTCCAGCGGCTGACCGCGAACGCGGTCGACAAGTACGATTTCGCTAACGGCGCACCGGCGGTCGGTGCTGCGCTCGACCTGTACCAGGCGCCCGCCATCATGGCGCCAGCTTATGCCGGCAAGCCACCGCGCAAGGATTTACTGTCCTATTTCACCGGGATCAAGCTGCCTAATCTACAGTTACCCAACCGCCGCTACTTCACCACCAATGACCCGGTGCTGACGCCGGAATTGCTCGACCATTTCTTCAATCGGCGCACGCAGGGCTTCGCCGATCTCGATACGCGCAAGCGGGCCTTGCTGCATTCCATCTACGATCTGCCGGCCTATCGCGACATCCTGCCGGAACTGCCGATGCTCGGCGATGATATGCCGCTACGCCAGTACCGGCGTTTCTCGGTCAAGTGCCCGGGGCGGATCCGTCCCGATGCACCGTATGGGACCGTCGGCGAATTTCCAGTGCAGGTCATCGAGGTGTCGGAGTACGGTTTCCAAGCCTATGCCCGGGAAGGGTTGCCGCTCAATATCTGGAGTTTGGCCACGGTGCAACTGGGCCGTAGCGAAATCTCGGTGGTCAAGGCGCTGGCGGTGCGCGACCATGCCAATGGTTTCAACGGCTTTTACGGCTTCAAGGTTGGTGAGCCCGATCTGGTCTGGCGCAAGTTCGTCAGCGCCATCGACCACGGCCTGACCCACGAGGATCTGGAACACGCGACCCTGTTCCTCGCCTGATTCCACTTCTAAATCAACCGATTACTTTGTCGGCTTCGCTTGCCGTGCAACAGCACTGTCTGCGCTTCGCCTTCGCGTACTCGATTGATTTAAAAATGGAATGAGGCAGGCGCTTACACCAACACCTCGACTACCGCAGGGTGCCCAAGAAAGGTTTGTGGGCTGGCGCTGGCGCCGTAGGCGCCGCTCTGGAAAATGACCACCAGGTCGCCGGGTTGCGCTGCCGGCAGGTCCATGCGTTCGGCCAGCAAATCGAGTGGGGTGCACAGCGGGCCGACGACCGAGGTTGTTTCCCGTTCTGTCGCATCCATCCGGTTGCCGATGGCGACCGGGTAGTTCTTACGGATTACCTGGCCGAAATTGCCGGAGGCCGACAGGTGATGGTTCAGCCCGCCGTCGACGACGAGAAATACCTGACCGCGGGACAACTTGCGGTCGATGACCCGCGTCACGTAAACCCCGGCTTCACCGACGAAGTAGCGGCCGAGCTCGATGACCAGTTCGGCGGCCGGCATCTCGGCGGCGGTGCGGACCGCCAGTTCGGCCAAGTTGGCGCCGATCGGCGCTAGGTCCAGGCGCTGCTCGCCAGGGAAGTAAGGAATGCCGAAGCCGCCGCCGAGATTGAGAAAACGGACCGGCGCCGGTGCGTGCTCAGCCAAGCGTCGGGCCAATGCCCAGGATTTTTGCTGCGCTTCGCAGATGGCTTCGGCTTGCAGATTCTGCGAGCCGGCAAACAGATGGAAACCTTCGAATTGCAGGCCGGCGGCGCCGATTTCGGCCAACAGTTGCGGCACCAGTTCGGCATCGACGCCGAATTGCTTGGCGCCGCCGCCCATCTTCATGCCCGAGCCTTTCAGCTCGAAATCCGGATTGACCCGCACGGCGACCCGTGCTGGCGTACCGAGTTCGGCTGAGATAGCAGCTAGCACGCCAATTTCCCGGAAGGATTCGAGATTGACCAGGACGCCGGCTGCCACGGCCTGGCGCAATTCGCCATCACGCTTGCCGGGGCCGGCAAAGCTGATTTCGTGTGGATCGGCACCGGCATCGAGGGCAATCTTCAATTCACCGGCCGAGGCCACATCGATGCCGTCCACCAGACTGGCCATCAGGCCGACCACAGCCGGCATCGGGTTGGCCTTCATGGCGTAGTGCAGCTTGACCGCTGCCGGCAAGGCCGCCCGCAATTCAGCAACGCGACCGGCCAGCAGGGCGCGGTCATAGGCGTAGAACGGAGTTTGCCCGACGCGCGCGGCCAAGCGTTCGAGCGGCAGGCCGCCGATCAGCAGTTGCCCGTCGTCAACGGCGAATTGCATCATCGGGGCATGTGTGGGCAAGGGGCGTGCGGGAGGGGCGGACATCGTCGAACTTTCTATACGGGCAGGGAATTAGCCAGTGTTGACGGCTAGGTATCGGTCATGGTGCCACTTGGCATGCGGCAGTGGATTGACAATTGTCGAAAATACGGATGAATCGTACGGCCGACCATCAACATTCCACGATGATGGATGGCGGGCAGTGTATCGCCTTTCCCAAGGACTTGTCCCGTAGTGCGTGGCCTTGGGGGCCGATCAGAGGGGAGCACGATCAATGAACAAAAGACGACTAGCCTCAAACACATCACCTTGAATCTCATCCGCTTTGACCCGACTCCGCGCAAGGGAGGTATCAACGCCTCCGCCATCTTTATCCGCTGCTGCTCCCGATCCCTACCGTACTCAATTGCTTGGCTTGAACTTCATGCGCTTGCCCTGGTCGTTGCTGAAGAGTAAAATCATGCGCTTCATTAACTGCGGAGTTCCCAAGTGGGCACTTGTTCGAGTGACAGTAGTCGGCCGGTTCCAATGACCGGCATCCCCTCGGCAAGATAACGCGCAGGTTTTCCTGCCGCTGTCTCGCTGAACACGAGAGGCGGCAAAGTGTCGTGGCATTACGCTGCGCACAATCTTCCCTCCAAGACAACTGAATGGCTGGCCGCCTTGCGGCGGTCGGCTGCGAATATTGCTTGCCGTCATCGGCTTGTCATGTGTATTGGCTATGATGCCCTGTGGCAGGCCGTATACGTGTCAAGGCTCCGCCTCGATTCAAAAGGAGAACGTTGTGCGCATTGCCTGTTTTCAACACCCCGGCCGCTTTGGCGCGGCTTGGCCACCGCTCCGCTTGGCCTTGCTCAGTGCTGCCTTGCTGGCAACCCACGCGGCCTACGCGGCACGCCCGATGATGACCGATGATGCCCGCATCACCGATGCCAAGGCATGCCAGCTCGAAACCTGGGTCATGCGCTACCCGAGTAGAACCGAAACCTGGGCGCTCCCTGCCTGCAATTTCACCGGCAATCTAGAACTGACCGTGGGCGGCGCCATGACCCGTGAAGCGGGTCGTACCCGGACCACCGATGTCGTGGTACAGGGCAAGACCCTGTTCAAAACGATGGACCCAAACGGCTGGGGTATCGGCCTGACCGCGGGCACGGCAGGCCATCCTCAAGCTGACGCCCGCGACTGGTACGCTTATGTACCGACCAGCGTTTCATTCAACGACGATGCCGTGGTTGTTCATACCAACCTAGGCTGGCAGCGCGAAGGTGAAACCCGGCGCGACCGTCTGACCTGGGGTCTGGGCAGCGAGACCCAGCTTGCCGAAAACACCTGGCTGATTGCCGAAACCTTTGGTCAGAACCAGGGCAAGCCTTTTCATCAACTCGGTCTGCGTCATTGGCTGATACCCAATCGCATCCAGATCGATGCGACGTACGGTAGTCGCAACGGCAGCGGAAGTGGAGAGCGATGGTTTTCCATCGGCTTTCGGCTACTTTCGGTGCCGTTCCTGCCGTAAGTTTTTTGTCATATAGGCCTATAAATCATGCCAGACCCTGAATATCGGCAGCCTGCCTGAGCACGCTTTCAATAGCGTGAAGCGGGCAGGCCGCACCGGAGAATAATTATGAACTTCACGCTACTGAAAGAGTTTTTCGCGGGCTTTTTGCGCACCCGCCGTATCGCCCGGCATTTCCGCCGTTTGGCGTTGCTCGACACCCTGGTGCAAACCAACGTCAGCCGCGAACCGCCGGCTGGACTGAGCAGGAGCCTGGTCGCAGCCGCCACCAGCGACCCGGCGGCGCTGCTGACCCAACTCGATAGCCACGATGATGGCTTGACCGAAGTCCAAGCGGAGACCGTCCGCGGGCGCGTTGGTCTCAACGAAGTCGATCATGAAAAACCGCTGTTGTGGTGGCAGCACCTGTGGCTGTCGTATCGCAACCCGTTCAACCTGCTGTTGACGTTGCTAGCGGCGATTTCTTGGTTGACCGACGACATGACGGCCACCATCGTGATCGGTACCATGGTAGTGCTGTCGACGCTGCTGCGCTTCTGGCAGGAGGCCAAAGCCAACAAGGCCGCCGATGCGCTCAAGGCGATGGTGAGCAACACCGCCACAGTGATTCGGCGTGATGTGTCCGAAGATGCCGCGCCGATCTTTGAGCAGTATTACGGCGCGCGCATCAACGCCAAGGCCGCGCGGCGGATTGAAGTGCCGATCAAGCTCCTGGTACCGGGCGACGTGATCGTACTGTCGGCTGGCGACATGATCCCGGCGGATTGCCGCGTACTTAGCGCCAAGGATCTGTTTGTGGCGCAAGCCGCGATGACCGGCGAGTCGATGCCTGTGGAGAAATTCGCCACGCAGTGCGATGCCGGCGCGATCAACCCGCTGGAGCTGGATAACATCCTATTCATGGGTACTAACGTGGTGTCCGGTTCGGCCACCGCCGTTGTCCTCAGCACGGGTAACGCCACCTACTTCGGGGCGCTGGCCAGCCGCGTTACGGCCACTGACCGCGCGCCCACGGCATTCCAGTCCGGCGTCAACAAGGTGAGCTGGCTGCTGATCCGCTTCATGCTGGTGATGGTACCGCTGGTGCTGTTCCTCAACGGTTTCACCAAGGGCGATTGGATGGAGGCGCTGCTGTTTGCGCTGTCCATCGCGGTGGGCCTGACGCCCGAAATGCTGCCGATGATCGTCACCTCGACGTTGGCCAAAGGCGCGGTGGTGATGTCGCGGCGTAAGGTCATCGTCAAGCGGCTGGATGCAATCCAGAACTTCGGTGCGATGGATGTGCTGTGCACCGACAAGACTGGCACGCTGACGCAGGACAAGATTTTTCTTGCGCGCCACGTCGATGTCTGGGGCGAGGAATCCGATGAGGTACTGGAGATGGCCTGGCTCAACAGCTATTGCCAGACCGGCCTGAAGAACTTGCTGGACGTGGCCGTGCTGGAACACGCCGAGGTGCGCCGCGAACTGGAACCGGCTAGGAACTACCGCAAGGTCGATGAAATTCCGTTCGACTTCAATCGCCGCCGCATGTCGGTGGTGGTCAGTGAGCGCGAGGATCACCATGAGCTGATCTGCAAAGGTGCTGTCGAGGAAATCCTGAGTGTTTGCACGCAGGTGCGTCACGGCGAGCAAACCGAGCTGCTGACGTCCGAGTTGCTGGAGCGGATTCGCCAGGTCACGGCTGACCTCAATGAAGAGGGTCTGCGCGTGGTGGCGGTGGCGATGAAGGAGACGCCGCCGACCCAGGACATCTACGGCGTCGCTGACGAGCGTGAGCTGACCCTGATCGGCTACGTGGCCTTCCTCGATCCACCGAAAGAATCGACGGCCCCGGCCCTTAAGGCGCTGGCCGAACACGGTGTGGCGGTCAAGGTGCTGACCGGCGACAACGAGCTGGTGACGGCCAAGATTTGCCGCGAGGTGGGGCTGGAGCAAAAGGGCATCCTGCTAGGTAGTGACATTGAGCGCATGAGCGACAAGGCATTGGCCGCAGCGGTCGAATCGAACAACGTGTTCGCCAAACTGACCCCGGTACACAAGGAGCGCATCGTCGGCTTTTTGAAAGCCAACGGCCACGTGGTCGGCTTCATGGGCGACGGCATCAACGACGCGCCGGCGCTACGCACGGCAGACATCGGTATCTCGGTAGACACCGCGGTGGACATTGCCAAGGAAGCCGCCGACATCATCCTGCTGGAAAAGAGCCTGATGGTGCTGGAAGAAGGTGTGCTGGAAGGCCGCCGCACCTTTGCCAACATGCTCAAGTACATCAAGATGACGGCTAGCTCCAACTTCGGCAACGTGTTCTCGGTGCTGGTGGCCTCGGCCTTTATTCCCTTCCTGCCGATGTTGCCGATGCACCTGCTGGTGCAGAATCTGCTGTACGACATCTCGCAAATCGCTATCCCGTTCGACAATGTCGATGACGAACTGCTGACCAAGCCGCAACGCTGGCAACCGGCGGACGTGGGGCGCTTCATGGTGTTCTTCGGGCCGATCAGCTCGGTTTTCGACATCACCACCTTCGTCATGATGTGGTTCGTATTCAGCGCCAATACCCCGGAACAGCAGACCCTGTTCCAGTCCGGCTGGTTCATTGTCGGCCTGCTGACGCAGACCCTGGTCGTGCACATGATCCGCACGCCGAAACTGCCGTTCATCCAGAGCCGGGCGTCAACCCCGCTGTTGCTGATGACGGCAGCGATTATGGCCATCGGTATTTTTCTGCCGATGGGGCCACTGGCGCACTATTTCAAGTTGCAAGCGTTGCCGCCGCTGTACTTCGTATTCCTACCACTGATCCTGCTGGCCTATATGGGGCTGACCCAGGCCATGAAGGGCATTTATTTCCGCCGCTACGGCTGGCAATGAGGAGACAGGCAAGGAAGATGCTATTCAGAACATCAACCTGCCCGGCTACGCCGACCGCCTCAAGAGCGATACCAACGCTCGTACCGCCTAGGTTTACGCGGAACTGGGCTACACCACCCGGATACCGGCAAGCTGGCGCTGGAAGCGCCTTCCGCGCTCCTGGAGGATCCTGCCACCGAACGGGAATTGGCGCCCGGCGATGGCGAATTGTGGTTAGCCGGCATTGATGGCCACCCATTCGGTGGCCAGTGTTTTGCGGTCGATCTTGCCGTTGGGGTTGCGCGGTAGCGGCCCGTCGCGCACCTCGATGCCGGCTGGCACCATGTAGGCTGGCATGCGCAAGCGGCATTCGGCGAGCAATTCGGCGACATCAAGCTTGCCACTGACCGGCGGGGTGGCGATGACCTGAATGGCCTGGCCGAGACGGTCATCGTCGACACCGAAGGCGACACATTCGCCGACCATTCGGGTGGCGTAGAGGATTTCCTCGACCTCGGTTGGGCTGACGCGGTAGCCGGAGGTCTTCATCATTTCGTCACGGCGGCCGATGAAATAAAGGAAACCATCTTCGTCCATACGTACCGTGTCGCCGGAGAAGACGGCGATTTCCGGCAGCACCAGCCCGGCCTCGCGGCCCGGGGCATGGACCGGCAGTGGCTTATAGCGCTCGGCCGTCTTTTCCGGATCGTTCCAGTAACCCATGCCGACTAGGGCGCCGCGATGCACCAGTTCGCCCGGCTCGTTCGCGGCGCAGGGCGAGCCGTCCTCGCGCAGGACCAGGATTTCGGCATTGGGAATGGCCTTGCCGATCGAGTCAGGGCGGTGGTCGACCTCGCTCGGCGGCAGGTAGGTTGAGCGGAAAGCCTCGGTCAGACCATACATCAGGAAAGGCTTGCTCTGCGGCAGATGGCGGCGCAGCACATCGAGCGTCTCGCGCGGCATGCGACCACCGGTGTTGGCGAAGTAGCGCAGATGTTCGCTGATGGATTCCGGCCAGGCCAGTTGCGTCAACTGGATGTACAGCGGCGGCACCGCCGTCAGGCCGGTCACCTTTTCGCGCTCGATGGCCTTGATGACGTCGCGCGGTAGCAGGTAGTTGAGCAGCACGACCCGGGCGCCGACGTGGAAAGCCGTCGTCAACTGGCTGAAACCGGCATCGAAGGACAGCGGCAGGGCGGCCAGCAGCGTGTCGCTGGCATGGTTTTCCAGATAGCTGGCGACACTCTTGGCGCCGGCTACCATGTTGCGATGCGAGAGCACTACGCCTTTCGGTTTGCCGGTGCTACCCGAGGTGTACAGAATGCTGACGACGTCGGTATCGATGATTCGGTGACCACTGACCAGCGGCGCGGCAAGCAGTTCGCTCCAGCGCAGGGTATTGAGGCCGCCGGGCACCGTGGGTACTTCAGCGCTATCGAGCACGATGACATCGCGCAGATCGTGGCAGGCGGTCAGTGTTTCCTGCAACAAAGCCAGACGCTCGGCTGAGGTGACCAGCATGCGGACATTGCAATCACGCAGGATGTAGCCGACTTGCTCCGGCTTGAGCAGGGGGTTGAGCGGGACGAAGACACCACCGGCCGCCGGTGTGCCGAAGCTGGCGACGACGGTTTCGAAACGCTTTTCCAGATAGATCGCGACGCGCTCGCCACGCTGCAAGCCCAGCCCCATCAAACCGGAGGCGAAGCCGGTAACTTGCTCATGGAGGTTGCCATAGGTCAACGCTGCCCGGCCATAGGTCAGGGCCGTGGCTTCGGGCGTGCGGGCGGCGGAACGGGCGACCAGTTCATGCAGTAGATAGGTATCGGTCATGGTGTCACTTGGTGTGCGGCAATGGATTGATGATTGTCGGGAATGCGGGTGAATCGTGCAGCTGGCCGCGGTCAGCGGTGTCGACGGTCAACATTCCATCATGATGGCTGGCGGACAGTGTATCGTTTTTCCCGAGGGCTTGTCCCGCAGTACATGGCTTTGGGCGCTGGTCGAGGTTGGCTGGTGGAGATCCGATCAAATCAATATTGGCGTCGTGTCCTATCTCACGGTCGCATCGATATTCTCCCTTTATAATGCGGCCTCCTGATTTGGCTGTCTTAGGAGTACGGTTTGAATACCCAGAAGGAAGTACTGTCCCTGCTCGACGAAGTTCTTAGTTTGAATGGCCGGGCGGTTGCCTATACTTTGGATACGCCTCTGCTGGGGGCCATTCCGGAACTCGATTCGATGGCCGTGGTGGCGCTGATTACCGGTTTCGAAGAACGTTTCGGCTTCTCTGTCGACGATGACGAGATCGAGGGCAGCACCTTCGCCACGGTCGGCTCGCTGGTTGCATTTGTCGACGCCAAATTGGCCGGCTGATCCGGCAACGCTTGTCATGCAGCCCGATTTCCTGGCCGCTGGCGATGGGAGGCGTTTCTGCCTGTTCCACCCAGCGCACGGGGCAGAAGCCAGGGCTGCGGTGCTTTATCTGCATCCCTTCGCCGAGGAAATGAACAAGGCACGGCGCATGGCGGCGTTGCAGTCGCGGGCTTTGGCCGCCGCTGGCTGCGACGTGCTGCAGGTTGATTTGCTCGGCTGCGGCGACAGCGGCGGCGATTTCGCCGATGCCACTTGGGCGGCCTGGCGCGTGGATGTGCTGGCTGGCTATCGCTATCTGCGCGAGCGTTCATCGGCGCCGCTGGTGCTCTGGGGTTTGCGCGCCGGTTGCCTACTGGCGGCTGAGGCCGCCGCGGAGTTGCCGGAAGCCGCCGATTTCCTTTTCTGGCAACCGGTCGTCTCTGGCAAGCAGCATTGGCAGCAATTCATGCGCCTGAAGATTGCCAGCGAAATGGCCTCGGGCCAGGCCAAGATGGTCGGCGAGCAACTGCGCTCGCGGTTGGCTGCCGGGCAAGCGGTCGAAATTGCCGGCTACGAAGTCGCGCCAACCCTGGCTGCCGGCTTGGAACAGGCCGAACTGTTGCCGCCGCCGGGGCGTCATGGCCGGGTCGTCTGGCTGGAAACCTCGCTACGCGACGAGGCAACGTTGGCGCTGGTCGCTGTGAAGCGCATCGAGCAGTGGCAGGCCGCTGGTTTCGCGGTCGAGGCCAGTGTCGTCCGCGGCCCGGCCTTCTGGCAGACGACGGAAATCGAAGAGGCGCCGGAATTGCTTGCCGCGACGCGGATAGCTTTGGTTGGAAACGCATGAGCTACTGCGAACAGGCCATCACCTTTCCCTGTGCCGGCGAGTCCTTGCTCGGCATCGTCGCAGTGCCGAATGTGCCGATGACGGTTGGCGTGTTGGTCGTCGTTGGCGGACCGCAGTATCGCGCCGGCAGTCACCGCCAGTTCTTGTTGCTGGCGCGGGCGTTGGCGGTGGCCGGCTATCCAGCGATGCGCTTCGATTATCGCGGCATGGGCGACAGCGGCGGCGAGAGGCGCGATTTCGAGGCGGTGGAGGAAGATATTGCCGCCGCGCTGGCGGCCTTCCGCCGGCAGTGTCCCCAACTCGAACGGATCGTGCTGTGGGGCCTATGTGATGCCGCTACGGCAGCCTTGCTGTACTGGGACCGTACTCGGGATGCTGGACTCGGTGGTCTGGTGCTGCTCAATCCCTGGGCGCGTTCGGAAGCAACCTTGGCGCGAACGCATATCAAGCACTACTACGTCCGCCGGCTGTTGCAAAGGGAGTTCTGGCGCAAGCTGCTCAGCGGCCGGTTGGGAATCGGGCGGGCGGTACGGGGTCTGGCCGACAATTGGCTGCGCGCCCGGCGCGCAAGGGCTACCGAGGACTTCGTGGCGGCGGAACCCTTCCAGAAGCGGATGATGCGTGCGCTGGCGCATTTTCCCGGCCCGTCGCTGCTGCTTCTCAGCGATGACGACTATACTGCCAAGGAGTTCCTCGAAGCCTGTCGGGCCGATGCCATCGCCACCCAGGCGCTGGCCGGACCCGGCCTGACGCGCATCGACGTGCCCGGCGCCGACCATACTTTTTCGTCGAGCGCCCTGCGGCAGACGGTCGAGGTAGCGACGCTGGACTGGCTGCGGCAGGCGTTGCCGTCCTGAATCGCGGAGCGCCGACCGTGCCTCTCGATTACCAGGTCGCTGAACGACGAAGAAATGGATTGGCTGCTGGCGCTGGCCAAAGTACTGCGCACGCCAGTCGCGGGAGGTAGCCGATGAGTTGGGAGTTCCTGCCGGCGACTACCACGTTCGCCAATCATGCGGCCGACTGGGACCGCCTGAACAACGCGTTGTACGACGGTTATCCGTATTTCGACAGCCGTTTCGTTGGCCCGCTGCTCAAGTACTTTGCCAAGGGCAGCGAGCGCCTTTGTCTGTATCGCGAACAGGGTGTCGTGCGCGGTGCCTTGATTCTGCAACCGTACGGCCAGGGGCGCTGGGTCATTTTCCGGCCGGTGCAGGCGCCGGTCACGCCGATCCTGGTCGCCGACGCCACATTGCTGCAAAGCCTGCTGAAGGCGCTGCCCGGTTTTGCCTGGTGCATCGAATTCCATGCCGTCGACCCGCGCTATGCCCCGTCTTTTGCCCAGGTTCGGGGGCAGATCGTCATTTCCCCGCATGCCAGCACCGTTGATGTCGTGCCGGGGAACGGTTTCGATGTGTACTGGCAGCAGCGCCCGAAGAATCTGCCCAGCAATATCAGTCGCTACAGTAATCGCCCGGAGCGGGAGGTTGGTACCTTCGTGTTGTCTTCCTGGCGCGAACAGGAGGATATAGCCGACAGCATGGCCCGTTTCGGTGAATTGGAGAGTGCCGGGTGGAAAGAGGTGGCGGGTACGGCCGTCTCGATGGGCAGCCTCCAAGGAAGTTTCTATGCCGAAGTGCTTACCCGCTTTGCCGCCACTGGACAGGCCGAGGTTTACGAAATGGCAATCGCCGGGCAACTGGCTGCTTCCTGCCTGCTGATTGATAACGCGCGCATGCTGGTGATTCTCAAGACTACCTACGACGAGACGCTGTCTCAGTTCGCTCCCGGCCAGCTGTTGCTGTACCAGCTGCTCGAAAGGGAATTGGCCGAGCAGCCGCAGCGGGTCGTCAAGTTCTACGCCAACGCCACACGCGACCAGGCCGAGTGGTCGGCCTTCGGCTGTGCCGTCCACAGCGTCCAGCTATTCCGCAGTGATTACGCCATCGTCGCCTATACGTTGTTCCGGACGGCGAAGCGCCAACTGCTTTGTTCGCGACGTATGCGCCAGCCGGAAAGCAAAACACCGCCGGTCGATGTCCGCTGTTGCACTCGGCTCGATGAATTTCCGGAAGGCGAATGGCCGTTCGGGGAATTTGCGCTGGGCGGCAACCTCGATGTATCGATCGACTGGTTCGCTTTGCTGCAACGACAGGTCTACCCCGGCGATGCCGACGTCCGCTACTACTATCTCGCCGACAACGGACAGGCGCGGGCGGTCCTGCCGCTGCGCCGGATTCGCCAGGGTTGCCTGCGTACTCTGGAATCGCTGAGCAATTACTACACTTCCCTGTACTCGCCGCTGCTCGGGCAGGATTGCGATCCGCTGGCAGTACGTCATCTGCTGAACGCGGCGACACGGGAAAATCGCGGCGCTCACATGATGCGTTTCGCGCCGATGGATCCCGAATTGCCGAGCTATGGCGTGCTGCTGAACGAATTGCGCGCCATCGGCTGGATTCCGTTGACGTTCTTCTGCTTCGACAATTGGTTCCTCGAGGTGCGGGGCGGTTGGGAGGATTATCTGCGCCAGCGTAGTGCCAACCTGCGCAGTGCCGTTAAGCGGAGGACCAAGAAATTCGTGGCCGATGGGGGCACGCTCGAACTGGTCAGTGATGCTGCTGGGGTCGAGGCGGGCATCGCCGCCTTCGAAGAGGTCTACGCGGCCAGTTGGAAGAAACCTGAGCCTTATCCCGATTTTGTGCCTTCGCTGATCCGCTTGCTGGCCGCCAACGGCATGCTGCGGCTCGGCATTGCCTGCCTGCAGGGGCGGCCGATCGCCGCGCAGTTGTGGATGGTCGGCCAAGGCAAGGCTAGTATCTACAAGGTGGCTTACCACAAAGCCTTTTCTGCCTATTCGCCGGGGACGGTGCTGACCGGTTTCCTGATGCAGCAAGTCATTGAGGGCGACCAAGTCAAGGAAGTCGACTTCCTGATCGGCGATGACAAATACAAGCAGACTTGGATGAGCGACCGGCGGGAGCGCAGGGGCATCATTGCCTATAACCCGCGCACGGTGTTCGGTTGTGCACTGGCGATCAAAGAAATGGCCGGCCGGCTGGCCAAGATGGGCGGTCGCGGGATCGGAGTTGCGCTGGCGGCAGTCAAGGTGCGCCTGCGCCGTACGCCGAAAAAAAAATAGGGTGGCTCGTCATTTCCCGTACCGCTCAACGGCATGCGCATTGGACATCGCCACGCCGCTGCCTCTATCATGCCTCGGCTGGTCGCCGGGCCGGCTGTCATTGCCGCCCATACGGCCGTAGTCGTGACCAATCCTGAGTCCATGCCATCGTTTGCTTATGGAAATACCATGCATCGCGTCCTGATGATCGCCTATCATTTTCCGCCCCTGGCGGGCAGCAGCGGCATCCAGCGTACCCTGCGCTTCGTCCAGCACTTGCCCAAGTTCGGCTGGGAGCCGCTGGTGCTGTCGGCCGATCCGCGCGCTTACGAGCGCACCAGCGACGACCTGATCGGCGATATTCCCCCGAATACCATGGTGCGCCGCGCCTTCGCGCTCGATACCGCGCGTCATCTGGCGATCGGTGGCCGCTACATCGGTGCCATGGCCCGGCCCGACCGCTGGGTTAGTTGGAAATTTGCCGCTGTGCGCGAGGGCCTGCGGATGATCCGCGAATTCAAGCCGCAGGCGATCTGGTCCACCTATCCAATCGCTACTGCCCACCTGATCGGCGCCGAATTGCAGCGGCGTAGCGGTCTGCCGTGGCTCGCCGATTTCCGCGACCCGATGGCGCAGGATGGCTATCCGGCCGATCCGCTGACATGGCGGAGCTTTCTGGCGATTGAGCAACACGCGCTGCGCATGGCGCGCTTCAGCACGTTCACGACGCCGGGTGCGGCGCGCACCTATCGCCAGCGCTACCCGGCTACCGCCGAGCGGGTCGTGGTGCTGGAAAACGGCTACGACGAGGAAACCTTTGCTACTGCCGTGCCGGCCGGCGAGGCACGGCAAGCTTTGAATCCTGGGGCGATTACGTTGCTACATAGCGGCATTGTTTACCCGGCCGAGCGCGATCCGACGCAATTCTTCGCTGCCCTCGGTCGGCTCAAGGCGGCTGGAGCAATTGCACCCGGCAGCTTGGTCGTGCGCTTTCGCGCCGCGGTCCATGACGACCTGCTGCAATCGCTGGCCGCCCGCTACGACATTGGCGACCTGATCGACTGTCAGCCGCCGGTGCCGTATCGTCAGGCGCTGGCCGAGATGCTCGCCGCTGACGGCTTGCTGGTCATGCAGGCGGCTAATTGCAACGAGCAGATTCCGGCCAAGATTTACGAATACCTGCGTGCCAACCGGCCGATCCTGGCCTTGACCGATCCGCTAGGCGACACCGCGGCGACGCTGCGTCAAGCCGGTGCCACCGACATCGCTCGCCTCGATTCGGCCGACGACATCAGCCAAATCCTGCCGGCTTTCCTGGAAGCGATCTGCGCCGGCCGGGCAGTCCTGCCCGTGCGCCAAGCAGTTGCCGATGCCTCGCGCGAAGGGCGGACGGCGCAACTGGCTCGGTTGCTCGACGTGGCAAGCGGACGCTGAGGAGTGGCCGCTGCCGTACCGTTTGCCGCAGTCCGGGGGCATCCATGCTGAGCCGGGCACTTGACCTGCTGGCGGCGCTGGCGGCATTCGGACTCGGTGGTTTTCTCGCTTGGCACCATCCGCTCGGACCGGGGGCGGCGCTGTTCCTGTTCGCGGTCGCCGGCGCGGTCGCCTTTTTTCGTCCTGTCTGGTGCCTGGTCGCGGTACCGGCGCTGCTGCCGGTGATCGGTCTGGCACCGTGGAGCGGCTGGATCAGCTTCGAGGAAAGCGACCTGCTGGTCCTGGCCATGGCCGGTGGTGGCTATGCTCGGAACCTGGTCGACGGACCACCGGGCCAGCACCATCGTGCTTCCCGGTTGCTGATTGGGCTTTCGCTGTTGCTGGCCCTGTCGCTGCTGATCTCTATGGTGCGTGGCTTTGCCGATGCCGGCGGCTTCCAGTTCGGCTGGTATCAGGGCTACGACGGCCCGATGAACAGTATCCGCATCGGCAAGAGTTTTTTCCTGGCCTGGCTGTTGCTGCCGCTGCTCCACCGCCAGTTTTCCGATCCGGCCCGGCCGGCCGGCCGGCAACTGGCCTGGGGGTTGGCGCTCGGCCTCGGCAGTGCGTCGCTGGCGGCACTGTGGGAACGCCTGGCCTTCACCGATCTGCTCAATTTTTCCAGCGACTACCGCTCAACGGCCTTGTTTTGGGAAATGCACGTCGGTGGCGCGGCCCTCGACGGTTGGCTGCTGTTGACCGCGCCGTTCGCCGTCTGGGCCTTGCGCCATGCGCGAACGCCGGCGCGGCATGCGCTGGTCCTCGGCATGATCGTGCTCGCCACCTATGCCGCGCTGACCACCTTTTCGCGCGGTGTCTATTTGGCGCTGCTGGTCATTCTGCCGTTGCTGGCCGGGCAGAGGCGCCTGCCGACAGGTATTCGGCAATCGGGGCAGCAGTCGGCGTGGACTCCGCTGCGCTGGGCGATCGCGCTGCTCGTATTGGCGGCCATGGCCGGCTTGGTGTTTGCCGACGGCGGCTATCGCGGGCTGCTGGCTTTGCTCGGCGTCATCGCCGTGACTCTGGCACTGCCGCGGTGCTTGCACGGTATCGCCATGGTGCAATTAGCCGCCGGGATCGTGCTGGGCCTGATGGTCGGCGGGGTACTGGTGCTGTTCGCCACCTTTTTGCCCAAGGGGCCGTATGTTCTGTATGCCGCGCTGCTCATCGTGCTGCTTGCCGTCCTGTGGGGGCTGCCCGGTGCGATCCGGGGAAGCCAGCGGATTTTTGTCGTCGCCGGTTGGTTTGCCCTCGGTATCACGGCGGCCAGCGTCGCCGACCACTGGGGCGGTAGTGGCGCCCTGTGGGGCATGCTCGGTGTGCTGGCCGCGGTGTTCGCGGCGGCGCTTGGCGCCGTGTTTGTCAAACGGCCAGCCTGGCCGGAAGAATGGCGCTGGCAGGCCACTTTCATGGGCGCGGCCGTCGCCGCCAGCACCGTGGTGGCAGTATTCAGCGGCGGCGGCTACATGGGCGACCGCTTCTCGACCTCGTCCCGTGATCTGGAGAGGCGTCTCGATCACTGGTCGCTCAGCACGACTATGATGCTACAAACACCGCTTGATCTCTGGTTCGGCAAGGGGCTGGGACGCTACCCAGCGAACTATTTCTTCGCCGCGCCGGGCAGCAAGCTCCCGGGAACCTACCGCCTAGTCCACGAAGGCGAGGGCGCCTGGTTATCTCTGGTCGCGCCCCAACATCCGATGAGCTTCGGCGATATTTTTCGCGTCTCCCAGCGCTTGCCGCTCGGCACTACCGGGCCATTCGCCGTGTCGCTGAAAATCAGGGCCAAGAACAACGTCAGCTTGCATGTTGAGGTCTGCGAAAAGCACCTGCTCTATGTCGCCGGCTGCGCCATTGGGCGCACCAAGATCAAGGCCGGCGAGGATTGGCAGGTGGCCACGATCAAGCTGTCCGGGCCGTTGCTCGGCGGTGGTCCCTGGTACGCGCCGCGCCTACGTATGTTCTCGCTGGGCATTGGCAATGTGAGCGGTGCAGCCGACATCAATGATATCGTCCTGATCGGACCAAGCGGCGAGTCGCTGCTGATCAACGGTGATTTCAGCCAAGGCATGCAGCACTGGTTCTTCAGTAGCGACCACGAGCACCTGCCTTGGCACACCAAGAATATTCTGGTCAATGTCCTGTTCGACCAGGGTTTACTCGGCCTGGTGTCGCTCCTGCTGCTGATCGTGGCCGCCCTGTGGCGGCTGAATCTAGGCAAGGCCCGGCGGCATGAACTGGCACCCTATCTCTCGGCGGCGATCGTCGGTTTCCTGGTAGTCGGGATGTTCGACAGCCTGATCGACGTGCCGCGGCTGGCCTTGCTGTTCTATATTCTACTTTTCCTGGCATTCATGCTGACGTCCCGGAGCCGCACGACAAGCTGACCGGGGGCACGTGATTTCGATGGGGCAAGGGGCTGTGATGAAGCGTACGGCCAAGAGCATGATTGACGACCTAGTCGGCAGATTGGCTATGCCATTAGCCTGGCCAGGTGTCTTGTTAGCCCGGCAACTCAATAACCCGCAGGGCAGGGGTTACCCTTCTGGTATGCCGAATTATACAGGGAGGATAGCGAGGTAATCTTCACCCTATGTCGGCTTGTATTTAATTGCCGCCTTAATAAGAATTAAGTCTTGGTACGGTATATGAACCGGGTTCGCGCGATCCTGGTAGCAACCGGTAAATTTTCAGAGGCTGCTTGTAAAAATATTTTTGATGGACGCGTTTTTCTTGGGGGTTTAAACAATTGGCAAACTGGTTATTCGTACTTCCTTGGGAGATTTGTTTTGCCGGTGGTGTAAATAATGTGGTTCGTGCACTTGCTAAACAGGCAAAAATGAGCGGCAGCGATCCGCGTTTGCTTATACAAAGTTGGGAATATAAGAAGCCTGCTTATTTTGAGGGGGAGGAAATTCCATCTATCCGCCTACGTGTACGCGAACCTGGAACAGGTCTTGTAGATATTGTTAAGTATTTCTTGGCATTGCCAAAAATCATTTTTGCACTGCGCTATATCGTACGTATTCACGATATTGGTGTCATCAATGTCCATTATCCTACTACAGCCAGCCTTGCCTTTATATTCATGCGGCGACTCGGGTTGTTCAACGGAAAAGTAATTGTCTCCTTGCACGGCACTGATATTCGTAGTGCATTGAGACTGACTGGGTTAATGCGAATAGTATGGAAATTGCTGCTGCAAGGAGCTGACCATGTCGTTGTCGTCTCGGAGAGCTTGCGTCAAATTACCATGCAGCTTTATTCTGGTAATAATATTTCAGTTGTGAATAATGGTGTCGATTTTTTATTGGCAGAGCAAATAAAAAATCAATCGATACAGCCACCACCAAGTCAGCGGTCATATATTCTTTCGGTTGGTTCTTTCGATCCAGTCAAAGGGCATGATGTATTACTGCGTGCATTTTCTGAGATTGCTGCTGAATATCCTGAAACGGATCTCATCATTATCGGTAGATCTGGGAGCAGCAAGGCTGAAACTGAAACATTAGTTGTAACATTGGGTTTGCAACAGCGAGTGATGCTGCTATGTGATATTGAGCATGCGAAAGTTTTTCATTATATGAAATATGCAACTCTGTTCGTATTGCCATCACGCAACGAATCATTTCCGCTTTGTATTTTGGAAGCTGGAGCAATGGGTATTCCTGTTGTGGCAACCGATGTCGGTGGTGTAAGGGAAATTATACCGAATGAAACCCTTGGCACCCTTGTTTGTCCTGAAGCTCCGCAGGCATTAAGTAATGCGCTTGCTGCCATGCTGAAAGATGAAAATAGACGAACTTTGTTGGCCGCCAATTTGCAAACTTATGTTAAATCCATGTTTTCTTGGGAGGGCGCTTATGAACATTATCTGGAGCTGTCTTTATAATAATTCAGCCAGCGGCTGCCTAGCAGGCGCATTTTTAAATCCTGCTTATCTGTGTGGTGATATTATTTTCAATTTTCTCGATGTCTGGTTTTTATCCGGAAGGAAAATGATTTTATGGCTTGGTGTAGAATCACTGGGCAGGGACTTTTGTGATCAATGAATGTCAAATTTGATGATTATATGAATAATGTAAGGGTTAGGGCTTCCGGCGGTATTCCGCAAACGCAGATTGATCAGGCGATAGATCACAATGCCAAGCCGGTGGCGCATTGGCTGGCCGCCTATGCGCAGCATGGTACTAATGCGCCGCAGGCGGTCAAGGGCGCATTTTCCATCGTCATCGCTTGGCCGGACGGGAAAGTGTTTTGCGCCGTTGATCGGTTTTCCATTCATTCGTTGTGCTACCGGGTCGTCGACGGGGAACTGCGGGTGGCCGAGCGGGCTGATGAACTGGCTGGTGCCGATGGCGACATTGATCCACAGGCGCTTTACGACTATCTCTACTTTCACATGATTCCGGCGCCACGGACGGTGTTCAAGGATGTTTTCCGGCTGCCGGCCGGTTATTACGCCTTGTTCGAGAACGGCCGGTTGACCGTCGCGCCGTGGTGGAAACCGCATTTCGACGAGGCGCGGCGGGCGCCCGTCGACGAGTTGAAGGCCGAGTTTCGCCAGATATTGCTGGACGGCGTGCGCGATCAGGTTGCGGGCCATACCGGTTGTTTCCTCAGCGGTGGCACCGACAGTTCGACGGTAGCCGGGCTGCTGCGCGAAGTCACGGGGCAGCCAGCGCGCGCCTTTTCCATCGGCTTCGCGGCGGCCGGCTACGACGAAATGGAGTATGCCCGCATCGCCGCCCGTCATTTCGGCGCCGAGCACCATGCCTACTATGTAACGCCGGACGATCTGGTGGCTGGTATTCCCCAGGTCGCCACGTCCTACGACCAGCCGTTCGGCAACTCCTCGGTACTGCCCGCCTATTATTGTGCCAAGGCGGCGCGCGAGGCAGGCCTGACCCGGATACTGGCCGGTGACGGTGGCGATGAATTGTTCGGTGGCAACGTCCGCTACGCCAAGCAGCGGGTGTTCGGAGCTTACGAGCGGATTCCTGGTTTTCTACGGCGTGGCTTGCTGCAGCCACTGCTGACCGGTACCGCTCTGCCGGGCCGGATTCCCGGTGTCAAGAAGGCTGTCAGTTACGTCGAGCAGGCTAGCGTGCCGATGCCGGATCGGATGCAGATGTACAACCTGCTGGCCCGCCTTGGCCTCGATGCAGTGCTGACGCCAGAATTTCTTGCCCAGGTTGAGCCGCAGGACACGCTACGTCAGCAGCGGGAAACTTGGCGCGCCACCGACGCCCATTCGTTGGTCAACCGGATGCTGTGGTACGACTGGAAATACACCCTGGCCGACAGCGATTTGCCGAAAGTGTTGGGTTCCACCCGGCTAGCCGGTCTGGAGGTCGGCTTCCCGTTCCTTGACGATCGCCTGGTCGATTTTTCGCTGCGCCTCGATCCCGAACTCAAGGTCAAGGGCCTGACGCTGCGCTGGTTCTTCAAGGAAGCGCTGAAGGATTTCCTGCCACCGGAGATCATCGTCAAGAAGAAGCATGGCTTTGGCCTGCCGTTCGGCGTCTGGGCGGTCGAGCATGCGGCGTTGCGCAGGCTAGCAGTTGATTCCCTGGATACCCTGCGCGAGTGCCGGATCGTCCGCGCCGACTTCCTAGACCGGCTGCTCAAGGAGTATCTGCCGCAATACCCAGGTTACTATGGCGAACTGGTGTGGATCCTGATGATCCTATCCCAGTGGCTACAAGCCAGGCCGCGTCCGTTTGCCGCCTGACCCGCAGCCATCGGCGGTGACATGCCATCGCCGTCCTTCCTTCTAGAGCCGTTCATCCTTGTCTACCCGCAAAGCCCTCGCGCTATCCTTTCTTGACCGATATTCCGGTTTGGTGATCCATACCGTCTCGTCGATAGTGATCGCTCGGCTGCTGACGCCGTCGGAAATCGGCATCTATTCGGTGACCATGGTGCTGCTCGGCTTCATCGCCACTTTCCGCGACCTGGGCGCCGGGCAATACCTGGTCCAGAACAAATCGCTCACGGAAGAGAAGATGCGCGCCACCTGGAGCGTGCAACTGGGCTTGGGCCTCTTTTTTGCCGTGCTGGTGCTGGCGGCGGCGGTACCGGTGGCCCGCTTCTACGGCGAGCCACAGATGGTTGGGATCATGCTGATTCTGGCCTTGAATTTCGCCATGACGCCTTTTCAGGCCTATCCCTATGCCTGGTTGGTCAGGGAAATGCGCTTCGGCCTGATCGCCGGTGTGCGTTTTACGAGCGCCCTGACGCATGGTGCTACGGCGATCGGCATGGCCTGGCTCGGCTTCGGTCCCATCAGTCTGGCCTGGGCCAATACCTTGAGTACCGTGGTGGGCATCGTCGCCATCTGGATTATCGCCCGCCCAAACCTGTTTTGGCGGCCGATAGCACGAGGGATCCGCGATGTCGTTTCGTTTGGCAGCAAGTTGACGGCCACCTCACTGATGAACACCTTATCCGGCGGTGCTCCGGAATTGTTGCTGGGCAAGTTACAGGGTATGGCGGATGCCGGTCTGTTCAGCCGGGGGCAGGGATTGGTGGCGATGTTCCGAAGCCTTGTCCTCGATGCCACCAATACTGTCGCGTTGCCGTATTTCGCCCGCCAGTCGCGCGAGGCGCGTGATCTCGGTGTTCCCTTCTTGATCACCATGGAACTAATCACCGGGCTGGGTTGGGCCTTTTTCAGCGGCATTGCCCTGATGGCCTATCCGGTTATCCGCATCCTCTACGGCACGCAGTGGGACATCGCTGTCGATCCAGCGCGCTGGCTGGCCGTCGCCAGCGCCTTTTCAATTCCGGCTGCGATTTGCTCGCCGCCCCTGATCGGCATTGGCGCCATCAATGACGTTCTCAAGGCAACCCTGCTGTCGATGCTGGCGACCCTGGTGGTGACTGTGCTCGGCGCGTTGCTCGGCCTGCTGCAGCTCAGCCAGTGCTTGATCGTTTCCGGGCTACTGTCATCGGTGTTCTGGATCGTCACGGCACGCAAGCACATCGGTTTTACCGGCGGGGCGATGCTGCGCGTCTGGGGAAAAAGCTTGCTGGTCGCGCTGGGTGCGTCGGCAGCCTCGGTCGCGGTGATTTTCCACTGGGGCTGGCGACCGAGCGAATTGCTCTTTCCTGTGTTGATTTCAGGAGTTGGCGGGATGCTTGGGGCATCCTTCATGGCATGGGTGAGCAAACATCAGCTATGGCGCGAAATCCAGCGAGCCTACTCGGCACGTTCGGGCAAGCGCTAGGGATTCCCTGAAAACCCCACATTTATAGGTGTAAGTGAAGACCAACCTACGCGGGGCTTCCGCGCAGCGGATTTACAGCATGTCTGTTACCACATTAGTTTTTTCGCGCGACTTATAATGCGTGGCGGTAGGCTGGCGATATAGCGCACAAAAGCGAAAATAAATGGTTTCGGGTCCGATATGCTGGCGTAAAGTCCGCGGATCCGCCGCCCAATCAAATAGTGCGGGTAATGTGTCAATAACCAGAGTAATCCAGCGGGGTCACGCTCCCCATTAATCCATATGAAACGGTTGCGTTGGTCTATCTTTGGTAAAGGCTGCTCCGTCTGGGAAAGATACTCAATCATCGGTAAATTTACACCATCCGCAATACACAGGTCTGCCCAGAAATCGGTACGCCCTACGGTGGGTTCGATAACCCATTGGGAGTTGTGCTCATCTGGTTTTTCTTTCAGTTCTAAAGATACGGGACCAGATAAGTCCAGGCCGGCAAAGAACCGAGAGGTTAAGTTATGGATTGAATCGTTGCGCTCTGCAATAGCGACCGTGGTATGTCCCATTGGACGTGAGCGCAGTTTTCGCCCCTCAAAGCGAGCCAGAATCCGGCCGTTTTTGAGATAAAGGGCACCGAAGCGAATTGACCTGTCGTCGCCTGGAATAAACTCTTGGACAATGATAGGGAGGCTGGCATTGATGCGGTCTTGTGCCGCGATAAAGTCGGACAGTGAACTGGCAACGAGCGTTTTGAAGGCGGAAATTGGCCGGGTAGGCTTGGCGATGAGAGGGAACTGCAGTTCGCTCAGCACTTCGTGGATGCGACTGAAATCTTTCACCAATATGCTGCGCGGGTACTGTATGCCGGTTTCGCGGCAACGCTGTTCGAGTTGATCCTTTCCCAGGAAGGGTAATAACCGTGCTGCGGCATCGGCCCAGCTCAGGCGGTAGTAAGGAACGATGCGGTGTACGGCGGCACCGATGGTTTCCACCATCCGGTCGCTTGTGAGGAACAGCACAGGCTTCGGCGCGGGCTTGAGTTCATGTGCCAATGCAATGAGTGCATCAATTAATCCTTCGTGATTAATGTCTGGAACCATCTTTACCTTGGCGCAACGGGTCTGTACGCCTGGTAGCTTGTCGTCGGCCTCCAATGCAATAACCGGAACACCGTTGCGATACAGAGAGCGAACGAGGCCGAGCCCATGACCACATAGACCAACAACGACGGCATATGGGATGTTTTTTTGATTGTTCATGATATAGGAATTTCCTGGTGTTCAGATTGACCGGGCGATGGTCATCATGCTGCGCAGGGCGAAGCGCAGCGGGGTACGGTCCCATGGCGTGAAGCGGGGCAACTGGAAGATATCGGAGGTTCCGGTTGCACAAGCCTGGCGGGTTGTCACGGCGGCGGTGAAGCCGGCCTGATGGGCCATTTCGCCATGGCGTGCCGAGCAGTCGCGGTCGGGCACGCCATTGGGATAGGCGAAAACCCGAACCGGTTCTGCCAACAGTTCTTCCAGTTCCTGTTTTCCCGAGATGATTTCCTGCTGGGCGGTGGCATCGTCTAAGTTTTCGAGGATCGGATGGGTACGGGTGTGACCGCCAATTTCCGCTCCCTCGCTGCGCAGCGTGCGCAGCTGCCGGTGTGTCATCATCAATTCGCTGGCCGCCGGAACCGCACAGCGGGTGGCGATTTCCCGGGCCGTTTCGCTGCGGTGCCGGTGTTCGAAATACTTGAGCCGGCCCAGCACAGCCTCGTAGCCACGTACCCGCTCAACCGCATCGCTCAGCCGGTGGCGACCCAGCCCGAATGCGTCGAGGTCCAGTTCCTCCACCTGGGCGAGCCGGAATGCCTCGATCACGTCGTCGTTCCACATGCGGCCGCCTTCGAGGAAGGCCGTGGCGATGAAGAAGGTTGCCGGTACGCCGTGGTGTTTGAGAATCGGCCAGGCGACCAGCAGATTGTCGGCGTAGCCGTCGTCGAAGGTGATGGCGGCGGCAGCCGGCGGTAGCGTACCGTCCTGCAGCCGGTGAGTGGCTTCGTCGAGCGGCAGGACGTTGAAAGTCCGGGCGATGAAGCGGACCATCCAGTCGAACTGCTCGGCCGAGGGCTCGAACGGTAGCAAGGGATCGGCTGCTGGCAGAACGCGGTGGAAAATGAAGATGCTGAGCTTACCGTCGCGGCCCGCCGGTGCCAGCCGGCGGCTGATGAATGGCCAAAGCAACTTAGTCTCCGTGGTGCGGCTTGCCGGCCATCCGGCCGGCCGGTTCAGTGTGCAGCAACGTCGTGCGGCAGACGTAACCGGTGATCGCCGTTAAGTTCTTTACCGTGCACCTGAAACGGAACGTATTCGAGCGTCGATCTGGATTCACCGCTTCCCTCGGCATTTGCATGGGTTTTTGACTAATCCCGCCATTTTCCAGCGCGTTCCAGCTTGTTTCTCAGGCCAGGCAATTGATGGCCAAGTTGATATGCTTGCTTTGCTGCCGCCAAGGATTTATCAAATTCCTTCATTTCGAAATAAGCGAATGCGGAATAGACAGCTACATCGGGAATTCCGCTATCCAGTGATTCTGCTTTGGCAAGTTGCGCCATGGCTTCTTCTTTCTTTCCCCGGCGAGCATAGTAATAACCGTATAAGGCTCTGACCACAGGGTCATCAGGGGTAAAGCGGACTGCTCTCTGAAAATAGCAGT
Source organism: Azonexus sp. (assembly GCA_031274715.1). Taxonomy (GTDB): domain Bacteria; phylum Pseudomonadota; class Gammaproteobacteria; order Burkholderiales; family Rhodocyclaceae; genus Azonexus. The sequence continues at coordinate 84,173 of JAISPT010000067.1, read as the reverse complement.
GTACTCTCAGTTGCGCGCCTGGCGGCATATCACTCTTATGTTTGATCGCCAAATCTTCCATGGCGGCCAAGGCAAGAGGGTGGTTTGGGAATGCCCAGAGGGTATAGCTGAAGCCCGCGGCAGGCGTGTCAGTACCGTGGCCTCCGCTGATTTTCGCAGTGGCTTTGCCCAGGCGATAGGCTAGGTAATGGTCGCTGAAATGAGGCCCCTCGACAAGTTGACGCTGGTTGGCAGGTGCCTGGTTGTAGTCGAATGGTCCGTATTTGCCAACCCGATGGAGCGGTAGGCAATCAGCGTCATAGTGCTCGGTTGGCTCCTGAGCATACCCGGGAAGTGCTGCCAAACATAGGCTATAGAGGAATATTCGTAATAGAAGCATCATAATTTCCTCACCCATTTATTTGCTTGGCGATTGATTCGTGTTGATCGGATACCTGCGTTTGGGACGACTTTTGTTCTGCAAAATGCTTTGCGAGAATCACGGCCACCATGATGTTGTAGGGAAGGTCGAAATACGCAAGGCTGAGGAAAGCACCACCCACGGCATAGCCCACCATGCTGGCCTGGGCCATGGCGCCCAGGTCACGTGCCCATCCGAGTGAAGCGTCGCTTTTGCCGATTTTCATCAGTTTGCCGGCTGTGATCCAGGTCACGACTCCGAGGAGTAGGAAAAGCGCAAGGCCGATGAATCCATGTTCTCCCAATATCTGAAAATAGATACTGTGGGCGGCATGGACATCGTGGGGATCCGGCGCGTACAAGCTAAAGACCGTGGCGTTGTATATATCGAAGCCGCCGCCGAGCAGACGATCTTTGGCCAGATTCCAAGCCATCCACCAAGCATTGATGCGACCCAGGGCTGAAGCATCCTGATCGTAGGTCTGAATGGTGTCCATGCGCGCCCACCATTCTGCCGGCATGAACGGGAGAATGAGCAGCCCGATGGCGATGGCCATGAATCCAAATGCCAGTTTCCGCTGACCGCGCACCCAGATCAGGAATGCCATCGCCAGTAGTGCGAGCAATGCGCCACGCGAATGCGTGCCAAGAGCCATGAGCGCGGATAGAACCATTGAAACGGTCATCAAGTGGCGATACCATTTATTCGTCATTTGCAATTGCAGATAGTGCATCAACGGGATGACCAGGATGACGGCTAAACCGATTTCATTGTTGCCTTCAATGAAACCGCCCGGTCCCCAAACCCGATAATTGCCCCCGGTCAATAGCGTGAAGAGGCCCCCTTTGACACCATAGAAACCGATTGAAACAACCATCGTCCAGATGTAAATGTTCATTTTCCTGGGCGATTCAATCAGTGCCAGGGTGACGAACAACATCAGATAGGTTTTGATCGTGCGTTCCCACAGCGGCAGGCTCTTGTCGAAATACATGGAAAACGGCAGGGTGAATGTAATCCACACGGCAAAGGCGGCGAGTACCCAGGCAGCCGAGGAGGTGAAAATGGGGAGCTTTTCCCGTGAAAACAGGAATCCGATCAGCGTCGAGGCGCCAACGATCATGGCGATCGGCATCGTGGTGGATATGTAGCCCCACTGTTGATGTGGATTCATCAGGCTGACCCAGGTCCACAGGATAATACCGATCCACGGCTTGCGCAGGGCGACCGCCGAACCGCCCAGGATGATGATGATAATCAGCAGGTCACGCATGAAATTCTCTGGTTATCGGCGCAAAATGGCCGCGGAAAAATCTGCGTTGTGCGCCAGCGGCTTTCTGCCATCTGAATATCGGGTTTATGGTGCGCATTCTTCAGCTTCCGGCAACCAGACTCTGCACATAACGGTACTTGCCCGATTTTTCCCTGGGGATGTCGTCGACGCGCGTGACCACGACGTCGACGCTTTGGCCCAGGCGGGCCTTGATGCCGCGGATGATCCGTTGTTCGACGTCGGCGGCGCAATGGTCGCCGGGGACGATCTGGACGCTGACGCGCTGTCGCGTTTCCTGCACCACTTTGAAGGAGGCGATGCCGGGAATGTCGCGGATCGGGTAGACGACGGCCAGGCCGTGCATCAGGGTGCCGTCGACGGCGATGACGAAATCGGTGGTGCGCCCCTGGATTTCCTCCAGCATCGGCAGTCCGCGGCCGCAGGGGCAGGCGCGTGATGAGAGCACGGCGACGTCGCCGGTGCGGTAACGGATGAAGGGAAATTCGCTAGTTGCCAGGTGAGTGACGACGATCTCGCCGGCCTCGCCGTTGGGCAGGGGCTGGCCGTCCTTGTCGACGATTTCGACGAGGATGTCTTCCGCCGTCAGGTGCATGCCGCCCTGTGGACACTGGTGAGCGATGAAACCAGCGTCGCGGCTGCCGTAGCCGTTGGCGACCGGACAGCCGAAAACCCGGGAAATGTCATCGCGCTGGTGATCGTAGAGCCGCTCCGAGGTGACGAAGGCGACCTTGATGCCGAGGTCGTTCATCGCTAAGCCGCGCTTTTCGGCGTGGCGGGCAATCAATGACAGCGACGACGGATAGCCGAACAGCATCGCCGGCCGGGTGGCTCGGATGGTGGCGACGAAGCCATCGAGATTGGTTTCGTTCATTTCGAAGGCCGGCAACAGCCAGGTGCGCAGCAAGCGGTCGCGGATCTGGCGTACCCGGTCCTGCGCGCTCAACTCGATTGGGCTGCCCCAGACGACGATTTCCGGATCGCCGATGTCAACGTCCCACCAGCGCGTCGCCCGCCATTTGGCAGCGACGTCGTGACTGACGCGCTCGTTGCCGATAAAGAAGATCAGCGGCTCGCCGGACGAGCCGCCGGTGTTGAAGCGGGCAAGTTGTCCAGCATTGTCGGCCTTAAGTTGTTCCTGGTTTTGCCGGATGATGGCTTTAGTCAGGAAGGGCAGGCGGCGCAGATCATCCAACGAGGCGACGGTACGGGCGTCGAAACCGAGGTCGGCGAACAACTGGCGATAATAGGGAACGTGGTTTTGCGCCTGAGTCAGCAGGCGGCGTAGCCGCTCCAGTTGCAGCGTAGCGAGCTGCTCCGGCGACCACCATTGCGAGGCTTCCAGTTGCCGCCGGACGGCGACGCTGCTGTGGTGCTTGAGGCGTTCGTGCAGGGGAAAGATCAGGCCCGACACCAGACGTGTATACAGGTCAGCCATGCTGTTCTCCCGTGTTGTTGGCGATGCGCAGGAAGTGACCGCGCAGGCGCTCCACCCGTTCGTCCCAGGCGTTGTCTTCGGCGTAGCGGCGGATGCGCGCCGTGTCCCAATCGCGGCGCAGCGCGTCTTCGATTGCCCGGCGCAGCGCCTCGCCGTTGCCGAAAGGCACAACAATGCCGAGTTCGTCGCGGCAGACCACTTCGCGGTTGCCGCCGACATCGGTGGTGACGACGGGCAGGCCGCAGGCCATGGCTTCGAGGAAGACGTTGGCCCAGCCTTCGTTGGCGGTAGCCAGCACGAACACATCGGCGGCGGAAAGAACGGCCGCCAGTTCGTCCGGCCGGCGCGGGCCGAGGAAACGGACGCAGTCCTCCAGGCCGAGCATTTTCACTTGCCGTTCGAGTTCGGGGCGGCAGTTGCCTTCGGCGCTGGTGCCGCCGACCACGAGGAACAGCAGTTCGGGGCAGCCGGCGCGCAGTTGCGGCAGCAGTTCGATGACGCGGTGGAAGCCTTTGCGCGGCACCAGGCCGCCGACCGAGATCAGGACGCGCGCGTTGGCGGGGATATTCAGCGCGGCCCGGCAGGTGGCACGATCCTGAGGGGCGAAGCGGACGGTGTCGACGCCGTTGCCGACGACCTCGATCTGTTCCGGGCGGACGCCGCGGGCCAGCAGCAACTGGCGCAGGGAATCCGACACCGAGAACACTTGCGCCGCCCGGCCGATGCCTCGCAGCAGCCGGTTGGCGAGGCGGCAGTCCTGGACATGGCGGGTTTCGGTGCCGCGCAGTGTGATGGTGAATGGGACTTTCAGCCAGCGGCTCAGCAGGCTGGCCGCGTAACCGTCGGGAAAGGCGAAGTGAGCGTCGATCAGATCGAGGCGTCCGGCCTTCTTGAGCCGGCGCAGGCGCGGCAGGGCGCCCAGGGCCAGCATCAGGCCGTCGAGTTGTTTGAGTAATCCGGGGAAGGAAAGGAAACGCGGGTACCAGACATCGATTCCCGATTGCTTTTCGTAGGCCGGAGCACCCGGGCGGAAGTCCGGCTTGACACGCTGGATCAGGCGTTGCAGTGGAAACCACGGTGTCGGCGCGACGACAGCGACGGGTAGTTGGCGGGCGACGCGGAACATGCGCTCGCGGATGAACAGACCCGATCCCGGCTGCACGCTGCTGGGAAAGAGACTGGACAGAACCACGATGTGCGGATGACGCGCGTTGTTCATGAAGCCGTTTTGCCGGTCAGGCGTTGGTATGGCGCGCGGTAATTGGCTACGCTGTTGCGCCAGTTGCGCACCGCCTCGACGAAGTGGCGACCGTTGGCCTTGAGTTCTGGCCAGCGCTGGTGGTCGTTGAGCAGCTCCAGCAGGGCACCACTCAAGGCATCGCGGTCGCCAGCCTTGAATAGGATGCCGGTCCGGCCGTGCTCGATTAGTTCCTTGTGGCCGCCGACGTCGGAGGCGACGAACAACTGGCCCTGGGCCATGGCTTCTAGTGGCTTGAGTGGCGTGACCAGCTCGGTCAGGCGCATCGGATGGCGCGGGTAGGCCAGGATGTTGATCAGGTCGTAATAGCGGCCGACCTCCCGGTGCGGCACGCGGCCGGTGAAGATTACGTGCTCGTCGAGGTCCAGGCGTTTGGCCTGCTGGCGCAGGCTGGCTTCCTGCGGGCCGCCGCCGACCAACAGCAGGCGCACGTCGGGGCGCTGGCGGATCAGTTCCGGCAGGGCTTCGAGCAGCAGGTCCAGCCCTTCGTAGGCGTAGAAGGAGCCGATGAAACCGACCACGGTCTTGCCGGCCAGGCCCCATTTCTCCTGCAACTGTGGGTCGGGCGGGCTGGCCAGATGGAAGGAAGCGACATCGACAGCGTTGGGAATCACGGTTACCTTGGCGGCCGGGATGCCGCGTGCCACGATATCGGCGCGCAGGCCTTCACAGATGGTGAACACATGGTTGGCCAGCCGGATGGCCCGAGTTTCCAGGCGGCGGGTGGCGCGATAGCGTAGGCTACCTTCGCGGGTGCTGCCGTGATCGACGGCGGCGTCCTCCCAGAAGGCGCGGATTTCGTAGACCACGGGAATACCGAGCCGGCGAGCGACCTTGATCGCCGGCAGGGCGTTGAGCACTGGCGAATGGGCGTGGATGATGTCTGGGCGAATTTCGCGGGCAACCTCTTCGATCCGGGTTTCCAGTCGCTGCATCAGCGCCAGCTCCTTGCCGAGCCGCAAGCGGGCGAGAAAACCCTCCGCCGGTGGTGTGCGGTAGAAGCGCAGGCCGTCCACATCCTCGACGGCGGCACCGGTTACGCCTTGCTTGGGCGAGGTCAGGTGGAAGGTTTCCCAACCGAGGGCGCGTTGTTCGCGCAATAGAGCGGCGGTGCGAAAGGTGTAGCCGCTGTGCAACGGGATCGAATGATCGAGGATGTGCAGGACACGGATCATGCCGGCGTTCCTTGTTCCATCACATTGCGCAGGAAGGCTTCGAACATCAGGATGGTCCAGATCGAGGCGCTGTAGTCGCGGCTACCGTTGTTGTGATCGCGCACCAGTTCTTCCAGATAACGGCGGTTGAACCAGCCGGTGTCGGCCAGACGCGAACCGAGGATGGCTTCCTGCACGCGGGCTTTGAGCGGGCCGCGAAACCAGCGTGCCAGAGGAACGGAAAAACCCATCTTTGGACGGTACAGCACGTCATTGGGCAGCAGGGGTTCCATCGTTTTTTTGAGCAGATACTTGCCTTCGCCGCCCCGGATTTTCAGCGACGAGGGTAGGGTAGCCAGCCATTCGATCAGCTTGTGATCCATCAGTGGCTCGCGTACCTCCAGCGAATGGGCCATGCTGGCGCGATCCACCTTGGTGTTGATGTCGCCGATCAGGTAGGTCTTGAGATCGAGATACTGGATCAGCGCTAACGGATCGTCGGTTTCGGCCCGGGCGGCGTGGCCGGCGAAGACCTGGAAGGCGTCGTAGCCGCCGAGCGCGGCCTTGAACTGCGGGCTGAACAAGCGTCGGCGCATCGGCGCGCGCAGGATCGACACCGAATGGAAATAGGCCTCGACGGAGTCGCGGGCCATGCCTTCGAAGGTCGTCTTAGCGCGGAACACGCGCGGCGCCCAGTCGGCCTTCGGATAAAGCCGGCCGAGCGTCCCGAAGACCGGCCGGCGGAAGCCGAGCGGCAGCGCCGAGCGCATTCTTTCTTCCATCAGGTGCAGGCGGTAGCGGCGGTAGCCACCGAAACTCTCGTCGCCACCGTCGCCGGAGAGGGCGACGGTGACGTGCTGGCGGGCCAGTTGACAGACACGGTAGGTGGGGATCGCCGAGCTGTCGGCGTAAGGCTCGTCGTAGAGCCGGGCCAGGGTGTCGATCAGATCGAAATCGTCGCTCTCGACCATGTCAAGATGATGGTTGGTACGGTAGCGGTCGGCCACCATCCTGGCGAATTCCGATTCGTTGAAGGCTGGGTCGGAGAAGCCGATCGAACAGGTATTCACCGGGCTGGTCGACAGGCCGGCCATGACCGCGACTACGGCGCTCGAATCGACGCCGCCGGAGAGGAAGGCGCCGAGCGGCACTTCCGAGATCATGCGCAGCTTGATCGATTCCTCAAGGCGGTGCCGTAGTTCGGCGCGGGCCTCGTCGTCGCTGAGCGGGTTGTCCAACGAGAAGCGGACGTCCCAATAAGGGCGCGGCTTGCCGACCGGCTGACCGCGGCGCAGCAGCAAGGCGCTGGCCGGCGGCAGCTTCTTTGCTTGGCGGAAGATGGCGCGTGGCTCGGCAACGTAGCCGAGGGCGAAATATTCCTCGACGGCACAGGGATCGATGTCGCGCTTCAGGCCGCCGTGGGCGAGCAACGATTTCAGTTCGGAGCCGAATAGGAAGGTGCCGTCGTCGAGCAGGGCGTAGAACAGCGGCTTGACCCCGAGGCGATCGCGGGCGAGAAACAGTGTTTCGCGGTTGCGGTCCCACAGCGCGAAGGCGAACATGCCACGGAAGCGGTCGACGCAACGCTCGCCCCAGGCTTCCCAGGCATGCACGACGACTTCGGTATCGCTACGCGTGTGGAAGATATGGCCGAGCGCCTGCAACTCCGGGATCAGTTCCTGGTAGTTATAGATTTCGCCGTTGAATACGATGCAGACACTGTTGTCCTCGTTGTACAGCGGCTGCTGGCCGGTGGCCAGGTCGATGATCGAGAGCCGGCGATGGCCGAGACCGATGCCCGGTTCGAGATGCAGGCCGCCTTCATCGGGGCCGCGGTGGAACTGTGATTCGTTCATCCGGTGCAGCACGGCGCGATCAATATCGCGCTTGCCGCGGGTGTCGAAAATACCGGTGATGCCGCACATGGTTGTTTCCTGTCAGGACTGCATGGTCGCACCGCTAGTGTGCTGCCCCGTAAATGGCCGCACAAATGAAATTGATGGATTCGCGTTCACGGCAAGGCGCAAAGCACAGCGATACCGGGTGGTATCGCGAGCATTTGCAACGCCGCCGGGGGCGCGAAGACGCAATTTCATGTGCGGTTATTCGCGGGGCAGCACACTAGGGTGCAGGAGTTTGTCGTAAGTGCCCTGGTAGGCCGCTACCATGGCCTGCATGCTGAATTTTTCCTCGGCCAGCCGGCGGCCTTCCCGACCCATGGCGCGGGAGGATTCAGGGGCGGCGGCGAAGCGGACGATGGCCTGGGCCATCGTCTCGGGATCGCCGGCGGGAATGATGTCGCCGCTGATTTTGCCACTTGTCCCGGCGGCCACCAGATCGGCATTGCCGCCGACGTTGGTGGCGATTACCGGCAGGCCGCAGGCCATCGCTTCGAGAATGGTGTTGGAGATGCCTTCGGCCAGCGATGGCAGGACAAAGCAGTCGAGGCCACGCATCACCTCGGGCACGTCGCCACGCTCGCCGGGCAACCAGGCTAAGTCGGCGACGCCGGCTGCGGTGAGGATGGCCTGGCATTCGCTGCGCAACGGCCCGTCGCCGATCAGCACCAGGCGCAGGCGCGACCGTAGCTCCGGGGCAATTTCCAGGGCCTGGACGAAAGCGCGGGCCAGGGTTGGCTGATCCTTGACGGTCTGCATACGGCCTACCGTGCCGACCAGCCAGTGGCCGGCGCGCGGAAATGGGCAGCCGGGCGTGGCACAGTCGTTGTCGAGAGCGGGATGGAAGCGGATGGTGTCGACACCGTTGTAGACCTGCAGCATCTTGTTGGGAGGGATGCGGATAATACCATGCAGATATTGGGCGAGGTCGCGCGACAGGGCGAGGTAATAACTCACGAAAGGCTTGTAAAAGCGGCGGACGCGCTGATAGGCGACGTTGCTGCCATCGAGATCGCCGACGTCACGGCCATGTTCGCCGTGAATGCGCACCGGCACGCCAGCGGCCCAGGCTGGCAACTGCACTTCCAGCGCTGCCAGGTTGCGGCTATGCACGATGGCTGGGCGCAGCCGGCGGAACAACCGGTAGAGTTCCGGGAACAGCCACAGGGTCTGGCCGGGCGGCTTGTTCAGGGCGATGAACTCGACGTCGTCGCGCTGGATACGGTGACGGAAGTCGGTGACTTCGGTCAGGGCGATCACTGCGTGCCGGTAGTGTTCAGGCGGCATGTGGTTGATCAGGTTGACGATGCCGTTCTCCAGTCCGCCGGTAGCGAAGCGGTACATGACATGGGCAACGAGTGGACGAGGATCGGGTCGGTGGTCGGCGGTCATCGTTGATCGCGGGTGGCGGCCAGCAGGCGGTTGATTTCCGGCGCGGCGGCGGCGGCGAAGGCGGGCAACGCTGACGCCGCGGTGGTGGCCGGGGCGTAAAGGATGACGACCGCGGCATCATCGCCGCGGCCGGACAGGCGGGAGAGCGCGGTCAGCAGCTTGGCGCCGGCGTCCGAGGCGGTCAGCCGGCCGTCGATCCAGTACCACTGCCAGGCCCGCAAGCGGACTTCCGGGCTGCTGCCGGTCTCAAGCAGGTCGGCGGCGACGACGCGAGCCGGCAGACCGGCTGTTTCGGGGACCACGGTGGTGCGGGCGACGATGGCCCAATGCTTGTTGGTGCTGGCGGCCAGCGTGTTGGTCGACGTCACCAGTTTGTTCCGGTAATCCTGGTTGCGGTAGTAAGCGATGTAGAGGCCGACGTTCTGGCCATCGCGTTGGAAGGATGTTTGCAATTCACCCGATGCGCCGGAAAAGTTGGGTTTCCAGGACGGGAGGTCGGCGCCTTCCTGCCAGCCGGCCGGGGGCGGCAGGGCGGCGAGGGTGACCGGACCGGCGCGGTCGGCCCGGTCGATAGCGATGAAAGCGAGCGGACCGGCGGCAGCGATCAGGGCGACGATGCCCGCGGCCAGCCAGGCCCTGCCGGTTGTGCCGGCTGGCTGCCCGGTGGCGAGCTCGGCCGGTGGTGCCGGGGCGGCTTCGGGTTCCGACCAGCGCGCGCCGATCAGGAACATGATCAGGATCACCACGCCGAAGAATACCCAGCCGTAGATCAGGTGGTCGACGCCGGTGGCGATCCGGTTGCCGGAGAAATGGCCGAGCATGACAATCATGTAGGCGCGCAGCCAGTTGGCGATCACCGGCACGACGAGAGAGACGCCGATGAAGAGCAGACGGCGGCGCAACGAGGTGTAGTTGAGATACGCGAACAGCGTGCCGATGGTGACCGAGGCGATGATGTAGCGGATGCCGCTGCACGCTTCGACGACCGACCAATGGCCCGAGGGAATGACAAATTGCAGACCCTCCTGGTAGACCGGGATGCCGGTTGCGCGCAGTGCCAGGACGGTGAAGGTGGCGGTCCACTCCATCAGTTTCGGCATCATGAAATCGCCAAAGGGCACCGAGAAGAACAGGAAAGCCAGCGGAAAGGCCAGGCGTTTGCTGACCGGCGGGCCGAGCAGGGCCATGATGGCGAGCACCAGCGTGGCAACCAGGGCGAACTGGGTCAGCGCGTTGACCGCCGTCAACTCGCCGAACAGCCAGGCCAGCGTGGTGCCAGCGACCGGCACGGCGAGCAGCAGCGAGGTCCGCGGCTGCTCAGCGAGGACAGCCGCCCGCTGGCGCCAGATCAGCCACAGCGTGATCGGCGGTACCAGGAAAGCGTGAGCGTAGGTTTCCGAGCGGTACCAGATGCCGACCATGGCGGCGGCGGTATCCCAGTACCAGTAGATCAGCCAGGCGATCAGCAGCGGCAGCAGGAGCAGCGCTTGCCGCCAGGAGGGCGAGAGGGGCGGGACGACGGCATTCATCTCGATGGGAGCGGTATGGTCGCGCTACCCAGATAGGCATCGATGCGGCTCATGTGCGCCCGCCAGCTATAACGGCCGAGAACACGGGCGCGCGCGGCGCGGCCGATGGCGGCGGCGGCGGCCGGATCGGCCAGTTGGGCGACGATGGCGGCGACGAATTCTTGGGCGGAGTCAGCCGTCAGGAGTTCCTCGCCGGGCAGCGCTTCGACCGGAGCGGCGCAGTCGGTGGTGGCGATCACTGGGCGTTCCATGGCCATGGCTTCGAGAATCTTGTTCTGGATGCCGCGGGCGATGCGCAGCGGCGCGACAATCACGCCGGCATATTGCAGATAGGGGCGGACGTCCCGCACGGTGCCGGTGACGACGACATGCTTACCGGCCAGGGCTCGGACTTCCGACGTTGGATTGCGGCCGACGATGTAGAAACGCGCTTTCGGACGCTGGCTGCGCAACGCCGGCAACATCTCGGCGACGAACCAGGTGACGGCATCGATGTTCGGCCAGTAATCCATGGCGCCGGTGAACACCACGGCCTCCTCGTCGGCCGGGAAGGGCGACGGCCGGCTAGCTGCCGGCGTGAAATATCGGGCATCGACGCCGTTGCACATGGCTTCGACGCGCACGCCGCATTCCGGAGCCAGCTCGCGGAACAGTTCGACCTCGGCCTCGGTGACGAAGAAGGAGCGCGCCGCCTGGGCCGCCATGTGCCGTTCCCAGGCCAGCAGCAGGCGGCCCTCGCGGCGGTAGATCCAGGACATCGGCCAGTGGTGCCGGGGCGCGTACTGGGTCCATTTCGCCGAATCGACGTCGACGAAATCGATCAATATCGGCAATCGCTGCTTGTCCTCGACGTACTGGGCCATCGCCGAACTGAAGACGACGACGGCGTCGATCTGCTGTGTGCGGCAGGTTTCATCGACCCACTCCTGCAAGCTGGCGTCGCGGTAGTAGCGCAGGGTCAGTGGCTCGCCAGCAAACAGGCCGTTGATGCTGCGCAACTTGGCCAGGCTGGGGCGGAGGCGGACAACGTGAAGCCCGGCGCACACTTTCTGGAGAGTCCGGATGTGCGCGACATCCTCGGGGGCATCGACGAAGGTGCCGAGGAAAACACGATGCGATCTCAGTAAGTGGCGAAGCAGGTTGCAGGAACGGACCTTGTCGCCTTTGTCGGGCGGATAAGGGATGCGGTGAACGAGATAGAGGATGTTGGCCATGAGGAGTAGCCTAGCCCAGATTGCGCACGATCAGCGGGCCGAGCCGGTTGGCAAGGACTAGCGGCAGGCGCCGCCAGGCAGCGATGAACAATCTATATTTGGCATTGCTGGGGTTGTTCTGCGGGATGCTATCGCGCTTGTAGAGGCGGTATTCGTAATGCAGCGGCTGGGCTTCGAAGCCCCAGTTTTTCTTGAAAGCGTAGGGGCCGGTGCCGACCTTGCTGCGCCCGTAGTCGAAGACGCGCAGGCCGCGCTCGCAGGCACGGCGCATCAATTCCCAGTACTTGAAGTCGTTGGCAGCGAAGTCGCGGGCCGCCTCGTCGTCACCGGCGTAATAAGGCAGCACCTCGTCGCGGAAATAGAAGGACAACACGCTGCTCAGCGGCTGGCCATCGGGCGCAGTGACGGTGAGAATCTCACAGTCCGGTCCGAAGGCGCGCAGCAGCGCCGCGAAATAGCGCTTGGGCAGGGCCGGTGTGCCGTGGCGGTGGACGTTGTCGGCAAACAACGCGAAGAAGCGGTCGGCATTGCCATCGATGTGGCTGGAGAGGCCGTTCTTGATGCCCTTGCGCACCATCGCCCGCTGCTTGCGCGGAATGGCCAGCATGTTGGCTTCGACCTCGGGCAGGATTTCCTTGCGGAAGGTGACGTACAGATCCTGTGTCGGCCAGTCGGCATGGCGTGCGGCGAGGTTGCGGAATTCGAGGTGGTCGACGCCGAGTTGGATGGCCAGTCGTTGCGCTTCTTCCTCTAGCAGGGCGGCGGCCTCGGCGCTATCGGCGGCGACGCCGCCATAGACGGCGAAGGGCAGGGCCACCAGCGCATTGCCAAAGAGCAGGCTGTTGACGCGGGCCAGCGGCAGCACGCCGCGAATCTCGCCGCCGTCGTGGGCGTAAAGGAAGTAGGTCGGGTGGCGGAAAACTTCGCGGATGATGCCCTGCCACGCCGCGCGGTGGAAGAAGGTGGCTTCCGGGCAGGCGTTGACGAAGGCGTCCCAGCGGGCCGCTCCCGTGTTGTCGGACGGGTCCAGGCGATCGATCTGCATGCGGATCAGGCGTTATCGAGAAACAGGTCGTCCATCCGGCCCCAGGAAAAATCGGCCAGCAGACGGTGGAGCCGTGGCTCCATGCGCTCGATATTGAGGTAATGGCGGAAGCGCGTTTTGGCATTGATGCCGTCGATGCGCGGTTGATCGACGTCGATCTCCCAGGGATGGAAGTAGAACACCGCCGGCAGGCGGTCGACGTCGTTCACGTGCTGGATCATCCAGCGTGAGAGGGGGTAGGGCATTAGCCGGAAATAGCCACCGCCGCTGGCCGGCCAGTTGCGGTTGAAGAAACGCAGCGTGGTCGCCGGAATTTCGATCAGTTTGCCGATCCGATGGGCGTGGCGCGGTGCATCGGGCATACCGTAATGATCGTGGCGGATCGGGTAGATGCTGGAACTGTAGCGATAGCCGGCGCGTTCCAGACACTCGAAAGCCCACAGGTTCTTTTCACCGATCGAGAAACTCGGCGCCCGGTAGCCGCGTACTTCGCAACCGGCCAGGTCTTCGAGAATTTGCTTGGCGGCCTGGATATCGGCCTGGAAACTGTCCGGTGTCTGGTCACTGACCCGCTCGTGGCCGTAGCCGTGGCTGGCGATCTCGTGGCCGGCAGCAGCAATGCGGCGGACCATCTCAGGATAGCGTTCGGCGATCCAGCCGAGCGTGAAAAAGGTGGCTTGAACGCCATGCTTGCTGAGCATAGCCAGGATGCGGTCGACATTGCGCTCAACGCGGCACTCGCGGAGCGGCCATTCGCTGCGCGGGATGTACGGCGCGAAGGCGGAAACCTGGAAGTAGTCCTCGACGTCGATGGTCAGCGCATTGCGGGTCGACTGGGCGGGCATCGGCGGATACTCAGCAGCCAGCAGCGTGGCGGTCGAGCAGCCAGCCGGCCAGGTCGGTAGCGATGCGCTCGGCGGCGCGGCCGTCCCACAGTTCCGGCACGCGGCCACTCTTGCCGCGCCCGGCCAAGGTTTCCGCCGTCTGTTGGCGGATTGCCTCGATATCGCGGCCGACCATAGTGTTAGTGCCCTGCTCGACGGTGATTGGGCGTTCGGTATTCTCGCGCATGGTCAGGCAGGGTATGCCGAGGGCAGTGGTCTCCTCCTGCAGGCCGCCGGAGTCGGTCAGCACGATGCGCGCGTCAGCCATCAGGCCGAGCATCTCCAGATAGCCCTGGGGCGGCAGCATCAGCATGCGCGGTGTGTCGATCAGGTGTTGCAGGCCGAAACGTTCGATGTTGCCGCGGGTGCGCGGATGCAGCGCGAACACCAGCGGCAGGCGGGCGGAAATTTCGCGCAGGACGCCGAGCAGCGAAGCGAGAACGTCGGGAGTGTCGACATTCGACGGACGATGCAGGGTGACGACGCCATAACCCTCGGGGCCGGCGATCAGGGCTGGGTCACCGCCGCCGGTCGCGATGGTGGTTGTCGGAGAGCGGGCGTACTGGCGGTTGTCCTGCAACGAATCAATCATCACATTGCCAACGAAGCGCACGCGCTCGGCGGCGATGCCCTCGCGCGTCAGATTGTCGGCGGCGCTGCGTTCGGTGGTGTACAGCAGGTCGGCGATCTGGTCGGTGAGGACGCGGTTGATCTCTTCCGGCATGGCGCGGTCGTAGCTGCGCAGGCCGGCCTCGACATGCACCACCGGAATGTTTTTCTTGGCGGCGACCAGTGTGCAGGCGAGGGTCGAATTAACGTCGCCGACGACCAGTACGCAGGAGGGTTTGCGCTCGTCGAGCACTGGCTCGAAGCGCTTCATGACTTCGGCCGTTTGCACGGCGTGCGAGCCGGAGCCAACCTCCAGGTTGATGTCCGGCTGTGGTAGGCGCAGGTCTTCGAACAGCCGATCGTTCATGTCGCGGTCGTAATGCTGGCCGGTATGCAGCAGCAGGGTCGGGATGGCCGGCGCATGGTTGGCGAAGGCGCGCAGGATGGGCGCCATTTTCATGAAGTTGGGGCGGGCGCCGACGACGCAAATGACGGGGCCAAGATCGGAGGGCCAGGTTTCAGGCATCGGCTTAATCTCTTTCGCTGGATTTCTTGGTCAGTTGCCGGCCATCGGCAACCAGTTGCTGCAGCAAGGACAGGGTCGCGCTATTGATCTTCTCGAGTTGCAGCATGCTGCGTTCGAGGCGGGCGAGCCGCTTGCCGAACTGCTGGAGGTTCATACCGGCCAGCAGGCTACCTGGGTCGTCGCCGTAATCGCCATCGGCGAGGGGCTGCAGGTTGCCCGTCTGGTAAGGCGAGAGGCTGTTCTGGGCCGCCAGCGCGTAGGTGCTGTCACCCATGGTCTCCCCGTGTATCTCGCGGGCGACTTCCTCGACGTCGGTCACGTCAAAGTCCTTTTTGCCGCTCAGATAGCCGAACAACAGCAGACGGTCGCAGACCGTGTTGATACGGCGCGGAATACCGCTGCTGGCCTTGAAGATGGCTTCGTAGGCGGAATCGCTGATGGTTGGCGAACCGGAAGAGCCGGCACATTTCAGCCGGTGCTCGATGTAGGCGCGGGTTTCCTCGACATCGAGCGGCCCGATGTGGCAGGCGGCGGTGACCCGCTGGCGGAACTGCATCATGTGCGGGCTTTGCAGCATCTGCCGGAATTCGGGCTGGCCGATCAGGTAGCTTTGCAACAGGGCGCGATTGCCGAACTGGAAATTGGACAGCATGCGCAGTTCCTCGACGGCGCGCGCCGTCAGATTCTGCGCCTCGTCCACGATCAGCAGACAGCGCTTGCCCTTACTGGTGGCGCTGATCAGGAAGGCCTCCAGCGACATCAGCACGTCGGCTTTGGAAACGTCCTTGGTGCGTAGGCCGAAGGCTGCCCCGACCAGCCGCAGCGTATCGTCGGCATCGAGTTGGGTACTGACCAAGTGGGCGGCGACCACTTTTTGAGGGTCGAGATTATCGAGCATGCCGCGGACGATGGTGGTCTTGCCGGCACCGACTTCGCCGGTGATGACGATGAAACCTTCATTCTGGTGCATGCCATAGTTGAGATAGGCAGCCGCCCGGCGGTGCTGTTTGCTGCCGAAATAGAACGAGGGGTCCGGATTGAGCTGGAAAGGTTTACTGCTCAAACCGTAGAAGGCTTCGTACATGCGTCAATAGGTATAGAGAAGGGTGGCAGTCAGGGCGTTCTCGGTATACGGATTGATGTCGCTATCGTATTTCGCGCGGCGCGCGCTGAGTGAACCGTTGGTTTTCGTTCCGAGCTTAGTGGCCAGACTGACTTGATAGTGCGTCATCGTGGTTTCCAGATCGTTGGCTCCAGTGTTGCTACCCTTGCTCTTCTGCCGGCCAGCGGTCACGTTGAGGCTGGAGAGGGGGCTCAGGCGGTGCGAGAAGGTCAGGCTGGCGCCTGTCTGCCGGATCGTCGAACTCTGCGAGAAGTCGTCGGCGGTCGAAGCCAGGGCGGCGGCGATGCGCGAATTCTCGTTGCGGCTGAATTGTAGCGTCAGCGAGTTACGGGCTCCGAACAAAACAAAAGCTAGTTGCTGCTGTCGTTGCTTGCTGGCTTGCGAGGACAGAAAACCGCTGACGACCTGGCGGTTGGGATCGATACCGGCGGAGGCCAGTAGCGCATTGACGAAAGCGGAACGAGCGGCCGGATCGGGAATCAGGGACTCAAAATAGTCATAATACAGGTCGTAGAGGCTACCCATACCGGCCGTGGCGAACTGGTTGGGCAATATCGAAATATCGCGGGTGTCGGTATAGCGGATGCTGCTGTTCGGAAAGCGATGGCTGATACTGAGACGATGGCCGTCGCCGAAGAAGCGGCGTTCCTTGAAGGCAGAAATCTGGGTGCGTGAGGTCGGATTCCAGTCGAAACCGTAGCCGTGGGTATTCTTGCTCTCTTTGTCGAGCGAGGCGTAATCGTTGCGTTCCCAGCCGGCACTGGCGGAAATACTGAATTGCGGCGTGATCAGATAAGTGAGCAACAGCCGGGTCAGGTCGGCATCGGTTTTGCGGCCATTGGCGTAGTCAGCGGTTTGGCGGTTGGCGTCGAGGGACCAACGCAGGTTGTGGAATGGCGTGCCACCACGTAGCTGGGCGATCCATTGCGAGGTGTCGAGATTCGAAACTGCCGAATTGTTCGCCCGGGTTGCCGAGGCGCTGTAACGAACCGTGTAGTCGGCGAGGCCGCCGATGGTCCCGCGGATATAGGGGGAGATGCGATAAGTCGCTGTTTCCGCACTATTGCTGTTGATTGACGTGTCGCTGGGAGATTGTGGGCCGAAGGCGGAAATGGATTGCTGCGAAATATTGCCGCTGGCATCGATAAAGAACCAGTCGTCGATGGCTTCCAGCGTGGCGAAAGTGTTGAGGGAGTTCTGGTGCCGGCTCCCGTTGTTCTTGGAATAGAACTGGCCGCGCAGTGCGTAATCCAGATAGCCTCGCAGGCGGACGGTCTGCGCATTGATGCGGATGCCGGGCGAGATTTCGGTGATCAGGTCGCTTTCGCCCTGGGCGCTGCCGCCGACGTTGGCATGGTCGGTGGAGGTCAGCGACAGGCCGATCCGCGGCGAGATTGTCCAGGCCCGCTTGTTGTTTCCCTGGTCCGTGACCCCGTCGCTTTTGGCCGTATCGACCATTGCTGGCATACCGATACCCGGTGTCGCCATGGGGCTTGTACTTCCCTGCTGAGCCATTACCGGCAGTGATAGGGTGAGTGCGAGGGCGACCGCCAGCGGATAAGGAACGAGATGCCTATTTTTTCTCATGCCCATATCCGTATCCGTATCCGTATCCGTAACCATCGGAAGACGCTTGCCGTACCTGGTTGAGGACCATCATCTTGACCGGGCAGGCCTGAATGGTGTCGACAGCCTGCTTGACGACTGCCTGAGGGGTGTTTTCAGCATGGACGACGATAACTATTTGCCCCATGTGTGCGGCGATGGCGCGTGATTCCGTAGTCAGCAACAAGGGGGGGGAGTCGAAAATAATGATCCGGTCGCTATAGCGACTGCCCATGTCATCGAGCAGACGGACCATGGCGTCACTGGCCAGCAATTCAGTGGCACGTGGGTGCTGGGTACCGCTGGGCAGAATCGAAAGTTTCTCGATATTGGTGCGCAGCAAGACACTGGAAATATCGACCGAGTTCTTGTCGACCACGTCGAGCAGGCCGGGAGCCGGGGGTAGCCCGAGCATGTTGAGTACCGATGGGCGGGCTACGTCAGCATCGACCAGCATCACTGTGTTATCGAGCTCCATGGCGATACTGATGGCCAGATTGATGGCGGTGAAGCTCTTACCTTCGCCCGGTAGCGCGCTGGTCACCATGATCAGGTTGCCGTTGGCGACCGGCTTGCTGCCTTTGCCCATGGCATTGGCGATCAGTGGCCGCTTGATGACGCGGAATTCGTCCGCCAGTTGGCGTTGACTGTGGGAGGCTTGCGGCACCAGCAGGCCGGAGGCAGAAATGGCGCCGAGATTGAGCTCGACACGCTTGGCGGTTGCCGCTGCCACCGGTCTCTCCTCGTTCGCCGGCTTCGGGATCGAAATGTCGGCAGCATAGGGGTCGGTATCGTTCCTGGCACCCCTTCCGCTGCCCTGACGCGTGGCGGGTTGTGCTGCTTCCTCGGGTGGTAACTCGACACCGGCCTGGAGAAGTTGTTCCAAGCGCTTGGCTGCTTGTTCAATCAGACTCATCAATTACCTTCAGACAACACGTTGGGAAAGGATGAAGAGTACGGCCATGCCGGCTCCGTAGGCGGCGAACAGCCCAGTGGTGGCCAGCAGGAAGCGGCGCAGGGTAGATCTTTCCTTGAGCCGGCGGACTTCGCTTCGGACCAGCGAGACGGTACCGAGTATGGGCAGGCCAGTGGCTTCGCGCAGGGAATTCCCATCGAAGAACACGGGGCGGATTTGGCTGGCGACAAACGCGGTAAACAGGCCGGAGGCCAAGCCAAGCAGCAAGCCGAGCGGGAACAGCAACATGCGGTTGGGCGCGACCGGCTTTTGCGAGGCCCGTGGGGGGTCGATCAAGCGGAAATCGGCAACTGAACCGGCGGCATCGAGGTCGCCGGAGAGTTCGGCCGACTCGCGGCGGGCGACCAGTTGCTCGTAGTTTTTCCTGTGGATGTCGTAATCGCGGTTCAGCTGGGCGAATTCCGCTTCCAGCTGCGGTTGCGTCCGCATCATATCGGTCATCCGCTTGTAGCGGTCTTCGTATTCCGAGACGCGCGCCTGGAGCGAAGCCACGTTGGCTTCGGCCTCGGCCAGGGAAACTTTCAATTGCTGGTATACCGGGTTGTTGCTGATCGAGGAACCTGGGTTGGTTGCCGCGAACTTCTTGCGCGCCAGCAATTCCTGGTGCTTCTGTTCTTCGAGATCCTTGATCAGTCGGCGGGCGCCGACAACGTCCGGATGCTGCTCGGTATAGCGCTGCAGCAGGGTATCGAGATTGCGCTTTTGGGTATCGATGCGCCCATCGATTTCGGGCAAGGAGATGCCCGAGTCGCCTCCTGGAGATTCCGGCAGTAGCACCGGTTCCTCGCCGACGATCTGGCGGCGCAAGGAGTCGCGGGCGTTTTGCGCTTCGCGCAAGGCCAAACGCGAGGTGTTGAGCAACGTGGTCAGTTCGGAAAGACGGTCGACGCTGGTCTTGCCTTCGCCGATTTGTAGGTCGATGTTGCGCAGCTTGAATTCCTTGAGGCGATTTTCCGCCTCCTGCAATTTGTTCTCGTAATTACGAATCTGGTCTTCAATGAATTTGCGTGCCGAGTCGGAATCCTGGCGCTTGTTGCCGAGGCTGGATTCAATGAAGATCGATACCAGCCCTTGGACCACGCGCTGCGCCTTGGCGGGGTCGGTATCCCGATAGGACAGGATGTAGAGATTATCGCGACCGACGCTCTGGATTTTTAGCGTTTTGGTCAGATGGTCGATCAAGGCCTCCTCTGCCGCCTTGCCCTTGATGCCGAGGTCGAGATCGGCCATGCGGATCAGCTTCTCGACATTCGGCCGGCTGATCAATGTCCGGCTGAGCATCATGACCTGCTGCTCGACATTGGGCTGGATGGCCAAGCCGGACATCAGCGGCTTGAGAATCGACTGCGTATCGACAAAAATGCGCGCCGATGCTTCATAACGATCCGGTATGCGCAGGATCACGCCGGCAGCGATAGCACCCACGATCCATGCAACCAACATGCCGAGGTGGCGATGTTTCCAGGTTGCGCGCAGGATGGCTCGGGCCTGGCGAAGAATCTCTTCCATTAAGAATCCAAGCTTGTTGTCACCCAGCCGGAGGTCTGGGCGACATGTATTGAAACGAGGCCGATCAGAACCAGCTCTGCGGAATGATCAGCACATCGCCCGGCTTCATCTCGACATTGGCCGAGACATCACCACCCTTGACCAGATCCTTCAGACGCACGCTGTACTGAGCGTTAGTGTCACCAGTGCGCAGGATGGTGGCACGGTTGCCGTCAGCGAAATCGGTAATGCCGCCGACGGCGATCATCACGTCAAGCAGGGTCATTTTCTGCTTGTAGGCGAGAATCTGCGGTTTGGCCGCTTCGCCGATCACGCGAATCTGCTCGCTGTAAGGGCCGACGAAGCTGGTCACGATGACAGTGACCACCGGGTCGCGGATGAACTTCGCCAATTCCTTCTCGATGTCGCGGGCGAGGCTGGTCGAATCCTTGCCCATGGCATCGAGGTCATCGATTAGGGGGGCCGAGATTTTACCATCTGGGCGGACGGGAACCGACATCGACAGCTCTGGATTGCGCCAGACGACGATATTGAGGTTATCGCCCGGGCCGATCTTGTAGTTGTATTCCGCCGAGGCGACCAACTGTGGCGCCGGGGGCAGGCTCGAGGCGCAGCCAGAGAGTAGCGCCGCGGCCAATGCGGTCGTTAGCAGAATAAAGAGATTTACGGGAGCGGTGCGTAACGTACCCATCTTTGAGCCTTTCTTGGTCTGAACAACTGTCACCGGAACAGCCTCCCATAATAACGGAAGAGCATGAAGGAACGGACGACAGACGTGTCGAAAAGATGGATTTTTTCACAAATACCGGACCAAAGCTTTCAGCCCGGTCTGTATCGGCGGAAGAGGCCGACCTCTAGCGCTTGAGCTGGGCGCGAATGAGCATGAGCATCAATTGCTGAATCGGATTGGCATTGCCCAATGGACGCCAGGTAAACGATAGTTTTTGCCGATAGGCATCAAACTGCATGCCCCATGGTGCGGCGCGTACCTTTCCTCGGCCAAGGAGGATTTTCAGTACTTCGGTACCGGTCACGCCGGCACAAAGATCGCAGGCCATCGCGGTGGAGGGGCCACGTTGCTCACCGAAATTAACGCTTTCGGGAACGGCGAGATAGGTCCGTTGCAACACCTTCGGGGCAAGTCCGGCGATGAAGCGCGCCAGTTGCTCCTGCCTGGGATGACCTTCGAACCTGAAATAATCCTCGAAGCTCATTCCATTGGGGGCAAAGTAGAGAAAGCCG
The DNA here is from genome assembly GCA_031274715.1 of Azonexus sp. Classification (GTDB taxonomy): domain Bacteria; phylum Pseudomonadota; class Gammaproteobacteria; order Burkholderiales; family Rhodocyclaceae; genus Azonexus. The sequence goes on along the minus strand of JAISPT010000067.1, from coordinate 63,080 downwards.
ACGCCCATGCCCAGCGGCGCAGCGGTGACGGCAGGGATTCCGCGTTTGTAGCATTCCGCGAACAGCAGGCGCCTAGCGTCGAGCGCAAAGAAATCAATACTGTCGACGTAGATGTCCACGCCATCGAGAAAGGCGGCGACATTGTCGGGGTTGATGCCATCCGGAAAGGTCCGGATGTCCGATTCAGGGTTGATGTCCAACGCCATGCGGTTGAGGACGTCAACCTTGGGGCGCCCGATCGAGGACATCATCGCACCGGCCTGGCGGTTGAAATTCTGCAATTCGAACCGGTCAAAGTCGGAGATATTGAAGTGCGCAATGCCGAGGCGGGAAAGCGTCACCAAATGCGCCCCGCCGACACCGCCGAGGCCGGCGATGGCAATTCGTGCCTGGCGCAGTCGCGTCTGTTCGTCCGGCGTTACCCAGCCAATATTCCGTGAAAAAGCCGTTTCGTGTTTGAACATGGAGTTTGGGTTGTTCAACTGTCGAGCGGAAAAGGAAAGGTGGTTTCAGCTTGGAACAAAAAACACGGGGCCGCGTTAGCGACCCCGTGTTACACCATTGCCTTGCCTCCAGTCAGGAAGTCGTCAGCAAGATTTTACCCCTCATCAGTCGAAACTTCTGCTTATGCGCTGTAGCGACGGCGAGCGATACCGGCCAGACCGAACAGACCAAGACCCAGCAGAGCGATCGTCGAAGGCTCGGGAACCTGAATCCGTGCGGTGATGGAGCCGTCAAGCGTGGTTTGGCGGATGGCGTTGTCACCGACTAGCAGCAGTTGATCTGGGGTAGGGATAGGAGGATTCACGTTGGTGTCGAGGACCAGCGTGGTTTTCTGCGTGCTGGCATCAACGAAATTACCGTTCTCATCCTGGACCCACAGGAAACCGGCTTCCGCATACGTGACATCGAAGAAGATGTTCAGATTGGCAAGATCGGCCTGGGAGCCGGTCACTTCACCCCTCAGTACGACACGGTTATTGCTGGCATCATTGAAATCGTTGAACCAGAGTTCGTACCAGCCGCCGGTAAAATTGAGTCCGTTGGCGTCGAGATAGCCGTCAAAGTGATAAAGCACCTGCAAATCCCAAGTCTGGAGGAAACCTTCGTTGTCGCTTTTCAACGGAGGAGCCAAGGGATTCAGCGCGTCGATATCGCACTGGCCAAGATCGCAGTTCGGGTGAGCCAGATTCACCATGCCGCTGCCAGCCATCGATGTTCCGTTGATACCACCCAAGGGAATGCCGGCCGCAAGCAGCTCGGAAGGAACGTTGGTGTCGTAGAAGCTACCGGTGAGCTGACCGGTCGTCCGATCAACTGCATAAATGGAGGTTGCCAGCATGCCGCTGTAACCGAGCTCCAAAAAGGTGCCAGTCCTGGTGTCAGCATCAGCCAAGGCGGGATTCATACGCCCTTCATCATAGCTGTTGTTCGGCAGCTGGATGTACATGGGGCTAGCGCTCGCTGCGGTTGCGACCAGAAGTCCGGCGACCGCAAGGATATTCTTGATCGAAGTTTTCACGATTGAACTCCTGGAAAGTGGGTTATTGATACTTGCGCCGTGTATAAAGCACCATGTGTGCCAGCATTTGTTTTTTCAATAAATTCAATTTGTTATGTTTGTGCTGTCGCACTTTGTCGTTGTTTCCCGGTAGGGGGTGTAAAGCTTTTCGACACCTAGGGTTATGCTCTTTCTAGCTGTTCACCCTGTCAGAAATGTTCGCGAGAGGCGAAGCGATTTTTTTGCAGCTAGCGAGAAGAGGTAGCTGCGGTCGTGTTTTTGCTCGTGTTGGAACCTGAGTTGCCGAATCGACGCGAACGGCGCTCATTCCGCAGCGGAACAGGCTTCCGCGATGGCGCGATCTGCACTACTCTCGCATCATGATCAAACTGTCGTTGGCGCTGGCCTTCAGAAATATCGTCCGGAATGGCCGACGTTCGGTGATGGCCGTTCTGGCGATCGGCTTCGGCATTACCTCATTGCTGCTTGCGGGGGGGTTCATCGAATGGAATCTGCGCTATGGCCGGGAGTCGACCATCCATTCCCAGTTGGGCCATATCCGGCTGTTCAAGCCGGGGTATCTGGAAAGCGGGCAGTCCGATCCGTTCGCCTTTCTTTTTCCGCTGACGCCCAAGCAATTGGAATTGGTGAAATCGGATTTGCCTGTGCGCACCATTGCGCCGCGCTTGTCCTTCAGCGGTCTGGTCAGTCATGAGGAAGCGACCATCTCGTTCATCGGCGAAGGGGTCGATCCCGATCTGGAAGGCGACCTGAGCCGCTCGATCACCCTGGTCGCCGGTCAGGCGATGAGCAGCGATGATCCCAAGGGCATTCTACTCGGCCAGGGGCTGGCAGCCAATCTGGGGGTCAAGCCTGGCGATCTGATCGTGCTGGTGGTCAATACCGCCGGTGGGCGCATCAATGCCGTCGAGGGGACCGTGCGCGGTTTGTTCGCGACGATTACCAAGGCTTACGACGATTCGGCGCTGCGCGTTCCGATCAAGCTTGCCCGGCAATTGCTGCGCGTCGACGGGGCGCATTCTTATGCGGTACTGCTGGACAGGACGGAGGATACCGATCCGGTGCTGTCTCGTTTGGAGGAGCGTTTCCAGGGGCAGGTGATCGAGTTTGTTCCGTGGTACCGCATGGCCGATTTCTATAACAAGACGGCTGAATTGTTCTCGAAGCAGGTGGGCGTGGTGCGCTTGATCATCGCGGTGATCATCATGCTCAGTATCGCCAATTCGCTGATGATGAGCGTTCTTGAGCGTACCGGCGAGATCGGTACGATGATGGCCTTGGGCACGCAGCGTTCCGCCATTCTGAGTCTTTTTTTGTCCGAGGGCGTGTTGCTCGGTTTCTTCGGCGGCATTCTCGGTTTACTGCTCGGTTGGTTGGGGGCACTGGGGATTTCGGCCGTCGGGATTCCCATGCCAGCGCCGCCCGGCATGGCTTTCGGGTATACCGCCGGAATTCTTCTGACTTGGCAGATGGCGCTTCAGGGTTTTGCCCTGGCCATCGTGACCACGCTGCTGGCGAGCATCTATCCGGCCTGGAAGGCATCGCAGAAGATCATTGTCGATGCCTTACGCCACAATCGTTGACAGCCATGCTTAAACTCGCCATCCGCAATATCCTGCGCCAGAAAGTCCGTACCGGCATGACGCTGTCGGCGATCATCTTTGGCGTGCTCGGCCTGATCCTCAGCGGTGGCTTCATTCAGGACATTTTCGTCCAGCTTGGCGAAGCGTTGATCCACTCGCAGTCTGGGCACATGCAGGTAGTCAAGGCGGGGTATTTCACCTACGGCTCGCGCTCGCCGGAGAAGTATCTGATCGAGAATCCGGACGGCCTGAAAAAGCGCATTGCCGCCCAGCCGGGTGTGGACGATGTGCTGTTGCGGGTGAATTTCTCGGGACTGCTCAACAATGGCCGGACCGATTGGCCGATCATCGGCGAGGGTGTCGAGCCGGACAAGGAGCGGAAACTTGGTAGTTTCATGCACATCGTTGAGGGGCGGCAATTGGCCGATGGCGACGACTTCGGCATCACCCTCGGTCATGGGGTGGCCACGGCCTTGCAGGTCGCTCCGGGAGACCGCATTTCCTTGCTGCTGAACACGCCGGAAGGCGCGCTCAACACCATGGAATTCGAGGTGATCGGCGTTTTCCAGAGCTTTTCCAAGGATTTCGACGCGCGGGCCGTGCGCATTCCCATCGCGGCGGCCCAGGAACTGCTCGGCACCAGCGGCATCAACACGCTGGTCGTTTCGCTCGGCAAGACGCCGGATACCGACCGGGTAGCGGCTGCCTTGCGGCCGCAACTGGAGCGCGAGGGGTATGAGTTGCAGACTTGGGTGCAATTGAACGATTTCTACGAGAAGACGATCGATCTCTACAAGCAGCAGTTCGGCTTCCTGCAATTGATCATCCTGCTCATGGTCCTGCTTAGCGTCGCCAACAGCGTCAATATGAGCATTTTCGAGCGTGTCGGTGAATTCGGCACGATGATGGCATTAGGCGACAGAAGGCAGGACGTGTTCCGGCTCATTCTTACCGAAAGCGCCGTTATTGGCCTGGTTGGCAGCGTGGTCGGCGCACTGTTGGGGGTCGGCTTGGCCGCTGTGATTTCTGAAATCGGTATCCCGATGCCGCCGCCGCCCAACGCCAATCTCGGTTACATGGCGGCTATCAGGATTCTGCCGCTCGAGGTGTTGAGCGCCATGCTGATCGGCTTGGTCGCGACGGTTTGCGCCGCCGTGCTGCCGGCGGCCCGTGTCGTCAAGATTCCGGTTGTCGACGCGTTACGCCAATGGATTTGATGCGGCGCGATCAGAAGCTGTAGCGGATTTCCGAGTACACCCGATCCTGATTGTCGTAGCGTCCGAACATGCCGAGTTCGGGGCCCTTGAAAATGTCGGCGCCGATCAACCAACGCCAGTTGCGTTCGAAATTCCAGGTCAGGCGCGGACGGAACAGCCAGTCGGTGCGGTTGAAGCTGGCGATGAGCAGGGCCTGGGCTTCCCAGTTGGAGAACAGCTTGCTGTTGAGCAGGATACTGTAGCCATTTTCGTACCGATCCGAGATCAGGTCGGCATGGTGATTGAAGAAGTGGCGCTGGAAGAATTGCAGGTTGAGGCGGGTGTCGGCGGTCGGCGTGAAATCGAGGCCGGCCGCCCAGTCCAGCGTGTTCTGCTGGGCCACGCCGTCGGGGTCGGTCAGGTTCAATAGCGTGAAGCTGCGGCCACGGGTATAGACGCCTTCCGCCTTCAGTACGACATCGCCGAAATCCTTGGTCAGCGTTCCGCCCACTTGGTGGATGCGGTCGTGGCGGGCCTGGTAGGTAATTTCCTGGCTGGTGATCGGGGCGCGGTAGAAGGTGGCGTTGACGTCGGTGCTGCGGTAATAGAAGCCCGAGATGTCCCAGCCGTTCTTGAGCGTGGACAGGCGCAAGCCGTAGTTCATGTTGTCGAGGTTGCGGGTCGGGCGGTCCTCGCTGAGGTAGTGGGCGGTGAAACCGGGGGGTACTGGTTGGTGTGGAAAGAATGCGGCGCCCGGTTTGCCGATGTTGTCGTAGGTGGCGACCGGAATCCATAGCAGTTCGCCATGGAAATCGTCGCCGAAATACTCGGCGCGGGCAGCCCATTGCGGCGTCCGCATCTGGTCGAAGTCCGGCAGGATGAATTCGCGCAGGTCGCGGGCAGAGACGACGTCGGCGAAGAACAGGCCGACCATTTCACCCCAGACGACATGCTGCCGGCCAAGCCGGAAATCCCAGCCGCTGCCGGTGCTGATGTCGAGATAGTTTTCCCTGAGGTCGAAGGCGGAACGCTGATCGTTTCGGACCGCCTGTGGGTAGAAATTGTTGATGTCATATACCGCGTCGTAATCGATGCGGGCGCCGAGTTTCCATTTGACGCTGTCGCTGAACCGGCCCTGGCTGTTCAGGTCGGCGCGCGTGCGCATTTTCGACCAGTGTTCGGGGGAGGCTGTCGTGCGGGCCAGTTCGAACTGGACGAAACCCCTGATGCCCGGACCGGAAGATTCCGCTTTGCTTTCAGCCTGGCTGTCAGCCTTGTTTTTCATCGGCGGTAGGTCGTCGCCGAATAACGATTCGCGGTCATCGGCAGCTTGCGCACCGAAACTGAGGCAGGCGGTGGCGATCAGAGTGAGGCGGCGGATGGTGGGTGATGGCGAAAGCACGGTACGGATCCTGAACAAGTTATTGAGAGTTTTGCTCGGTGGCGGATACGGCATGGGGAGCAGCACGGGCGATATGCCAGTTGCTTTTCTGGTTGCGGATGCCGAACGCCTTGATGCCGCCATCTTCAATCTTGACCAGACGGTTGGCGTGGTCGATGACTTTCTGGTCGTGCGTAGAAAAGATGAAGGTGGTGCCGAGATGCTCGTTGATTTTCTTCATCAAGCCGAGAATCTCGATGCCGGTGGCCTTATCGAGATTGGCCGTCGGTTCGTCGGCCAGCACGATGGCCGGCTTGACGGCCAAGGCGCGGGCGATGGCGACACGCTGGCGTTGGCCGCCGCTCAACTGGTTGGGTCGGTTATCGGCATATTTGCCGAGTCCGACGATGTCGAGGAAATAGTTGACGCGCCGCTTGCGGTCGGTCGTCGACAGGTCTTTGCGGCGAAGCAGCGGGTATTCGACATTCTCCGCCGCCGATAGCACTGGTAGCAGGTTGAAGGTCTGGAAGATGAAACCTATCGAGCGGGCACGCAAATCAGCCAGTTCATTGGCCGATTTCTGCGAGACGTTTTGCTCGTTGATGTAGATATCGCCGCTGCTCGGTCGGTCGATGCACCCGATCAGGTTGAGCAAGGTCGTCTTGCCGCTGCCCGACGGGCCGGAAATGGCCAGGAAGACGCCGGGCTCGATGGCCAATGTAATATCATTGAGCGCCTGGACGGTCTGCTCGCCGAGCAAATATTCCTTGAACACGCGTTCGATGCGGACGACGCTGCTCATACTTGACGGGATGCGGAAGAAATGACGATGAACATGTGCGGGGAGATGCCTATGTTGCGCAATAATGCCAATCTGCTAAGTCGATGGGGTTGCCTGGTCTGGACATGCTTGTTCCTGGGCCTGGCGACAACCGGCGCATCGGCCCAGCAGGCCGCCTCCGATCCGGCCGATGAGGCCGAAGCCCGCAGTATAGTGGAAAAGGCCGATCAGGTTCGATTTCCGGCCGAAGGTTTCCAGGTGGATGTCAACATCGCTACCACTAAGCCCGATGAAGAGCCTGAATTGCGCAAGTTCCGCGTGCTGTCCAAGGGCAATGAAAATACCGTGGTGATGGTCACCGAGCCGGCCTCCGAGCGCGGGCAGATCATCCTGATGAAGAGTCGTGATCTCTGGGTATTCATGCCCGAAGTCTCGCAGCCGGTACGGATTTCCCTCTCACAGCGCCTGACCGGGCAGGTGGCCAACGGCGATCTGGCGCGGGCCAATTTTTCCGGTGACTACAACCCCAGGATCGTGCGCAACGAAACCATCAACGGCGAGAATTACGCCGTTCTCGAACTGACCGCTGTCGATCGCTCGGTGACCTACCAGAAGGTGAGGTACTGGGTGAATACCAAGAATTTCTGGCCATTCAAGGCCGAGTTCTACTCGCTTTCCAATCGACTGCTGAAAAAGGCCAGCTACGAGGATTTCAAGCCGATGGCCGGCGCCACCCGGCCGACTCGGATGGTGATGGAAGATGCGCTGCGTAGCGGCGAAATATCGGTACTCGAATACGGCGATATGAAATTGCGTGATTTGCCGGATCGTGTTTTTACCAAGGAATATCTGAAAAAACTGTGAGGGAGTTGTCACGAGTGTCATGCAGGGTTTCAATGAGGCCACCGATTGGCGTGTTCCCGATGGGACGGATGTCGTGCCGGCCAGTTCTTCACTAACGATGGTTGACGAAAACCGGATCGAGTTGCTGCCTGTTGGCCTGAGCGACGAATTCTTCATGCGTGAGGCGCTGTCCTTGGCGCGGGCGGCGGAGTGCCTGGGCGAGGTGCCAGTCGGCGCCGTCGTTGTTCTGAATGGCGCCATCGTCGGGCGTGGTTTCAATTCACCGATCGGCGAGAGCGACCCAACCGCCCATGCCGAAATCGCCGCGCTGCGCGATGCAGCGCGGAATCTGGAGAACTACCGCCTGCCGGGTTGCGAGTTGTTCGTTACCCTTGAACCTTGCGCCATGTGCGCTGGCGCCATCATGCACGCGCGTATCAGTCGCGTCGTCTATGGCGCCCGCGATCCGAAAACTGGCGTGCATGGCAGCGTGGTCGACCTGTTTGGTGTTGAGCGCCTGAATCACCACGCGCAGGTCGAGGGTGGGGTGCTGGCCGCCGAATGCAGCGACATGCTGTCGCAGTTTTTTGCCGAGCGGCGCAAGAAAAATCCATGAAATTGCTGATTTCGGTCGCCAAGCAGCGCTTGCTGGTTGTCGACGACGCGGCTGGCGTACTGCGTGAATACCCGGTATCGACGGCCAAGGCCGGCGTCGGCGAGGAGTCCGGCAGTTTCCGGACACCGCGTGGCCGGCACTTGATCCGCGCCAAGATCGGGGCCGGGCAGCCGGCCAATACCGTTTTCGTCCGCCGCCGACCGACTGGCGAAATTTGGACGCCGGAATTGGCCGAGCAGCATCCCGGCCGTGATTGGATACTGACCCGCATCCTCTGGCTGTCGGGTTGCGAGCCGGGGCGTAACCGCCTCGGTTGCGTCGATACCATGCGCCGCTACGTGTATATCCATGGCAGTCCAGAGCCGGTGCAGATGGGCATGCCCGGTTCGCATGGCTGCGTTCGCATGCGCAACGTCGATATCGTCGAATTGTTCGACCGGGTGCCGTGCTATACGGCGGTCGATATCAGCGAAGACTGAAGTGCTTGGCCCTGCGGCCCGAAACGTCGCTCGTGCAAACGTATCTCGCCGTTGCGGCGCTGCCAGGTGACGGTCGAGGCGCGTGTCCCATAGTTGTCCGACTTGACGAAGACGGCCGACAACAGACGCTCCCATTCAAGTGGCACGCCGGTCTGCGGTAGTTCGGCGTCGGGCACGATCTCGTCGTCGGCCAACAGCGAAAACAAGGCGTCATCGTTGGGTAGGGTGGTTAGATCCTCTGCGAAACGCTGGCGGGCCGTCAGCAGCTTGGGCCACGGGCTGTCGAGCAGGTGGTTGGACAGCCCGTAGATGCCCGGCACCAGCAGGCGCGGCGTGCCGTCGCGATTGGAGCAATAGACGAATTGCGCGCCGTCGCTGAGCAATAGGTTGAAACCAGAGTAAAGTCGGCCGTCGAGGCGCTGCGCGTAGTCGGCTGCCGTCATGTCGCTGAGCAAGAAATCGCGCGTCAGCATACCGCGCGAGCGCTCGCCCTTGGTCATGTCCGGTTCGCGGACGTTGGTGACGGCGGCGAAGCGGCCATCGCGGCGGATGCCCAGCCAAGTGCCCCCAGCTTCCCGATCGATGCCGCCGAATACCTCCGGTGCATCGGGCCAGGGAGCGGCATCGGCGGTGGGCCGGGCGTAAAACTCGTCGCGATTGGCGGCGACTACCAGCGGGTAATCAGGATGCGCTTGCCAGCCGACGACGATCAGGCACATGTACTACACCGGATTGACGGCGACGGCCTCGACCGGCGGCCCTTCGCGCGAGCCGAGACGAAGATTGGCGGCGAAGTTCGACTGGATCACGGCGAGCGCGGCGAAGCCGCCATCCGGCGCCGGGGCGGCGCTCATTACTTTGCCGCTGGCCTGGTCGTGGTTGTCCGGCGAGAACAATTCGTCGCCGGCTTGCAGCGGTGCGTTACCGCTCAAGCGATAAAGGTGGCGCTTGACCTTGCCCAGGTACTGGGTGCGGGAGACGACTTCCTGGCCGGGATAGCAGCCCTTGTGGAAGCTGACGCCGCCGATCTTCTCGAAATCGGCCATCTGCGGTACGAACTCTTCCTTGGTTGCCAGCGTCACCAGCGGGAAGGCCGCTCGCACATCGAGCCAGCGCCAAGCCGGCGTGCCGGCCGGGCGGGCCTTGACGGTCAGCTTCTGCCACAGGCCGGGCGCGGCGGCGACCGGTGCAGCGACAATGCAGCGTTCCGCATCGAGGCGCAGCACGGTGCAGTCATTGCCAGCGATGATGTCCATCGGCGCTGCCGGTACCGGCAGGCCGGCGTTGGCCAGGGCTTCGCCGGCCTGGGCGCCGGATAAGCCGAGCAGCACATGGTCGTTCTGCGCCGCCAGCTTGACCTTGGCGCGCAAGATGAACATCTGCAGGCGTTTCAGCGTTGCTTCCAGCAAGTCGGCGGCCAGCGCTAGGCGGTAACTGCCGCCCTCGTGCCACAGCACAAAGCTGGCCTGCATCCGGCCCTTGGCCGAGCACCAGCCGGCGTGTTGCGCCTGGCCGTTTTGGAGGTGATTGACGTCGCTGGTGAACTGGTTGTGCAGGAAGGACTTGGCCTCCTCGCCGACGGCCTCGATCAGGGCCAGGTGGGTGAGCGGCACGACGACCGTCTGCCGGGCGGCCGCCTGCAATTCCCCGGCAGCATCGCCGAAGCTGTGGATTTCCGCGGAATCACCGCTGAATGCGGCTTCGGCCGATTCGAGAAAGCTGCGCCAGTTGGGGTTCATGAAAGCTCCTGAGGGGGTTTGCGCTATTATATCGCCCGAATTTACCTGCTCGTTTGACCACGGGCGAGACCTGCCCGCCGCCGTCGAGTTCCCTTGCGCTTCCTGATCAAACTCCTGCTTCTCGCCGTCCTATCGCTGACCACTGCTGTCGCCGGGTTCTGGTGGTGGGCGGGGCAGCCGCTGGAACTGCGCGGTTCGCCAGTCGATTTTCATATTGCCAGTGGTAGCAGTCTGCGCGCGGCGATTACCCAGATGCGTGAAGCCGGCGTTGCCGTGCAGCCGTTGCTATTGCTGCTGCTGGCCCGCACGCAGGGGGCCGATACCGGCATCAAGGCCGGCAGCTATTCGGTCGAGCAGGGGATTACCGCCCAGCAACTGCTCGACAAACTGGTCCACGGCAAGGTTACCCAGGGCGACATCACGCTGATCGAAGGCTGGACTTTCCGGCAATGGCGGGCGCGGATGGCGGCGCATCCCGACCTGCGCAGCGACAGCAGGGGACTGAGCGAAGCCGAGATCATCCGGCGTTTGGGCCGCGATTATCCCAGCCTGGAGGGCTGGCAGTTTCCCGATACCTATCTGTTCGACAAACAGTCGAGCGACCTCGACCTGATGGCCCGCGCCGTGCGCGCCATGGAGCAGCGGCTGGCCGAGGCCTGGGCCGGGCGTGCCGATGGTTTACCCTACCGTTCGCCCTACGAGGCCCTGATCATGGCTTCGATCATCGAGAAGGAAACCGGGCGCGAGGCCGACCGTGAACTGGTCGCCGCCGTCTTCGTCAACCGGCTGCGCCTGGGTATGCCGCTGCAAACCGACCCGACGGTGATCTACGGTCTCGGCGAGACCTTCGACGGCAACCTGCGCAAGCGCCACCTGCAAACCGATATGCCCCACAATACCTACACCCGGCGCGGCTTGCCGCCGACGCCGATCGCCATGCCCGGTCTGGCTTCCATTCAAGCCGCCCTGCATCCGGCGGCGACGAGTGCCTTGTACTTCGTTGCTCGCGGCGATGGCAGCAGCCATTTTTCCAATACGCTCGACGAGCACAATCGGGCGGTCAACCGATATCTGAGAGGGGGAAAGTGAAAGGCAAATTCATCACTTTCGAAGGCATCGACGGCGCCGGCAAGAGCACCCACGTCGACTGGCTGGCCGAGTGCCTGCGCGGCCGTGGCCTGACTGTGCACGTGACGCGCGAACCGGGTGGCACGGCACTCGGTGAGCAGTTGCGCGAGTTGCTGCTCAACCAGACTATGCATCTGGAAACAGAAACCCTGCTGATGTTCGCCGCCCGCCGCGAACACTTGGCGCAGGTCATCGAGCCGGCGCTCAAGCGTGGCGAGTGGGTCGTCTGCGACCGCTTCAGCGACGCCAGCTATGCCTATCAAGGGGGCGGGCGCGGCTTGGAACGAAACAAGCTGCACCAGCTTGAAAGCTGGGTGCATGGGCATTTACAACCCGATCTGACCTTGCTGTTCGACCTGCCGCTGGACGTGGCGCGCGAACGAATCGCCGTCGCCAACCGTAGCCTCGACCGCTTCGAGCAGGAGCGGGCCGATTTCCATGAGCGGGTTCGCCACGCCTATCTGGAACGGGCGCATGCTCATCCGGAACGGATTTGCGTGATCGATGCCAGCAATACCCGCGACAATATTCGCAAACGACTTGAAGAAATTCTTATAACGATTTGTTTATGAACGTTATAAATCTCCACGAACCTGTCTGGAAAGGTCTCCAAGCCCGGCGAGCGCAGATGCCGCATGCGCTGCTGTTGCTCGGCCAGCGTGGTCTCGGGAAGTTTGATTTGGCCCGCCAATTTGCCGCCAGTCTGTTGTGCGAGCAGCCGCAGGGCGATGGCCGGGCATGCGGCCATTGCCTGGCCTGCAACTGGTACGGCCAGGGCAACCACCCGGATTTCCGTCTGTTGCAGCCGGAGGCTTTCGCCGACGAGGCGGAGGCCGAGGAGGGCAAGAAAAAGGCCAGCCAGCAGATCACCATCGATCAGGTGCGCGGCCTCGACGAATTTCTCAATGTCGGCACCCATCGCGGCGGCCTGCGCATCGTGATCGTCAATCCGACCGAAGCGATGAATCGGGCAACCGCCAATGCACTTCTCAAAACACTTGAGGAACCTGCGCCAAGTACATTATTTTTAATGGTTTCAAGCGACCCGATACGCCTGTTGCCGACGATCCGCAGCCGCTGCCAGGTGGTGCCGGTGCCGCTGCCTTCGGCGGCCCGCGCCGAGCAGGTGTTGGCCGAGCACGGCGTCGCCGATGCCGGGCGCTGGCTGGCCCTGGCCGGTGGCGCGCCGGGGTTGGCGCTGGAATGGTCAGCCTCGGGCCAGAGCGACTGGCTGGAAGCGCTGACCCGGCGACTGGCCGCCGGTCGGGCGGTGGAGCCGCTGGTGCTGGCCGGCGAACTGGAAAAGGCGGTCAAGGACAGCAAAGGGCGTCTGCCGCTGAAGGCGGTGGTCGACGGCCTGCAGAAATGGCTGGTCGATCTGATGCTGGCCAGCAACGGCCTGGCGGTCCGTTATTTTCTGCCGCAGGCGGCCACAATCGCCGGCCTCGCTGCTATGATTCCGCCAGCGCGGCTGTTGCAGTCGTACCGAACGACCGTAGCGCGCCGCCGAGAAGCCGAACAACCGCTGAACGCCCGTCTGTTTCTCGAAGGGCTTTTTCTCGATTACCGTGCCCTGTTTGCCAAAGATAGCCGATGAGCGAAGCCAAACCCCCGCCGCTGCGTCCGAGCGTCCTGTCGCTGAACATCAATTCCAAGTCGGCACTGTACGCGGCTTTCATGCCGCACCTGAAAGCCGGCGGCATTTTCATCCCGACCACCCGCAGCTACCACATCGGTGACGAGGTATTCATGCTGTTGTCGCTGATGGACGATCCGGCCAAGCTGCCGATTGCCGGCAGCGTCGTCTGGATTACCCCGGCCGGCGCCCAGAGCGGCCGCGCCCAAGGGATCGGCGTGCATTTCAACAACGACGAGAGCGGCCAGGAAGCACGCCGCAAGATCGAGGGTCTGCTGGGCGGCGTCATGCAGTCGTCGCGTCCGACGCACACGCTCTAAGAGCCGAACAGGCTCTATTAGCGTCATGCTGATCGATTCGCACTGCCATCTGGATTTCCCAGGCCTTGCCGGGCGCCTGCCCGAAGTGCTCGGCGCCATGCAGGATAGCGGTGTCGGACTGGCCCTGTGCATCGGCGTCAATCTTGAGGATTTTCCCCAAGTACTGGCGCTGGCCGAGCGCGATTCGCGCCTCTACGCCACGGTTGGCGTCCATCCCGAATACAGCGATGCCGAGGAGCCGACAGTCGAGCGCCTGGTTGAACTTGCCGCTCATCCGCGTGTCGTCGCCATTGGCGAAACGGGGCTCGACTACTACTGGCAGAAAGACAAGCCGGAGTGGCAGCGGCAGCGTTTTCGTAATCACATTGCCGCAGCGCGCCGCTGTGGCAAGCCGCTGGTGGTGCATAGCCGCGATTCGGCCGACGACGTCCTGCGCCTGCTGCGGGAAGAGGGGGCCGATGCAGTCGGCGGCGTCATGCACTGCTTCACCGAAGATTGGGAAATCGCCCGCGTCGTGCTCGATCTTGGTTTCTACCTGTCGTTCTCCGGCATCGTCACCTTCAAAAATGCCGCCATCGTCAAAGACGTCGCCACCCGCTGCCCGCTCGACCGCATCCTGATCGAAACTGATTCGCCCTATCTGGCGCCGGCGCCGTTTCGCGGCAAGGCCAACCAGCCGGCCTACGTCCGCTACGTCGCCGAAGAGATCGCGCGCCTGCGCGGGCTGACGGCGGTCGAGGTGGCGCAGGCGACGAGCGACAATTTCTTTTCCCTTTTCCGCCACGCGCAGAGGCCCGCGACATCATGAAGAAACCGTTCCTGCTGGCGACGCTGGTCGCCTGTCTCTCCCTGCCGGCCATCGGCGCCACCTACGACGACCTGATCGACGCCGCCCGCCTGGGCGATACCGCTGCCGTTTCGGCTCTGGTCGGCAAGGGCGCCTCGGTCGATACCACCGACATCGATGGCAACACGCTGCTGATGCTGGCTGCCCGCGATGGCCATGACCGCCTCGTCGACTACCTGATTCGCCAGCGCGCCAAGCTCGATGCCCGCAACGCGGCCGGCGATACCGCGTTGCGCCTGGCCGCCTTCATGGGGCGCCAAAAGGTCGTCGAACACCTGGTGGCGGCCGGCGCCAAGATCAACAATCCCGGCTGGACGCCGCTCACCTATGCCGCCTTCGCCGGCCATACCGAGATCGTCCGGGTGCTGCTCAAGGCCGGTGCGGAGGTCAATGCGCCGAGCGAGAACGGCACGACGCCGTTGATCGCGGCGGCGCGCAATGGCCATCTGGCGATTGTCGATCTGCTGCTGGCCGGCAAGGCCGATCCCAATCGCAAGCTGGAATCGGGCGAAACGGCGGTCGACGTGGCGCTGAAGAACGGCAACACCGACATCGCCGAGCGCCTGCGCAAGGCCGGCGGCAGATCCGGCCGTAGCGTCACTATCGAGGTGCGCTGAAGCGGCCGGGGCACCCCAAAATACGACAGAGCATGCGGTTTGGCGTTACGTTCGATTGATCGACACGCCACCGTCGACGATGAGGCTTGCGCCCGTCATGAAGCTTGACGCGTCAGAGGCAAGATAAAGCGCCGAGCGAGCGATTTCCTCGGGTTGCGCCAGCCGTTTGAGAGCGTGGAGTCCTTCCACAAAAGAGCGGGCCTCTAGGGTATTGGCCGCAGCGCGCCCCATTGGCGTATCCGTTCCGCCAGGAAGCAAGGCGTTGGCCCGGATTCCTTGTCCGCCATATTCGGCCGCAATCACCTGTGTCAGGCCGATCAAACCTGCCTTACTGGCTGCGTAGGCGCCCATGCCGGGAAAGCCGACTGTATGGCCGACAAACGTCGAGGTGAAAATGATGGAGCCGCCTCCGCGCTGCAGCATGGCGGGGATTTGATATTTGGCACCGATGAACGCGCTGGTCAGATTGACATCGAGCGTTTCCTGCCAAGCATTCCTCTCGATGTCCGCCACTGGAGTAGCCACTCCCATCGTGCCCGCATTGTTGAAGGCGATATCCAGGCCGCCGAATCGATCGATTGCCAATTCAACCAGCGTACGGGCCAATTGTTCGTTTTTTATATCTCCGGCCAGCGCTATGGCTTCGCCGCCGTGGTTTTTTATCTCTGCCACGAGCGCATCTAGATTGCTTTGACGACGGGCCGTCACAATCACTTTTGCGCCTTCTTCAGCAAAGAGTTTGGCCGCTGCGTAGCCGATGCCCGAACTTGCGCCTGTGATCAGCGCGACTTTGTTTGCTAAGCGTTGCATGAGCGATCTTCTCGTTGAGTGAACTTGGTCATCATTACAAGACGTGGAAGATCGAACTATCCGTTTCTTGCCATCAAATTCAGGCCGCGTTGGAGTCGGTCGCGCTTGCAGAAGTAGCCAGGTCTGTTTCGGCAACGGTTTCACGACGGAGCAATTCACGCTTGCGCTCCACGCCCCAGCGATAGCCTGAGATGTCGCCGTCACGCCGCACGACACGATGACAAGGAATCGCAACGGCAATGCGGTTGGCGCCGCAAGCCTGCGCGACCGCGCGCACGGCTTTGGGTGCGCCAATGTGCTCGGCGATCTCGGCGTAGCTCACGGTCACGCCAGGCGGAATCTCGCGTAGCGCTTGCCAAACCCTTTGCTGAAAAGCGGTGCCGCGTACATCCAGGGGAAGATTCAGGCCGATCGAAGGCGCTTCGATGAACCCCACGACCTGGGCGACCAATAGCTCAAAGTTTCCGTCGCCACCAACCAGCTCCGCTTTGGGGAACTGGTCTTGCAGGTCTTGCACTAAGCGTTCCGGATCGTCGCCGATCAGAATGGCACAAATGCCTCGCTGACTTTGTGCGACCAGAATTGCCCCCAGCGAACACTGGCCCACGGCAAAGCGGATCACGGTGCCGAGCCCCCCTGCACGGAAGTCACGTGCGCGCATGCCTAGAACTTGGTCCGAAACTGCGTAAAAGCGGCTGTTGGAATTGAAGCCGGCGCCATAGATCGCATCCGTCACCGAAACGTCGGGAGCATTCAACTCTTCCCGCAATTTGAGCGCACGGTTTGCTGCAGCGTATTTTTTGGGCGTCAGCCCAGTCTCAGCCTTGAACACGCGGTGGAAGTAGTACGGGCTCATGCCTGCCTGTGCTGCCAGTTCCTCCAGACAGGGAGGCGTCTCTGCCTCCCTGATCAGACGGCATGCTTGCGCCACCAATTCTGTCCGTTCGACGGCAACCGAAGTCTGATCCGCATGCGCACGACGGCTCGGACGATATCCAGCCACTTCGGCCGCGGCGGCCGAGTCGAAGAACTCCACATTCTCGCGCTTGGGCAACCGAGCCAAAGAACTGGGACGGCAGTACACCCCCGTGGTGCGCACGGCGTAAACGAAATGCCCGTCCGCGTTGGCATCACGCATCTGCACTGCCTGCCAACGCGCTTCATCTGTCGCATAGGCCGGTGGGGTTGGGGAAGCCATGATCATCCTGAAGCAATTGTTCACGCTGGCAGCTTAGATAAAGACTCAAACGCAAAAACTCCGATTCTTGCGCTTGAAATTGGTTTTTTCACTTTACCCTCGTGCTGAAATTCTGCGGCAATTGAGCAGATATCGGGGCAGGGGCCACAACGATGATGAGGGGAACTTCGCCCTACGATTTCTTCATTACACCAAGCACTGCGGACAAGCGGGGGAGGGCCGGGCATCTGCTAGAATCCGCCCGGTTTTTTCAGGCTTTTCCCTTGTCTTCCCTCTCGGAAATCTTTTCTCCCGCCGGGCCGCTGGCCACGGCCATCGACGGCTACCGTGTGCGCCAGCAGCAGGTCGAGATGGCCGAATCCATCGCCGCTGCCATCGACCGCTGTTCGGTGTTCATCGCCGAGGCCGGCACCGGCACGGGCAAGACTTTTGCCTATCTGGTTCCGGCGTTGCGCTCGGGTGGCAAGGTGATCGTGTCGACCGGCACCAAGACCTTGCAGGACCAGTTGTTCAACAAGGATTTGCCGATGGTCCGCGATGCGCTGAAGGCACCGGTCAAGATCGCGCTGTTGAAGGGGCGGGCCAATTACGTTTGTCCTTACCACCTCGAACGGGCGCTGGCCGACGGCCGTTTCCTCAGCCGCGAGGATGCCGCCGATGCTCGCCGCATCGCCGTCTTCGCCAAGGTCAGCCAAACCGGCGACAAGGCCGAATGCCTGGAGGTGAACGAGAGTTCGCCTGTGTGGAACCATGCCACCTCGAGCCGCGAGAATTGTCTCGGCCAGGATTGCCCGGATTACAAGGGCTGCTTCGTGATGCAGGCGCGGCGCGAGGCGATGGCTGCCGATCTGGTGGTGGTCAATCACCACCTGTTCTTTGCCGACGTGATGCTGCGCGACGAGGGCATGGCCGAACTGCTGCCGGCCTGCAATACGGTGATCTTCGACGAGGCTCACCAGTTGCCGGAAGTGGCGACCTTGTTCTTCGGCGATAGCGTGTCGACGGCGCAGGTGATCGATCTGGCCCGCGACGCCCGCGCCGAGGGCCTGACCCATGCCCGCGACTGTGTTCAACTGCAAACGGCGGCCCGGCAACTGGAGAAGGTGGCTAAGGATTTGCGTCTGGCCGTCGGCATCGACGCCGGCCGTTTTTCCTGGGGGCAGTTGCAGGAGAAGCCGGAATTCACCCCGGCGCTGCAGGCGCTGGAAGACGAGATGAAGACCTTCGCCGCCCTGCTCGAAAGTCAGGCGGAGCGGGCTGAGGGCCTGGAAAAATGCTGGCAGCGGGCCGGCGATCTGGCGCGGGCGCTGGGTGAATGGCGGAAACTGGCCGATGACGGCACGGTTCGCTGGGCTGAGGCGTTTACCCATTCGCTGCAATTGAATGCGACGCCACTCGACGTCGCCGAGATTTTCCGCAAGCAGATGGGCGGCCATCCGCGGGCCTGGATCTTTACCTCGGCGACGCTGGCTGTACAGGGCAAGTTCCACCATTACTGCGCCGAACTCGGCCTCGGCGAGCCGGAATCGGCCTGCTGGCAGAGTCCCTTCGACTTTGGCAGCCAGGCCGTGCTGTATGCGCCGCTGGGCATGCCGGAGCCAAATTCATATGGCTACACCGACGCCGTCGTCGAGGCTGCCTTTCCTGCCGTGCTCGCTGCTGGCGGTGGCGCTTTCTTTCTGTGCACCAGCCTGCGGGCGATGCGTCGCACGCACGAACTGTTGCAGGCGCGGCTGACCGAAGCCGGTGTCGACATGCCGTTGCTGTTGCAGGGTGAGGGTAGCAAGAACGATTTGCTGCGACGCTTCCGTTATCTCGGCAACGCCATCCTGGTCGGTAGTCAGAGCTTCTGGGAAGGTGTCGACGTGCGCGGCGAGGCGCTGTCGCTGGTGGTCATCGATAAGATTCCTTTCGCGCCGCCCGACGACCCAGTGCTGGCGGCGCGCATCGAGCAGATGCGGCGCCAGGGGCGAAATCCTTTTATCGAATACCAGTTGCCGCGCGCGGTCATCAATGTCAAGCAGGGCGCCGGCCGGCTGATCCGCGATGAGCGCGACCGCGGCGTGCTGATGATCTGCGATCCCCGACTTCTATCAAAGCCGTATGGCCGCCGCGTGTGGCAAAGTCTGCCGCCGATGAAGCGAACCAAGGAGCTATCCGAAGTGCTGAATTTCTTTGCCGCCAGGAATGCCCATGTTTGACCGCGACGCCCTGGCTGCGGCGCTGGCTGACGGCGCTGGCCTCGATTTCGAAGCGCTGGCCGTCAGCCATCCAGCGCTTTTCTCGCAGGCGGCGCTTGCCTTGCCGGCGGCCACGCTGGCGGCGATGCGCGGGCTGGTGACGGCCATCGAAACAGTCGTCGCGCTGCCGGAATACCGCCGCCGCGTGCTGGCCTGGGCGCCGCCCGGCGCCGGCGGCGAACTACCGGCGCGCAGTGTTTTTTTCGGCTACGACTTCCACCTGGTCGACGGCCAGCCGCGGCTGATCGAGATCAACACCAACGCCGGTGGCGGCATGCTCAATGCCTGCCTGCTCCGGGCTCACGGCGCCATTGATGCCGCCGCGTGTATCGAGGCGGATTTCGTCGCCATGTTCCGCGAGGAATGGCGCCTATCGCGCGGGGATATGCTGCTGACGCGCATCGCCATCGTCGACGAGAAGCCGGCGCAGCAGTACCTGGCGCCCGAGTTCGAGCTGTTCCGCCGCCTCTTCGAGCGTCACGGCATCGCCGTGGTCATCGCCGATCCAGCCGATTTCACCCAGGTCGGTAGTCGCTTGCTGCACCAGGGCGAAACGGTGGACTTGATCTACAACCGGCTCACCGATTTCTCGCTCGATACCCCGGCCAATGCCGCGCTACGCGCCGTGTTCGCCGCCGGCGGCGTGGTCGTCACGCCGCATCCCTTCGCCCATGCGCTTTATGCCGACAAGCGCAACCTGATGCTGTTGTCCGATCCGGCCGTGCTCGACGAGTTCGGCGTGCCGGCGGCAACCCGTGCCGTGTTGCTGGCCGGTGTACCGCGCACGGTGGCGGTACAAGCGGAAGAGGGCGAACGCTTCTGGGCCGAGCGCAAGCGCTGGTTCTTCAAGCCGGCTGCCGGCTTCGGCAGCCGCGCCGCCTATCGCGGCGACAAGCTGACCCGGCGCGTGTTCGAGGAAATTTTGCAGGGCGGTTATATCGCCCAGGAAATCGCGCCGCCCTCGGAGCATCCGGTGCCGGTCGATGGCGAGTCGAAAATGATGAAGGCCGATATCCGCGCCTATGTCTATCAGGGGCGTGTCCAATTGTTCGCCGCCCGCCTATACCAAGGGCAGACCACCAACTTCCGTACTCCCGGCGGCGGCTTCGCCCCGGTTTTCGCGGCCGGGTCTGACAACTTCTCCACGTAGAATGCAGCCATGAAAGTATTCGGCATCGCCGGCTATTCCGGTTCCGGCAAGACCACCCTGCTGGAAAAATTGATCCCCTGTTTTACCGCGCGCGGCCTTAAGGTTTCCGTCATCAAACATGCCCATCACGGTTTCGACATGGACCGTCCAGGCAAGGATTCCTACCGCCACCGCGAAGCCGGGGCCAGCGAGGTCTTGCTGTCCTGTAGCGATCGCTGGGTGCTGATGCACGAGAACCGCGCTGGCGGCGATATCAGCCTCGACGAACTGCTCGGCCGCCTGGCCCCCTGCGACCTGGTGCTGATCGAGGGCTTCAAGCAGGAACCGGTGCCGAAACTGGAAGTCTATCGGCCCGAGAACGGCAAGCCGCCGCTCTTTCCCGAGCGCCGCGACATTGTGGCCGTGGCCACTGATGTCGCTCTCGACACCGCGCTACCTAGCCTGCCGCTCGACGACATCGAGCGCATCGCCGATTTCGTGATGACTACTCTCGATCTCAGGAGCCATCCATGCTGACTTTTGAACAAGCTTTCGAGCGCTTGCTGGCCGCGGCGCAGCCGGTCGCGGAAACCCGCAGCCTGCCGCTGACCGCCACCGCTGGACGAGTGTTGGCCGCACCACAGGTTTCCACCGTCGCTTCGCCGCCGCTCGACAATTCAGCGATGGACGGCTATGCGGTGCGCCTGGCCGACGTCGCCGTTGCCGGTACCTGTCTGCCGGTCAGCCAGCGCATTCCGGCCGGTCAGGTCGGGAGCGCCTTGCAGCCCGGTACCGCAGCCCGCATTTTCACCGGTGCTCCCGTGCCGTCCGGCGCTGACGCCGTGGTCATGCAGGAGCGCTGCGCGGCGCGCGGCGAAGAGGTCGTGGTCAATCACGTCCCGCGTCCGGGCGAGAACATCCGCCGCGCTGGCGAGGACATCGCCGCCGGCGCTGAGATTCTCCAGGCCGGTATCCGGCTGCGGCCGCAGGACATCGCCTTGGCTGCTTCGGCCGGCCTGCCGGAACTGCCGGTCTATCGCCGGCTGCGCGTCGGCGTTTTCTTTACCGGCGATGAACTGGTCCAGCCGGGCGAGCCGCTGCCGCCGGGCGGCATCTACAACTCCAACCGCTATGCGCTGCGGGCGCTGCTCGATGGCCTCGGTTGCGAGGTGCGCGATCTCGGCACGGTCCCGGACAACTTGGCGGCGACCCGCGAGGCATTGCGCAAGGCGGCGGCCGACAATGATCTGATCATCACCAGCGGTGGCGTGTCGGTCGGCGAGGAAGATCACGTCAAGGCGGCGGTCGAGGCCGAAGGCCGGCTCGATCTGTGGAAAATCGCCATCAAGCCGGGCAAGCCGCTGGCCTTCGGCGAAATCAACCGTGACGACGGCGGCCAGGCCTGGTTTGTCGGCCTGCCGGGCAACCCAGTATCGGCGATGGTCACCTTTCTGGTCCTGGTCCGGCCCTTCATGCTGCGCTTGCAGGGTGTGATCGACGTGACCCCGCGTCGCTTCCCGCTGCGCGCCGAGTTCGACTGGCTGCGCCCGGACGCTCGGGCCGAATTCCTGCGCGGTCGGATGACGGACGATGGCGGCGTCGAGCTGTTCCCCAACCAAGGCGCCGGCGTGGTTACCTCGTTGTGCTGGGGCGACGGCTTGGTGCTGCTGCAGCCGGAACAGACGGTCCGGTGTGGTGACGCGGTGTCCTTTGTGCCTTTTGCGGAATTGCTGTCATGAACGTCAAAGTGTTGTATTTCGCCGGCCTGCGCGAGGCGCTCGGCCGTTCCGGTGAAAATGTCGAACTGCCCGCCGGCGTCGCCACCGTCGGCCAGTTGCGCGACTGGCTGGTCGGCCAGGGGCGCGACAAGCTGGCCAGCGCGAAAAATCTGCGCTGCGCTGTCAATCAAGATATGGCCGGATTCGATGCGCCGCTCGGGGAGGGTGACGAGGTCGCCTTCTTCCCGCCGGTGACCGGCGGCTGAACGGGGCGCACGATGGCTATCCAATGGTTCCCGGGGCACATGACCTCAGCCCGCAAGAAGGCGGCCGAAACGCTGGCCATGGCCGATGTCGTGGTCGAGGTGCTCGATGCCCGCCTGCCGGCAGCTTCGAGCAATCCGATGATCCACGAGTTGCGCGCCTTCCGCCAGCGGCCCTGCCTGAAGCTGCTGAACAAGGCTGACTTGGCCGACCCCGAGGCGACCAAGGCTTGGTTGCGGCATTTCTCCGAGCAGCCGGGCGTTTCGGCCGTTGCCATTTCGTGCAAGAAAGCAAGCGATGTGGCCAGGATTCCGGCACTGGCACAAAAGCTGGCGCCGCACCGCAATGATGCGGTGAAGCCGCTGCGCCTGATGATCATGGGTATTCCCAACGTCGGCAAATCGACGCTGATGAACGCCTTGGTCAAGAAAAAGGTGGCCGCCGTCGGCGACCAGCCGGCGGTGACCAAGAGCCAGCAGCGCATCGACATCAGTTCGCGGCTGACCCTTTACGACACGCCGGGCATGCTCTGGCCGAAGATCACTGATCCGGTCGATGGCCTGATGCTGGCTGCCAGCCATGCGGTCGGCGTCAATGCCTATATCGGTGAAGACGTTGCGGTGTTTCTCGCTGACTACCTGGTACAGGCTTACCCGGCGCTGCTGACGGCCCGCTATGGCTTCGCCGTCGACGGCCTGGACGGCGTCAGTGTCATCGAGGCGGTGGCGAAAAAGCGCGGCTGCCTGCTCAAGGGGCGAGGTGGCGAGTTCGATCTGGAAAAGGCTTCGGCCGTGCTGCTGACCGACTACCGCAGCGGCACCCTCGGCCGCATCAGCCTGGAGACGCCGGCACTGCGCGAAGCCCGCGCCCGGCAACTGGCCGCGGCTTCAGTGGCAACCGAGCCAGACGAAGGCTGACTGGCGCTAGGGGCGCGCCAAAACTCGTGGTTGGATCAATAGCTGACGCAGCGCTTGCGGTCGATGGCCCGGTTCAGCAAGTTCCGGCGTTGCGGCAGGCGGCAATCGCTGGGGCCGCTGATACGACCGGCAGGCTGTCCTGAATCCAGCCCTTGATGCCGGCCTTGACGTTGTAGACGGTAGCGTAGCCGGCCTGTTGCGATAGGAAGCGGCTGACGGCGCGGGTACGGTTGCCGGTGCGGCAGATGACGATGACCGGCTGGTCCGCCTTGGTGTAGGGCTTGATCTTCTCCAGCCAGGCTGCTGGGTCGGCGTAGCCGCGCTCGTCGAAGAAGGTGTTCAGCTTGCTGCCGGCAACGATGCCGGTCTCTTCCCATTCCACTTGCAGGCGGATGTCGATGACCGGTACGCCTTGCTGCATGAGCTGGGCCAGCTCGGCATTGCCGATATCGATGACTTCGGCACGGGCGGCGAGGCTGGCGAGCGCGAGGCAGCCACTGAGCAGGAGGGGGGTAAAGAACAGGCGCATGATGTGCTGGAGAGAGTGTTGGCGTGATTATAAATCTGGCTCGGTACATCAGTTACCGGTCTTGGCCAGTGTATGCTGATGAGTCATGCATCGCTGTACCCTTGTTCGTGGGGTTGGCAGGTGCAGAACCAGGCGCCGACCCACGCGGCAGGACGGAACGTGAACGATGACAAGATATCGTTCCGCTTCTGGTGTGCGGGCCGGTAAATAAAAGCAGGGTGTCCAGGGAAGGCGCAACCGGCCAGCGGCGGTTTTCCGGCGCTCCGGTCGATCGAACCGGATATTTAGGAGAGCATTACATGAGCACGCAGAATTCTTCCGCCTTCACCGAAACCCGGATGATGCTGTCGGACCCGACAGCGCTGGGCGTATTCGGGCTGTCGTTGACGACTTTCGTCGCCTCGTCGGCCAAGATGGGCTGGACCAGCGGTTTTTCCTTCATCATTCCGTGGGCGATCTGCCTCGGGTCGGCCGCCCAGATTTGGGCGTCCAGCGTCGACTTTAAGAAGAACAATTATTTCGGGGCCATCGTGCTTGGCGCCTACGGCCTGTTCTGGGCCGCCGTCGCTATCCATTGGGCGATGACGCTCGGCTGGTTCGGTCCGGTCGGCGAGAGTGCCGATCCGCGCCAGTTCGCCTTCGCCTGCTTCGCCTATCTGTTCTTCTCGCTGTTCGTGATGGTTGCCGCCTTTGAGGCCAACAAGGCCTTTGCCGCGATTCTGGTGCTGATCAACGTCTTGTTGTTCTCACTGGGCATGGCGTCGCTCGGCATCGCGAAGGAAGTCTTCAATCCGCTGGCGGCATGGTCGGAATTCCTGATTTCGCTGATCGGCTTCTACGCAGCCGGCGCCATCTTCCTGAACAATTACTTCGGGCGCGTGGTGCTGCCGCTCGGCGCGCCGCTGGGCCTGATCCACAAGGGTCCGGCGAAGTAAGCATCCCGGCATCGGATTTCCCCGCATCGCCTGCCGGCGGGCGGGGAATCCGGGCAGCCGGTTCAACGCCGAAGCAGGGCCGAGACGAATTCGGCGTCGGCGGGGCAATAGATCGACGACATCAGCGGCAATCGCTGCTGCCAACAACAACATCGACCGTCTGCGTGTATCTGGTCGTGCTGGCGATGATGCCGGAAAAACTCACTGCGGTTTGACTACGACTGTGCAGGTCATTCCCGCCGATAGACGATGATCGGCCGGCAGATCGTCGATGCGCACGCGTACTGGAATACGTTGCGCTAGCCGCACCCAATTGAAAGTTGGATTGACATCGGCGAGCAGTTCGCGCCCGGTCGCCGCATCGCGGTCGGTGATACCGCGTGCGATGCTTTCGACATGTCCCTTCAGATTGGGCAGAGCGCTGAGGAAGCGCAACTCGACCTCGTCGCCGATTGTGATCCGGGGCAGCTTGGTTTCCTCGAAATAGCCGTCGACGTAGAAGGAGTTGGCATCGATCAGGGCCAGCCGTGAGGTGCCGGCGCCGGCGAAATCACCGACAAAGACGCGCAGGTTGGTGACGTAGCCGTCCGCCGGCGCGCGTATCTCGGTGCGTTCGAGATTGAGCCTGGTCGTATCGCGTGCCGCCTGGGCCACCTGGTATTTGGCGGCGGCGATGCTGGAGAGGGAATCCGCCGATTCGCGGTTTTCGCTGGTTACGATGGAATTGTCGAGCTTGGCGCGACGCGCGGCTTCGCGGCCGCGCATGACCTTCTCGGCGTTCTGTGCGGCCAAAGTGGCTTCGGCCTGCGCCAGCGCGTCGGCGTAACGGTTTCTGTCGATGGTGAACAGTACCTCGCCCTTTTTCACGAACTGATTGTCGTGTACGGGCACACTGGTCACGATGCCGGATACGTCAGGCGCGATGTTGATGACGTTGGCCTTGACGCGACCATCGCGCGTCCATGGCGCGTAGATATTGTCGTCCCACAGGTATTTGCCGAACAGCAGGGCGACAATCACGATCGCGGCAGTGATGGCATAGCGGAAAAATGTTTTCATGATGACATCCAGTGAAGATCAGTGAATCAGAATCAGGCTCAGCGCGCCCCAAACGCAAACGAACATGCAAAGGCGAAACAGGGAGCGATGCCAGACGTGACGATAGATGTTGTAGTGAGCACACAGCCAGTCGAGGCCGACTTGCACGACGGCGGCGAGTAGCCCGACGATGAGCAGGCCGGGCACGAATGTGCCGAGAATTTCAATCTCACGCGACATCGGGAAGCTCCTTGTAAAGCGAGGCGGGGTCATCGAGCAGACCGACGCGCAGCAGATGTAGCTCGGCCCGTAGGCGCGCGGCGTTGGGTATTTCGGTGCAGGCGCGCAGAGCGTCGTCGAGCGCGGCGATGGTGGCGAGGCGCGTGGTCTCGTCCGGTCGATGAAAGAATGCCGACATTCGTTTTACGACGCGCTGTATTGCGTCATGTACCGCCACGGGGAAAGACTGTGTTTCGAGTTCGTGGCGCAGGCTGATCACGGCATGGCCGAGTTCGAGCAGTGTCAGCGCCTGGTTGGCGATGGCGCGTTTTGTCGCGTCTGGTTTTCCGTCGAGGCCGAGTTGGTGGAACAGGTCGTGTATACGGCTTTCGAACTCGTGGCGCAGCGTGACCGATGCAGCGCTGCATACCCGCTCGGCTTCCTCCCACAGTGCGGCGAGGGTATGGCGAAGCGATCCGACGCGATGCTCCGGCAGAATCAGCGCGAACATCAAGCTGGCCAATAGCAGGCCGATGATTTGCGCACTGGCGTCGTTGATGAAATTGGCGATGTCGAAGCGCATCTGGTTTTCCGGCGCGACCATTTGCGCGAACATCATGTTGAAGCCGGTGCCTATGCCGGTACGACCGGGCAAGGTGGAGATATACGCGCCGATGGCGACGAACGGCGCCATGCCAACAATGAGCATGGGGAAACCTTCGACGCGATCGAGGATGAAGAAGGCGCAGATGAAAGCGAAAGGTCCGCCGAGCAGGAAACCTTTCATGATGGCCTGGATCATGCGGGTCGGCGTCGGCGACGAGGCGGCGAGGCCGCAGAAAATCGTCGCCAGCAATACTGCGCCGGTTGCACTCGGCCAGTTCAGCGCGTACCAGGCGAAACCTAGTATCAGCAGGGTGGCGGCGTTACGCAGGCCGGCGGCAAGGGCGATGATGCGCGGCGTACTGGAGTGGTATACGGGAGCAGGGAGATCTTTCTCGTTTTCGCGATCGCGGTTGTTGGGCAGCGCCATGTAGATGGCGACCAGCGCACGATACTCGGCGGCGAAACGTTGCAGCAGTTCGAGCGCGGTATCGAGATCGAGGCGGCGGTACGTGTCCAGCATGGCGCCGTGCTCGGCGCGCAGCGATTCGCAGATGAGCGGCAGGCCGCGCAGCAGCAGATCGAGCTTGCCCAGCGTCACCTCTGCCTCTGCCGCGTTGCGCGCCGGCTCGTCGCCGATCATCAGTGCGTCCGTGAAGGCCTCGAACAGCGGTTGCAGCAGCGCCGGAATCGGTGAATCGGCGCGGTTGCGCAGGCGTTCCATGAGTTGGTGCAGGGTGTGAAAGGTGGTCAGCGTCGCCACGGTGGCGGTGTACAGCGCGTGCAGTTTGCGGCTGCGCAGGCGAATGTCGCCGGCTTCAAAGAGAGCGGCGAGGCGTTCCGCTTCCAGCACGGTGGCGTCGGCGGAGATTTGCAGATGGCGCTGTTCGAGTTCTTCGCGCGTGATCCGGTAGCGCATCGCATCGCGGCACAGCGTGGCGAAAGCTGTGTAGAGGCCGCGTACCCTGAACACGAGTTGGTCGCTCTGGTGGTTGGGAAAAAATATGTCGTTCACCAGCGCGTAGCAGAGAATGCCGAGGGAGATTTCGGTGACGCGCGCGATCGTCACATCGAATACCCCGAGCGGATGGTTGATCGACGGCAGCACGATCATGCAGGCGGTGTAACCGGACAACACGAAGCCGTAGGAGCGGGCATTGCGCATGTAAGCCGCGCCGGCGGTGCACAGTCCCGCCCACGTCGCCAGCGCGAGGAACAGCAGGGGCGCGTGCTGACCGAACAGACCGATCAGGGTGAGCGCCGCGACCGAGCCGACCAGCGTGCCGATCAGCCGGTAAGCACTTTTTTCCAGCGCCATGCCGGTACTCGGCAGCGCGACGATGAATACCGTGAGCATGGCGCTGCGCGGTGAATCGAAGCCGAGGAAAAAGGCGATCCACAGTGCCAGAAAGGCCGCCAGCAGAACCTTGATGACGAATAGCCAGCGTGGCCATTCGCTTGTTCGCCAGTCGGCCAGCACCGCGAATAGCGGATTGGCGCGGATGGGATGTGCGGCTTCGTTCATGTTAGTCCGCAAGATTGTCGAGCTGGCGGCGCAGCATGCGCTCGCACTGTTGCAGCGAAACTGTGTCGATGCCGGCATAACTCCGTTCGACGATGGCCCGGTATTCCGGCGAAATGCTCTCGACTAATGCACGGCCGGCGGCGGTGAGCGAGATGACCACGCCGCGCCGGTCGGTGTCGCTGCTGCGGCGGTCGATCAGACCGCGCGCGGCGAGGTCGTTGCAGATGCGCGTCATGTTGGCTGGTTTTTCCGAGCAGGCTTCGCCAAGCTCAGAGGCCCGCTGAGTTTCGTCTGCGGAGCCGTAGAGCACCATCAGCGCGGTGTAGCCGACGGTGGTCATGTCATATTGCCTGAGTGCCGCGGCAAGCCTGTCCTGCGTACGTTTCTGTACGTGGTAGGCGAGACGGTTCAAGGTTACGAGGCGCACGGGATAATCCGGCATGCGCTCGCCACAACGCGCGATACGGTGCTCGGTGGACTTGAAGGTCTTCATGGTTGCTGCTCCTGCGGCGGCAAAGCGCCGCTCCATCCGCCGCCCAGAGCGAGCATCAGGTCGGCGTAGCTCTGCAAGCGGTACGCCATGACGGCGGCTTGCATGTCCTGTTGCTGAATCAAGTCGACTTCGCTGCTCAGGACCACCAGAAAATCCGTGAGGCCGGCTGCATGGCCCTTGCGGGCAAGGTCGTGCGCCCTTTTTGCGGCAACTACGCCAGAGTCGCTTAGTCGCTTCTGCTGTTGCGCCGATTGCGCCGAAGCCAGAGCGCCGGCGACGTTTTCAAGTGCGTGCAGCACCGTCTGGTTATAGCTTTCCACGGCGATGTCGTAGCCGGCGGTATGCGCCGCCAGATTGCCGCGCAGGCGGGCGCCGTCGAAGATCGGCAGCGAGATGGCCGGACCGATGCCGCGTACCGCCGAGTCGTTGTTGATGAAGTGACTGAGGCCGACAGCTTGGAAGCCGATGAAGGCCATCAGGTTGATGTTCGGGTAAAAGGCGGCCTTGGCGACATCGATGTCATGCGCTGCCGCTTCCGCGCCCCAGCGCTGTGCGGCGACATCGGGCCGGTGGCCGATCAGATCGGCCGGCACATTGGTCGGCAGGCGCAGCCAGTCGTCGTCAGCGAGACTCAGCGTCGGGCGCTTGATGTCCTCGCCCGCCACCGGCCCTTGGCCGATCAGTGCCGAAAGCTGGTGGCAGAGCAGGGTGATCGCTTCCGCGTGCTGCTCGATCTGCGTCTGTAGCCGTGGAATCGCCGCTTCGAGCTGGCTGATTTCGACTTCGGTTGCCAAGCCGGCGGCTTGCTTTCGGCGCGTGATGTCGAGCGCGCGCTGACGATTTTTGAGCATCTCCTCCAGAGAATCTTTCAGTGTGTAGCGTAGCGCCAGTTGCAGATAAGCGCGGACGATGCGGTTCTCCAGTCCGAGCCTCGCCATCTGCGATTCGGCCTCCGCGACGCGGGTTTCGGCCACGGCGGCGGCGAGCGCGCTACGGTTGCGGCCCCACAAATCGAGGTCGTAGCTGACATTGGCGGTGAGGCTGTTACGCCAGTCGTAATTGCCGGCCCAGGGCGGCGGGATGAAATCGGTGCTGGAGAACAGTTCGCGCGAAAACGAGGCGTTAATGCCGCCACCCGGCAGTGTCGCTGCCTCGGCGATGTTCGAGATGCCTTGTGCCTGCCGCACGCGCGCCTCAGCGATGCGCAGACTGGGACTGTCGCGCAAGGCGGTATCGATCAACTTGTCGAGTTGGGGATCGCCGTAGCGTTCCCACCAATGCTCGGAGGGCCACTGCGCTTGTGTCGGGGGCAAGCCGGTTTCCAGCGTGTTGGCATCGAGCAATTTCGCCTGCGGCGCGTTGTCGCCCATGCTCGCGCAGCCGGCAAGGCCGATCAGGGCGGCTAAACCGATGAGAGGAAGAATGCTACGCATGATGTCTATGCGCTTTTCCAGAAACAAGATGGAAATATTTTATTAAAAAATATTTCATTAGTAAATTATTTATTGTTTGAGCAGCAAGGTGCCGATCTTGTAGGTGGCTATGCCAAGGTAATGGATGGTGCCGAATTCGGCACGGCAGCGGGGGCGGTTGCGTGGGATAATCCGCGCTTTTTCGCCGCTCGCCCGCATGGCACTCAAATCCACCATCTTCAAGGCCGAACTGCAACTGGCCGACCTCGACCGCGGCTATTTCGCCGAGCACGCGCTGACGTTGGCGCGCCATCCGTCGGAAACCGACGAGCGGATGATGGTCCGGCTGCTGGCCTTCGCTCTCAACGCATCGCCGACGCTGGCCTTCGGTCGTGGCTTGTCGACCGAGGACGAGGCCGACTTGCAGGATGTCGATGCCACTGGCGCCATCGCATGCTGGATCGATGTCGGCCTGCCGGACGAGAAAAACATCCGTCGCGCCTGCAATCGCGCCCGCCAGGTCGTCGTACTGGCCTATGGCGGGCGGGGCGCCGATATCTGGTGGCAGCAGACCGCTGCCAAGGTCGGCAGCCAGAAAAATCTGCGCGTGCTGCAACTGGCGGCGGAAGAGGGCAAGGCCCTGGCTTCCCTGGCCGAGCGCAGCATGAAGCTGCAGTGCACGATCCAGGACGGTGTCGTCTGGCTGGGCAGTGACCGCCGGCAGGTGGAATTGCACCCGGCGGTACTGCAGGCCGGCCCCGGGGAATGAGGCGCGGCTGACGGTCAGGCGGTCGGTTGCATGTCGTTATGATGCCGGACGGATGCTTCCCAAGTTGAGCCTGACGCCTTTCTTCATCTTGCCGATGACGTGCATTTCGCAGGCCTTGCAGTCGAACTTGAGAATCAGCTTCTCGTTGCCGTTGAGCAGCGTCATCGGGTCCGGCTTCAGGTGCTTCACTTCCTTTGGGCAGAGGTTGAAGCTGTAACGCAGGCAGTGGCGGGTGATCATCAGTGCGACCATGCCTTTTTCGTTACCAGTCTCGTAGGCCTCCTCGATCAACTTGACGCCGTGCTTCTCGTAGAAAGCGCGGGCTTTGGCGTTGAAGACGTTGCCGAGATAGGTCAATTCTTGCTGTGGGTAGGGTGCCGGAGTCGCCGCCGGTGCCGCGCGCGGCGGGCGTGGGTGGCTGGCGATGCGGGCGGCTTCCAGTCGTTCGGCGGCCGTGCGGCGTAGCGCGTTGATGGCGCCGAGCGGCAGGAACCACGGCTGCGACAGCGCCAGCTCGACCGCCGCAGCGGCGAACATCGTGTTGCCGAACTTGCCGAGGTTCTCGCGCAGTTTGTCCATCGCTTGTTCCGGGTGCTGCGCCAGCTCGCGGCCGATCTTGCCATCCTTGGCCAGTTCGGCGCTGGCTGTCACACCATCTTCGTCGCGTAGTGTCAGCACAAAGCCGTCGGCCGTCTCAGCCAGGTGCGGCCAGACCCGCACCCGGCGCTCGGCCGATTCCTTTTCCAGCGCCCGTTCGAATGCCTGGTCGCGGTTGCGGAACAAGGTGGTGCCTGCGGTCAGCTCGGCCGGCATCTCGGCCGGATAGAGGCGTCGGCCATCGACGCGGTTGATGCGCATGCCTTGGACGTTGCCGTGCGCATCGTGGAAGCAGACGCCGTCGCCGTTGTGGAATTCCTCTTCGGTAGCGATTTCGAGCCAGCCGTCGCCGAGCGCGGCAACTTCGCCAATCGGTTCGCCGACGAAGGCCGGCGAGTCGAAAGCGCCGATGTCATCCTGGCGGCCGGTGGCGAAATAGTCGGTGTAGCCGCGGTTGAAGGTCTTGTCCGGGCGCGACGTGAAGGTGAAGGTCGACTGCCCGGACGAGGCCCGGCTGTACTGCGGGTTGCCGGCGATGATCTCGTCAAGCAGCTGGCGGTAGTGGGCGGTGATGTTCTTGACGTAGGAGAGATCCTTCAGCCGTCCCTCGATCTTGAACGACGAGACACCGGCCTCGATCAGCGCCAATAGGTTGCCGCTCTGGTTGTTGTCCTTCATCGACAGCAGGTGCTGGTTCTCGCGGATCGTCCGGCCCTTGTCATCGACCAGGGTGTAGGGCAGGCGACAAGCCTGCGAGCATTCGCCGCGATTGGCGCTGCGCCCGGTATGGGCGTGGCTGATGTAGCACTGTCCGGAATAAGCGACACACAGCGCGCCATGGACAAAATATTCCAATGTGATGTCGGTTTGCGCGGCCACGGCCGCGATTTCGTCGAGGCTCATTTCGCGCGCCAGGACGATTTGCGAGAAGCCGACATCGGCCAGGAATTTAGCCTTGGCTGGATGGCGGATGTCGGCCTGGGTCGAGGCGTGGAGCTGGATCGGCGGCAGGTCGAGTTCGAGCAGGCCCATGTCCTGGATGATCAGGGCGTCGGCGCCGGCGGTGTATAAATCCCAGGCTAGTTGCCGGGCATTTTCGAGTTCCGTGTCGTGCAGGATGGTGTTGAGTGTGACGAAGACCTTGGCCCGGTAGCGGTGGGCAAAATCACATAGCTGTCGGATTTTGGCGACATCGTTGCCGGCGCCATAGCGGGCGCCGAAAGTCGGACCACCGATATAGACGGCGTCGGCGCCGTGCTTGATGGCTTCGATGCCAAATTCGGCGTTTTTGGCTGGGGCGAGCAGTTCGAGGGGATGGTGGGAGCGGGTCATGGCGGTCTTAGTAGGTGAACCGTCCGGCGAGTTCCTCGATATTGAATTCGCGCAGGATGGCCTCGGCCCGCTGGCGAGCGTTTTTCCGTGGTGCGCCGCGCCGGCTGGCGATGATCAGCTCGTTCTTCAGCGAATGTTCCCAGCCAACCAGCTCGGTGACGGTCACGTCGTAGCCATGTGCTTCGAGCAGCAGGCAGCGCAGCACGTTGGTCAAGTGGCTGCCCAGTTCGCGGGTATGCAACGGATGCCGCCACAATTCGGACAGCGGTGTCTTGCCTAGCGATTCATTTTTCCCGGCCCGCATCGCGGCGGCGACTTCGGCCTGGCAGCAGGGGACGAGGACGATGTGCCGGGCCTGTCGGGAAAGGGCGAAACGGATCGCGTCGTCGGTCGCCGTATTGCAGGCGTGTAGCGCGGTGACGACATCGACATGGGCCGGGAGCTCGCTCGATGCCAGTGACTCCTCGACCGTGCAAGCGACGAAGCGCATGCGCGGAAAGCCAAGCCGGACGGCCAATTCACAGGATTTGGCGACCAGCTCGGGACGGCTTTCGATGCCGATGATTTCGCCGCTGGCACGATCCTTGATACACAGGTCATACAGGATGAAGCCGAGATAGGACTTACCAGCGCCGTGATCGACCAGCGTTTCGGCATCGGCCAGCAGCGGCTCGATGAATTGGACCAGGTGATAGACCTGTTTCAGTTTACGGCGGCTGTCTTGGTTGAGCTTGCCGTCGCGGGTCAGGATGTGCAGTTCCTTGAGCAGTTCGATGGACTGTCCGGGACGAATCTCCGGGATCACGGCAGGGGCGTTCAGCTTCTTCATGGGGCGCGATTATCGCATTCAACGATCGCTGACTTTCGTGTCAACCGAATCGAAATCGCGTCGTTATTCGCAACATGGTGCTGGCGCACCGAACTTCTACGGAGAACCAAATGGGTAGTCTGAGCAATGAATCCTTCGAACAATTTCTGGATTCCCTGAAAGAGGCTGGCATTGCAATTTCCAATGAGGCTGAATTGCGCGAGCGGCTGGCGGAAGCCCAGCGTTGGCGTTACGCTTTTCAGACACTCGCCGCCAATGGTAAGACCATCGGCATCTGTTTCGAAGACCGTTCGGAAGGCCGCAACGAGGCCGAGATTGAGCGCACCTTCAATGAATTCTCTTTTTCCGAAAAGACCCGTGCCGTCTTTTCGGCTAGCCTCAAGCACTGACCAGTATTTGCTGTCGCCACCTTGCACAATGGCGGCAGGTAAAAAGAAACGGGCGCCGTAGCGGCGCCCGTTTTACGTCTACCGCTGTCGCGGCAGGGCGCCGCATTCAGCGGGTGATCGGCTTGTAGCGAATGCGTTTTGGCTTGGCACCTTCCTCACCTAGCCGTTTTTTCTTATCTTCCTCGTATTCCTGGTAGTTGCCGGTGAAGAAAGTCCATTGCGACTCGCCTTCGGCGGCCAGGATGTGCGTGCAGATGCGGTCGAGGAACCAACGGTCGTGCGAGATGACCAGTGCGCAGCCGGGGAATTCAAGCAGCGCGTCTTCGAGCGCACGTAGCGTTTCGACGTCGAGGTCGTTGGATGGCTCGTCCAGCAACAGGACATTGCCGCCGGCCATCAGCGTCTTGGCCAGGTGCAGACGGCCGCGTTCGCCGCCGGAGAGCTTGCCGACCTGCTTGCCCTGATCGCCGCCCTTGAAGTTGAAACGACCGATGTAGGCACGGCTGGGCATCTCGAATTTGCCGATTTGCAGAATGTCGCTGCCCTGGGCCAGTTCTTCAAAGACCGTTTTGTTGCCATCGAGACAATCGCGTGACTGGTCGACGTAGGCTAGCTTCACCGTCTGGCCGATGTTCACCGTGCCGGAATCCGGCTGCTGCTGGCCGGTAATCATCTTGAACAAGGTCGATTTGCCGGCGCCGTTGGGGCCGATGATGCCGACGATGGCACCGGGCGGGATGGTGAAATTGAGGTTGTCGATCAGCAGCTTGTCGCCGAAGGATTTGCTGACGCCGGCGAATTCAATCACCTGGTCGCCCAACCGCTCGCCGACCGGAATGAAGATTTCCTGCGTCTCGTTGCGCTTCTGGTACTCAAAAGACGACATTTCCTCGAAGCGCGACAAGCGGGCCTTGGATTTGGCTTGGCGTGCCTTCGGGTTGGAGCGCACCCATTCCAGTTCCTGCTTCATCGCCTTCATGCGGGCGGCTTCCTGCTTTTGCTCCTGCTCCAGGCGGGCTTCCTTCTGTTCCAGCCAGGACGAGTAATTGCCCTTCCACGGGATGCCCTCGCCGCGGTCGAGTTCGAGAATCCATTCGGCGGCGTTGTCGAGGAAGTAGCGGTCATGGGTGACGGCAACGACGGTGCCGGGGAAGCGGACGAGGAATTGCTCCAGCCACTCGACCGACTCGGCATCGAGGTGGTTGGTCGGCTCGTCCAACAGCAGCATGTCGGGCTTGGCGAGCAACAGCTTGGCCAGCGCCACGCGCCGCTTCTCACCGCCGGACAGCACGCCGATCCTGGCTTCCCAGGGGGGCAGGCGCAGGGCATCGGCGGCAATTTCCATCTGGTGCTCGACGTCGGCGCCGGAGGTGGCGATGATCGCCTCCAGCCGGGCCTGTTCCTCGGCCAATTTGTCGAAATCGGCTTCAGGGTCGGCGTAGGCGGCATAGACCTCATCGAGCTTGGCCTGGGCCTGCATCACTTCGCCAAGGGCGGATTCGACTTCTTCCTTGACCGTCTTGTCTGGATCGAGCTGCGGCTCCTGCGGTAAATAGCCGATCGAGATGTTCGGCTGCCACTGCACTTCGCCGTCGTATTCCTTTTCGACACCGGCCATGATCTTTAGCACGGTCGACTTGCCGGCGCCGTTGAGGCCGAGCAGGCCGATCTTGGCACCGGGAAAGAAAGAGAGGGAAATATCCTTGATGATCTGCCGCTTGGGCGGGACGACCTTGCTCACGCGGAGCATCGACATCACGTATTGGGCCATGGAGCTGTCCGGAAACGATGAAAGGGCGACAGTGTACCCAAGAACCGCCGGGAGCGGATGGCTGCTCAGGCGGCAAGCGGCATCGGATCGCTGCGCAATATCTCCGGCAGAGGCTGGTGCTGATCGCGGCGCAGATCGCGGTGCAGCAGCAGGGCGGGTGCTTCGACTCGTGGGCAGATGCGTACCGTACCCGGCCCAGCGAAGCCCAGTTCTCGCTCGTAGAAGCGGCGGTGGCGCGGGTGGACCTCGATCACCGCGTGGGTGGCTTCGAGAATGCGGCAGGTGAGGTGGTAAGCGCGCAGAAAAAAGGCACGCAACAGTTTCTGCGAACTGAATTCGGGATCGATGGCGAAACGCGAGTATTCGCATAGGCGCCTATTGTCGTCGCGCAGGGCGGCGATTTCACCGGGATACAGGGCTTCGCAGAGCAAACCCTGGCCGCGGTCGACGGCCATGGTCAGAGTTGCCGCTAGCTCGCCGTCCTGCCAGGCGCCCAGTGTCATCCGGTGGTTGTCGTCCGCCTTGTGCTTGGGAGCGGCGACGCGATAACCGCGCCAGGAATACATTCGCCTTACCAGTTGCTCTGCTGCCAGCCGCTCCCCGACGCTGGTCACCTGGCGGATGGAAAACTCGGACGCAGATGGCGAGGCTGGGCGGTCGATGTGGGCACCGCGATAGGAGGGGTAGGGGCGAACGGCTGGCGAAAACATGGTGAGGCAGTTTTAAGCGGGGACGCTGGGTGAGGCAATCAGACGGCTACTGAACATGTTGATCCTTGTCATAGCCTGTTGCGGGTGGAGCAGATAGTGAAAAGCATCAATGCGATAACTATGCCGGATTGTAATTGTTTTTAATAAACAATGAATTAATTTTGTTTTTTAAATTGAAATATTCGTGTTGCAGGTGGGTTTGTCGTTGATGGGCGACATGTATTTCGGGGGTGATCGCCAATGCTGCTGATCCGACTGAATTTGCCTGTCGCTAACTGACGACGATTTATTATCATTTTGATTTATTTATTATTATTGGTCGTGTAATGGTATTGTTTGGCATAATCGGTGGGCTGACCAAATGAATCGAAAAAGCTAGACTAAAACTTCTATTTTTCTTTCCAGCGCGTGGGATGATCCGAATTTCCTTTCGTCAGGGCATGCTGGCAGGTTTTGCCCTCATTGTGTTGTTGCTCGGTGGCGTGGCGTTGCATAGCTGGATGCTGGTCGAAACGCTGGTCGAACAGAACCGCCGAAGCAGCGAGCAGGCGATCCTACTGACGGCCGCGATCCAGGAACTGGCTGAGCGTAGCGTCGATATCGAACGCAGCGCGCGGCAATACCTGGTGCTTGAGGATCCGCTGTTTCGCCAGCGTTTCGATGAACACCTGAGCCAGTCGCTAGTGCTCGTCGATCGCCTCGACAGCTTGGCCGCAGAGCCCCTGTCGCCCTTGCTTGGTGGTTGGCGGATGGTCGCCGGGGCACTGCGTGGCGGCCTCGACAAGCGGATCGGCAAGGACGAGCTGACACCTTTCCTGGCACGCCTGATGGAATTGAACGATTTGCTCAAGCAGGCCGGCCAGCGCTGGATCGAAAGCCAGAATGCGCATTTGCTCGGCGAACTGGAAGCGCATCGTCTGCAGTTGGGGGGGCAGATTCTGTTGGCTTTGGGCGGCGCCTTGCTGGTCGCGCTGGCCATGGGTTGGTGGCTGGTCCGTCCCCTGCGCCAACTGGAGCGGGCCATCGGCCGCCTCGGTGCTAATCGTTTCGACGAAGCCGTGCAAGTCGGCGGGCCGGACGATTTACGCCAACTCGGCCGCCGCCTGGACTGGCTGCGCCAGCGCTTGGCTGATCTGGAGTCCGATCGCGAGCAGGCGTTGCGTCATGTTTCGCACGAATTGAAAACGCCGCTAACGGCGCTGAAGGAAGGCGTAGCCCTGCTGCGCGAGGAAGTTCCCGGGCCGCTGGGGGAAAACCAGCATGAGGTCGTCGATATCCTGCAGCATAATGTGCAAAGTTTGCAGCGTCAGATCGAAAGCCTGCTCAGCCTGAACGGGGCGGCTTTCGAGGCGCGCAAGCTGCATCTGGAAAGCGGCGATCCACATAAGGTTCTGGCCGGTGTGGTCAAGCGCCGCGAATTGCATGCCCAGTCGCGGCAGGTGCGCGTTGTCGTCGATGTGTCGGCCTCGGGTACGGCGCTGATCGATGCCGACAAGCTGGCCGTGGCGCTCGACAACTTGCTGTCGAACGCTATCGATTTCAGCCCGGAAGGCGGCGAGGTCAAGCTGGTTTTGGCGCGCCACAAGGGAATGTTGCGTTTTGAATGCATCGACCAGGGACCGGGTGTGGCGCCGGAAGACCGCCAGCGCATCTTTGATCCCTTCGTCCAGGGCAAACGCGAGGCGCCGATGCCGCGCCAGGGCAGTGGCGTCGGTTTGTCCATCGTGCGTGAACTGGTACGCGCCATGGGTGGTGCTGTTGCGATAATGCCAGTCGAGCGAGGAGGGCATTTTGTTGTGGAAATACCTGATGAGAGTTGATTTTCCAGAGCGAGCGGCGCTCGGCAGTCGCCGATCGATCAGTATTCTGGCCATGGCTGCGTTGTTGGCAGCCGGTTGTGTCCAGGCACCGGTGCCGGTAAGCAGCGAGCCAACGGTCGAGATACCCGGAGCCGTGCCGCTGTTGACTTACTACCAGTCGCTTGGTCACCTGAATACCGCCGAACTGGCCAGGGAACGCAGCCTTCTGGCGACCTTGCCGGCTGGGCCGGCGAACCAGATCCGTCTGGCCATGGTGGTTGGCCATCCGCTCGGCCAGGCCGATACCGCCAAAGCGCTAGCGCTGGTCGAGCAAACCCTGCGCTCAAGTGAGCCGGCCGCCGTCGAATTGCACCCGTTGGCGCAAATGCTGGCTGATCAGTACGGCGAGCGCTTGCGTCTCGATAACGAACGCTTACGCCTCGATAGCGAACGTTTGCGTCAGGAGGGACTGCTTGAGCGTCAGGGCCAACTGCTCAAGGAAAGCCAGCGCAAGGCCCAGGAACTCCGGGAAAAGCTCAATAGTCTGGCCGATATCGAGCGCACCCTGTCGCCACGGCCACGAGCCGAGCAAGGAACCCAGGGAGGCCAGCGATGACGATGGACAACGAGGGGGCCCATATTCTGGTCGTCGACGACGACGAGGATATTCTCCGGCTGTTGGCGATCCGCCTGAAGGCGCGCGGTTTCAAGGTATCGGCGGTGGGTTCGGCGGAAGAGGCGCTGGCTCGGATTGCCGTCGAGGCGCCGCGGGTTGTCGTCAGCGATGTTCGCCTGCCGGGACGCGATGGGCTCTCGCTGTTCGAGGAAATCCGCGCGACCCGGCCCAGTCTGCCGGTCATCCTATTGACCGCGCACGGCACCATACCCGATGCCGTGGCGGCAACCTCGAAGGGGGTGTTCGGTTACCTGACCAAACCCTTCGACAGCCAGACGCTGCTGGCCAAGATCGACCAGGCACTCAACCTGTCAGCGCCCGGGCCGGCCGACACTTTGATCACGAACAGTACCGGGGCGCCGGGCGACTGGTTGGAAGGCATCGTTTTCTGCAGTAGCCGGATGGCGGAGCTGATGGCCGAGGCGCGGATGGTCGCGCAATCCGATGCCAGCATTCTCATCCGCGGCGACAGCGGTACCGGCAAGGAGGTTCTGGCGCGCGCCATTCATCGCGCCAGCCCGCGCGCGCGCGGCCCTTTCGTGGCCATCAATTGCGGTGCGATTCCCGAGCAACTGCTGGAATCCGAACTGTTCGGCCACGTCAAGGGAGCCTTCACCGGCGCCGCCGCCAGCCGCGTCGGCCTGATCCAGGAGGCCAACGGCGGTACGCTGTTCCTCGACGAAATCGGCGATATGCCGCTGTCGCTGCAAGTCAAGCTGTTGCGCGTCTTGCAGGAGCGGGTCGTGCGCCCGGTCGGGGCGACCCGCGCTGAGCCGGTCGACGTCCGCCTGCTCTCGGCCACCCATCGCGATCTCGATGCCGCCATGGCCGAAGGGCAGTTCCGCGAAGACCTCTATTACCGGCTCGATGTCGTGTCGCTGACCCTGCCGCCGCTGGACGAGCGGCGGGAGGATATCCCGATGCTGGCCGCCCATTTTGTACAGCAGGTTGCCGCCAAGTATGGCAAACCGATCACCGGCTTCGCTCCGGAAGCGCTCGAAGCGCTGGCCGCTGCCTCCTGGCCGGGTAATGTCCGGCAACTCTACAACGTGGTCGAACAAAGCTGCGCCTTGACGTCGACGCCGCTGATACCGCTGTCGCTGGTTCAGCGTGCCCTGCGTGTGCCGGCCATGGAAGCCCTGAACTACGCCGAGGCCAAGCAGCGTTTCGAGCGCAATTATCTGGTTCAGCTACTTAAATTGACTGACGGCAACGTTGCCGATGCTGCCCGGATTGCCGATCGCAACCGCACCGAGTTCTACCGCCTGTTGCAGAAACACGACCTGACGCCAGCGATGTTCCGGGGCGATAGCACGGGCGGCAGCGAACGGTAACGGTAGTTGCTGGCGGTGGCGAATGAGCGCTTGGGTTGTCGCCCGGAAGCGACGTTTTTGGTGTTGGATTGCGCCGATTTATCGGTAAGCATTTGTTTTATATATAAAATCATTCTGGCATAAGCTTCGCTTAGGTTGACTGTCAGCAACCATGGGAGTGCCGGAAATGATCCGATCCAAGCTTCGCGTTATTTACCTGACGCTGGCGGCGATGCTCGGTGTACTCGGCATCGGGGTATCCGCTACCGATAGTCCGCCGGCCATCGCTGCTCTCGGGGTTGCCGGACAGATCCTCGATGAAGGACTGCATGACAAGGTCGAAAGGCTGCTGCGTACCGACGTGGGTCTAGCCGGCTCGCGACTCCACGTGCGGACGAGCAATGCCGTGGTCACAGTCGGTGGCACAGTGCCCGACGAACGGTCGCTGCGTCGGGCGCTCAATCTGGCCAGCAGGGTGCCCGGCGTACGAGAGATCCGCAACGACATGGTGATCAATCGCCCAAAGTAATGCCCGAGGGAGCAGCCGAGTTGTGGGCCGAATGTCTGTTCAGTCTGTAGCCAGCGTTGCCAGCGGCGCTCCCTCATCGACCTCGTCGCCCGCCGCGACATGTATTTCGACAACTCGCCCTGAGAACGGCGATGGAATGTCCAGCGCCACCTTGCCGGTCTCCAGCGTCAAGATCGTTTCGTCACGCTCTACCCAGTCACCGACCTGTATCGACAGTTCGAGAATGAAGACGGGACCGGCGGCACAGGAGCCGCAGCTTTCCCAGCATTCGGGAAAACGGGGCATATGAACGGTGCGAAGGGGCATGGATGGAATTTTTCAGGTAACAGCTTGTAGTCGAACCGACACCAGTATAGTGCGCAGCCCTCTCCGGAACCGCGTACCGTCCGCCTCAGTTTCCGGATGAATTTCTGACATCTATCGGCATGCCGGCGAAGGAATGCCTGAAGGGTTTCCGCAGCATGCCGGAACCCATTTTTAATAGTTAAATTCCCGTAAGTTTGGTTATTTTTCAAATGCTTGAATCGAATTTTTGTTGGCTGTTCAATAAACAAGGACTATCGTCAAAATTATTTTGTTTCGATAGGAACAGTGATGCATTTGGGCTAGGATGGGCGCTCAGGTTTTCTCGGTAAACCCTTTCTCGAGAGGAGGAATCACCTATGAGCAACGAAAGCAAGTGCCCGTTCACGGGGGGCCATGGAGTCAGAACGGCCGCCGGTGTGCAGTCGAACCGCAACTGGTGGCCGAACCAACTGAATCTGAACATCTTGCACCAGCATGCGCCGGCCTCCAACCCGATGGGCGCGGACTTCGACTACGCCGCAGCATTCAAGAAACTGGACTTCGCCGCGGTCAAGAAAGATCTGACCGCACTGATGACTACCTCCCAGGACTGGTGGCCGGCCGACTGGGGCCACTATGGCGGTCTGATGATCCGTATGGCTTGGCACAGCGCCGGCACCTACCGCACGACCGATGGCCGCGGTGGCGGTGGCACCGGCAACCAGCGCTTTGCGCCGCTCAACAGTTGGCCCGACAACGTCAACCTCGACAAGGCACGGCGTCTGCTCTGGCCAATCAAACAGAAATACGGCAAGCAGATTTCCTGGGCCGACCTGATGATCCTGGCCGGCAACGTGGCCCTCGAATCGATGGGTTTCAAGACTTTCGGCTTTGGTGGTGGCCGCATCGACATCTGGCAGCCGGAAGAGGACACCTACTGGGGCGCCGAGAAGGAATGGCTGGCCACCAGTGACAAGCCGAACAGCCGCTATTCCGGCGACCGGGAACTGGACAATCCGCTGGCCGCGGTGCAGATGGGCCTGATCTACGTCAATCCGGAAGGCCCGGACGGTAATCCGGACCCGATCGCCGCCGCTAAGGACATCCGCGAGACTTTCGCCCGCATGGCGATGAACGATGAAGAAACGGTCGCCCTGATCGCCGGTGGCCATACTTTCGGCAAAACCCACGGCGCCGGGCCGGCCTCCCACGTCGGCGCCGAGCCGGAAGCGGCAACGCTTGAGGCGCAGGGCCTGGGCTGGAAAAGCAGCTTCGGCAGCGGCAAGGGCAGCGATGCGATCACCAGCGGCCTGGAAGTAATCTGGACCACGACGCCGACCAAGTGGAGTAACAATTTCTTCTGGAACCTGTTCGGCTACGAATGGGAGCTGACCAAGAGCCCGGCTGGCGCGCACCAGTGGGTCGCCAAGGGAGCCGGCGCGATGATTCCCGATCCCTTCGATTCGGCGAAGAAGCGGCTGCCGACCATGTTGACCACCGATCTCTCGCTGCGCTTCGATCCGGCCTACGAGAAGATTTCTCGGCGCTTCATGGAGAATCCGGACGAGTTCGCCGATGCTTTTGCCCGCGCCTGGTTCAAGCTGACGCACCGCGATATGGGGCCGAAAGTCCGCTATCTCGGCCCGGAAGTGCCGACCGAAGACCTGATCTGGCAGGATCCGATTCCTGCCGTTAATCATCCGCTGGTCGATGCCGCCGACAGCGCGGCGCTCAAGGCCAAGGTTCTTGCGTCCGGCCTGACGGTTGCTGACCTGGTGGCTACTGCCTGGGCCTCGGCCTCGACCTTCCGTGGCTCCGACAAGCGCGGTGGCGCTAACGGCGCGCGCCTCCGCCTCGCTCCGCAGAAGGACTGGGAAGCCAACCAGCCGGCGCAACTGGCCAAGGTGCTGGCTGCCCTTGAAGGTATCCAGCGCGACTTCAACGCGGCACAGAGCGGCGGCAAGAAGGTGTCGCTGGCCGACTTGATCGTGCTCGGCGGCAACGCCGCGGTCGAAGCAGCTGCCAAGGCGGCCGATGTCGCGGTTGAGGTGTCGTTCGTCCCAGGCCGTACGGATTCCACGCAGGAACAGACCGATGCTGCTTCCTTCGCACCGTTGGAACCCCTAGCTGACGGTTTCCGCAACTACCAAAAGCAGCGTTTCAGCATTCCGACCGAGGAGTTGCTGGTCGACAAGGCCCAGTTGCTGACGTTGAGCGCGCCGGAAATGACAGTGCTGGTCGGCGGCCTGCGTGTGCTCGGCGCCAATGCCGGTAGCTCGCGGCAAGGCGTGTTCACCCAGCGGCCCGGTACTCTGAGCAACGACTTCTTCGTCAATCTGCTCGACATGGGTACGGTCTGGAAGCCGACCTCGGAGGCCGCCGAGAGCTTCGAAGGGAGCGACCGCAAGACCGGCGAAGTGAAGTGGACGGCCAGCCGTGTCGATCTGGTCTTCGGCTCCAACTCGCAATTGCGTGCCATAGCCGAGGTCTATGCCCAAAACGACGGGAAGGAAAAACTGGTGCGCGACTTCGTCGCAGCCTGGAACAAGGTGATGAACCTTGATCGTTTCGACCTGAAGTAATACCGGTAACAACGTTCCGGAGCCTCGCGGTCCTACCGCCGCGAGGCTTCCGGGACGAAACCGGCATGCCTGCGCGGCTTGGTGAAAACCCGGCCGCGCTTACGTTTGGCGTTCCAATTTCCACTCTTCTCCTGCGAACAGACCAACATTTGGGAGCGCAGACTGCGGCACTGCGATTCCGCATGGTGTCGGCGTTCTAGCTTTGCTCGGGTGCAGGATCGGGTGTCGGCGATGTCCTCTGCGCAGTAGTGAGAAAGGCGGGGAGGGCGGGCTGTGGCTGACCGGCGCAGCCGACTTCGGCTTGCGCCATGCCGGCCGAAATTTGGAGCAGCACAACGCCTGCCCAGACCGGAAGCGCCAGATCCTCGGCATCGTCCACGACGCCCCAGTCGCGGGTCTTGGCCACAGCTTCGTCCAGCGCCAAGCGCAACACCCGGGTACCGGCCAATTCGGCCGTGTTCGGCGGGCGGACCAGCGCCGTCCGGCCGGGGCTGACGTGGTCGACGAAAGCGGCGAGGGCGGCTGCCTTTTCGCTTGGCGCGTCGAC
Organism: Azonexus sp.; assembly: GCA_031274715.1. Classification (GTDB taxonomy): domain Bacteria; phylum Pseudomonadota; class Gammaproteobacteria; order Burkholderiales; family Rhodocyclaceae; genus Azonexus. The sequence goes on along the minus strand of JAISPT010000067.1, from coordinate 19,234 downwards.
CGCGGCGAAGCGGCCGTAAATGACGACCGAGCGGTAGTTCATCGAATGATGGAGAGCCGAACGGGCAAACACCAGGCCGTCGACATGGGCGATGCAGACGGCGCATTCGGTGCTCAACAGCGTCTGCGTCAGGCGCGAGTTGTTGGCCCCGTGGATGTATAGCGCGTTGCCGATGCGCCAGCAGGCGGTCGGCAGGCAATGCACGCTGCCGCCCTGGTTGAAGGCGATCTGGCAGATCAGCGTCGTATCGATGATGGCGGCGATGGTGGCGGCATCGTAGTGAGCGCGCTGCGGTTTGCGATGAATGACGGTGCGGGGGCTGGGAGCGGTCGGGGACATGTTTCCTCCTGAGAATTCCGGCCAGCATACGGCGGTTATGGCACCATCGATGGGGCCAGATTGAATGGAAGTCATGGAGCCAGATGATCCTCGATCTCATCCTGTCGACCCTGCATGCCCCGCTGGCGCCCAGCGAGGCGCGCCAGCAGCGTCTCTATCGCCTGCTCAAGGCCGCCATGCTCGACGGCCGTCTGCCGCCGGGCCAGCGCCTGCCGGCATCGCGCCAACTGGCGGCCAATATCGGCATGGCGCGCAATAGCGTGCTGTTCGCCTACCAGCAGTTGCTGGCCGAAGGATTCTTGCAGGCCAATCGTGGTGGCACCCGTGTCGCGCCTTTGCCGCAGGCCGTCGAACCGGTCGGCCAGCCCGAGTCGAGGCTGGGATTGCTGTCGCGGCGAGCCGGGCAGTTGCCGGCCCTTGACCATGGCGAGAAGCTACTGCCGTTTGCGCCTGGCGTCGCCGACCTCAACCGCTTTCCCTGGCGGCTCTGGGCGCGCTATCTACAGCAGGCGTGGGGCGAGGTCAGTGCCCGCCAGTTGGCCTATGCCGAACCGGGCGGCGAACCCGAACTGCGCCGCGCGCTGGCGAATTTCGTGCGTGTCCGCCGCGGTATCGTCTGCCTGCCGGAGCAGGTTTTCGTCGTCGCCGGCGGGCAGATGGCGCTTGATGCCTGTGCCCGCCTGTTGGCCGATTCGGGCGACACAGCCTGGCTGGAAAATCCGTGCTATCCGGCGGCACGCAACAGCATGCTGGCGGCCGGGCTGGACGTGCTTGCCGTACCCGTGGACGAGGATGGGATGGCTCCGCCAGAAGCCCTGTGGAGCGAGCGGCCGCCGCGCCTGCTGTATCTGACGCCATCGCATCAGTATCCACTGGGCAGCGTGCTGTCCCTGGAGCGGCGCCTGGATTTCCTCAACCGCTTGCCGCCGGGGCAGGGCTGGCTGATCGAGGACGACTACGACAGCGATTTCCATCATGCCCGGCCCGGTGGTCGGCCGCTGCCGGCGATTCTGTCGCTGCGTCCGGAAGCGCCGGTGATCTATGTCGGCACTTTCAGCAAGCTGCTCTACCCGGGGCTACGGCTGGCTTACATGGTGGTGCCGCGCTGGGCCGCCCAGCCGCTGGGAGCGGCCATCGCTGCCCTGTATCGGAGCGGCCAGGCGGTCGAGCAGCGGGCGCTGGCGCGGTTCATCGAAAGCGGCCAACTGGTTCGCCACGCACGACGCATGGCGCCGCTCTACCGGCAACGGCAACAGACGTTGCGCCAGGCATTGCAGGTACATTTCGGCGACCGTGCCGAGGTTCTCGGCGGCCAGGCCGGCTTGCACCTGACGTTGCGGCTTCCCGACGGGCCGGCCGACGGGATGATCGTCACCGCAGCGGCGGAGCAGGGCGTGACAGTGCGTGCTCTGAGCGCCTACTGCTTTGGGGCACCGGTACAGAACGGCTTGGTGCTTGGCTACGGCATGGCCGATGCCGAGCGCATTGCGGAGCTGACGGGCCGCCTGCGGACCGCCATCGCGGGGCTGGGCGGCTAGGCGTCACCTGTATTCGTTGCAGCTTGGAGCAGATCGATAATGGCGAGGATCAACTGGCGCGTGGTCATGAAAATGGGAGCGCGGTTGTAAAGTAGTCCGCCCGGGCACCTTTCCGAAAAATAGCTGACAAATTCAGTCAGGTTTTTTAAAATTCCCTCTTTTCGGCAAAGGAGATCAGGCTTCATGTTCCGGGTGTTGAACGAGGATATCCGCGCGGTTTTCGGCCGCGATCCGGCGGCGCGTTCCTTCTGGGAAGTCCTGACCTGTTACCCGGGCATCCACGCCCTGATCCTGCACCGTTTTGCGCACTGGCTGTGGGGCCATCGCCTGCGCTGGCTGGCGCGTTTCGTCGGCTATTTCGCGCGCTTCGCTACCGGTATCGAAATCCATCCGGCGGCACAGATCGGCCGGCGTTTCTTCATCGATCACGGCATGGGCGTGGTCATCGGCGAAACCGCCGAGATCGGCGACGATGTGACGCTCTACCATGGCGTCACGCTGGGTGGTACGTCGTGGAACAAGGGCAAGCGCCATCCGACGCTGGGCGATGGCGTGGTCATCGGCGCCGGGGCCAAGGTGCTTGGGCCGATTACGGTCGGCGCCGGGGCCAAGGTTGGTTCCAACGCCGTGGTTACCAAGCCGGTGCCGGCCGGGGCGACCGCTGTCGGTAATCCGGCGCGGTTAGTCGATCATTCGGAAGAGGGCCGGCAGCGTGAGGCGCAGGCTGAGAAGATGGGCTTTTCTGCTTATGCCGTCGGCGGCGACCAGGGCGATCCGCTGGTCAAGGCCATCCACAGCCTGCTCGACCATGCAGCCGAAACCGACCGCCGGCTGGAATCGCTGCTGCGCGAACTCGATGCCCAAGGCGTACGGTGCAACAAGGATGTACAGGCGGCCGACCATTTCGATCCGGAGTACCTGAGCAAAATAGTTGACTAATTTTGTCTGGTTTGTTTATAGTTGACTACGACACTAGGTTATTGACCGGAGTACTGCAATGCGTTTGACTACCAAAGGTCGCTTCGCCGTCACTGCCATGATGGATCTAGCCCTACGCGGGGCGGAGGGGCCGGTTGCACTGGCCGGCATCAGCGAGCGGCAAAAGATTTCGCTTTCCTATCTCGAACAACTGTTCGGCAAGTTGCGCCGCTGTAAGCTGGTCGATAGCGTGCGCGGCCCCGGCGGCGGCTACTGTATCGCCCGGCCGCTGAACCAGGTGACGGTGGCTGACATCATCCGTGCCGTGGACGAACAGCTCGACGCTACCCAATGCGGTGGCCGTGAGAACTGCCACGGCGAGCATCCTTGCATGACGCATGACCTGTGGTCGACGCTCAATTCGAAGATGTTCGATTACCTCGCCTCGGTGACGTTGGGCGAACTGGTTGAGCGGCAGAAGCTGAAATTACCCGCCCAGTCGTCGGTCGCCGTCGAAGACAAGCGTCTCGGTCCGCAGCCACGTCTGCGCGGCACACGGGAAAAGGCCGCTGCGGCCGCCTGATCGCCATGTTCCAGCCCATCTATCTCGACCACAACGCTACCACGCCGCTTGCTCCGGCCGTGCTGGCGGCCATGCTGCCGTGGCTGGAAAGCTTGTGCGGCAATGCATCGAGCCGGCATGAGTACGGGCGGCGGGCGCGTCAGGCGGTCGACGAGGCGCGGCAGAAGGTAGCGGCCGCTCTCGGCGCGCATCCGACCGAAGTGGTTTTCGTCAGCGGCGGCAGCGAGGCCAACAATCTGTTCGTCAAGGGCGCGGCGGCCAGTCGCAAGGCTGGCGTCATCGCCGTCAGCGCTGTCGAGCATCCTTGCGTGTTGAAGCCGGCGGCGCAATTGGCCCGGCAAGGTTGGACGCTGCGCGAAATCGCCGTCGACGGTGCCGGGCGTATCGACGACGAGGATTATCTGCGCGCCCTGCAAGCGAAGCCGGCCCTAGTATCGGTGATGGCGGCCAACAACGAGACCGGCGTGGTGCACGATGTTGCCGCGCTGGCTGCGGCGGCCCGCGCCACCGGCGCCTGGTTCCACAGTGACGCGGTGCAGGCCTTCGGTAAGTTACCGCTCGATTTCCGCGCGCTGAACGCCGCCGGCGTGCATGCGCTGACCGTGTCGGCGCACAAAATCAACGGCCCGCAGGGCGCTGCGGCGTTGGTCGTCGATAAGCGCGTCGAACTGCAGCCGCAGATTGCTGGCGGCGGTCACGAGCGTGGCCTGCGTTCAGGTACCGAGAACGTGCCGGCCATCGTCGGTTTCGGTGCTGCCGCGGAACTTGCGGTGCAAGGCCTTGCCGAACGGGCGGAACATCTGCGCAGCCTGCGCGAGCATCTGGAATCCGGCCTGGCGGCGCTGGGCGCCCACGTCTTTGCCGCGTCGGCCGAGCGCCTGCCCAATACCACCTGTTTCGCTTTCCGTGACATCGACGGTGAGACGCTAGTCGGTAAGCTCGACCGCGCAGGCTTTGCCGTGGCCAGCGGTGCCGCCTGTTCCAGCGCCAATCCAGAGCCGTCGCATGTGCTGCGGGCGATGGGCGTGGCGCCGGAATTCGCCCGCGGCGCGGTACGGGTCAGCCTCGGTACCGGTAACGAGGTCGCCGATATCGAACAATTCATCAATGCCGTGCAGGTTACAGTCGGACGCCTGCAGGGACTTACGGCAATGGCCGTCTGAACAACCCGACCCTAGCGAGAATGACGATGAAACTGCCCATCTACCTGGATTACTCGGCGACCAGTCCGGTCGATCCGCGCGTTGCCGAAAAAATGATTCCTTATCTGTGCGAGCTCTACGGCAATCCGGCCTCGCGTTCGCACAGCTTCGGCTGGGTGGCCGACGCGGCGGTAGAAGAGGCGCGCGAGCAGGTCGCGGCGCTGGTCAATGCCGATCCGAAGGAAATCATCTGGACTTCCGGGGCCACCGAGTCCAACAATCTCGCCATTAAGGGCGCCGCCAATTTCTACGCCGGTACCAAGGGCAAGCACATCATCACCGTCAAGACCGAGCACAAGGCCGTGCTCGACACCGTGCGCGAACTGGAGCGCCAGGGCTTCGAGGCTACCTATCTCGATGTCCAGGCCAACGGCCTGCTCGACCTGGAGGTGTTCAAGGCGGCGATCCGTCCGGACACCGTGCTGGCCTCGGTGATGTTCGTCAACAACGAGATTGGCGTCATCCAGCCGATCGCCGAGCTAGGCGAGATTTGCCGCGAGAAGGGCGTGATTTTCCACGTCGATGCCGCTCAGGCCACCGGCAAGGTCGACATCGACCTGGCCCGGCTCAAAGTCGACTTGATGAGTTTCTCGGCCCACAAGACCTACGGCCCGAAGGGCATCGGCGCTCTGTACGTGCGCCGCAAGCCGCGCGTTCGTCTTGAGGCGCAGATGCACGGCGGCGGTCACGAGCGTGGCTTCCGTTCCGGCACGCTGGCCACGCACCAGATCGTCGGCATGGGCGAGGCCTTCCGTCTAGCCAAGGAAGAAATGGCAGAAGAAAACAAACGAATCAAAATGTTGCGCAATAAACTTCTGAAAGGACTTGAAGATATCGAGGCGACTTACGTCAATGGCGACATGGTCCATCGTGTGCCACACAATCTGAACATCAGCTTTGCCTACGTCGAAGGCGAATCGATGATGATGGCCATCAAGGACTTGGCGGTTTCTTCCGGTTCGGCCTGTACCTCGGCCAGCCTGGAACCATCCTACGTGTTGCGGGCGCTCGGCCGCGACGACGAACTGGCGCATAGCTCGATCCGCTTCAGCATCGGCCGGTTTACGACTGAAGAAGAAGTCGATTACGTAATCAATCTATTGCACGCGAAAATTGGCAAGCTGCGTGAACTGTCGCCGCTGTGGGAAATGGTCCAGGAAGGCATTGATTTGAGCACCGTCCAGTGGGCCGCCCATTGAGCCGCCTAGTGACGAAAATGAACCACAGAATTGAGGAGAAATAACATGAGCTATAGTGTAAAAGTCATTGATCATTATGAGAATCCGCGCAACGTCGGTTCCTTTGGCAAGGAAGAGGATGGCGTCGGTACCGGCATGGTCGGCGCGCCGGCCTGCGGCGATGTGATGAAGCTGCAGATCAAGGTCAACAAGGCTGGCGTGATTGAGGATGCGAAGTTCAAGACCTACGGCTGCGGTTCGGCGATTGCCTCGTCGTCGCTGGTCACTGAGTGGGTCAAGGGCAAGACCGTCGACCAGGCGCTGACCATCAAAAATACCGAAATCGCCGAGGAGCTGGCGCTGCCGCCGGTTAAAATCCATTGTTCGATCCTGGCCGAGGATGCCATCAAGGCAGCCGTCGCGGATTACAAGAAAAAGCACGGAGAATGAGCATGGGCGTCACTTTGACCGACACGGCGGCGAAACACGTCAACAATTTTCTGACCAAGCGGGGTAAAGGTATCGGCCTGCGCCTCGGCGTGCGGACTTCCGGTTGTTCCGGCATGGCCTACAAGCTGGAGTTTGTCGACGAGGTGAACGAGGACGACCTGGTTTTCGAAAGCGCCGGCGTCAAGGTCGTCGTCGATGCCAAGAGCTTGCCTTACCTCGATGGAATGGAACTGGATTTTGCCCGCGAGGGACTGAACGAGGGTTTCAAGTTCAATAACCCGAATGTTAAGGATCAGTGCGGTTGCGGCGAATCCTTCAACGTGTAGGGAGCAGGCTCGGCGGGGCGTTGTTGCACCGCACTTGCCGTACATCCGTACTGTCTGCGTGCGGTGCGCCTAGCCCCGCCTTCGCTTTGATGTGTGGTGCATCCTGACGCGCTGTTTTTTCGAGGCTTGCTGGTGGACCTAACCGCCGATTTCTTCTCCCTGTTTGAACTGCCACGGGCTTTCCGGCTGAATGTGTCGGAACTCGACTCGCGTTTTCGTGACGTGCAGGCCCAGGTGCATCCGGACCGTTTCGCCAACGCTTCGGAAAGCGAGCGGCGCTTGTCCATGCAGTGGGCGACGCGGGTCAACGAGGCCTATCAGACCTTGAAAAAGCCGCTCGGCCGGGCACGCTACCTGTTGGAATTGGAAGGCCACGACTTGCAGGCCGAGAACAACACGGCGATGCCTGCCGATTTCCTGATCGAGCAAATGGAATGGCGCGAGGCGGTGATGGAGGCGCGGAGCGGCGGTGACCACCACGAGTTGGAGCGCCTGCACAACCGGCTGTACGGCGACGTGGCTGGCCGTTACGACGAGGTCGGGCATCTGCTCGACGACGAAAAGGATTTCGCGCTGGCCACCGACCGGGTGCGCCGTCTGATGTTCCTAGAAAAGCTCCTCTCTGAAATCGACGATGCCCTGGCATCGCTGGAAGATTAAACAATGGCTCTGTTTCAAATTGCCGAACCCGGCGCATCCGCGGCTCCGCACGAGCACAAGCTGGCGATCGGCATCGATCTTGGCACCACTAATTCACTGGTCGCCACCGTGCGTAGTGGCTTGGCCGTTTGCCTAAACGACGAGCGCGGGCGGCCGTTGCTGCCCTCGGTCGTCCGCTACCACGCCGACGGCTCGGCCGAGGTCGGCTACGAGGCACAGAGGAACCAGGCGGTCGATCCGCGCCACACTATCGTCTCGGTCAAGCGCTTCATGGGCCGCGGGCTCCAGGACATCGCCCACATCGAAGCCATGCCCTACGATTTCGTCGAGGTACCGGGCATGGTCAAGTTGCGTACCCATGCCGGCATCAAGAGTCCGGTCGAGGTCTCGGCAGAAATCCTCAAGGGCCTGAAAGCCCGCGCCGAGGCGGCACTGGGCGGTGATCTGGTCGGTGCGGTGATTACCGTCCCGGCCTATTTCGACGATGCCCAGCGCCAGGCCACCAAGGACGCCGCCCGCCTGGCCGGGCTGAATGTGCTGCGCCTGTTGAACGAGCCGACCGCCGCTGCTATCGCTTACGGCCTCGACAACGCGGCTGAGGGTGTTTATGCGGTGTATGACCTCGGCGGCGGTACCTTCGACATCTCCATTCTCAGGCTGACCAAGGGTGTCTTCGAAGTCCTGGCCACCGGCGGTGATTCGGCGCTCGGCGGCGACGATTTCGATCACCGTATCTATTGCTGGGTGGTCGAGCAGGCTAAGTTGCAGCCGCTGACGCCGGAAGATGCCCGGCTGTTGATGATGCGCTGCCGCGAAGCCAAGGAATTCCTGACCCTGAACCCGGAAGCGCCGATCACCGCCCGCCTGTCGACCGACGAGATGGTTGACCTGAAACTCGATGTCCCTACCTTCGCCGCCATTACCCAAACGCTGGTGTCGAAGACGCTGCAACCGGTCAAGAAGGCGCTGCGCGACGCCGGCCTGCACTCCGATCAGATCAAGGGCGTCGTCATGGTCGGCGGCGCCACGCGCATGCCGCAAATCCAGAGGGCGGTCGGCGATTTTTTCCGCCAGGAACCGCTGACCAATCTCGATCCGGACAAGGTCGTCGCCCTCGGCGCTGCGACCCAGGCTAACCTGCTGGCCGGCAACAAGACCGGCAAGGACGACTGGCTGCTACTCGACGTCATCCCGCTGTCGCTCGGCCTGGAGACCATGGGCGGCCTGACCGAGAAGGTGATTCCGCGCAATGCCACGATCCCGACCGCGCGTGCCCAGGAATTCACCACCTTCAAGGACGGCCAGACGGCGATGGCCATCCATGTCGTCCAGGGCGAGCGCGAGATGGTCGCCGATTGCCGTTCGCTGGCCCGCTTCGAACTGCGCGGCATTCCGCCGATGGTGGCTGGCGCGGCGCGCATCCGCGTGACTTTCCAGGTTGATGCCGACGGCCTGTTGGCGGTCTCGGCCCGCGAGCAGACCACTGGCGTCGAGGCTAACGTCACGGTCAAGCCGTCCTACGGCCTATCCGACGAGGAGATCGCCGGCATGCTGCAGGATTCGCTGGCCCATGCTCGCGACGACGCCATGACCCGCGCCCTGCGCGAAGCCCAGGTTGAGGCCGAGCGCATGATCGAGGCGACCGAGGCGGCACTGGCCGAGGATGCCCACCTGCTGAATGCTGCCGAGCAGGAGAAAATCCGCGCCAGCATCGCCAGCCTGCGTGCGGCGGCGGCCGGTGACAATCGCCGCGCGATCAACATCGCCATGGACGACCTTGGCTTCGAAACCCAGGAATTCGCCCACCGCCGTATGGATCAAAGCATCAAGAAAGTGCTCGCGGGCCGCAAGGTCGATGAAATCAAGATGGGAGAAGGTTGATGACGCAGCTCATCGTGTTGCCGCATGTCGAGGGTTGCCCGGACGGTGCCGTCATCGAGGCCGAGGAGGGCAAGTCGATCTGCTTGAACCTGCTCAAAAATGGCATCGAACTCGATCACGCCTGCGAGATGTCGTGCGCCTGCACCACCTGCCATGTGATTGTCCGCGAGGGCTTCGCCTCGCTGAATCCGGCCGAGGAAAACGAGGAAGACCTACTGGACAAGGCCTGGGGCTTGGAACCGAATTCCCGCCTGGGGTGCCAGGCCATCGTCGGTAAAACGCCGCTGGTGGTCGAGATTCCCAAGTACAGCATCAATATGGCGAAGGAAGGGCACAAGAAATGAAATGGACCGACATCAACGACATCGCCATCGAACTGGCCGATGCCCATCCGGACAAGGATCCGCTGCAGATCAATTTCGTCGACCTGCGTGACTGGGTGCTGGGCTTGCCCGGCTTCGACGACGACCCCAAGCATTGCGGCGAAAAGATCCTGGAAGCCATCCAGCAGGCGTGGATCGACGAGGTGGCGTGACCCCCACGAATTCCGGCGCGAATCTCCCCGGCAGGCCGCTACCGGACGGCTCTGGGCGCGGCCATGACAATGGCAGCCCGATTGGCTAGAATGCCTCGCCATCAGAAGCGTCAACAGCGACAAACGGGGGGAGCATGAACGGGCAGGCAGCGACGCATTACGACATTCTCGGAGTCACGCCGGAAGCCACGCTGGACGAAATCAAGGTGGCTTATCGGGAGCGGATCGAAGCCTTGCGCCAACGCCTGCATACGCCGGAACGGCCGGATGAGGCGCAATTGGAAGCCTTGCGCCAGGCCATTGCCACGCTCGGCGATGCGCAGGCCCGCGCTGCCTACGACGCGCAGTTGAAATCGCCGGCGACCGCAGCGCAGACTGCTGGCAATGTCCCGCCGGTGCCGCCGGCAGTACCGTCGGCGCCTGCCGTGGCAGCGGCCGACGCCGAGGGGGGACGCGAGGAGAATTTCAGTTTCACCGGCGACGGCGGTGAATATTTCCGTATCTGGATCGTCAACCTGCTGCTAAGCATCGTCACCCTCGGCATCTATTCGGCCTGGGCCAAGGTGCGGCGTGAGCAGTACTTTCACCGCAACCTGCTGCTCGACGGTTCGGGGTTCGACTACCACGGCCAACCGATTCCTATCCTCAAGGGACGGATCATCGCCCTCTTGCTGCTGATCGGGCTATCGTTGGCGAAAAATGCCGGACCGGCGGCTTACGGCCTGGCCCTGCTGGTCCTGGTGCCGGTCGTGCCCTGGTTGGCGGTCAAGGCCTTCCGTTTCCGTGCACACAACACCAGCTACCGCGGCCTGCGTTTCTCCTTCCACGGCACCTATGGCCAGGCGGCCAAGGTTTTCATCGGCTATGGCCTATTGACCCTGTTCACGCTATGGCTGGCTTTTCCGCTGTTCTACCGGCAACTGCGTAAGTTCGTGCTCGACAACACCCGCTTCGGCACCACGCCGCTCGCCTGCACGGTCGGTGTTGGCCAGATTTACCGCATTTTCCTGCTGTCGGCACTGCAGATGGTGCTGTTGATGGCGTTGCTGGTGGGCGGCCTGGTCGGCATCACTATCTCGGCTGCCGGAAGCGGCGGCAGTTCGCTGTCGAAGCTCGCGATCGGCGGCGCTTTCGTCGCCATCCCCTTCCTGTACCTGCTGCTTCTGACGGTGCTTGTCCCCTATGCGCAGGCACGCCTGGCCAATGCCGTGTGGAGCAGTACCCGCCTGGGACCGCACACTTTCGTCAGTCGTTTGCCGATCGGCGGCTATATCGGGCTGACCTTGGTGAACTGGCTGGGCATTCTCGTCACGCTCGGCCTGTTCATTCCCTGGGCCCGCGTGCGCGTCGCCCGCTTCCGCGCCAAGTACCTGGCACTGGCCGTCGCCGGCAGCCTCGACGACTTCGTGGCCGTCGAGGCTGCCGCTGTCTCGGCGGTCGGCGACGAAGCGGCGGAGATGTTCGATCTGGATATCGGCCTGTGAGCGGCCTTCCAGCCAATTTTTTCGACGGACACACGCCGCGGCGGCAAGCGGTCGAACTGCTCGCCGAGAACGATGAGATCGTCGTCCGCGGTGCTTTCGGCGAGCGGCGGACGCCGCGCGCGCAGGTGGAAATTTCCGAACCGCTGGGTCGGGCCCCGCGCCTGCTGCGCCTGCCCGACGGGGCAGTGTGCGAAATCGCCGACCACCGGGCCTTCGCCGACTGGCTGGCGGCAGCCGGTTTTGCCGATTCGCCGGTGGTGCGGTTACAGGCGCGCTGGTCGTGGGCGGTGGCGGCTCTAGCCGCCGCCGTGTTGGTACTGCTGGCCGCCTATTTTTGGGGGCTGCCGGCCGCCAGCAAGGCTCTGGCCCCGCGCGTTCCCGAGTCTGTGGTCCAGTCACTGTCGAAATACACCCTGAATTTCCTCGACCAGCACATGCTGCGACCGTCGCGCTTGCCGCAAGCACGCCAGGATGAGTTGCGGGCGCATGTTGCCACCGTGTTGCAAGCTCAGCCCGGGCGGCCGGCTTACCGTTTGCTTTTTCGTTCGGCGCCGATGGGGCCGAATGCTTTCGCACTGCCCAACGGCGATCTGGTGGTGTTCGACGAGCTGGTCGCCCTGGCCAAGAACGACGATGAAGTGGCCGGTGTTGTCGCTCACGAACTCGGGCATGTCGCCTATCGCCACGGGCTGCGTCAGTTGATTCAATCCTCGGTTGTTTCCTTCGTTGCCGGCCTCTATCTCGGCGATCTGTCCTCGCTCGCCAGCGGCCTGGCCGTGCTAACGCTGGAATCGCGCTATTCGCGCGATTTCGAGCTGGAGGCCGATGCCTATGCGGCGGCGGCGATGCGGGCGGCAGGGCGAAGTACCGAGCCGCTGGTGGCGATGCTCGAACGCATGGAAGCCGGCGCCGGGCACCAGGGGAGGGGGGGCTGGGACGGGCTGTCGAGCCATCCCGACACAGCCGAACGCATCCGCCGCTTGCGCGTCGGCAACGGGCTGCCGGCTGGCGATTGACGGGGCCAGAGCGGGCGAACGATACTGCCGCCTCACCTGCTTTTCACCGCCGCCATGCCTGTCCTCTCACGGTTCGTTCCGCACTGGCTCAAATCCTATCCGCGTGCCGACCTCGGTGCCGATCTGGCGGCCGGCCTAATCGTCGCCATCCTGGTCATTCCGCAGAGCATGGCCTACGCACTGCTAGCCGGCCTGCCGCCGCAGTTCGGGCTGTACGCCAGCATCCTGCCGGCGATTGCCTATGCGCTGCTGGGCAGCAGCATGGTGCAAGTCGTCGGGCCGGTGGCCGTCACCGCGATCATGACCTATGCCGTGCTCAGCCCGCTGGCGGCTCCCCACTCACCCCAGTACATCGTGCTGGCGGCGGTACTGGCATTGCTGTCCGGTCTGATACTGCTGGCCGGCGGCCTGCTGCGCCTGGGTTTCCTGTCGCAATTGCTGAGCCGGCCGGTGGTCAGCGGCTTCATTTCCGGTTCGGCCGTGCTGATCGTCGTCAGCCAGTTGAAATACTTGTTTGGACTCTCGCTGGCTGGTAACCACAGCAGCACCATCGTCATCGACCTGCTGTCTCATCTCGATCGGGTGCATGGGCCAACGCTGGCGGTCAGCCTGACCGCCTTGGCGCTTCTGCTGGTGTTCCGTCGGTGGCTGGCCGGCTGGCTGCGTCGGGTTGGTCTCGGCGCGGCGGCCGCAGCCTTCGTCGGGCGCCTGATGCCGCTGCTGATCGTCCTGCTGGCTACGCTGTTGACGATCGAGTTCGACCTCGATGTCAGGCATGGGGTGGCCGTGGTCGGTACGGTGGTCACCGGTCTGCCGCCGCCGAATTTCTTCCTGCCTGGGTTCGACACGGTGCGTAGCCTGATCGTGCCGGCCTTCCTGATGGCGCTGATTGGTATGGTGCAGAACATCACCATGGCCCAGGCGCTGGCTATCCGCCGACGCGAGCGCATCGATCCCAATGCCGAGCTGACTGGCCTTGGCGCCGCCAATATCTTTGCCGCCTTTTCCGGTGGCATGCCGGTCGGCGGCGGCCTGTCGCGCTCAGCCATCAATGTCGCGGCCGGGGCACGCACGCCGCTGGCGACCATCGTCTCGGCACTGGTCATGATCGGCGTGGTGGCCGGCGCCGCCGGCTGGTTCGCCCGTCTGCCGTTGGCGGTGCTGGCGGCGACCATCATCATGGCGGCGGTGCCGATGATCGACCTGCGTGCCTTGCGCCAAGCCTGGGCCTACGACCGTGCCGACGCCCTGGCGTTGCTCGGCACGGCCGGCGGGGTGCTGGTGTTCGGGCTGGAAACCGGCATCGGGCTCGGTGTCATGCTGTCGCTGGCGGCCTTGCTGTATCGCTTCAGCCTGCCGCACATGGCGGTGCTTGGGCGCATTCCGGGCAGCGAGCATTTCCGCAATGTCGAGCGCCATGCCGTCGAGACACTGCCCGGTGTGCTCTTCCTGCGCATCGACGAAAGTCTGTTCTTCGGCAATCTCGGCGCCGTCGAGCAGCGCCTGAAGCAGGAGTTGGAGCGGATACCCGGCGTGCGCGATCTGGTGCTGGTGATGAGTGCGGTCAACCTGATGGACGCCACCGCTGTCGAGGTGTTCGGCGAACTGAACCGGGAGTTGGTTGAGCGTGGCATCCGCCTGCATCTGGCGGAAGTGAAGGGGCCGGTACAGGATCGGCTGCAGCACTCGCCGCTCTGGCCGGTACTGAGCGGCGAGGTGTTCCTGTCGGCCAACGCTGCCTTCGAGGCGCTGGGCGGAGCTGCCCGCCGCTGAATGAGGGGCTGCTGATACCCGGCGAGGCTCAATAAATATTTATAAAACAATGAATTATGGAAATATATTATCCGTATATGTTTGTTGGACTAGAGTGCATGATGTGACGATATTGTTTTGACGTTAGAATATGACGTTAGTGCCAAGTTCGTGGTGGATAGAAGAATAACTCACTTGGCATTTGTTTCGCTTCTGAAAAATTCGGCGTGCCTTACCAAGCTAATAAATCCATGAAGAAAAAAACTATTCAGTACCTGTTTGCAGCGCTTTTCTCCCTCGTCACGTTCTCAGCCCCCGCCCAGGTTTCCCTCCCGAATGGCACGCCTGAAGTCCCGATAGTGGATTTGCGTGTAAAGGTTCTGGGCGGCCAAGTCACGATAGACCGTCAATGGTGGGAAGGGCAATGGCGGCTCAACCTGCGCTGGGCACCGGCCGAATGGGCGGGCTACCCCAGCGGAGAGGGAGGTTGTCTGGCCTACCCGGAAATCAAAATCCAAGGTCGCACCTACACCGGAGACGGCCAGGCCTGGATGCTGGAAAACCGCTACAACGTGCGCGCTATCGACCACTTCACCGGCAACGACTGCCTGGCCAACCGGACCCGGAAACTCAAATGGCAAGACCGCATCAGCGGCCAGTGGATGGAATACGAACGAGTAGACCTCAGTACCCTGCAATTTAGGCTTTCCCGCTACGGCGACAAAAACAACAACACCGTCGACCTTGCCTACGACGAAGCCGGACAACTTAGCGAAGTGCGGGACCACTTCAACAACCCGGTTCTCCACTACACCTACAGCAACGGCCGGCTCAGTGAAATCCGCGACGTCCCCAACACCGACGACCCGAGCCCGGCCCGCGCGGTGAAATACGGCTGGGGAACCAGCACGGTGAATGGCCAAGCCACCCCCGTCATCACCCAGGTCACCGACGTCCTCGGCCACGTCACCCACTACAACATCGTTGCCGGCCAACTCCAAACCCTCACCGACCCCGAAGGCCGCATCCGGAAATACGCCTACACTGCCGACCGGGTAACGAGCTACACCGACGGTGAAGGCAAGATCACGAAATACGTCTACGACTACGACAAACTCAAACGAGAATTCTACGTTCGCATCACCAGCCCGAACGGCACCCAAACCGAGAACTGGTACGACAGCGAAGGCCAACTCATCCGGCGCGACATTGCCGGCCAGACCACCTACAAGCGCACCGCCGTCGACACCGTTGCCCGCAGCGAAACCCGGGCGGACGCCGCCGGCCGGCAAACCACCATCACCCGAGACGAATACGGCAACCTCATCAAAACCCTCTACCCCGACGGCAGCAGCACCAGTGCCAAATACTCGGCGGTGCATGGGCAGATGATCGAAGAAACCGACGAACTCGGTATCAAGACAAGGTACGACTACGACGGCAAAGGTAATCTCCTGAAGAAAACCGAAGCTGTGGGACTACCGGAACAACGGATCACCGAATATGAGGTTAATGCCTATGGGCAAGTGCTGTGGGAAACGAGAAAGGGCGGCAGTATCACACTCCCTGACGGGCAGACCTATACCCAGGCCGATGCCACGCGGTCCTTTGAGTACGACACCCACGGGAACCGTATTGCTATGATCGATGCGCTGGGCAGTACTACCCACTTAACCGTGGACCGACAGGGGCTGGCCTTACAGCGCACCGATGCGACTGGGAAAACCTGGAACCAAGTGTACGACGCTGCCGGCCATTTTCTTGCCGCCGAGAACCCGCTAAATGAAGAAACTCGCTACGCTTACGATAAATCAGGTAACCGGATTCAAACCATTAATCCGCTGAATCAGATTTGGCAAAACGCATTCGACAAAAACAACCGGGAAGTGTCCGAGAAAAACCCGCTCAACGAAACCCGGACCCGGCAGTACGATGAGCAAGGTAGGCTCATTTCTGAGACAGGTACCGCAGGCAACACTCTCTACAGCCTCGTCTATGACACCCAAGGTCGCCCGATCGAATTGATCGATACCGCTGGCAATCGTACGAAGGCGATTTGGGATGATGCGGTGGAACCCGCCGGTCCGCTCAAATTCGAAACTCCTGGACTGACCCGTACCTATACCTATGATCTTCGCGGCCGTATCTGGGAAACCTACGACATGGCCAATACCCTGGTCAATGGCGCGACCCAGACAGTCACCACTGTTGCCCGTAACACCTGGGACGACAAAGGTCAGTTGATCGAAATCACCGACAAAAATAGCCAGAAGACGCGAATCACCTACGATGGCCTCGGTCGCATGACACAAATCACTGACCCCTTGGGTGGGGTGACCCGATACATTTGGGATAGTGCCAACAATCTTATAGCCGTTACCGACGCCCAAGGCAGCACTACCCGCTACATCTGCGACGCTGAAAACCGCCGTACCCACGAAATCCGTCCCCTCGGCCAGACCACCCGCTACAAATATGATGCCCTTGGTCGCCTGACACAAGTTACCGACCCCAAAGGCAACCACATCGCCTATCAATATGACGATGCTAGCCGCCGTACTGGTGAGACCCATATCTCAGCTGGTGCTTCATCACCGAGCCGTACCATTGCCTACACTTGGAACGCCGCCGGCCAACTCACCGGTTACACGGACAGCAACAGCGGCCATGCCGACCATCTTGCCAATGCGGCGACCTACACCCTCGATGCTATTGGTCGCAGGACTCAGGAAACCCTGATCTACGGCAACCAGACCTATATCCAGGGTACAACCTGGGGCATTGACGGTCACAAAGCGAGCCAGACTTGGCCAGATGAACAGACACTGACCTACGTCTGGCATGCTGGTCAGCTTCAAAGCATTACCTACCCGGAGAACGCCACGACAACTATTGCTGAGCGCTGGTGGAGCCTGCCGGCTACTACGCTCTACCCTGGCGGCACAACACAGACTCAAACCTGGGATGGATTCGGCCGCCTAATCGGCCAGCAGGTCAAGAATCCCGGGCAAGCGACCCTGTTCCAACGCACGACCACCTACGACCCGGAAAACAACCCCACCCGCATCGATACCGACGCTGGGCGGCACGAATACATCTACGATGCCCTCTACCGGCTTACCTCCGCTACCCATCCCAGCGGCCTACCGACCGAAGGCTTTACCCTGGACAAGGTTGGCAATCGCCTGACCGACCAGATCAAGCCCAATCCCGCACAGGCCAACGGACAATGGCGCTACGACGCCAACCACCAACTGCTGCAATCTGCGACCGAAGATACCGCCTTCTTTGGCAGTAACAGCCAGCCGATCGATTACACCTGGGACGAGAATGGCAGCCTGATCCAGAAAACCACCCCGTCCGGTACCGAGGGGCAATTCCCGACCGATAATCAGCGCTACCAGTACGATGCACAGAACCGGCTGATTGAAACGCAAGACAACAATGGCAATCCGATTGCGAGTTACCAATACGACCCATATGGGCGGAGAATCCGCAAGACGATTTATCGGGAATGGAATGGCGGGTGGCAAGCCTTGGCCGAACCTAGGATCAACACCTACCTCTACAGCGATGAAGGGCTGACGGTTGAATACCGGCAGATCAGCAGCAATGTACCGCAACTCGTTGCGGCGCACGGTTGGGAGCCGGAAGGGCAGTGGGGTACAGCCCCCCTCTGGACGAAGACCCTACGTAGTGACACAAAACAAGTCGAGCGTTTCCATCACCACAATGACCACCTAGGGACGCCGCAGAAGAGCACGGATGCTAGCGGGGCTGTGGTTTGGAGTCAGAAAGCGACGGCTTTCGGGGAAATGATCGTTGATCCAGCATCGGTAATCGAAAATCCTTTCCGTTTTCCGGGGCAGTATTCCGACCCGGAAACTCGTACTCATTACAACTATTTCCGGGATTATGATCCGGGCGTCGGGAGGTATCGGCAGAGTGATCCGATTGGGTTGGAGGGAAGTGTGAATCTACACGCGTATGTTGAGGGGAATCCTATTTCGTTGATTGACCCTTATGGCCTATTTCACTGTATCAATGGAGCCAAATGTGACTTTACGCCAGAAATGGAGCAAGCACTGCAATGTTTCGACACATGCACAGGTATGGATAATGCAATAACAGGTGGAAGAGGAAATCGCTCAAAGCCAAATAGCTCGCATGCTCGTGGCGAAGCTGTTGATTTTGGTAGATCGGCCAACCCAGGGTTATGTCCAGATGAAGCCAAGCGGTGTTTTCTAACGTGTTTCCCGAATGGCTATGGGCAAGAAGAAAAGAACAAAGGACCTGGAACGCATTACCATTTCCAGCTCAACACAGTACCTGGTGGAAAACCTGGTTACTCACCAATCGTCAAACCATATCAGCCCTAAAACTTAGAGAGTGAACTTATGGCTAATCTCCTTAATCGGATTTTGTATGTGCTAAGAAATTTCAGTATCTTGTTGTTATTGTTGAATTCGACAAACTCTATGGGACAGATGGTTTTAGAGTGTCCTGTACCTGATAAAAATGGATTCGATGATTTCCTTAAGAAATTTGAGGAAGATATTAATTTTCAGCGCACTCGCCTAATCTTGCCTTTAGTGGTACGAGAAGGGGACTATTCAATGGCGGTTGTGGAGGTGTCGTTATGGGATTTGGGGAAAATAAAATCCCTACAGGAGCCTCTGATATTGTCAAAATCTCAGCGAAAAAAAGAGCTTGTGACAGAAGATATACTGCTCAATACAAAAAGATATGTTGAGGTATTCCATGACGGCCCCCCTGAGTCTGATCTCTATAGAATGCTTTATAAATTTCGATTTGTTAATGGCTGCTGGTATCTAGAAGAATTACATGATAAGTCTGAATAGATCTACTATGAACGAAATGGGCTTTGTTGCATGAGTTCAGCATGAGTACTTGATTTTCCAAGTTTTGCTTAAAGTTTGGGTGGTAAGGATTTGCTTATAAAAAGTGTGTTGGTCGTGTGACAAAACTTAATGTGATTGTCGTCGCCGCCGCAGTCGCAATTAATTTTAATTCTGCAAAAAATACGGAATCAAAAGCGAGGGATTGCTCAGCATCATAAATAATGAAAGAAGAAAGCCATCGGAAATACGCTGATGCTCGGAAAAATATTTGATTGTTGGCAACCCGGGTAGGTTGAGGTGAGCCTGAAAACCCCAATACCATCCCATTATCCCGATGAGAACACCGCCTTTTTTGCCTCTGCCGCACATTTTCCATGCATGCCGGAGGATGTTGAGCGTCGGCGAGAGTTTTATGCTCGTGGCGGCAAGGCGATTCCGTACATCTTCGTGCGTGGGCAGGCGATGCATGGTTTTGATGTTGAGCGGTTCGAGCGCCTGCGCGCTACCCGC
>JAISPT010000074.1 GCA_031274715.1 Azonexus sp. | reverse complement strand
GCCGCCCAGAAGGCCATGACCAGGTAGATGAACATCGACATCCAGGAGGCCGGGACGTGGATGAAGATGATCCGGTAGCCCTCGCCCTGCTGGAAGTCGGTGGGCGCCACCAGCATGCCGAGCCACAGCCCGGCTGCGCCGAAGACGACGGCGGCGGCGGCGAACCACGGAATCATCTTGCCGGCCAGGGGGTAGAAGGTCGCCGGCGAGGCGAAGCGGTAAAGATTGAAGCGGTCTTTCATTCGAGGGCGATCTTCAGGGCGGCGGCCGACGCCCAGGGGGCGAAGCCGAGTGAGGCGAAAGTCAGTGCGGCGAGCAGTGAAAGGTGTCCTTCCCCCCCGAGACCGGACACCGTGGCATCGACCGCGCCAGCGCCGAATATTAACACCGGGATGTACAGCGGCAGTACCAGCAGCGACAGTAGCACGCCGCCGCCGCGCAGACCCAGGGTCAGCGCCGCACCGATGGCGCCGATGCCGGACAGGGCCGGTGTGCCGAGCAGGATGGTGCCGGTCAGCACGATCAGTGCGTCGGCGGAGAGATCGAACTGCACGCCGAGCACTGGCGCGATCAGGGCCAGTGGCAGGCCGGAACATAGCCAGTGAGCGATCACTTTGCCGGTAACGACCAGACCAAGCGGATGCGGCGCCAGCGCCAGTTGTTCCAGCGTGCCGTCACGGTAGTCGTCGGCGAACAGGCGCGGCAGTGACAGCATGGTCGCCAGCAGTGCCGCCACCCACAGTACGCCGGGGGCTAGCGTGCGCAGCAGGTCGGGCTCGGGTCCGACACCGAGCGGGAACAGGCTGACCACGATGATGAAGAAGAACAGCGCCGAAACAATGTCGGCCTGCCGCCGCATGGCCAGTTTGAGATCGCGGCCGACCACTGCCAGAATGATCTTGAACATCAGCGCATCACTCTCAACCGAGCCGCAGTTCGCGCACGGTGCCGGCGGCAATGCTGACCGGCTGGTGGGTAGTCATCACCGCCAGGCCGCCGCGTTGCAAGTGGCCGGAAATGAGGCCGGCCAGCCAGTCCACGGCGGTGACGTCGAGGGCGACGAAAGGTTCGTCGAGAATCCACAGCGGCCGCTTTTCCTTGACCAGGCGGGCCAGCGCGACGCGTCGCTTCTGCCCCTGCGATAGGTACTTGCAGGCGAGATCCTCGCGGCCGGCGAGGCCGACCTGCTCCAGGGCATCGATGGCATCGTCCTCGCTCAAGTCTTCATCGGCCAAACGGGCGGCGGCGAGCAGGTTCTCGAGTGGCGTCAATTCTTCCTTGATGGCGTTGAGGTGGCCGAGATAGCAGAGATCGGCGCGGTAGTCGTCGGCCAGCTTGCGGATCGGCTGGCCGTGCCAGCGGATTTCGCCGTGCTCCGGCGGCAGCAGACCGAGCAGCATGCGCAGCAGGCTGGTTTTCCCCGAGCCGTTCCGGCCCTGCAAGTAGAGCAGTTCTCCCGCCGCCAGCCGAAAGCCGAGGCCTGCGAACAGGCGGCGCTCGCCGCGCACGCATTCCAGATTGTCAGCTTCGAGCATCAGGGGAAAAACCGTAGGGAATCAGCGACGAATTATGGACGCGCAAGTCTAACGGCAGATTAGCCTGGATCAAACAAATGCAAGCCAAAAAAACGGGGGCTGGCGCCCCCGTCTGTCCTGCATGATTCGCCGCTTATTTGGCTTTGGCGAACGGGGTCGGCCGCGGCGTCGCGTCGGAGGACGGCGGCAGGATCGGCAGGATGAGGTTCGGCTGATCGCCGGTCAGCGTCTTCAGGAAGGCGACGATCCTGGCGTTCTCTTCCTTGGTGAACTTCTTGCCCAACTGCAGGCGGCCCATCGTGTCGACGGCTTCGGTCAGGGTGTTGGCGGCGCCGTCGTGGAAGTACGGATAGGTCAGTTCGACGTTGCGCAGCGTCGGCACCTTGAACATGAAGCGGTCCTGATCCTTCTTGGTCACGTCCGCCCGGCCCTGCGCAGGGTGGGTGGTTTGGTAGGGTTCGACCACGCCCATCTTCTGGAACGAATTACCGCCGACGGCAGGGCCGTTGTGGCAAGACACGCAGCCGGAGTCGCGGAACAGCTCATAGCCGCGCTTTTCCTGCGCGGTAATGGCCTTGTCGTCCCCTTTCAGCCACAAGTCGAAGCGCGCGTTGGGCGTGACCAGCGTTTCCTCGAACGCCGCCAGCGCCTGCGTCACCTGATCGATGGTGATCTTGCCCGCGCCAAACACCTTCTGGAACTCGGTCACGTAGCCCGGAATGGTCTCCAGCGTAGCCACGGCCAATGCGTGGGTGGACCCCATTTCCGCCGGGTTGGCGATCGGGCCGCCGGCCTGCTCATGCAAGTTCTTGGCGCGGCCGTCCCAGAATTGGGCGATGTTCATGCTGGAATTGAGCACCGTGGGCGAGTTGATGCCGCCCTTTTGCCAGCGATCGCCGATGGACGCCGCCAGGTTGTCGACGCCTCCGCTGGACAGGTTGTGGCAGGAATTGCAGGAAATGCCGCCCGAGCGCGACAGGCGCGGGTCAAAAAACAGCTTCTTGCCCAGTTCCTCCATCGCCGGGTTGGTGACCTTGGCCGGCTGGATCGGCTGGATCGGTTCGTTGCTCGGCCCCGCCGCTACGGCACAAGTGGCAACCATGGCGCCGACAATAGCCAGCAGGCGGATGCAAATTCGTTTCTGCATGATGAAATGATCTCCAAACGCACTCTCTTGAACTTCGGATTCCGCCCTGCGAGAGTGCATAGTGAAAAAAGCACAGGGCGGGACCGAAATACTTTCGGACTAAAGTTTCGGTGTGCTTAAATGTGCCTGAAAACTGTCGTATATAAGTGTAAAGTATGTAACTTAATGTTAGCAGCTGTGGTGCAGTCAGGGTGCCGGAACTGCCATCAACGTCATCGCCGACAATCGCCAGCGTGACCTTTGCAACCGCGCCCGCCTCGTTAGCCGCCCTGATCAGCCACGAAATCCAAGCCGCTGGCGGCTGGTTGCCGTTTGACCGTTTCATGCATCTGGCGCTGTACGCGCCGGGGCTGGGTTATTACGCGCACGGCAGCGCCAAGTTCGGCCGCTGGCCGGCGTCGGGCAGCGACTTCGTCACCGCGCCGGAGTTGTCGCCGCTGTTTGGCCGCGCGCTGGCGGCGCAGGTGGCGCAGAGCCTGGCCGTCACCGGCACCGACGAGGTGTGGGAGTTTGGCGCCGGCTCCGGCGCGCTGGCGCAGCAGTTGATCGACGCGCTGGAGGCGCTGGGCCAGCCGCTGGCGCGCTACACCATCGTCGACGTGTCGGGTGCTTTGCGTGCGCGCCAGCAACAGCGGCTGGCGCGTTTTGGCGCGTGCGTGCAATGGGCCGAGCGGCTGCCCGAGGCGCTGCGCGGCGTGGTCGTCGGCAACGAAGTGCTGGACGCCATGCCGGTCAAGCTGCTGGCGCGCTGCGGTGGCGAATGG
>JAISPT010000048.1 GCA_031274715.1 Azonexus sp. | reverse complement strand
CGGGAAGGCGACGAGCGCGGAATGCGCCTCGTCGGGCAAGGTGATTTTCTTTGTGACCGGGTCTTCTTCGTAACCCCACTCCCATTTCACCCAAACAGGCTTGGACCAGTCCTTGCGCCTGTCTAGGCAGCAGGCCGCTCCCCCCCCTCCACCCTGCCGCCCGACATTGCCCGCCCAGACATCGTCGACGGCGACATAGGGGGCGTAGCGGTCGGTGTGATTGATCGGGACTAGCCAGAGACCCTGGTCGCCGCCTGCCATCGAACCCGGCGCGGCGGCGCACGATGAAAGGATGGCTGCTACCACGACGCAGCCGAGCGTTTCCATGAGTTTTATTTTCATATTGCGATTGATTTTTGCGGCCCATCGCCATGATCGATGTCCGGAACTGGCTCAATGCAAAGCCTGCGAACTACCACCACTTTCCTCCGGCATTTCCGCATGCACCAGTTCGGCGTCGGTATTGGGGTAGAGCGGGGCGCCGCAGTCGTCGCAGAATTCCATCGGGAAATGGTGGTCGAGGAAGCTGATTTCCTTGACGCCGGCCTCGCGCAGGACGGCCTCGATCTCGCTGGCGGCGTCGGTGGCTTCGTCCTCGGCGCCGAGCAGCGGCCAGACGATGCCGTGGTAGATGTCGGATTTGTCGCGCGGGCCGAGGCCGACGCGGTATTCCTCCATGCGCTGGTCGTAGCAGGGACCGACGACGGCGCGGATGGCATCCGGCATCAAGCCGAGCACGGTTTGCAGGAAGGCCACCGAGGCGCGCAGCGAGTGCGGCCTTGAGAGGCGGTCGGCATTGCGGCAGGCGGCATGGTAGGCGTCCGGCAGCAACGGTTCCCAGGCGCAGCCGGTAAGCAGCGGTTCCAGGTTGGGACAGCCTTGCTTTTGCCATTCCTTGAGCGCGCCGTCCTTGCTGCCGTCCTTCTCGTTCCAGCGGAACGGCGCCTGGCCGCAGGGCACGGCGATGGCGCCGACCAGATAGCGGACGTCGGACAGGAAACGGTTGGTTTCAGCCAGGCCGTCGGTATCGATGGTCAGGTGCCCGCCGGCCAGGGCCGCTGCGCCGAGCGCCTGGGTCAGTTGCCAGGTGTCGCAGAAGCTGCGCGGCAACTGGTCGGGGCTGAACAGGTAATCGGTCAGCGCGACGCGGGCCTGGCCGCCGAAGACGTGAGCGCCGAGTTGCACCGACAGCGCCGTCAGGGTGGCCGCCGGCAAGGGACAGGAAGGGATCGAGAAACGCGACCAGGCCAGCACCGGGGCGGCGAACAGCAGGATGTCGAAGGCCTGGTCGTGCGCTTCCAGGCGGCCGCTTTCGGCGCGCGCCTCGACCATGTCGGCGAGCTCGTCGTGGGCGCGCGGATTGGCTTCGAACAGCCGGTCGAGGGCGGTGTTGATGTCATCCTCGGCGCCGTTCTTCAGCAGGCTGTCCACGGTTTCGGCCAGCCGGGCTTCCCAGTAACCGTCTTCGAGCTTGCCGCCGGAGTCGGACAGGCCGGCGGCCAGGCGCTGGAGTTCTGCGGCGTCGCGCGACAGCCGGTCGCGGGCGCCGAAGCGGGTTCGTTTCATCGGGGATTCCAGAAAAGGCAAAGATGAGATTTTACCAGCCGGTAAAATCCGAATCATTGCCCTGTACGAAATTCCGACCATGTTGATTCTCCTGTCCCCGGCCAAGGCCCTTGACTACCAGACGCCGCCGCATATCGCGGAATACACGCAAGCTGCTTTCCTAGAGCGGTCGGCAAGCCTGATCCAGCAGTTGCGTCGCCTGTCGCCGGCCGACATCGCCAACCTGATGAATCTTTCCGATTCATTGGCGCTGCTCAATTTCCACCGCTATGCCGACTGGCATCTGCCGTTTACCCCGGACAATGCCAAGCAGGCTGTACTGGCCTTCGACGGTGATGTTTACGACGGCCTGGCGGCGCGCACGCTGAGCGCCGACGATCTTGCTTTTGCCCAGCGACAGGTGCGCATTCTCTCCGGCTTGTACGGCATCCTGCGTCCGCTTGATCTGATGCAACCGTACCGCCTGGAAATGGGCACCCGCCTGGCCAACGAGGCCGGCAAGGATCTTTACGCCTTTTGGGGCGAGCGTTTGCTGGCGGCGATCAACGACGAATTGGCCGGCATGGCGCGGCCGGTGGTCGTCAACCTGGCCTCGGAGGAATATTTCAAGGCCGCCGTCGGGCGCAAGATCGCCGGCACCGTGATCCAGCCGGTGTTCGAGGACTGGAAAAATGGCCGCTACAAGATCGTCAGCTTCTACGCCAAGCGGGCGCGTGGCCTGATGACACGCTTTGCGGTGCTCAACCGCCTGGTCGAGCCGGAAGGACTGAAAGCTTTCGCCGAAGAAGGCTATGCCTTCGCCGCCGAAGCCTCGGACGCGATGACCTGGGTTTTCCGGCGGCGACAGGCGTGAGCGCGATGGCGCAGGTTGCGCAGTAATCCGCCTCAGGCCGGCGCCGCCAGTTCGGCCGCCGCCGCGGCGGGCGAGAGGATGCGGAAGGCGAGCCGGGTACGGCCGCGCAAGTGCAACAGTGCTTTATCCTTACTGACCAGGATGTCGGCGTTGGCGCGCGCCGCCAGTTCGAGAAACTTCTGGTCGTCGCGGTCCTGGCAGCGGGGCAGCTCTGGTGCCGCGCCGGCGGGTACTTGGCGTACCAGGGCAACATAGCGGGCGTAGTGTTCGGCGATCATTTCCGCCGTCAGCCCGAGCTGCGGGTAGGTCAGCACGCGCCGCAGTTCGGCGAGCGTGCGCTCGTCGGCCAGGCATTCGATGCGGCCGGCCTCCAGCGCTATCCTGATCGGCACGGCGTCGACATTGGCCCAGTGAAAAAGGTCGAGGACGACGTTGGTGTCGAGAACGAGGCGCGGCATGGCGCGGATTATAATGCGTGCCTACGCCGCCCCCTCCGGAATCCCGCATGTCCCGCATTCTTCTCGCCCCGATGGAAGGGCTCGCCGACAACCTGTTGCGCGGCGTGCTGACGGCCATCGGCGGTTACGACTGGGGCATATGCGAATTCGTTCGCGTCGCCAATAGCCTGCTGCCGGTCAAGACCTATGAACGCATCTGCCCGGAACTGCTGAACGGCGGCAAGACCTCGGCCGGCACGCCGATGCGCGTGCAATTGCTCGGCTCCGACCCGCATCTGATGGCCGAGAACGCGCGCCAGCTGGCCGGCCTGCGCCCGGCCGGCATCGATCTCAATTTCGGTTGCCCGGCGCCGACCGTCAATCGCCATCGCGGTGGCGCCGCGCTGCTCGGCGAGCCGGAATTGCTGCACGCCATCACCGCCGCCGTGCGCGCCGTGGTGCCGGCCGACATGCCATTTACCGCCAAGATGCGCCTGGGTATCGATGACGCCAGCCTGGCCATCGACAACGCCCAGGCGCTGGCCGCCGCCGGTATCGACGAACTGATCGTGCACGGCCGAACCCGGGCCGACGGCTACCGGCCGCCGGTGCGCTGGGAATGGATAGCCCGGGTACGCGCCGCCGTTGCCGTGCCGCTGATTGCCAATGGCGAAGTGTGGACCGTCGAGGATTTCCGCAATTGCCAGGCCGCCACCGGCTGCGCCGACGTCATGATCGGCCGCGGCGCCGTGGCCGATCCGCTGCTCGCCCGCCGCGCGCGCGGCGAGGTGGTCGGCGGCTGGGACGAGGTAGCGCCGGGCGTTGCCGCCTACTGGCTGGGCGTCCGGCGCAAAGTGGTGCCGGCGCATGCCGGCGGCCGCGTCAAGCAATGGTTGGCCATGCTGCGCCGCAACTATCCGCAAGCCGAGGTCCTTTACCAGCGGCTGCGCCCGGTCAAGGCGGCAGCCGATATCGACCGGCTGCTGGTGGAGGCCGGCGTGCTGGCGAAACTGCCGGAAACCGTGTGGCCGGCCGCCGGGAGTGCTATCGATGCGCGCTGAAACGCCGCCATCCGCCGGCCAGGCGGCAGTTCGCCCCTGGCTCGACGCCGCCGCTACCCGGCGTGCCAACTGGGCGTTGGCGCTGGTCGGCTTCGCCTGCTTTACGCTGCTCTACGGCACGCAACCGCTGCTGCCGCAGTTGACCGGCGCCTTCGCCATCTCGGCGGTGACGGCCAGCCTCAGCGTTTCGGCGGGCACGGCGGCGATGGCCTTCCTGCTGATTCCGTGGAGCTTGTTGTCCGACCGCTACGGCCGGGTGGCGCTGATGCGCGCCTGCCTGTTCGGCGCTGCGATCTTCGGCTTTGCCTCGGCCTTCGCGCCGGATTTTCCGACCCTGTTGTTGAGCCGGGTCTGCGTCGGCGCCTGCATCGCCGGCGTGCCGGCGGCGGCGATGGCCTACCTCGGCGAGGAACTGGCGCCCGACCAGCGGGCCAGGGCGATGGGCCTGTACATCGCGGCCAACGCGCTCGGCGGCATGTCCGGCCGCTTTCTTGCCGCCGCCGTCAGCGAATACCTGAGCTGGCGCCACGGCCTGGCGGCCCTCGGCCTGCTTGGCCTCCTGGCCGCCGCCGGTTTCCTGCGCCTCTTGCCGCGCGGCAGCCATTTCGTCGCCCAGCCCCTGCAACTGCGGCCGTTGTTCGCCGATGTTCGCAACATCTATGCCGATGCCGGCCTGCCCTGGCTGTTCTGGATCGCTTTCTTGATCATGGGCGCCTTCGTCGGCATCTATAACTACCTCGGTTTCCGCCTCAGCCTGCCGCCCTATGCTCTTGGTCCGGCGGTGATCGGCGCCATTTTCCTGCTCTACGCCCTGGGCAGCCTGTCCTCGCTGCTGGCCGCCGGCGCCGCCGCGCGCCACGGCCGGCAGCGGGTGATCCTGGCGATGAGCCTGTGCATGGCGGCTGGTATCGGCTTGACCTGCTTTACCCCGCTGCCGCTGATCATCGGTGGCCTGGCGCTGTTCACCTTCGGCTACTTCGCCGTTCATTCGCTGGCCAGCGCCTGGGTCGGGCGGCGTGCCGGCACGCGGCGTGGTCTGGTCTCGGCGCTGTACTTGTCGAGCTACTACCTCGGCGGCAGCGTCATCGGTTACGCTGCCGGTTGGCCTTGGGAGCACTTCGCCTGGCCCGGTGTCGTCGGTGCGCTGCTGCTGCCGGTCGCGCTGGTGATCGCTATCACCCTGCATCTGCGCAAGCTGGGCGATGCCTGATTCCGGGAGGTTCGGCAGCGTTCAAGCGGAATCTTGTCGTTTCGCTTTGCGGCGTGCCAAAAAATCCCGCTGAAACATACACATGCGCAACACGTTGTAGTAGTTGCCGTTGTAGAAAAATTCCTCGATCAGCTCGGCTTCATGTTGGAAGCCGCACTTCTCGTAGATGTGTATTGCCGTCGCGTTCTCGCGATCGACGACCAGATACAGCTTGTGCAGATTCAGCGCTGAAAAGGCGTAGTCGATGGCGAGCCGCGTCGCACTCGTCGCATAGCCGCGCCCCTGCGCCTGCGGCGCGATGATGATCTGAAATTCGCCGTAACGGTGAATGTGGTCGAGCCCGATCAGCTCGACGAGCCCGACGATTTCGCCCGCCGGGTCGACCGCGACGAAGCGGCGTTCGCGCTGGTCGTGCACATGGCGGTCATACAGTTGCGATAGTTCGGCGAAGGTCTCGTAGGGTTCGGTGAACCAGTAACGCATGATCTTTGCGTTGTTGTTCAATTCGTGAACGAACTTCAGATCGTGGCGTTCCAGCGGGCGCAAGGTCAGGCGGTTATCCTGTTCGATAGTCATGGCGAAACCTTTCTTTCTCAATCCGGTCATCATGTCATAAACGCCCCGTGGATTTGCCGGATCAATACTTTGAATCCGATCCGTCAGCTTACAGCTTGGCTGATGCTTTACCTTCGGCTGCTGTAATATCCCGTTGGCAATTTCTCTCAATGCGCTTTCGTCCAAAGGAGTCGCGCCATGGAACCCTCGCTACAGTCGCTCGACCAGATCAGGGCTTCGGCCCTCGATATGGCCGTCCGTTTCGGGCCGAAGGTGGTCGTCGCCATCCTCATCCTGATTGCTGGCCATCTGCTCGGTCGCTGGGTTGGGGGGGCCTTCGGCCGCCTGCTGCTGCGCCTGCACCTGGAGGCGCCAGTGCGCTCGCTGCTGGTGCGCATCGTCCATCTCTGCGTGCTGGTGTTGTTCGCCATCATGGCCTTGCAGAACCTGGGCGTCGAGTTGCTGCCGCTAATCGCCGGGTTGAGCGTGGCCGGCGCCGGGGTGGCGCTGGCCATGCAGGGCCTGCTCGGTAACCTGGTGGCCGGCCTGAGCATCATCTTTACCCGGCCCTTCCACGTCGGCGACTACATTTCCGTTGCCGCGGGGGAGGGCGAAGTGCTCGATATCCGCTTGTTCAGCACCACGCTGGGCCATACCGACCTGTCGCGGGTGGTGATTCCCAACCGCAAAATTGTCGGCGAAATCCTGCACAACCACGGGCAGATTCGTCGCCTCGAACTGACGGTGGGTATTTCGTTCCGCGCCGATGTCGATGCCGCGCTGGCCGCGATTGCCAATGTGTTGGCGATCAATCCGCGAATTCTCAAGGATCCGGTGCCTTTGCTCGGGATTACACAGTTGTCTGAATCGGGCGTGACTATCGGCGTTTGCCCCTGGGTCAAGGTGCCGGACTACGAGGCGGCGATCCGCGAGGTCAACAAGGCGATCCTGGCGGCCTTGGTCGGGCAGGGCATCGCCCTGGCCATGTCGCGCTACGAGGTCCGGATGCTGGAAGCGGTTCCGGACCCGGTTTAGCCGAGGCGGCCGCTTATTGCGTCCGCTTCGGCGGGCGCTGGCCCAGCCCGTACCAATCGAGCCGGCGGGTGGTGAGCATCACGACGCCGAGGGCGATAAACAGCAACAGGCTGCCCATCAGCAAGGCGTTGTCTTCCGACAGCAGGACGCCATAGAGCACGCCGTAGAGACCGGTCAGTCCGGCGCCGAAGGCGGCGCCACGGCGCCAGTCACCGAGCGCGCCGGCCAGGTACCAGGCAATCAGCCCGATGCAGGCGCTCGCCGCCAGGCCGTAGGCAGCGGCGAAGGCCATGTGCTCGGAAAAGGCGGTCAGCAGCAGGAAGAAGATGGCGAGCGCCAGGCCGACCAGCAGGTATTGCAGCGGATGGATCGGCGCCCGGCGCAGGATCTCGGTCAGGAAGAAACCGGCGAAGGTCAGCACGATGAACAGTACGCCGTATTTCACGGCGCGCTCGGATTGCAGGTAGATGTTGACCGGATCGACGAAATCGACCGACAACGCCTCGCCGCTGTTCGGTTGCAGCGCGTTGGTGAAATCGCGGGCGAGATGGGAGATTTCCCAGCGGGCCGCGAAGCCGTCAGCGCCGACGCTGCGTTCGCGCGGCAGGAAGCGGCCGCCGAAATTGGGGTGCGGCCAGGCCGACTTGAGCTGGATGCTGTTGGTCTCGCCGGTCGGCGCGATGCTCAGGCGCGTCGTGCCGGTCAATTGCAGGGGGAAACTGACCGCGAAGCGGTGCGTCTTGCCCAGTTCCAGGCGGCCAAGCGGTACGCTCAACTGGGCCAGCGGTAGCGCGTCGCCGGCTGGTTTGCCGGCGCCGAAGCGGTGGTGTTGGCCGTTGATCAGCACGTCTGGGTCGCTGTCGACGCCGCGCGGGTCGGACAGGCCGAGAATCAGCACGGCTTCGGCATCAATCAGTCGCTCGCCGGCGTCGGCGGCCGGCACGCTGACGTTGAAGTGGCTCTGGCTGGTGGCGTCGAGGTGAAACAGGCGCGCTTGGTAGATGCCGCGATGGCGTGTCTCCACCTTGGCCTCGCCGTCGATGCTCAGCGTTTCCGGCGCGATCAACTGGGTGTGCTCGACGATCTTGGTCGTCGTGACGGGCAGGTTGCTGTCTGCATCGCGTCGGGTTTCCGGTACGCGCTCGCGGGTGCGCAGCAGAATCACCGGCCCGACCAACGTCTGTGGCCCGGCCGCGCTGTTGGCGATGTTCCGCTGCACTTCCTCCTGGCGCTGGCTGCGCTCGCGGATCTGCCCCTCGACCAGCGCGAGAGGAATCAGCAGCAGAATAGTCAGGCCGACAATGGCGAAAATTTTGTAGAACAGCTTGCGGTCCACGATGGGCTCCCTGGTTGATGTGACGGAAGCAGTTTCCGGCCGCCGGGTGAGGGCATGACGAAGCGGTAGTGAAGCTGTGTGAAGCGAGGGTGAAGCTTCAATCCCGTCATTCCCGCGTGTTTCTGGCGGGAATCCAGCGGCTCACCGCCCCGCGAAACGGGGCGTGATCGCGGCAGGAAAAACAAAGACACTGGATTTCCGCCAAGAGCGAGCGGGAATGACGAGGGGGCTGCGGCCTCATCTGATGTTGTTGCATGTTTGCAACAAGTGTTGTTTGTGCGCTATTCCAGATACGGCCTTTGCTTGACCTTATCGTTCTTCAGACATGACACTGGCGCTTCGCTTCATCCACCCATTTCACCAGAAGGAGTACGACATGCCTGCCATTGCCAACGAGATTTTCCAGCGCTGAGCCGCAGGCGATTTGTCACACTCGTCGCCCGGAACGCGCTGCCAAGCGAATCCGGGCCGGGAAAGAAAACCCTGGCCAAACGCCGGGGTTTTTTCTTTTCCGCCGGCAGTTAACCGTGGCGCCGCTGCCCGGATTCCAAGCTAAAGCAACATCCAGGAATCCAACATGGGCATTCAAATTGAACTCAACAAGGGGCGCGTTCCGGTCAAGGTATGGACGCGCGACATCGAACCCGAGGCTATCCAGCAACTGCTGAACGTGGCCTCGCTGACTATCGTGCATGGCCACGTCGCTGCGATGCCGGATGTACATGCCGGCATCGGCGCCACCGTCGGCAGCGTGATCCCGACCAAACAGGCGATCATTCCGGCCGCTGTCGGCGTCGACATCGGCTGTGGCATGAACGCGGTGCGCACGTCGCTGCGCGCCGGGCAATTGCCCGATACCCTGCGCGCTTTACGCCTGGGCATCGAGGGCGCGGTGCCGTGCGGTTTCGAACAGCATGCCGCCAGCCACATGCGCGGCGGCGCGCTGGAGTGCGTCGGGCGCCGGCTCGACGCGCGGCTGGACGCCATTGTCGGCAAGCATCCGGGGCTGATGAAAATGCAGCGCCGTTTCAACGAAACCTGGCTGTGCCAACTCGGCACGCTGGGCGGCGGCAATCATTTCATCGAGTTATGCCTGGACGAGGCGGATCAGGTCTGGGTCATGCTGCACTCCGGTTCGCGCGGCATCGGTAATGTCATCGGACGCTACTTCATCGCCGCCGCGCAGAAGGACATGCGGCGTCACCAGATCCGCCTGCCGGACCGCGACCTCGCCTATTTCAACGAGGGTTCGGCGCTGTTCGACGACTACGTGGAAGCGGTGGCGTGGGCGCAGGATTACGCATTGCTCAACCGCCGGCAGATGCTGGCCGCTGTGCTCGAGGTGCTGAAGATGCGCTTGCCCTCCTTCAGCCTGGATGGCGAGGCGATCAACTGCCACCACAACTATGTGGCCCGCGAGCGGCATTTCGGGGAAGACCTGTTCATTACCCGCAAGGGAGCCATTTCGGCCCGGGCGGGCGAATTGGGCATCATCCCCGGCAGCATGGGCGCGCGTTCTTACATCGTGCGCGGGCTGGGCAATGAACAGGCGTTTGGCTCGTGCGCGCATGGGGCCGGCCGGCGTATGAGCCGTAGCGCCGCCAAGCGGCGATTTTCCCGCTTCGATCTGGAAGCGCAGACGGCGGGGATCGAGTGCCGCAAGGACGGTGGCGTCGTAGACGAAATCCCAGCCGCCTACAAGGACATCGACCGGGTCATGGATAACCAGCGTGATCTGGTGGAAGTCGTCCATACCCTGAAACAGGTCCTGTGCGTGAAGGGATGAGCGATGGCCAAGAAGAATCTCATCCTCGTCCTGCCGCAAAGCCGGCCCCGTAACCCGCTGCTGGTGCCCGGGCTGACCCGCCATGCCGGACCACACAGCAATACCCGCAAGGCTGTCCGCCAGCAGGCACGGCAGCGCACGCAGCGGTCGCTGGCGGCGCTGCTTGCCGGTGATTTGGCGGAATTTGAAGTTGATTGAATAACCCGCTCGCCGCTACAGCGGTGGGCTTTTACCAAGGAGAAAACCATGACGACCCGGCCCGAACCACCGCGCCACCCACCTGTCACCGCATTTCACGGAGTCATCCATGCAAGGTCAACTCGCCGACGAAATCATCGCCTGCTTGCAAGGCGAACGTACCGTTTATTCCTATTATCGTGACCGCTACGGCATCGGCCTGCTGCGGCATTATTGCCATCGGCAGCCGGACCGGCGTGTCCCGGTCGCCGCGTTGCGCCGTTCCGCTTACGCCGGCCTGCTGGAGAAGCCGCGCATCCGTTCCATCCTCGCCGGTTGTGGCCACGCCCTTGACGATGCCGTGCTCGCCGCCAGCGATTACGACACCAACCAGGCTGCTTTCGTCCTTACGTTGTCTACCTGGGGCACAGAGCGACGCAGCGATTGGCGCCATCAGCAGACCTCGCGTCCCGGCGTCAATCTCGTTCTACAACTCAATTTCAACCGCGAGCATGAGCAGCATTACCGCCGCCTCGGCGAGGTCGACGGTTTGTTCCAGTACTACGGCCATCCCATTGCCCGCCAGCGCAACACACTGGCCTGGGCGCGCATCGACCTCGACTGGGCTAGTGGCAGCGCGCTGATCGAGGAAATCCAGACCGACTGGCTGCGCCGGGCGGCCGATCTCGAACACTGGTTGCTGGAGCGCCGTCGCGCCGGGGCCGCCGACGATGCGCTGATTCCCTACCGCCGCCGCCAATTGCCCTTGCGCCTGACGCTCGACTACTGCCGCCTGATCGGCGAACGCTACCGTCCGATCTGGGCAGAGGCCATGCTGTGGGCCGCCATCGCTTTTCTGCGCGACGAACTGGGCTTGCGCACCCTCTACTACCACAGCGAAGACAGTGGCCGCCTGCTGAAGCGCATCGGCTGGCGGTCGCCGCCACGCTCGCTGTACACCGATTTGCCACGCCGCTTCTGTTTCCGGCGCGGCGCCGAGTGGCCCGATTTCCTGCTGGCCGACAAGGAGAACCGCCGGCTCCAGCGCGATCATCCCGGTGCGCGGCTGTTCTGCCTCGATGATAGTGCGCTGGCTTGAGACGTTTCTGTCCGTCCCCTGTGGTCAGGCTGCCGGTTTGGTGAGGCGCTCAATGATGCTCTGGGTGATTGCCGACAATGGCGGCCCATTGCCGGGCAGGTCCGCTTCGAGCAGCTCGGGAATGAAGGCGGGCCGGTGAAACAGAAAGCCCTGGCCGGCGCCGATGCCGCTATTGTCCAGCAGCCAGGCCAGCTCGTTCTCGGTCTCTATGCCTTCGGCGACCAGATCGATGCCGAGCGCGCGGCCGAGGGACCCGATGGCGCGCAGGATGGATTGCTGGTGTGGCCGGTCCTGGATGCAGGCGATGAAGGAGCGGTCGATCTTGATCTCGTCGACCGTCAATTCGGTGAGCATCGCCAGCGATGAATAGCCCGTCCCGAAATCGTCGATTGCAATACCGATGTTCGCCTCGCGTAGTAGCGGCAAGCTATCGGTCTGGAAAGTATTGGCCCAGATCAGGGATTCCTCGGTCAGTTCCAGCATGAAATTCCTGGCCCGACCCGATTGCGCGATCCGGCCGATCAGGGTCTTCATGAAGCCGGGATGCGATGCCTGAATGGCGGAGATGTTGAGGCTATAGACGATATCCTTGCCGAAGCGCTGATCGAGTTGCGGTAGCCAGGACAGAAGCTCTTCCATTTGCATCAGCGTGATGCCGTCGAGCAGCCCGAGTTCGCTGGCGATAGGCAGGAACGTATCCGGCGCGTGGACAACGTCCTGCGCATCCACCCAGCGCAGCAATGTCTCGAAGCCGATGATCCGGCCGCTGCGGATGTCGACCTTGGCCTGGAGCGCGCAGCGGAACATCCGGGCAGCGAAGGCGGCGCGCAATTGCTGTTCGCGGCACTGCCGCTCGGACATGGAGCGGCCGAGCGCGCGGTTGAAGAATTCGACGCTGCCTTTGGCCGATGTCTTGGCCCGGTACATCGCGGTATCGGCATTGCGGCGCAGCGCTTCATAGCTGCGCCCGTGCACGGGATAGAGCGCAACGCCGATTGATCCCGAACCCTTCACCTGCATGCCATCGAGATCGAAAGGCTGGTGCAGCAGCTCGCTGATCCGCCGGACCAGGGAGACGATCTCGCTCCTTTCCCTGAACGGGTCCAATATGACAACAAACTCGTCGCCGCTGATCCGCCCAAGAATGTCGTTGGCGCGGATCTGCTTGCTCAGGCGATCGGCGATGCCGCGCAGCAGTGCATCACCTACATCATGGCCATAGATATCGTTGACCCGCTTGAAATCGTCCACGTCGATGAAGGCCAGCGCCAGCTTCTCGCCGGGCCGCTTGCGGGCCAGGCGCTCTTCGACCAGTTCCTGGACATGGGCGCGATTGGGCAGGCCGGTGAGTTGGTCGTGATTGGCGCGGTGGGCGAGCGCGTGCTGGCTGTCGGTGAGCTGGTCGGTCAGTTGTTTGAGGCGCTGGCTCTCGATTTCGCGACGATGAGCGTCGCGCGCTGCCAGCGCGTGCGAGGCGAGCAGGGAGAATTTGCGCGCCAGTATGACGTGCGAGCGGTCGAAACCCGGCTTGCCGCTCTCGCGCAGCAAGAGCAACAGGCCGCGCCGGCTGTGCTGGGTGAGCGGCAGGTAGAGTGCCGGCTGGTCCTCGCCAGGGACGAGGTCGCCGGCGGCCGTGCAGGCGCCGAGGTCATGGCTGCCAAGCGTTGCCACGATGCGGCCGCGCAGCGCCTTCTGCAACTGCGCGTCCGGTTGCCACAGCGAGCCGATCAGGCCGGTATCGTTGGAGGCGACGCATTCCATAGTGTCGTCATGGTCGCTGGGGCAGGCCAGCGCGATCGCCAGCGCTGCATCGAAGATCGGCAGCAGCACGCTGAACACGCCGGCAAAGGGATCGTCCTCGCCGGAGACCACGAGGAGCGCATCGAGCGCGTCGAGCAGCGTGCGGGAATGGGTCGTCTCCAGGCGCAGCATGTCCAACTCGCGCTGCATCGAGACGATGGTTTCCCGTAGCTCCTCGGCATGGCTCATGGTTTCATCGGCCGAAAGCGATTGCCGAAATCATCAGATTGCCATGGGCGTTGCTGCCCAGCACCTGACCCTGTTCGCCGAAGGTGAAGCAGCCGACGAATGGCATGCCGCCGAAATTTTCGCTGATCGCGGCCGATACCTGATCCATCTCCTCGCCGACGGCGAGCCGGCAGCCGGCGCAATAGACGACCAGGCCGCCGGCGAGGCTTTTCGGTCCGCCCGGCAGCGCCGCCGCCGCTGCGGTCGCCACCTTGCGGGCCCGCTCAATCAAGTGCGCTCGGTCGCCGCGCATGGCGAACAGGCAGCAGCCCTCGCCAACGTTCGCAAAGGTGGACATGGCGCCGTTTTCCAGAATCTGCTCGGGATGGATGACGAGATACTGAGGCACGTCACCGATCCGGCCGACCTCGATGCCGAGCGGGAACATCGTCGTATCCGTCAGGATGTTGCCGCCCGCGAGCTTGTGGCTGATCTTGCCGCCGCTCCAGCGATTGTAGACCTCGGCTGCCGGCTCGCCGTCGATGGTCAGGATGGTGCGGCCGCTGCTTTGCGTGACGATCCCGCTGGTGCCCGTTGGTGCATAGCCGCCCTGGAAGGCGCAGCTGATCCCACCTGAGGAGAAGAGCACGCCCACCACCACGCCGTTGGTCATCGGGCCTTCCGGCCCCAGCTGCCGCCAGTGGCCCGCCACCGCGTTATCGGCGGCACTGCCGCCGATGATCGGGCAGCGGTCGCCAACGACACGGCGTAGGCCGGCGATCACCTGTTCCTCCTGGCCGGGTGCCTGGTAGATCCAGATCAGTTCGGGCAGTTCGCCGGGGCAGCCCGCCCGCTCCAGCGCCAGATGGAGGGCATGCTCGGCGGCGCTGGCGGCGTCGCCGGTCAATTCTGCGGTGCCGACGCCATACTCCCCATCGGGATCGGCCACGGCGAGCAGGCCGATCGAGCCGTCACCGCCCAGCCCCTTCTCGCTCATCGCACCGCCGCACGACGTGCCGCCCAGCACGGGGACGCCAGGGAAGCGGGTGGCCAGGAAATCGTGGATCAGCCGGTCGTCATGGATTTCGTCGTAGAAGACGCAGAGAAAACTGGCGGCGACATCAAGCTTTGCCGCTTCCTGCTCAAGCGCGCGCACTGCAATGACCGTGTCGGTTGCGCGGGCACTGATCGAATGAACCGAAACCATCTTCCCTCCTTTCGCCCCCGTACCCGGGCAACAGGTAATGGGATGCGCGCCTATGGTTGGCAGGGAAGGCGCCAACCACTATGTCGGGATCGTGCTATGACCTGATCAATAATGCCATAGCTTGCCCAATGTGGTCAGGCTGCCGCGATCCGGAAGCTGGCCTCGCCGCCGCCCGCCGGATGGTTGGCGAACTCGGCCTCGCCGCCGTGCAGACGGGCGACTTCGCGGACCAGGGCGAGGCCCAGGCCGGTGCTCTTCTTGCCGGTGGCCGGCCGGGGCAGCGAGTAGAAGCGGCTGAACAACTGCGGTAGCGCGTAGTCGGGGGCGCCGTCGCCGTGATCGCGGACCGAGAATTCGACCATTTCGCCACGCTCGCGGACCGCCAGATCGATGTCGCCGCCGTCCGGCGAGAACTCGATGGCGTTGTCGAGCAGGTTGAGCAGCGCCTGTTGCAATAGGAAGGCGTCGCCCTTGATCGGGCGGGTGGTGTCGACCTGCGGCCGGGCATGCAGGCCGCGCGCGGCCAGGGCTGGCCGGCGCAGTTCCAGGCAGTCTTCAAGCAACGCGGCCGGTTGCAGCGTCTGCGGGCCTTCCGGCGTCTGCAACTGCTCGACGCGGGCTAGCATCAGCAGGCGCTCGATGGTCGCCTGCAAACGTTGCGTCTGTTCGACGATGTTATCGACGAAGCGGCGGCGGTCCTCGGCCGGCGGGTCGCCTTCGAGGATTTCGGCGGCGCCGCGGATGGCGGTCAGCGGGCTTTTCATCTCGTGCGTCAGGTTCTGCACGTAGTGCTCGACGTACTGCTTGCCTTCGAGCTTCTCGCGCATCGTCGCCAGGGCGCGGGCCAATTCCGACAGTTGCCGGCCGCCGCCGGTCGGCGCTTCGGCCTTGTGGCCGCCGGCGACGGCGCGGGCGTAATCGCGCAGGCGGTGGATCGACCAGCTCAGCCAGGCGGTGAACAACAGGCCGATGACCGCCGTGGCGACCAGCAGGATCAAGCCGGAAGCCTTGACGCGGCCGGCGGCGCGCTCGATGTAGGGGGCCAGGGACGACATCGGCTTGGCCAGCGACAGCACGCCGATCCGCTCGCCGAGGTAAACGACGGGCGCGGCGACGTGCATCACCGAAGTGGCCGGATCGTAAGGATCTTCGCGCGTCTGGCGGGCGCCGTATTCACCGCGCAGAACGCGGGCGATGTCGTGCCATTGCGAAAAATCCTCGCCAAGCGCGGCGTGCTTCGAGTCGTAGACGACGATGCCGCGAGCATCGGTGACATAAATGCGCAGATCGACGCTTTCCTTGAGTACGCCGGAAATCTCGGCCCGTGGATGGCGGCGTAACGCGCCGCGCACGGCTTCGGCGAACGGCCCGTATTCGATCCGGCCGGCGGCCAGATCGGCTGCCGCCAGTTCGGCCAGAACCTGTGCCGTATCGACCAGCGTTTCCTCGGTCGCCTGGCGGATGCCCGGTTCGCTTTCCTTGACGAAAGCGTTGAGCACGAACCAGGCGGCCAGCCCGACGATCAGAAAATAACCGAAGAACAGGCGGACGGAGATGTTCACCGGGCACTCATCATCCGGACAGACTGTAGCCGAGGCCGCGATGGGTGTGGATCACGTCCTCGTCGCGCACGGCGCGCAGCTTGCCGCGCAGGGTCTTGATGTGCGTGTCGACGGTGCGTTCCAGGCTTTCGCCGTCATCCTGCCAGACGGCTGCCATGATCTGCGGGCGCGACAGGATGCGCCCTGGCCGTTCGAGCAGCAGCGCCAGCAGCAGGTATTCGTAGCGGGTCAGGTCGAGCCAG
>JAISPT010000032.1 GCA_031274715.1 Azonexus sp. | reverse complement strand
CGGCGGTTGATTTGAATGGGCTTGGTTTCCATGGTGCGGTGGTACGAAGAAGGTTGAGCGTTTGGCGTTGAGCGTCCAGCGTGGAATACCTCTTGCGGAGGCGGCGCTTGGCTCGACGCAAAACCTCGATTGTGCCAACAAGGTTGGGGAAGGGGGGAGAGGCCTTTTCCATTGGAGACGCCGCTCGCCCCCACCCCAGCCCTTCCCCGCTTTGCGCAGGAGGGAGCAAAACCGGCGCTTTCATGCGTCGCGGGTGGTGCACAGCGTCATAGACAACTCTCCCCGCAGGCACAATGCGCGCCATGTTGATTCAACCTGAAATTGATCCGGTCGCCATCCACCTGGGGCCGCTGGCCGTCCACTGGTACGGCATCACCTATCTGGTCGCCTTCGGTCTGTTTTACCTGCTGGCCACGCGCGGGCGGCTGCGGCACGAGCCGTTTGCTTCCGTCACACAGCCCGCGCCGTGGCGGCGCAGCGATATCGAAGACCTGCTGTTCTGGTGCGTGATCGGCGTCATCGTCGGCGGGCGGCTGGGCTACTGCCTGTTCTACAAGCCGGGCTACTACGCCGCGCATCCGCTGGAAATTTTTTACATCACCAAGGGCGGGATGAGTTTTCACGGCGGCATGCTAGGCCCCATCGCGGCGGCGGCTTTGTGGGCGCATCGGCGCGGTCGGCCGTGGCTGCAAGTGACCGACCTGAGCGCGCCTTGCGTGCCGCTGGGGCTGGCTGCCGGGCGCATCGGCAACTTCATCAACGGCGAGCTGTGGGGGCGCGTGGCAGACCCCTCGTTGCCGTGGGCCATGGTCTTTCGCGGCGCGGGCGACGCGCCCCGGCATCCGTCGCAGATTTATCAGTTTCTGCTTGAAGGCGTGCTGCTGTTCGTGCTGCTGGGGCTGTACGCGCGCCGCCCGCGCCGCACGGGGCAGGTCAGCGGGGCGTTTCTGTTCGGCTACGGCGTGCTGCGCTTTACCGCCGAATTTTTTCGCGAGCCGGACGACTTTCTGGGCCTGCTGGCGCTGAACATGAGCATGGGCCAGTGGTTGTGCGTGCCGATGATCGTGGCCGGCGCGGCGTTGTGGGTCTGGGCCAGCCGCGCGCCGGCGGCGGGGCCATGAGTACGTTCCTTCAATGCGCCCCTGCCGCGTCTGCTCCAGCGTCGCCGTGGGTACGTTTGGCAAACCAGATCATGCCGATGAGGGCCAGGAACAGCACGGCCGAGCCGTAGAAAATTTCCTGCGTGGAGAGCATGAAGGCTTGCTGCGTGGCGAGGTTGTTGACGACGCCCAGCGCCTGTTCGTGCGTGAGGCCGCTGGCTTGCAGGTCGCTGAGCGTTTGCATGGCCACGGGGTTGCCTGGGTGGATGGCCTCGGCCAGTTGGGCGTGGTGCAGGGTGGCACGGTTTTCCCACAGGGTGGTGCTGATCGAGGTGCCCATCGCCCCGGCGGTGATGCGCATGAAGTTGGATAGCCCGGAGGCGGCCGGTATGCGCTCTGGCGGGATGCCGGACAGGGTAATGGTGACCAGTGGGACGAAAAAGCAGGCCATCGGTATGCCCTGGATGATAGTGGGCAGCAGGATGGTGGCGAAATCGGCCTGGGTGTTGAAGTGCGAGCGCAGCCACAGCACAAGGGCGAAGAAAATGAAGGAAAGCGTGGCGTACAGGCGCGGATCGACGCGGTTCATCGTCAACCCGACGACAGGCGTCAGCACGATGGCCAGAAGGCCGATCGGGGCCATGACCATGCCGGCCTGGGTGGCGGTGTAGCCCATGTATTGCTGCAGCCACAGCGGAATGATGACGACGTTGCCGAAGAACAGGCCATAGGCCACGGCCAGGGTGACTGAGCCGACCCAGAAATTG
This sequence comes from Azonexus sp., assembly GCA_031274715.1. GTDB lineage: Bacteria > Pseudomonadota > Gammaproteobacteria > Burkholderiales > Rhodocyclaceae > Azonexus. The sequence continues at coordinate 39,213 of JAISPT010000032.1, read as the reverse complement.
CGCCGGGCAAACAGCGACAGGTCGACGACCGGGTGTTCCTCGGTCAGTTCCCAGGCCAGGAAGAGGGCGAAACCGACGGCGGCGATGATGGCGTAGGCAACGATCTGCTGCGATGCAAACCAGTCCAGTTCCTTGCCCTTGTCGAGCATCAGTTGCAACGCGCCGATCCAGATGACGAGCAGCGCCAGACCCACGGCGTCGATGGGCAGTTTGCGCGTGACCGATTCGCGCTCGCGGTAGATCAGCCAGGTGGCGCCGGCGGCCACCAGCCCGACGGGGATGTTGATGTAGAAAATCCACGGCCAGGAAATATTGTCGGTGATCCAGCCGCCGAGCAGCGGGCCGGTGATGGGCGCGACCAGGGTGGTGATGGACCACATCGCCATCGCCATGCCGGATTTGGCGGGCGGATAACTGGTTAGCAGCAGCGTTTGCGACAGCGGAATCATCGGCCCGGCGACCAGTCCTTGCAAAGCACGGAAGGCGATCAAGGTGGTCATGTTGGGGGCCAGCCCGCACAGCCACGAGGCCAGCACGAACAGCAGCACGCTGCTGAGAAACAGGCGCACCTGGCCGATGCGCTGGGTCAGCCAGCCGGTGAGTGGCACGCCGATGGCATTGGCGATGGCAAAGCTGGTGATGACCCAGGTGCCCTGCACCGGACTGACGCCCATATCACCCGCGATGGCGGGCAGCGAGACGTTGGCGATGGAGGTGTCGAGCACGTTCATGAAGGTGGCCGCCGACAACGCCAGCGTGCCGAACACGCGTGCAGCGCCGGTCAAGGGCGGGTGCTGAGCGGCCATTGAGGGGGAACTCATAGGTACAACGCTCTGTTTGTCTGGTTGGAATTGGGCAGCATCATTTCAGTGTGCGATTTTCTCCCTCTCCCCCGGCCCCTCTCCCGCAAGCGGGGGAGGGGAGAGCATGGCGTCGGTCAGGGGCGGGTGTTGCGGAGGAACTCATGGACGGCTGGCCCGGGTGACGGCGGCGCTCAATTCGTCCCACGGCCCGCCGCGCTGGCATGCGTTGACGTGCGGCCCATGTTCTGCGCGATGATCTTCTGAATCAGCGCCTCGGCCCCGCTATCAGCCTCCGCGTACACCTGCGTTTGCGCGATAGGCTCGAGGCGCGGGGCGGCGGCGAGTTCGGCGCCGCTCTGGTCGGAGATGTCCACCCGCGCTTCCATCGACAGGCCGACGCGCAGCGGGTGCGCCTTGATCTGTTCGGCATCGAGCGCGATGCGTACCGGCACGCGCTGCACCACCTTGATCCAGTTGCCGGTGGCGTTCTGCGCCGGTAGCAGCGCGGTGGCCGCGCCGGTGGCAACGCCCAACCCGGCGACCTTGCCGCGATATTTGACCTTGCCGCCGTAAACGTCGGCAGTGAGGGTGACGGGCTGGCCGATGCGAATCCCGCGCAACTGGTTTTCCTTGAAATTGGCATCCACCCAAAGCTGATCGAGCGGCGTCAGAATCATCAGCGGCGAGCCGGGGGCCACGCGCTGGCCCAACTGTACGATGCGCTTGCCGACGTAGCCGGAGACCGGCGCCGGCAACTCGGTACGGTGCGCGGCCAGCCATGCCTCGCGCAACTTGGCGGCGGCGGCCTGCACGCTCGGGTGCTGCTCGACCGGGGTGCCGTCGGTCAGTGCCTGATTGCTGCTCAACTGCTCACGGGCGGCGGCGAGGTTGGCTTCGGCGGCATCGAGCGCGCTTTGCGCCGCCGTTACCTGATCACGTGTGTGTGCCAGTTCCTCGCCGGATACTGCGCCGCCAGTGAGGCCTTGACGTCGCGCCAAGTCCTGCTGCGCCGTTGCCAGCAGGGTGTGCGCCTTGGCGAGGTCGGCCTCGCGCAGCCGTACCTGCGCGGCCAGCGAAGCATTGTTGAGGTACAGCGTACGTACTTGGCGTACTGTCTGCCCGAGTGCGGCTTCGGCTTGCGTCAGTGCTACGCCGGTATCCGCCGGGTCCAGCCGCACCAGCACCTGGCCGGCCTGCACCGGCTCAGTTTCGTCGGCAAAGATGGCCGTCACCGTGCCGCCGACTTGCGGAGTAATCTGGATCAGGTTGCCCTGCACGTAGGCGTTGTCGGTTTCCTCGTAGTGGCTCAAGACCAGCCAGTCATACAGGCCCCAGCCAATGCCCGCCAGTGCTACCACCGAAGCAATGACCAGCAGCGCCTGCTTGCGTTTGGGGTTGGCGCCGCGCGAATCGTCAGTAGCGGGAGAGGAGGCGTTTTGCGCGCCGGGATTCTGGATTGGGGAGGATTCCGCCATGATCGATTCGGAAAAACGAGAGGTGGGAAAGAAGGTTCAATACGCCGGCGTACCGCCGGAACCAGCGGCCTGCGTGACATTTTGCGCGGGCGTCGGCCGCCAACCGCCACCCATCGCTTGCGCCACGCCAATCTGACTGAAAATGGCCTGTGCCGCCAGATCGGCCTGCTGGCGGCGCTGCGCCAGCACGGAGGTTTCGGCGGCCAGCACGTTGAGGTAATTGCCCAGCCCGGCGGCATAGCGCTCCTGGGCAATGTCATAGGCGCCTTCGGCGGCGAACAGCGCCTGCGCTTGCTCGCGCTGCTGGCGCACGGTGGCCTGCACGGCCTGCGACTGATCGGCCACGTCGCGCATGGCGTCGATGACCGCCGCGTTGTAGCTGGCGATGGCGGCATCGGTATCGGCGCTGCTGGCGGCCAGATTGGCGCGCAGCCGCCCGCCTTCAAAAATCGGCAAGCGGATCGCCGGGCCGACACCCCACTGGAAGCTGTTGCTCTTCAGCAATTGGTCGAAACCCAGGCTTTGATAGCCGGCGAACGCCGCCAGATTGATGTCGGGATAGAACTGCGCGCGCGCTACATCCACCTGCGCGCGGGCTGCCTCCACGCGCCAGCGCGCCGCCGCGATGTCGGCCCGCCGCGCCAGCCAGTCGGCGTTCAACTCGGATGGCACGGCTAGCGGCTTGAACTGCGCCAGGCGCGGCGCGTGCACGTCGTCCGCCAGATGCGGCTGGCCTCGATCTGCTGTTCGATGATGGCAATCTGCGTACGCGAATCGGCGCGGCCGGTTTCGCTCTGCCGTACTTCGAGTTGCGTATCCAGCCCGGCCTGCACGCGGTCGCGCACCAGGGCCAACATCTGCTGGCGCTGCGCCAGTGCGCGCTCGGCCAGCGCACGCTGTTCGTTCAGCCGCGCCCACTGCACGTAGGCACGCACCACATTGGCCGCCAGCAGCACGCGGGCGGCGTCGGACTCGGCCTCGGCCGCGCGCAACTGGCCGACTGCCGCGCGAATGGCGTCGGCGTTCTTGCCAAAGAAATCCAGTTCCCAACTACCGCCTACCTGCAGGGTACCCATGTTATATACCGCCCCGCCCAACGGCGGCGGGTAGATGTAATTGGAAGAAAATTTCTGCCGGTTCAAATCCAGTTCGCCGCCAATTTGCGGGTACAGCGCCGAGGTAGCCACCTGCTCGACGCTGCGCGCCTTGGCGACGCGTGCGGCGGCGACCTGCAAATTGGGGTTGTGCGCCAGCGCCTCGGCCACCAGGCCATCCAGTTGCGTATCGCCCAGCGCTGTCCACCAGTCTTGTGCCGGGCCGAGCGTTTCACTATCGGCATGGGCGCTGGCCAGCCCAAGCTGCGCCGCATCCGTCAGGCGTGCCGACGGCCCGATACCAAGCATGTCGGCGCAACCGGCCAAGGCCAGTGTGGCGATGCAGGCGCTCGTCCAGCGCGGAATCATGGTTGATCTTCCCGCGTGGCGACATTCCGGGCCAGTTGCCTCTCGGCGTTGTCGGTCATGCGGCCCAGCAGCGAACGTAGTTGCTCCCACTCCTGCGGCGTAAAGCCTTCCAGCACCTCGTTGAAAATCTGGCTGAACACGCGCGGCATTTGCTTGGCGGTAGCTACGCCGTCGGCGGTCAGCTCGACATGCACGACGCGGCGGTCGGTATCGGAGCGCACGCGCCGGCACAGCCCGCGCGCTTCCAGACGATCGAGCAGGCGCGTCATCGAACCGGCGTCCAGCGTGCAGCGGCGTGCCAGATCAGCGACGGTATTGGCTTCGCCACGATGAATCTTGTGCAGCGGCACCCACGGCGGCACGGTGGCGCTGCCCAACCCAGTCGCCTCGCCAATCAGTTGTGTGATCGCCACTTGTGCGCGCCGCAACATCCACCCCAAGCTTTCCTCGGGACGGAAGGTGCTGGCCTGAAAAAATGGCTCAGCCGAATGAGCCTCACGCTCTCTGGCGGCGCGCGACTCGGGCGCGGAAGCAGTGACAGACATGGGGGTGGGTGACAGTCGGATTTAACGAGCCGTCAATTTAATTGTTGCTGCAAATATTATCCATGCAATCTTTGCATAAGCAGTGTTTCAGTGGGGCCGCCTGCGTGCCAAGGCTCGGATACTTGATGACCGATCCATTTTGCCGGGCGGGCATTGACCCCCTTCGGAAGCGCCGCCGATAATTCCGCCTCTCGTTTTTCACTGTCCGTTCTGTATATGACTCCTCCGTCGCCGCTTCCCCGTCGTTCCGCCGCCGAGCAACAGCTTCTTGAGACGATGCTGCGCGAGGTGTTCGAGCAGCGCCTGCGCTTCAATGCGGTGCTCGGCCTGCGCGTTGTCTCGTTGGCGCTCGAAGCGCCGCAACTGGCGTTCGACATGCGGCCGGAACTGATCGGCCATTATCTGCACGGCCGTCTGCACGGCGGCGTGATTGCCGCCGCCCTCGACACCGTTGGCGGTTTTGCCGTGACGGTCGGAATTGCCGAAAAATTCAACAGCGAGACGGCCGAGCAGGTCGGCCACCGCTTCGGTCGCATCGGCACCATCGATCTGCGTACTGATTACCTGCATCAGGGTATTGGCCGGACCTTCACCGCTACCGGCCACTTGACACGCCTGGGCGGGCGCATTGCCTCGGTGCAGATGCGCCTGGAGAACGAGAGCGGGCTGCTGATCGCGACCGGCAGCGCCGCCTACGTTGTCAGTTAGGAGAAGGAAAGACGGGGGCTGTCAGCGGCTAGAGAATCGGCATGCCCTGGTGTTCGCCACGCTCGTAGACCACGTTGGCGCGGCCGACGATCAGCGGGTCGAGGTTGCCGATGCGCTCGGTGTCCTTGTTCCCGTACGGCAGCTTGTGCAGGATGTAGCGCAAGGCGTTCAGGCGCGCCCGCTTCTTGCAGTTGGACTTGATCACCGTCCACGGTGCGTCGGCGGTGTCGGTGTGGAAGAACATCGCTTCCTTGGCCTTGGTGTAGTCGTCCCACTTGTCGAGCGAGGCCAGGTCGACCGGTGACAGCTTCCACTGTTTGAGCGGATGCACTTTGCGCTCGCGGAAGCGCCGGCGCTGCTCCTCCTGGCTCACCGAGAACCAGAATTTGATCAGATGGGTACCGTTGCGGACCAGCATGCGCTCGAATTCCGGCGCCTGGCGGACGAACTCGGCGTATTCCTGGCCAGAGCAGAAGCCCATGACATGCTCGACGCCGGAGCGGTTGTACCAGGAGCGGTCGAACAGCACGATCTCGCCATCGGTCGGCAGATGCTGCACGTAACGCTGGAAATACCATTGGCCACGCTCCGTTTCCGATGGCTTTTCCAGCGCCACGACGCGAGCGCCGCGGGGATTCAGATGCTCCATGAAGCGTTTGATGGTGCCGCCCTTGCCAGCCGCGTCGCGGCCCTCGAACAGGATCACCACCTTCTGTCCGGTTTCCTTGACCCAGGCCTGCAACTTCAGGAGTTCGACCTGTAGCCGGTATTTCTGCCGCTCATAGTTACGCCGCTGCATCAGATTCTTGTACGGGTAGCCGCCGCGCCGCCAATCACTGACCAGTTCCTCGTCGGGGTTGGCGGCCTGGGTATCGGCCTCCATTCGTTGCTGTTTGAGCAGGCCCTTGAGCAGGGCGACCGACTCCTCGGCCGGCAGGCCGTTGATGACGTCCTGCAGGGCGCCCATTTTCGCTTCACGTGCGCCCTCGGCCGCCGCTTGCACGGTGAAACCCTCGATGCCGGCGGCGCTCAACTGCGGTGCGATATCGCCACGGACGACCGGGCGTCCGCGCTGCGCTGCGCGGTGGGCGGCAGGCGCGGGGGCGGCGTTCTGGGGCGTCGGGACGGCGGCGGTTTTGCTGCGGGTGGTCATGCTGTTCTCCGGATGCGGGTGGTCAATCCAGCTATTTCACGGCAACAAGCCGCTGTTTGTCCAGTCCTGGCCGACCGCCGGCGTTTTTCAGTCAAGCAATTCGGCCGCTATCACCGCCCGCAGCACGGTTTGCGTCTCGCCACGCCGGATGCGGTTGGAAAACCACCACAAGGCGCCCTTCTTGATGCTCCACTCGGCTTCGTGGCCGGCCAGCAACAGCGCCGCCAGGCGGCCGAGCGAGGGCTGGTGGCCGACCAGCAGCACGGCGCCAGCGGCCTGTGGCCAGCCGGAGGCGGCGATCAGGGCGGAGACGCAGGCGTCGGGGCCGATCCGGCGCTCGATCTCGAACGGCAGTTGCAGCGCCTGCGCCGTCTGCCGCGTGCGCACTGCCGGGCTGGCCAGAACGCGCAGCCCTTTCGGCTGGTGCGCCTTGATCCAGGCTGCCATGACCTTGGCCTGGTGCTGGCCGCGTTCGGTCAGCGGGCGTTTCAGGTCGTCGTCGTCTTCGGCTACGGCTTCGGCGTGGCGCCACAACAACAGATCCATGCTCGTTGCTCCGGGTAAATCCGGCATGCTGCCCTCCGTTTGTTACGCCGTGATGGCAGCAGTATAGGCCGCTTGGCGAATCTTGCCGGCAACGACATTGGGGTTTTCCGAAAGCCCTTGCCAAGCCTGGTGAATTGCCGAATGCTCGGCGGACGACGCGATCCGCCGTCGCTACCGTGCCCGGATGCTTGACCACGGGCTAGGTACCGAAGATGCCCCAAACCCGCGGTGGGGCGCTCCAGGCTTCAGCCTGAGGTGACTTACCAGAACAACAACGGTTCGAGGAGAGAGACATTTTTTCGGATATGCTGAACGTCTGTGTCAGTGGCATTGTCAATGTCCCGAAAAAGCTCGGGCGCCAGTTCGGCGTGTCGGTGCAAGTCTTCGCCGAGATCGAGGTGGCGCTCGCTCATCACTGAGCCTGCGATTCATCTATTACTACTACGGAGGAGGTTCACCATGGAAAAGCATTCGGATGCCGGCAAGATCGTTTCCGCCCGTGATGCCGTCCGCTTGATCAAGGATGGCGATACGGTAGCCACCGGCGGTTTCGTCGGCATCGGCATTCCCGAGAACATTGCCGTCGCCCTCGAGCAGCGCTTTCTCGAGGCGGTGGCCAATGATGATCACGGCCAAGGCAGCCCGCGCAACCTGACCCTGGTCTATGCCGCTGGCCAGGGCGACGGCAAGGACCGCGGCCTCAACCATCTCGGCCATGATGGTCTGGTCGGTCGGGTCATCGGTGGTCATTGGGGGTTGGTGCCCAAGTTACAACAACTGGCCGTGGCCAACCGTATCGAGGCTTGGAACTTGCCGCAGGGTGTGGTCGCCCACCTGTTTCGCGACATCGCAGCCGGCAAGCCAGGTACCTTGACCCACGTTGGCCTCGGCACCTTCGTCGACCCGCGCTTCGGCGGCGGCAAGCTCAACGCCCGCACGACACAGGATCTGGTCCGGCTGATGGAGATCGACGGCGAGGAATACCTGTTCTACAAGGCTTTCCCGATCAACGTCGGGATCATCCGCGGCACCACCGCCGATCCCGACGGTAACATCAGCATGGAGAAGGAGGCGCTGACGCTGGAGGCTCTGGCTATCGCCACGGCCGCTCACAATTCCGGTGGCATTGTCATTGCCCAGGTCGAGCGCATCGCCGAGCGCGGCACGCTGAACCCGCGCCGGGTCACGGTTCCCGGCATCCTGGTCGACTGCGTGGTGGTCGCCGAGAAGCCCGAATACCACATGCAGACCTTCGCCGAGCAATACAGCCCGGCCTTCGCCGGCGAGATCAGGGTGCCAATGTCAGCCATCGCGCCGATGGTGATGAGCGAGCGCAAGATCATCGCTCGCCGGGCGGCGCTTGAGTTGCGCCCCGACGCCGTCGTCAATCTCGGCATCGGCATGCCTGAGGGGGTGGCTGACGTCGCCGCCGAGGAACGCATCATCGACCTGCTGACGCTGACCGCCGAGCCCGGCGTGGTCGGTGGCGTGCCGGCCGGTGGCCTCAATTTCGGCGCCGCCACCAATACCCAGGCGATCATCGATCAGCCCAGCCAGTTCGATTTCTACGATGGTGGCGGCCTTGACATCGCCGTACTCGGCTTGGCCCAGGCCGACCGCCAGGGCAATCTCAACGTCTCCAAGTTTGGTCCACGCCTAGCCGGCGCCGGCGGCTTCATCAACATCTCGCAGAATGCCAAGAAAGTGATCTTCGTCGGCACTTTCACCGCCGGCAAGCTGCAGGTCGCGATCGAGGACGGGCGCCTGCGTATCCTTGAGGACGGCGGCGCTCTCAAGTTCGTCGACGAGGTTGAGCACCGCACCTTCAGCGGGCCGCAGGCTGTCAAATGGGGCCGGGACGTGATCTACATCACCGAGCGCTGTGTCTTTGCGTTGACGCCCGAGGGCCTGGAACTGACCGAGATCGCGCCGGGCGTCGACCTGCAGCGCGACATCCTCGACAAGATGGCCTTCCGCCCGCTGTTGCGCGGCGAGCCGAAGCTGATGGACGCGCGTATCTTCGCCGATGAACTGATGGAACTCCGTTCCGCTCTGCTGGACCGGCCGTTGGCCGAGCGCCTGACCTACAACGCCGAACAAAACCTGTTCCTGCTCGACTTTTCCGGTCTCTCGGTACGCAGCATGGCCGATATCGAGCGTATCCGCAGCGCCGTCGCCGAGCGCCTGGGGCCGCTCGGCCACAAGGTCTACGCCATCGTCAATTACGACCGCTTCGATATCGTCCCGGAGTTGGCCGACGCCTATGCGGCAATGGTGCACGACGTGGTCCAGACCTACTACCACGACGTCACCCGCTACACCTCGAGCGCCTTCCTGCGCTTCAAGCTTGGCGAAGCCCTGGCCGGCCATCAGATGGCGCCGCAGATCTACGCCAGTGCCGCCGAGGCACAGGATTGGCTGGCTGGCGACTGAACTGCCGCCGCTCCCCGGCGGCCTGGGGTGGGCCGCCGGGGTTTCGTATCAGTCTCCGCTCTCGGGTGGCGTTGCCGCAGCCGTCGGCAGGCGCCGCGGCAGCAGGAAGCTGCGCGGTTCGGCCAGGAAGCGTCGGCCGATAGCGCGGGCCAGTGGTCCCCAGTGGGTGAAGCGGATGCGCCGGGTGCCGAGTGCCATGCGCATGGCCAGGGCGAAACTGACCATGAGGTTGGTCAGGCCGATCGCGGCGATGCCGAGGGCGGCCCAGAGTACGGCGCGCAGCGGCAAGTCGAACTGGAAGCTCTGTAGCGCGTAGCCGAGGTTGGCGCTGGCGAAGGCGATATGGCGGATGTCCAGCGGCAGGCCGAGGATGGTGCCGATGACGCCGGTCGAGCCGAGCATGCAGCCGAACAGGAAGTTGCCCATGATGCCGCCGAGGTGGTTTTCGATGTAGCCGCCGACGCGCTGCGCCCGACCCGCCCCGGCGAGGCGCTGTAGCCAGCGGAGGCGGCCGATGCGGCGGCCGAGGTCGGCATAGGCGGCCCGGTTGTCGAAATAACCCGAAATCAGGCCGGACAGGAACAGGTAGAAACCAGCAATGGCGGCATGCGGGATGGCCCAGCTCAGCGGATCGAGATCGGCCAGCAGATGGGCGCCCTTTTCCAGCGAGATTGGCGGGCTGCCGCTGAGCCAGGCGAGGCCGACAGCGGCGGCGATAGCCACCGGCAGTGCGACCATCACATTGCCGGTGATGGCCGCCAGTTGGCTGCGCGTCACCGCGGCGACGACGTCGACCAGGCGTTCGAGATCGGCGGCGCGCGTTGGCTTCAGGTCGCCGAGCAGGCTGGCCAGCGTCTGCGCCGTCATCGCTGGCTGCTTGGTGGCGACGGTCATGCCGAGCAGGAAGATGACGACGAAACCGAGGCCGTAGATCATGCTGAACAGAAAGGCCTCGACGAACAGCGGAGCATTCAGTTCGCTGACGAAAATCTTGAGCAGCGCCATGATGCCGATCAGTACGCCGGCACCGGCCGCCGACAGCCACATCTGGCGGTAGTCGGCCGGCGTGTCGCAGATATAGTGCTCGCCGGAGCGGGCGGCGTTTTCGGTGACGCGCACGGCGAGCAGGCGCGACAACTGGTCTATGTAGAAGCTCAGGCTGTTACGCCGGTTCTCGGCGAGGAATGCGGCGTGGACGAAACTCGCCAAACCGCTGATGGCCTCGTGGTGGATGCGCTGATCGCGGCCGCCGACGAGGATGATGACCAGATCCTGCAAGCGCTCCAGGCTCTGCTCGCTGCGCCGCAGGAGGTAAGACAAGTGCAGGCTGGTGCCGACGGTCAGCGCGCGGCGCCGGATGCGCTGCAAGGTCTTGCCGCATTGGTCGGCGATGACCAACAACTGGCTGCCGTCGTCGGCCTGCTGATCCGGCTGGTCGAGGGCGCGACGCAACGTAGTGGCGAATTCCAGTGCCTCGGCCGAGAGGGCGATGAAGCAAGGTGTGTTGTCGTCGAAATCGGGCGCGGCGCGCATCAGCTCGCTTTCGACGCCGAGGCCGCTGACGCGGTGGGCGAGCAGCAGCACGGCATCGAGCATCTGCTCCTCGATGGCGCGCCAGTCGATGCCCTGCATGTCCTCGGTCGGGGCGATGATGGTCCACAGTTGCCGGCCCTGCTCGGTGGTGGCTGCCTCCAGCCAGCGCCAGTCGTCGGGGCGGTCGAAGATGACGTGCAGGCAATCCTTCAGGCGCCGCTCATCGGGCGCCTCGGGCAGCAGGCGATGGCCGATAATGCGCCACCATTCGGAGAAGAACCCGGTGCCGGGCAAGATGCCGCTGTCGGTGAAGAAGGTGACCAGGCGGCGGGTAGCCAGGAAATGCACGACATGGCGGTGGAAGGCGAGGCGTAGCGACGCGTCGGCTTCGAGGCGATCGAGCATCATCGCGTAGCGGTCGCCGCTGCTGCCATCGGCGCCCCGGCGCGGGCGGATCGCCGCGACCAGTCGGCGCAGCAACAACAGGGTATCCGCTGCCGGTGCGCGGAAAGCCTCGAGTGCGGCGGCGACCGCTTCTTCGCCAGGCGCGGGGGTACCGAGCAGGCGGCGCAGGCGAGCGAATATTTTTCTCATGGCGACTCGGTGGGGAAAGACATCGGCCTCCCATGATAAATGACCATGTGAGCGCTGTTCGGGCTTTCCTTTTTGCCGTTCCTGGCCGACAATGCGCCGGTCGCCGCAGTAAACCCGAGTAAGTTGGCGTTACGGTGCGCACACTCCAACATTTCAATAGGAATCTCGAGACCATGAATATTGTCAAGAAGTCTCTGCTGGTTGCTCTGCTGGCTGGTGTCGGTGTCGCTGCCACGGCCCAAGAACGCGTTTATGCCATCGATAGCCGCGACGTTGTCGCCAAGAGCGGTACCGGCCTGTGCTGGCGCACCGGCTACTGGACCCCGGCCGCCGCCGCCGCCGACAGTGCCGGTTGCGAGTGCGACAAGGATCTGCTGCCGAAGGAAGCCTGCGAGGCTAAGGCCGCTGCTGCACCGGCTGCACCGGGCGCTGCTCCGACCGCCGCGCCGAAGCCGACCGGTGAGAAGATCACCGTCGCCGCCGATGCGCTGTTCGACTTCGACAAGGCTGTGCTGCGTCCGGAAGGCAAGGCTGCGCTCGACGAGCTGGTTGCCAAGGCCGGCGCGATTAATCTCGAAGTGATCCTGGCCGTCGGTCACACCGACCGTATCGGTAGCGCTGCCTACAACCAGAAGCTGTCCGAGCGGCGCGCTGCTGCGGTCAAGGAATACCTGGTCAGCAAGGGCGTCGAAGCCAACCGCGTCTATACCGAAGGCAAGGGCAAGACCCAGCCGGTGACGGGTGACAAGTGCAAGGGCAACGCCAAGACCAAGGCCCTGATCGAATGCCTGCAACCGGATCGCCGCGTCGACATCGAACTCATCGGTACCAAGTAAGACGCCGCTGCTACAATCAAAAGCCCTGCCTCGGCAGGGCTTTTTTTTGCCTGCGTACCGGCTTGGCCAATGCTCCCGGCGGGAACAGGAGGCCGAGGTGGCAAACCTCCTGCCAACCAAGCGCCTGTTGGGTACGGCAAAGCCGGCCGGATGGCATACTGATACCTTCCCGTTGTTCTGTTCGTCGCTATGACCGACTTGCCTTTTGCTTCATTGTTGGCCGCCGGCCTGCTGGTTGCCGGTCCCGTGGTGGCCGATAGCTTCGGAACCGCACCGTTGACGTTGGTGCAACCCTCTCGGCCGGCCGGGACGGCCGGCATTGTGGTGGCACGACCGGTAGCGCTGGGACAACTGGCCATGCCGTCAGCCGGCCAGCGGCAGGTATCTGTCACGGCGGAAATGCCGGTAGCGCATCCTGTTCCGCCGGATCGGCCGGCTGGTTTACCCTGAGCGACGGGGCATGGGCGACACCCTGCATCTCTGCGCTACGGCGCGGCTGGCTCAGACGCTGCGCGGCGTGCCGGCCGCCGGTCGGGCTTGGCGCACGCCGCAAGCACTGACCGTCGGCCAGTGGTTTGCCACCCTAGCCGAGGAAGCACAGCTCGGCGGCTTGGCCGAACTGCCGGCAGCGCTCGATCCCTTTGCCGAAAGCCTGCTCTGGGAGCAGATTGTCGCCGCCTCGCTGGCGGACGGCGCGGCATTGTTCGACATTTCGGGCATGGCCGCGGCGGCGGCCGAGGCGCATGCGCTGACGCGGATCTGGAACCTGCGTCCGGCCATCGGAGCCTTGTCCGACGAGGCGCGGCTGTTCACTGGCTGGCAGGCCGAGTTCGAGCGGCGTTGCCGCAAGGCCGGCTGGATCGACGCGGCCGGTCTGCAACGCCGGTTGATCGAATTGCTCGCCGCCGGCCGCTTCGTTCTGCCGGCGCGGGTCGAGATGCACGGTTTCGATCGCCGCACGCCGCTGGAGGACGATCTGCTGGCGGCCTTGACCGGCCGCGGCGTCGTGGTCGTTGCCGAGCCGCTGGCGGCTGTGCCGGGCCAGGCCGGCCGCCTGAGCTGTGCCGACCTCGCCGGCGAATGTGCCGCCGCCGTCGCCTGGGCGCAGAGCCGCCTGGCGGCCGATCCCGGCTGTCGGCTGGCCATCGTCGCGCCCGACTTGGCTGGCGTACGCGACCGCCTGGAATTTCTGCTCGACGACGTGTTGCATCCGGCGGCGATTCGCCCGGATGCTGCCGAGTCGTCACGCTGCTTCAATTTCTCGCTCGGTCGGCCGCTGGCTGAGCAGCCGTTGGTGCGTAGCGCCCTCGAATTGCTGCAACTGGGCGGCGGCCGGGCCAAGGTCGAGCAGGCGCGGCTGTCGGCGCTGCTGCTGGCCGGCGGCTGGTCGGCGGCGGTGGCCGAGGCCGACGGCCGGGCGCAGCTCGATCTGGCGTTGCGCCGCGAGTTACCATATTTCACCAGCCTGCCGGCGTTGCTGCGGTTGGTGAAGCGCCCGGTCGGCGACGGCCGGGCACCCTGTCCGTGCAGCGTGGCGGCACTGGCAGCGCTGTTCGAGGTGCTGGCCGGCGCTCGCCGCAGCCAGCGTCCCGAGCAATGGTCCGCCGTCTTCCGCCAGGCCCTGCGGGCTGCCGGCTGGCCCGGCGACCGGCAGCTGTCCAGCCACGAGTTTCAGGCCCGCCGCGCCTTCGACGAAGTGCTCGATGCCTTCGCCCGGCTCGATCCGCTGCTCGGCAGCCTGAATCTCGCCGAGGCGGTGCATCGCCTGGCGCAATTATGCCGGCAACGCCTCTTCCAGCCGGAGACGCGCGGCCGGCCAGCGCTACAGGTGCTTGGCATGCTCGAAAGCGCTGGTCTCGAATTCGACGCCCTGTGGGTGATGGGCATGAACGACGACCTGTGGCCACCGCCGCCGCGGCCCAATCCGCTGCTGCCGGTCGAGTTGCAACGTAGTGCCGGTACCGCCCGCGCCAGCGCCGAGGTTGAGCTGGATTTCGCCCGCCGCGTGCATCAGCGTTTGTTGCGCTCGGCGCCGGAGGTGATCTTTTCCTACGCCGGTGCCGACGGCAATCGAGTGCTGCGCCCGAGTCCGCTGCTGGCCGGGCTGCCCGATCTGGATTTGCCGCCGCCCGATTTGATCACCGTTGCCAGCCGCCTGGCGGCCGAGGCCGGGAGCGCCGGCGAACGTATCGACGACGCCATCGCGCCGCCGGTCGCGGCCGGCGAGAAAGTCTCCGGCGGCAGTTGGCTGCTGCGAGCGCAGGCTATTTGTCCGGCCTGGGCCTTCTACCAATTCCGCCTCGGCGCCGAAGCGATGGAGACGCCGGTCGAGGGCCTCGATCCGGCCGCCCGCGGCACGCTGGTGCATGGTGCGTTGGAACTGTTTTGGCGGCAGACGCGGGATTCGGCGGCATTGGCCGTGCTCGACGCGGCGGCGTTGGCTGAGCGCATTACCGCTGTCGTCGCTGAGGCCGTCGGACGCTTCGAACAGGAGCGGCGGGTCGTGCTGCCGGCCCGTTTCCGCCAACTGGAAACGGTGCGCCTGGAGAAACTGCTGACCGTTTGGCTGGCGCTGGAAGCGCGGCGGCCGGCGCCGTTCGCGGTCGTCGCCTGCGAACAGCAGGTAGATGTGGAGATCGAGGGCATCCGCGTGCGCATGGTTGTCGACCGCATCGACCAACTGGTCGACGGCCGCCAAGCGATCATCGACTACAAGACCGGTGCTTCTATCGACATCAAAAACTGGGCCGGCCAGCGCATCACCGAGCCGCAACTGCCGATCTACGCTGCGCTGGTTAACGACGACGTTGCTGCCGTTGTCTTCGCCAAGGTATTGGGCGACAAGCCGGCCTTCGCCGGTATCGCCGACGAGTGCGAACGGCTGCCCGGTATCCAAGGCATTGGCGACGACAAACAGAAAATTTTTGATCCGGCCGTCTTTCCCGACTGGATCGCTGTCATTACCCACTGGCGCGAGCGCCTGCACGCTATCGCCGGCGAAGTCAGGGAAGGGCGGGCCGGCGTCGTCTTCGCCGACGAGAAAGGCTTGCAGTATTGCGAGGTGCTGCCTCTACTGCGCCTCCCGGAACGCCGCCGGCTGCTGGCCGAGGCGCTGGGCGCATGAACGCCGCCGCTCGTCTCGTGGAGGATGCCGCCGCCCGCGAGCGGGCGCTGGCCATTGCCTCCTTCATCGTCGAGGCGCCGGCCGGGGCGGGCAAGACCGAACTGCTGACGCAGCGTTATCTGCGTCTGTTGGCGGCGGTCGAGCAGCCGGAAGAGGTGTTGGCGCTGACCTTCACCAACAAGGCGGCGACCGAGATGCGCGACCGGATTCTTGGTAGCCTGGAAATCGCCGCTGCTTGTGTGCCACCGGCCTTGGCGCACAAGCAGCAAACTTTCGTTCTCGCTGGCCGGGTGTTGGCTCATGACGCCGCGTGCGGCTGGAACCTGCTCGGCCACCCGGGGCGGCTGCGTATCACTACGCTCGACGCGCTGTGCGCCAGCTTGGCGCGGCAGATGCCGTATCTCAGCCGTTTCGGCAGCCAGCCGGCCGTTGCCGAAGATGCCGCCGCGCACTACGCTGCCGCTGCCCGCCGCACGCTGGAAATGGTCGAAGCCGGCGATGCCGACGCCGAGGTCGTCGCTGCCGCGCTGGCCTTCATGGACAACCACGCCGGCCGTTTGGAAAAGCTGCTGGTGACCATGCTCGCTCGTCGTGACCAGTGGCTGCACCATGCCGGCCGGCTTGACGACGGCGGCTTGCGGACCGAGGTCGGGGCTGGTTTCGCGGCGCTGGTTGAGCGCGACTTGGCGGCCGCCGGCGAGTTGCTCGATAGCCGCTGGCAGCAACAGCTGATGCCGCTGGTCCGCTTCGCCGCGGCCAACGCACCGGATGGGCTCGAATCGCTGTGCGACTGGTCCGTGCCGCTGACCGCCGATGTGGACGATCTGCCGCGCTGGCGTGCTTTGGCCGGCCTGCTGCTGACAGGGCAAGGTAGTGTGCGCAAGAGCCTGACCAAGAACGTCGGCTTTCCCGCCGGCAAGGAATTCGCGGCGCAGAAGGAGGCGATGACCGAGGTGCTGGCCGATCTTGCCGCGCTGCCCGGCATTGAGCAACGCCTTGGCGTGCTCGGTCAGTTGCCGCCACCGCGCTTGAGCGCCGACGAATGGGCCACGGTCGAGAATTTTGCCCGCCTGCTGCGGCTGGCCGCCGGCCAGTTGTGGCTGGTTTTTCAGGAAGCCGACGAAGTCGATTTCATCGAGATCGCCGCCCGTGCCGGCCTGGCGCTCGGCGATGACGAGGCGCCGACCGACTTGGCGCAGGCGTTGGATTACCGGATACGTCACCTGTTGGTGGACGAGTTCCAGGACACCAGCCCGACCCAGGTCGCCTTGATTGCCAAGCTGACTCGCGGCTGGATGCCGGACGACGGGCGCACGCTGTTCGTCGTCGGCGATCCGATGCAATCCATCTACCGTTTCCGCAAGGCCGACGTCGGGCTGTTTCTACGCGTGCGCGAGCGCGGCATCGGCGATATCCGCCTCGAACACTTGCGCCTGTTCCGCAACAACCGCTCCTGGCCGGCCATCGTCGATTGGGTCAATGCCGCTTTCCCAAGCATCTTTCCAGCCGCCGACGCGCCGGAAACCGGTGCCGTGCGTTACGCACCGTCGGCCGCTACGCGGCCGGCGCGGGATGATAGTGCGGTGCTCGTCCATGCCTTGATCGCCGACGACGGCGACGATGCGGCCGGTACCGAGGCGCGCCGGGTGCTGGACATCATCCGCGAAACTCGGCGCGCGGCGCCGGCGGAAAGCATCGCCGTGCTGGTCCGCGCCCGCAGCCATCTCGACGCGCTGGTCGCGGAAATCCGCCGCAGTGCGCCGGAACTGCGCTTCCAGGCGGTGGATATCGAAGGTCTCGCCGACCGCCAGCACGTGCAGGATTTGCTGACTCTGTTTCGCGCCTTGTACCACCGCGCCGACCGCGTGCACTGGTTGGCCCTGCTGCGCGCTCCGTGGTGCGGTCTGACCTTAGCCGACCTGTACGCACTGGCCGGCGATGATCGTCACCGCACCATCTGGCAGTTGATGCAGGATGAGTCGCGCTTGGCCCGCCTGTCGGCCGATGGCCAGACGCGCCTGCGGCAAGTACGCGAGGTGTTGCGGCTGGTTTTTGCCGGCCGCGACCGGCAACACCCGCGGCGCTGGCTGGAAGCCGTCTGGCTGCTGCTCGGCGGCCCACGTTGCCTGGAGTCGCCGGCGGCGCTGGCCGATGTCGAGGCTTTTTTCGCGCTGTTTGACCGTCTGGCGGCGGCTGGCCGGCTCGACGCCGAGACCCTGGCGGCCCGCGCCAGTGAACTGTTCGCCCCGGCCGACCCGCAGGGTGGCGCGGTGCAGATGATGACGGTGCACAAATCCAAGGGCTTGGAATTCGACACTGTGATTGTTCCTGGTCTGCACCGCGAAACCGGCGCCAACGACAGTAGCCTGTTGCTGTGGGACGAGGTCGCCGGCCCGGATGGCGGTGAGCATTTGTTGGTGGCGCCGCTCAAGGCCCGCGGCGCGGATGCCGGCGAGCCGACCGCCTACGACTATCTACGCCGCCTGGAAAGCGAGCGTGCTGGTCACGAAGACGAGCGCCTGCTCTACGTCGCCGCTACCCGCGCCATCCGCCGCCTGCATCTGGTCGGCGTCGCCGTTGCCGACGAGCGCAAGGAGGATGGTCTGCGGCCGCCGCCGGTCGGCAGCCTGCTCAAACTGTTGTGGCCGGGCGTTGCCCAGCCGGTTTTCGCTGCTGCGCTGGCCGAACATGCCCCGGCTGTGAGCGCCGCCGCGCCGCTCGATCCGGCCACCTTTGTACCGCTGCTGTTGCGCCTGGCTGCGCCTGGCATCCCCAGCGAACTGCGCGTGCCGCCGGTGGTGGACGATAACGGCGGCCAGCCGTGCGAATTCGACGTGGTGCCGGCAGCGGCGACACCGGAAGCGGCGCTCGGCACGCTGGTGCACCGGGCACTGGAACTGATTGCCCGCGACGGGCCGGCGGCCTGGACGACCAGCCGGGTGAGCGCACTAGCGCCGGCCTGGCAGCGTTGGCTACAGGCCCAGGGGCAGGCGCCGGAAACGGCGTCGGCGGCCGCCGACGATGCCGTCGCCGCAGTCTGCCGCACTCTCGCTTCGGCGACCGGCCGTTGGCTGCTCGCCGGCCATGCCGAGGCCGGCGCCGAGCAGGCCTGGAGTAGCCACGACGCCGACGGCAACGTGGCCCACCATGTCATCGACCGTTGCTTCATCGCCGACGGCTGCCGCTGGATCGTCGACTACAAGACCGTGCATCTGCCCGACGATGAACTGGCGGCGCGCGCCGTCCAGTTTCGCCCGCAACTCGAACGCTACGCTGCCCTGTTCGTCGACGGTGGCCTGCCGCTACGCTTGGCTATCTATTTCCCGCTGCAGGATCGCTTGGTCGAACTCGACTGAAGCCTGAAGCGCTGTCGGGGCGACGGCATCTCTGTTGATCGGCGTCATATGGTTGCCGCCAAGCAAACGGTATACTCGACTGGACAATGATTGGCGGCGAGGCGATATGCGTTGGCGTTGGGTCGTGGTGCTCTGGGCCTGGTTCGGTGTGGCGATGCCGGTGGCAGCCGAGGATCTGCGCGTCGCAGTCGGTGCCCAAGTGCCTGGAGCGGGCGGCGATAGCGGTGGCTTGACCATTTTCCGCGAGGATTTGGCGCGCGAGATTTGCCGCCGGCTCATGGCCCGTTGCGAGATCAGCCAAGTCCGCTTCGAGGCCATCCTGCCTGGCATCGTGGCCGGCGAGTTCGATCTCGGTTTCGGCAGCATTCTGCGCACACCGGAACGCGAGCGTCAGGTCGCTTTCAGCCGTGCTATCTGGCATTCCTCGTCGCGCTTGGTCGGCCGCACCGACCAGGCGCCGGACAGCGACTTGGCGACGCTGCACGGCAGGCGCGTGGTGGCGATTGCTGGCTCACAGCAGTTGGCTTACCTGCAGCGCCTGGCTGGCGATCGCCGGTTGACGGTGCTGAGCGCCGGGACGATAAGCGACGCTTTCGCACTACTGCGCGACGGTCGGGCCGATTTCGCGTTGTTGCCGGTATTGGGTGCCTACACCATGCTGGTCGGCGAGCCGGGCGGACACTATCAATTCTACGGAGTGCCGCTGACTGCCGATGGACTCGGCGGCAGTGTCCATATCGCCCTGCCGAAGGCGCGGGATGATTTGCGTCAGGCGGTTGACCAAGCCATCACCGACATGCGCGACGACGGTAGCTATTCGCGCTTGGTGCGTCGGCATTTCCCCTTCAGCCTGGATTAAGTTCCATGCAAACCTCCCGCTTCCGCTTCAAGGGTTTCCGCGCCGGCTGGGCTTTTGCGCTGCTGGCCGTGGTCTTCATCCTCTGCTTTGGGATCATGGTCGGACTGATCTGGGCCGACCAGGGGCGCATCATCGAAACGACCCGCCGCCTGCAGGATAAGACGGTGCCGGAAATCATCCGCTACCAGCGCCTGGCCCGCGATCTGGAGCAGTTGCGCCAGGAGGGCGAGCGCGTCTTCTCGGCGAGCACGCCGCAGGCGCGGCAGCAGTCGATGTTCATCGTCACGCTGGTGGCTAGCCATCCGAGCGTGCTCGAACATCGCGAGGCGGCCGAGCGGACGCGCGAGGTCGAGCGTTTTTTGGTCGGTGTCGTCCACGCTGCGGCAAGCAACGAAGCAGCCTTCGCCGCCAACTTCGACGAATGGCAGCGGCTGTCGGCGCGCCTCGGCCTGCTCGTCGACGATCTCTCGATCCAGGGTGTCAACCTGACCCGCAATGATCTCGGTGACGTCGCCGCGGCGATCCAGCGGGCGCGCTTCAAGCTGAACGTGGTGATGATCGTGGTTGGCCTGTTCCTGCTGTTGTTCCTGGTTCTGCTGCGGGCGCATTTGATTCAGCCGCTGCAACGTATCGACAAGGCCCTGTCCGGCCTCGGCGTCGATCAGCCGGCGCCGCGCTTCAAGCCGGCGGCGCTGGCCGAGATCCAGACGGTCGGGGAAGCCATCGGCAAGCTGCACAAGCTGTTGGCGGAAAACGAGAAGGCGCGCCAGGCGCTCGAGGCACTGGCCAATCGCGACGGCCTGACCGGGCTGTACAACCGCCGCCATTTCATGGTCGCCGCTGAGGCCGAACTGCACCGGGCGCAGCGCTACCGGCGGCCGGTGATCGTCGGTATGGCCGACCTCGACCGCTTTAAGCGCCTCAACGACACTTACGGTCACGCCGCCGGCGACACCGTGCTGCGTACTTTCGCCGCGCTGCTCCAGGAGACCTTGCGCCAGTCGGACCTGGTCTGCCGCTACGGCGGCGAGGAATTTGCCTTCCTCTTCCCGGAAATCACCCTCGCCGACGCTGTGGTGCTCGCCGAGCGCTGTCGCGCCGCCTGCGCCGACAACGACATCAGCCTGGCCGATGGTCGCAGCATTCGCGTCACTTTCAGTATGGGCCTAGCCGACGCCAGCGAAAGCACACTGGAAGCCGCCCTCAACCGGGCCGACGAGGCGCTTTACGAAGCCAAGCGCCGGGGCCGCAATCGGGTGCTCATCAGCGGTCAGTTGCCGCTTATCGAAGGGCTTGAGCAGATAAGCAACGACACGAATAACCAGCCGTAAACAGCCTCACGGCCACAGCACGCAGGCCCAGACGGCGGCGGCGTTGAGCAGGCTGAGCAATACCGCGGCGCTGCCCATGTCCTTGGCCCGCTTGGCCAGCTCGTGTTTTTCCGGCGAGGCCTTATCCACTATGGCCTCGATTGCCGAGTTGAGGATTTCGACGATCAGGATCAGCAGGATGCTGCCGATCAACAGGGCTCGCTCGATACCACTGTGGCCGAAATAGAACGCCAGCGGTAGGGCGACGGCAGCGAGCAGCGCTTCCTCACGGAAAGCGGCCTCGTTGCGCCAGGCGGCGGCGAGGCCATCACGCGAATAGCCGAAGGCGTTCCACAGTCGGCGTAGACCCTTCTTGCCCTTGTATTCGGCGCCGCTCATGCTGGTCCACTCCGGGGGCAGCGGAGAGTCCGGTTGGTCGTGGCGACGCTGGGTGTTGCAAATGACATGACAATTTCCGATGGATGACGGGGGCCGATCTTATCCTAACGACCGAGCAAGGGCTTGAGGAAGCGTCCGGTATGGCTGGCCTTGCATTTCGCCACCTGCTCGGGCGTGCCGGCGGCCAGGATGCGGCCGCCGCCGGCGCCGCCCTCGGGGCCGAGGTCGACGATCCAGTCGGCAGTTTTGATGACGTCGAGATTGTGCTCGATGACGACGATGGTGTTGCCGTGTGCCGCCAAGCGCTGCAACACGGCGAGTAGCATCTCGATGTCCTGGAAATGCAGGCCGGTGGTCGGTTCGTCGAGGATGTACAGAGTCCGGCCAGTATCGCGCTTGGATAGTTCGAGTGCCAGCTTGACGCGCTGCGCCTCGCCGCCGGAGAGCGTCGTCGCGCTCTGGCCGAGGGTGATGTAGCTGAGGCCGACGTCGACCAGAGTTTGCAGCTTGCGGGCTACCACTGGCACCGGGTCAAAGAATTCGCGCGCCTGCTCGACGGTCATGCCGAGTACGTCGTGGATGGTCTTGCCCTTGTACTGCACTTCCAGCGTCTCGCGGTTGTAGCGCTTGCCGTGGCAGGCGTCGCAGGGCACGTAGATGTCGGGCAGAAAGTGCATCTCGACCTTGATCATGCCGTCGCCCTGGCAGGCCTCGCAGCGCCCGCCCTTGACGTTGAACGAGAAGCGGCCCGGCCCGTAGCCGCGGACGCGGGCTTCCGGCACTTGGGCGAACAATTCGCGGATCGGTGTCAGCAGGCCGGTGTAGGTGGCCGGATTGGAACGCGGCGTGCGGCCGATAGGCGCCTGGTTGACGCTGATGATCTTGTCGAACAGGTCGAGGCCGATGATTTCCCTATGCGGTGCCGGTTCTGTAGTCGAGCCATAGAGATGCTTGGCCGCTGCCGCATACAGCGTGTCATTGATCAGCGTCGACTTGCCCGAACCGGAAACGCCGGTGACGCAGGTGAACAAGCCGCCGGGAATCTCCAGCGTGACATCGCGCAGGTTGTTGCCGCTGGCGCCGACGACTTGCAAGCGCTTGTCCGGGTCCGGCTGGCGGCGCTGGGCCGGGGCGGCGATGGCGCGCCGGCCGGCGAGGTAGTCGCCAGTCAGTGAGGCTGGGTTGGCGGCGACCTCGGCCGGGCTGCCGTGAGCGACGATATAGCCGCCGTGAATACCAGCGCCTGGGCCGATGTCGACGACGTAGTCAGCGCTGCGGATGGCGTCCTCATCATGCTCGACGACCAGCACCGTATTGCCCATGTCGCGCAGGTTCTTCAACGTCGCCAGCAAGCGGTCGTTATCGCGCTGGTGCAGGCCGATCGACGGTTCGTCGAGCACGTACATGACGCCGGTCAGGCCGGAGCCGATCTGCGAAGCCAGCCGGATGCGCTGCGCCTCGCCGCCGGAGAGGGTCTCGGCCGAGCGTTCCAGGCACAGATAGTCGAGGCCGACGTCGATCAGGAAGGTCAGGCGGGCGGTGATTTCCTTCAGTATCTTGTCGGCGATTTGCGCCTTGTAGCCGGGCAGTTGCAGGCAGTTGAAGTAATTGCGCGCCTCGCCCAGTGGCAGGCGGTTGATCTCGTGCAGGGTGCGCTGGCCGACGCGCACGTGGCGGGCCTCGACGCGCAGCCGGGTGCCGGCGCAGTGCGGGCAGGTCGAGTTGCTGATGTATTTCGCCAGTTCCTCGCGCACGGCGTTGGAATCGCTGCCGCGGTAGCGCCGTTCGAGATTGGGGATGATGCCCTCGAAGGTGTGGCTGCGGTCGAAGCGTGTGCCTTTCTCATTGGCGTAGCGGAAGTTGATCGATACCTTGCCGGAACCGTAAAGGACGACCTGCTGGATGTCCTCGGACAATTCCTCGAAGGGCGTGTCGACGGCGAAACCGTAATGTTCGGCCAGCGATTCGATGATCTGGAAATAGAACTGGTTCTTCCGGTCCCAGCCGCGGATGGCGCCGGCGGCTAGCGAGGCGGCCGGGTTGACGAT
Source organism: Azonexus sp. (assembly GCA_031274715.1). Classification (GTDB taxonomy): domain Bacteria; phylum Pseudomonadota; class Gammaproteobacteria; order Burkholderiales; family Rhodocyclaceae; genus Azonexus. Next base: position 16,028 of record JAISPT010000032.1, on the reverse strand, counting down.
CACCCGCTTGGGGTCGAAGAACTGGATTACGCCGAGGCCGTCGCACTTCGGGCAAGCGCCCATCGGATTGTTGAAGGAAAAGAGGCGCGGTTCCAGTTCCTGCAAGGCGTAGGAACAGACCGGGCAGGCGAATTTGGCCGAGAACAGGTGCTCGGTTCCGGAATCCATCTCCAGTGCGATGGCCCGGCCGTCGGCGTGGCGCAGCGCCGTCTCGAAGGATTCGGCCAGGCGCTGGCGCATGTCGTCGCGCACCTTGAGCCGGTCGACGACGACATCGACGTCGTGCTTTTGCGATTTCGCCAGTTTCGGCACCGCATCGATCTCGTAGACCGCGCCATCGACGCGGACACGGGCGAAGCCCTGGGCGCGCAACTCGGTGAACAGGTCGAGTTGCTCGCCCTTGCGGTTGGCCACCACCGGCGCCAGGATCATCAGCTTGGTTTCGGCCGGCAAGGCCAGCATGTGATCGACCATCTGCGACACGGTCTGGGCTTCCAGCGGCTGGTCGTGCTCCGGGCAATAAGGCGTGCCGGCGCGGGCGTAGAGCAGGCGCAGATAGTCGTGGATTTCGGTGACGGTACCGACCGTCGACCGCGGGTTGTGGCTGGTCGCCTTCTGCTCGATGGAAATCGCCGGCGATAGGCCCTCGATCAGATCGACATCGGGCTTTTCCATCAACTGCAAGAATTGCCGGGCATAGGCCGACAGCGACTCGACATAGCGACGCTGGCCTTCCGCGTAAAGCGTGTCGAAAGCCAGCGACGACTTGCCGGAACCGGACAGGCCAGTGATCACGATCAGATGGTCGCGCGGCAGGTCGAGGCTGATGTTTTTCAGATTGTGGGTGCGCGCGCCGCGAATGCGGAGGGTTTCCATCGCTGTTTTTTGCTGGATTGGGGAAAAGGAAGACTATACGCAAAAAATGCCCGCCCACCCCGTACCAGCGTGCTTGTATGGGGGGTGCCGGGCAGGCATCAGAGCTGGCCGCGACCGTCGCCATGGACCGTCGCGGCCGGGCAAACCTGCTAAGATGCGGGCCCCCGCCGCAACGCAAATCCCCTATACGATGTCTTCCCCGTCCGACCGCATGAGTCCGCAAGAGCGCCGGGTCGGCGCCGCGCTGGCTTCCATTTTCGGCCTGCGCATGCTCGGGCTGTTCCTGATCCTGCCAGTGTTCGCGGTCTATGCGCCGAATCTGCCCGGCGGCCACGACCTGGGGCTGGTCGGCTTGGCCATGGGCGCCTATGGGCTGACCCAGGCGGTGCTGCAGATTCCCTTCGGCATTGCCTCCGACCGGTGGGGGCGCAAGCCGGTGATTGTTGTCGGATTGCTGTTGTTCGTGCTCGGCAGCTTCATCGCCGCCTGGGCGCCGGATATGCACTGGATGATCGCCGGTCGCGTGGTGCAGGGTGCCGGCGCCATTTCGGCGGCGGTCACGGCACTGGCTGCCGACCTGACGCGCGAGGAACAGCGGACCAAGGTGATGGCCATGATCGGGTCGTCGATCGGCCTCGTCTTCGCCCTGTCGCTGGTCGTCGCGCCGCTGCTCTACGGCTGGATCGGCATGGGCGGGCTGTTCGTGCTGACCGGTGGGTTGGCGCTGCTGGCTATTGCCGTGCTGCTCAACGTGGTGCCGACACCGCCGCGCGTGCCCGCTTTGGTTCGCCTGCCTTTGCGCCGGGTGCTGGTCGATGGTGACCTGCTCAAGCTCAATCTCGGCATCGGTGTGCTGCACATGATCCAGATGGCGATGTTCGTGGTTCTGCCGCGGGCGCTGATCGAATACGGCGGTCTGGCGGCGGCGGAGCACTGGAAGGTGTACTTGCCGGCGGTGCTGGCCTCCTTCGCCGTCATGGTGCCGGCGATCATCGCCGCCGAGAAGAAGGACCGGATGCGCCTGGTGTTCCGCACCGCCATCGCGCTGATCGCTGTCGTCCAGCTTGGCCTGTACCTGTTCGGTGACAGCCTGGCTGGGCTGGCCCTGTGCCTGCTGCTGTTCTTCGTTGCCTTCAACATTCTTGAGGCGACGCTGCCCTCGCTGGTGTCGCGCACCGCGCCGCCTGAGGCCAAGGGGGCGGCGCTCGGGGTGTACAACACGACGCAAGCGATCGGCCTGTTCCTCGGCGGCGCGCTCGGCGGCCTGATCGCCCAGCGCTTGGGCAGCGGTGCGGTATTCGCCGTCTGCGGCGGCTTGGCCCTTGTCTGGCTGGCGGTCGCCAGCACTATGCGTTTCCCCCGGCGGCGACCGGCCGCCTGAAGCCGTATGGCCGGCCGGTGTGTCCAGCCGAGCGAGAAAATTTGATGTATGCCAGAGAGGTGGGCTGAGGCTCCTGCTAACTTGCCCCTGCCGGCCGTCGTCCCGACGGCTTGATGCATTCAGGAAAGGGAGAGTCGATGAGAGCATTTTTCCGGCCGGCGACGGTGTTGATGAATCGTTTGCGCTACACCAGCAAATTTTTCCTGCTCGGTGCTGCTGTGGCGTTGGTCATGCTGGTGTTGCTGGTGGACGTCTACGTCAATTTGAAGCGTGACATCGATGCCGCTGAGCATGAGCTGGTCGGCCTGCAGATACTCAAGCCGCTGAACCGCATGGTGCAGACCATGCAGCAGCATCGTGGTCTGTCCTCGGGTGTGCTGAACGGCAACGAGGCGATGAAGGCGACGCGCGCCGGCAAGGAAAAGGAAGTCGATACCGCTTTGGCCGAGGTGGCCGCCGTGCTGACACCAGCCTTGCGCGAGCAGCCAGCCTGGCGCCAGATCAACGAGGAATGGCAGACGATTCGCCGCGATGGCTTGAGTTGGGCGCCGGCGGACAATCTCAAGCGGCACACTGAAATGATTGCCCGAGCGCTGGTGTTGATGGTCGATGTCGCCGACGCGACGCAGCTGACCCTCGATTCGACCGAGGATACCTACTATTTCATGGATACCGTGGTCATCAAGATGCCGGCCATGCTCGAGCCGCTCGGCATCGTCCGCGCGCGCGGCACCGGCGTGCTGACCAGCAAGGAGTTGTCGCCGCAAATGCGCATCGACCTGTCGGCGCTGATCTCCCAGATGTCCAGCACCTTGCGGGCGCAGAACAACAACCTAGCCAAGGTCATGCGCTTCTCACCGAACCTGAAGGGTGCGCTGGCGGGACCGAGCCAGGAGTTTTCCAACGGTGCCGAGAAAATCTTCGCACTGGTCCGCGACGACATTCTCAGCGAGCGCTTTTCCACGGCGCCGCAGGACTATTTCGCGTTGACTACGCAGGTCATCGATCTTGGCTACAAGATGATGTTCGAGACGCTGATTCCCCAGTTCGAGCAGCAATTGGCGGTACGCAAGGCGGCAGCCCAGCAGAGCCTGGCCTTCCACCTGGGGTTGTCGGTGCTGATCATGGGCTTGGTCGGCTATCTCGGCATCGGTACCTATTATTCGGTGATCGCCAGTGTCGATGTCTTTTCGCGTGGCGCCCACAGCTTGGCCGACGGCGACCTGACCGTCGAGTTCCACACCGAGGGCGACGACGAACTGCATGCCGCCGGCCGTGCTTTCAACGAGATGGCGGTGGCGTTGCGGACGATGCTCGGGCGCATCCAGAGCGAGGTGCTGACCCTGCGCTCGGCAGCCGAGCAACTGGCCACATCGAGCCGGCAGATTTCGCTCAGTGCCGGTTCTCAGAGCGACTCGGCATCGAGTATGGCGGCGGCGGTGGAGCAGATGACCGTCGGTGTCGATCACATTTCGCTCAACGCCCGGGAGGCCCAGGACAGCTCGCGCCAATCCGATGCCGTTGCCGCCGAGGGCGGGCGCATCGTTGGCGGCATGGTCGGCGACATCCGTGAGATCGCCGAGACGGTGAACCGGACCGCCGACTCGGTCGAGGCCTTGGGCCGGCAATCGGAGGCGATTACAGCCATTGTCGGCACCATCCGCGAGATCGCCGAACAGACCAACCTGCTGGCGCTCAATGCCGCCATCGAAGCGGCACGTGCCGGCGAAAGCGGACGCGGCTTCGCCGTCGTCGCCGACGAAGTGCGCAAGTTGGCCGAACGAACCGCCAAGTCCACGCAGGAAATCGCCGATATGATCGGCGCCATCCAGAGCGGTACCGAGGTGGCGGTCGGCGGCATGAAGCGCGGCGTCGACCGGGTGGCCGCCGGTGTCGAGCAGGCCGAGCAGGCCGGTACCGTGATCGCGCAGGTTCAGGAGCAGTCGCGGCGGGTGGCTCAGGCCGTCGCGGAAATTTCCGGTGCCCTGGGTGAGCAGACCGCGGCCAGCACCGAGATTGCCCAAGACGTCGAGCGCATCGCCCAGATGGCCGAGGAGAACAATGCCGCCGCCAGAGCCAACGCCGATACCGCGGTCAGCCTGCGCCAGTTGGCCGAGACCATCGGCCAGGAAGTCGCCCGCTTCCGCGTCTGAATCCCGTCCCCGGAGGTGGGCCGGCAGCGGGCAGTGCCTCAGGTCAGCATGTCGGCCCAGATGTTTTTCGCCCAGGCCTCGGCGATCCGTCCTTCCTCCTCGCTGTGGGCGGCCGAGACGCCACCGGCGCCCTTGACCGGTTGGATTACCTTGGTCGCCGGGTTGTAGCGGTACACCGACGTAACATGGATGGCCTGGCGGTCATCGACGAAGCTGTAGCAGGCGTTGATCAGCACCGGCTCGGGGTTTGGCGGTTGGCCGGCGAGCAGGTTGAGGATCGCCGCGGCGGCCAGCTTGGCCTGCTGGTTGGCCATGTGCCCGGACTTGATCATGGTCGGGGCCGGGAAGACGGCATCGCCGAGCACATGCACACCCGGTGCGCTGCTTGACTCCATCGTCAGCCAGTCGACATCCACCCAGCGCTGATTGACCAGCTTGAGACCGGCCTGTCTGGCGATCTGCCCGGCGCGTTGCTGCGGAATCACATTCAGCACATCGGCCTTGAGCCGGCCGGAAGCGAGCACGGCGGTGTTGCTGGCGGCGTGGACGTCCCTGACCTCGCTGTTGGCGCGGTACTCGATTATGCCTGGGTACAACTCGCTCCAGGCCTTGGTGAACAGGTCTTTCTTCGCTTGTACGTCGTCGTTGGCGTCGAGGATCACTACCTTCGAGCGCGGTTTGGCCTGCTTGAAATAGTTGGCCGCCAGGCAGGCACGTTCGTAAGGAGCGGGCGGGCAGCGGTAGGGCGCGCGGGGAATGGCGATGATGTAAGTGCCACCGTCGCGCATGGCTTCCAGTTGCCGGCGCAGGGCGACGGTCTGCGGCCCAGCCTGCCAGGCGTGCAGGATCTTGTCCTGGACGGCTGGCGCAGCTAATCCGGGCAGCCGATCGAACAGGAAGTCGATGCCTGGTGACAGCACCAGGCGGTCGTAGCGGACGACACCGCCGGTGGCTAGCCGAACCGTGCGTGCCGCGGTATCGACGGCGACGGCCTCGTCCTGCAGCAACTGCACGCCCCAGTGGCTTTGCAACTGAGCGTAGCCGAGCGTGATGTCGGCCAGCGTCTTTTGACCGCCGATCACCCGGTTGGAGACGGGACAGGAAACGAGTGTGGGCTTGCGTTCGATCAGCGTCACCTGGACACCGCCCTCGCTCCACAGGCGCAGGTACTTGGCGGCCGTGGCGCCGCCGTAGCCGCCGCCGACCACCACTACGTGACCATTGGCCTTGCTACCACCACCACTGGCGCAGCCAGCGAGGGCGGCGAGCAGGCCGGTGGCGGCGCCGACCCTGAGAAAATCGCGTCGTGTGTTTGCCATCACGGCCTCCCTATTTTTGCCCGGCGAAGTGGGTGGCGATCAGATCGAGTTGGTCGTCGGTGAAGCCCTTGGCGATCTGCTGCATGATCGTCGCCGATTTTTCGCCGCTGCGGAAAGCGGCCAGTTTCTGCAGCAAGCGTTCCCTGTCTACACCGGCGAGGCTGGCGATGCCGCCGTCGACCACGGCCCGGCCGTTGGTGCCGTGGCAGGTGGCGCAAGTAGCGGCCAGATTGCGGCCAAGCTGCGGACCGGCAGCCGGGGCTGGGCCGGCGCAGGCCAGCAGGCACAGGGCGGCGATGGGAGCGGTCAGTTTCATCGGCGTACTTCCTTCCTCTCGGCGAGATCGCGGTCCGGCGGTGATCGGCGTCATTATCCACCAGCCGGAGCACGGTGGCCGGACAGGGTGCGTTGATTGGTGCGGCAACAAAGGGTGCGCGGCGATGGCGCGAAAAGCCGTAACCGATGCTGCCACGGTACAATCAATCTATTTTGCTGCTAACACATTGAAATAATGTAATTTTCTAATACTCGGGTTGGCTAGGCGCCGATCCGAGAAAGAGGTGTCACATGGGGAAGAACGCACGGCGAGCGATGGCCGCTGGGGCCGGTATGACTGGCCGCGGGCGGCGCGCTTTTCTGGGTTTGGGCGTTGCTGGTGCCGCGGGGCTGATTTTGTCGCCGAGCCAAGCAGCGGCGGCAGAAAAGCTGAAGTCGCCGGCGCGCATCGTCATCGCCGGTGCCGGGGCGGCCGGCCTGGCCGTCGCGGCACACCTGGCTGCCCGCCTCGACGGCGCGCGGATCACGCTGATCGACGCCCGCCGCCCGCATTTCTACCAGCCCGGCTTCACGCTGGTGGCGGCCGGCATCAAGCCCACCGCCTACGTTGTGTCGACGACGCGGGAATATCTGCCGGATGGCGTTGAGCTGGTCGAGGAAATGATCGCCGAATTCGATCCCGAGGGCAGCAAGGTCGTTACCGCCGACGGTCATGTCCATCCCTACGATTTCCTGATCGTCGCCACCGGCCTGCAACTCGATTACGCGGCGATTGCCGGCATGGATACCGAGCTGATCGGCCGCGACGGCCTGGGCAGCATCTATCACAGCCCGGCCAAGGCCGAGGCCACTTGGCGGGCGTTGTCGGGTTTCGCCGAGCGGGGTGGTGTCGGTATTTTTCTGCGCCCGGGCAGCGAAATGAAATGCGCCGGTGCTCCGCTGAAATACACCTTTCTCGCCGACGACTACCTGCGCCGTCGCGGTACCCGCGGCAAAGCGGAAATCATCTATCACGCCAACAACAAGGTGTTGTTTTCCGTGCCCATCGTGCATGAGAAGGTACGCATGCTGTTCGAGGAGCGCGGCATCGAGACCCGTTACCAGCACCAACTCGCAGCGATCGATCCCGGCCGCCGTCTGGCCGTGTTCAACACGCCGGAGGGGCAGCAAGAAGTCGGCTACGACTTCATCAACGTGGTTCCGCCGATGCGTGCGCCGGATGCCGTGCGCAACAGTCCTTTACCCTGGCGCGAGGGGGCCTGGGCCAAGGAAGGTTGGCTCGAAGTGGATAAGCACAGTCTGCGCCACCAGCGCTTCGCCAACATCTTCGCCGTTGGCGATGTGGCTGGCGTGCCGAAGGGCAAGACAGCAGCCAGCGTCAAGTGGCAGGTGCCGGTCGTCGTCGACCACTTGCTGGCCGCCCTGGCTGGCCGGGAGTCGTCGGCGGCCTACGACGGCTATACCTCCTGTCCGATGATCACCCGTTACGGCCGGGCGATGCTGGTCGAGTTCGATTATCGGGATAACCTGTGCCCGTCCTTCCCCGGTCTCATCGCGCCGCTCGAGGAGCTATGGATCACTTGGCTGATCAAAACCACGCTCCTGAAACCCACTTATATCAGCATGCTGCGTGGTCGTGCCTAGGAGCCTCCGATGAAGGAATTTGATCCCCTGGTTCTGCTCGCCGTCTTCCGTGAAATGCTCGGGCCGTGGCAGTGGCTGTTGCTGCCGATTACAGTCGCTGGCCTGTTCGCTTTCCTGCGCTGCATCGTCCGCGATCGCGGCTTGGTTGCCGGCCGTCTGCGCCGGGCCAGGCGCATCGGTTTGCTCGGCGGTGTACTGGCGCTGGTGGTTCTGGTCGAAATTTCGGCTGCCGGCTTTGTCGGCGCCGGCGGCCCGGTCGATTGGTTGCTGTTTGCTCTGGTCTTTGCCATCGGCGTTACCGCAGCCGTCGTGATTATCTATCCGCTGCTCGCCTGGCGCGACGATCGGGCCGCTTGAACCAGTTCGGGACGTTGGGTCGGAGCAATGCTGGCGGCGGGTCGTCGCGGCAATTACAATGCATGCTTTGCATTTAGACGCGTCGGACCGCTCGGCGCGTGCACCAAAACGAGGGAGACAGGCATGGCATCAATCAACAAGGTGATTCTCGTCGGCAATCTGGGCGCCGACCCGGAAACCCGCTATACGGCCAGCGGCGATGCCGTCTGCAATATCCGCCTGGCGACGACGGAGAGTTGGAAGGACAAGAGCAGCGGCGATAAGCGCGAGATCACCGAGTGGCACCGCGTGGTCTTCTACCGCAAGCTGGCGGAAATCGCCGGCCAGTATTTGAAGAAGGGCTCCTCGGTGTATATCGAGGGCCGCATCAAGACTCGCAAGTGGCAGGACAAGGACGGTCAGGACCGCTACACCACCGAAATCGAAGCCAACGAAATGCAGATGCTCGGCGGTCGTCAGGGCATGGGCGCGCCGGCTTCGGGTGGCGGCGGCTACGACGAGCCGAGCGATTACGCGCCGGCACCGCCGAAGAACAAGCCAAAGCCTTCCTTCGACGATCTGGGAGACGACATCCCGTTCTGACCCAGGCCCCATGCCGCCCGGCGTCTTGCTAGGGTGGCGGGATTCCCCACCCCTCGTCGTTCACGAACAGAAGCGGATCATGGCCAACTCTTTCACTTTCAAGGTTCTCGAAGACATTGCCCGCGATCTCTCGGGCAAAGAAATCACCTTCCCGACCTTTCTCAACATCACCTTCCAGGTCCGTGCCGCGCTCAAGGACCCCAACCTGAACATCGAGCAACTGGCCAAGGTGGTCGGCGCCGAGCCGCTGATGAGCACCAAGATCATCCGCATGGCTAACTCGGTAGCGCTCAACCCCTCGGGCCGGGAAGTCGCCGATGTCAAGAACGCTATCGTTCGCGTCGGCATGGAGGCGGTGCGCACGGTGTCCTTCGCCGTGGCCATGGAACAAATGCTCCGATCGAAGCAGATGAAACCTTTCGAGGACATTTGCCAGCGGCTGTGGGAGCACACTTCATACGTCGCCGCGCTGTGCCGGGTGCTGGCCAGGAGACAGGCCAAGGTCAACGGCGACGAGGCCATGTTCGCCGGCCTGGTCCATGACCTTGGCGTTTTCTACCTGCTGTCGCGTGCCGCCAACCTCCCCGAACTAGCCGCCGACAAAGTCGAGTTGCACGGGCTGCTGGTTGGCTGGCACGACAACATCGGCCACGCCCTGCTGTCGGCCCTCGGCTCGCCGGAGCAGGTGCTGGTCGCTGTGCAGGAACATGAAAACGACCGGACGATCAGCGCCATCGCCACGCTCTCCGACGTGCTCTATGTCGCCAACAAAATCGCCAACCGCGGTGGCTTCGGCTGGCGCGATCCGCAACTCGACGGTACTGTCGATACATCCGTGCTCGACACCCTGTTCGATGCCCAAACCCTGGCCAAGATCATCGACGAGTCGCAGGAAGAAGTGCAGTCGCTCAAGGCGGCGCTCGGCGGTTGAGGTACGGGGGGCTGCTGGCGCGGCGGATCGTTCATCGTTAGGCCGCATGCAACGCTATCTTTCCGCCAGCAAGTACATTGATTTCGATTCGCCGGAAGTCGGACATTTTGCTCGTCAGCTAGCGATTCGCGCAGATTCCGAAATCAGTCTTGTACGGACGTGCTTCGAGTTCGTCAGGGACGAAATTCGCCATAGCTCCGATTTCAAGCTCAACCCAGTGACTTGCAAAGCCTCGGATGTCTTGCAGTACAAGACGGGTTATTGCTATGCAAAAAGCCATTTGCTTGCTGCACTGCTGAGAGCCAATGGTATTCCTGCCGGGCTCTGCTATCAGCGCCTGTCGGTAAGTGGCAGTGGCGCACCTTATTGCCTTCACGGCCTGAATGCCGTCTATCTCAAAGACTTCGGTTGGCACCGCGTTGACGCAAGAGGAAACAAGCCCGGCGTGGATGCGCAGTTTCATCCTCCCAAGGAGTCTCTGGCCTTCCCAATCAGGGAGCCGCAAGAACGAAACCTGCCGGAAATTTGGGCCGAACCATTGCAGCTTGTAGTAGAAGTTCTGGAACGCTACGGCAGCTATGACCAAGTGCTTGCCAATCTTCCAGACATCGAGCTTGCGACCTAAGCTTGCGTTCAAGGCGGACGGCTGCGCCGCCGCTCTAACGACGAAAGTCGGCGGGGGTAGAAGGCGGTTGCGTAACGAGAGCTTGGTTCATTTGGCGAGAGCTAGCAGCAAACCTGCCCACATGATGACCAACACCACGTTGCTTGCCGCGAAGGCCAGGAAGCGATGAACGGCATGGTTGTAGGTGAGATACACAAGGCTGTGCGCCACTCTGAAGCCGAAATAGGTCCAGCCCAGCATGATTGTCCCGGAAGTAATGTTCTGCGTGACGTAGGAGACGAGGCACACGACGTAGAAAAGGACTGGAACCTCCAGCAGATCCATGAAGGTCCGGTTGGGAATACTGACGACCAACGGGACATTGGAGGATTCGCCGTGTTTGAAATCGCCCGCTGTGACCTGGCCGGCAAACACTGCCTTGAATCGCTGGTAGGGAATAAGCAGTAGCACAGCCAGCGTCCAGCCGACCAAGGCCATAACGGGCCAAAAGATGCTTGTCTGGTTCATGCAGGCCCTTCCTGGATATCTGCCAATGTTTGCGGTAAGTGGCGGCCGAAGGCCGTAGATACAAGCCTAATTCGGCGCGCAACACCTGTGCTTCTTTACTCTGTCGTGCTTGGGCTCCAGAACGCCTGCTTGACTGCGGGCAAGGCCGCTAGTCGGCTGACCAGCGCATCCAGTTCATCCCCGTCGACCGATGTCGCGACCAAGGTTGCCTCGATTTCGACCTCATCCTCTCCAAAGGCATGGATGTCGAGATCGCGTGTTGGGTAGTCGCTGCGCTCCAGTTCTTCTCCGAGCAAGGCCATGACTTTCTTCTGGTGCATGCGCTCGGCAATCACGTAGACCGTGTTCGTTACCTCGACCGATTCCATATCGAGCGGCTTGCGGTTGATGGTGTTGACGATCGGGCGTAGCAGCGTGTTCGCCGCGAGCACGAACAATGTGGCGAGCGTCGCTTCGAGAATCAGATCAGCTCCCGCCGCCGCCCCTACCGCCGCCGATCCCCAGAGCGTGGCGGCGGTATTGATGCCGCGCACATTGCCTTCTTCACGCATGATGACCCCGGCACCCAGAAAACCGATACCCGAAACCACATAGGCAATGGCGCGCACCGCGCCTTCACTGCCGGTCAACAGGTTCGCCGCATCGACGAACACGGCCGCCCCGACCGCCACCAGAACATTGGTGCGCAACCCGGCCGTGCGTTGCCGGTATTGCCGTTCGAAACCGATCAATCCGCCGAGTACGAAGGCAGCAGTCAAACTCAGCAGCGTATCGAGCAGAGAGATTAGATTGATGTTGTGTAGTGCCGCCATGCGAATTTCCTTACTGCCAGCCTCAACGGCGGCGAAATCCACTCATTCTGTGAAAACTAGATGACAGTATTGTGACGGTGCAAACGGGCAGATCAATTGCACTTTGCTAGCGCCGGCAGACCTACAGGCGACGGATTTTTTCCAGCAGCGCCGTCGTCGATTTCTGGTGAATGAACGGGATCGAGTGCACGCTGCCGCCCCAGCCGCGCACTTCTGGCGCGCCGACGATGCGCTCGACGGGCCAGTCGCCGCCCTTGACCAGAATCTCCGGTTGGCAATCGAGAATGCGTTGTAGCGGCGTGTCTTCGTCGAACCAAGTGACCAGCGATACGCAAGCGAGGGCGGCCATCACCGCCAAACGGTCGTCCAGCGTATTGACCGGGCGGTCGTCACCTTTGCCTTGGCGGCGGACCGAGGCGTCGCTGTTCAGTGCTACCACCATTGCCACGCCGAGCGCGGCAGCTTGCGCCAGATAGGTGACGTGGCCGCGATGCAGGATGTCGAAGCAGCCGTTGGTGAACACCAGTGGCCGGGACAGCGCGGCGGCGCGGACGGCGAGTTGTTCGGGCGAGCAGATCTTGGCTTCGAAGGTCGGCGGGGCGTAGGTCATGGTGGATCGGTCGGTTTACGCGGGCTGCAGCGCCGCCGGATGGGACGCCGTGGCGGAAGATCAGCGGTTTTCGGCCGGCTCCGACGCCGGCGGCGAGTTGCGGGTGCCGAGGAGTTGGTCGTCAATGCGTCGCGTCTCGGCCTCGTCGATGATCTCCATCAGGTTGACCACCTTCAGCACACCGGCCGTGGTGCGGGCGACGGTTACCGCGGCCTTGGCCTCGCGCTCGTTGACGATACCCAGCAGGAAGGTGATGCCACGCTCGGTGACGACCTTGACATGATTGGCCGAGAGCTGGTTCGAATCGACCAGGCGGGCTTTGACCTTGGAGGTGATGTAGCTGTCGTTGCTGCGGCTGCCGAGCTTGGAGAGCGGGCCGATGCCAAGTTCGTTGAACACCTCGCGCAGGCCGTCGACGGTGCGTGCGGCGGCCTCGGTCGCCGCCTTGGCCTCGGCGCTGGGGACTTCGCCGGTCAGCAGCAGGCGCTTGTTGTAGACGGTGACGCTGACGTTGGACTGCTCCTTGTACTGCTCAGGCAGGCGCCCCCGCACTTTCCATTCGAGCGCCTCGTCGTCGGCCTGGGTGCCGGCCGAGCGCCGGTCGTGGACCGCCATGACGCCGACCGCGGTACCGGTGACGACAGCCGGTAAACAGCCTTGGAGCACCGGCAGAAACGCGAGCAGAGCAGCGGTGGCGAGGACGAGCTTAGTCTTGTGCATTATTCAACTCCCAAAAGTAGTGCGTCGATGCCATCGCACAGGCAATGGATGATCAGCAGATGGGTTTCCTGGATGCGCGCCGTCCGTTCGGCCGGCACGCACAGATGAATGTCATCGTTGTGCAGCATCTCGCCGATCTGGCCGCCGTCGCGGCCGGTCAGGGCGACGACGTGCATGTCGTGCTCGTGCGCTGCCTTGATCGCCTCGATAACGTTGGCCGAGTTGCCAGAGGTCGAGATGGCCAGCAGCACATCGCCGGCATGGCCGAGTCCGCGCACCTGACGGGAAAACACTTGGTTGAACGCATAGTCGTTGGCCACCGCGGTCAGGATCGAGGTGTCGGTAGTCAGCGCGATGGCCGCTAGTTCCTGACGTTCGGCCTCGAAGCGGCCGATCAACTCGGCGGCGAAATGCTGGGCGTCGGCGGCCGAGCCGCCATTGCCGCAGGCGAGAATCTTGCCGCCATTCACCAGACAGGCGGTGAGGGTCTCGATGGCGGCGGCGATCGGCGGCGAAAGTGCCTCGACCGCCTGTTGTTTGGTTTGGACGCTATCTGCGAAATGCTGGGCGACGCGGGCAATCAAATCCATGGTCTGGCTAACGGAGATGCAAGCCGGCCATTCTACATCACCGCTCGGCGAAGACCTCGTAGCGAACCCGCCGCCACGGATTCAGGATAGCCACGGCAGCCGGCTAGAGCGGTTTCGGTTCGATTCTGTACGGATCGTAGGTTGGAGTGAGCGAAGCGAAGCCCAACAGCCAAACCGAAAAGGTGGCGAAAAGGGGTTGTCCTAACACCGAAAAAGGGTCGCCTGTACAAGAAACCGCAAAGAACGTAAGGAACACAAAGATGCGGATGTTTTTCTTTGCACTCTGTGCGTTCTTTGCGGTTTCACAGCACGTTGGGGTTCGCTACGCTCACCACCAACCTACAAATGTACGCACCTGAATCAAAACCGCTCTAGGTGTCGGCAGCAAACGCATCGCGCAGCCATTCCAGGCGTTCGCCGTCGAACAGCACGCAGTCGAAGCGGCAGTCGCCCGCCGACTGCCCAGCCAGGTAGTGGCGGGCGGCGAGCACGATGCGCCGGCGCTTGGCGGTAGTGATGCTGGCGGCGGCGTCGCCAAAATCGCCGTTCCGGCGTAGGCGCACCTCGACGAAGACCAGCGTTGCGCCGTCGCGGCAGATCAGGTCGATCTCGCCGCCGCGGATGCGGAAATTGCGCGCCACCACGCGTAAGCCATGGCGCTCCAGATGGCGGGCAGCGGCGGCCTCGGCTTCGCGGCCGCGCGTCGTGGTGGTATCGTCGGTTTTTGCCCGCATGTGCCGTCGAATGACAGAAGAATGTGCCGCATTGTATGTCGTCCCGACGCCGCTCGGGAATCTGGCCGACCTGACCCGTCGCGCCGAGGAAATCCTGCGTCGGGTGCCGTGGGTTGCCGCCGAGGACACTCGGCACAGCGCGCCGCTGCTCAAGCAGCTCGGCTCATCGGCGCGCACCCTGCCGGCGCACCGCCACAACGAGCAGGCGGCGGCGGCACGCATCGTCGAGCGGCTGCAGGCCGGCGAGTCGGTGGCGCTGATTTCAGATGCCGGTACGCCGGGTATTTCCGATCCTGGAGCCCGCGTCGTTGCCGCTGTGCGAGCAGCCGGCGGTCGGGTTGTGCCGCTGCCCGGTCCGTGTGCGGCAGTCACCGCCCTGTCGGCGTCCGGGTTGCTTGACGAGCACTTCCTGTTCTACGGCTTCCTGCCGGCCAAGGCCGGGCAGCGCCGACAGGCCATTGAGGAATTGCGGGCCCAGCCCTGTGCCCTGGTTTTTTACGAGGCACCGCACCGCGTACTGGAAACCGTTGCTGACCTGGCTGCCGTACTCGGCGAGCGCACCCTGGTCATCGCCCGCGAATTGACCAAGCTGTTCGAGAGCATCCACAGCGGCCCGCTGGGTGAAGCGCTAGGCTGGCTGCAAGCCGATCCTAACCGCCAGCGCGGCGAGTTCGTGCTGCTCGTCTCCGGTGCGCCGGCCGGGGCTGACAGCGGCGAAGGCGAGCGGGTGCTCAAGCTGCTGCTGGCCGATGGGCTGCCGGTCAAGCAGGCGGCGAAACTGGCGGCGGCAATCACCGGGGCAGCGAAAAATGCGCTCTACGAGCGCGCCTTGGCGCTGAAAAGCTAGAGTTCCGGTAGCGTCTCAGGTTTGAAGTCCGTCTCTCTTGACGGCAGGTTGCATGATGTCTACTCGGGCGACCAAGCTGAAACAATGCGGCGCCCCGCCGGAAGCGCTCCAAGACGCCGACAAACGTCATACAATGCGATTCCCATACGACATGCCCGTCCCTCGGAGTCCCGCTGATGCCAAGCACATCCCTTTCCTCTGCTTCGCGCACCCTAACGGTCAGTGGTCCGGCGCTGCCGTCCGAGTCGGGCGATTCGTCGCTGACTCCGGTGCGCTTGCGGGGTCGGGAAAGCGTCTGCGAGCTGTTCGCGTATGTCCTCGAACTCAAGACCCCGGAAGCCGTGGGTGAGGTGTCCGGCCCGGGGGCCGACCTCGACCTGTCGGAACGCGTCGGCCGTGAAATCACGCTGTCCATCCAACTCGAAGGCCAAGGCCACTACACCCCCGGCGCCACGGGCGACACCGAGGCCAATCGCGGCGCCGGCGTGCGCCAAATCTCCGCCCTGGTCAGCGAAGCCCGTTACCTGCGTGAAGAGGGACGACACCATGTCTATGGCCTGACCTTGCGTCCCTGGTTATGGCTCGCCACGCTGACCCGCGATTGCAAGATCTTCCAGGATATGTCCGTCGTCCAACTGCTCGATCAGTTACTGGCCGATTACCCTTTCCCCGTCGATCAGCGTCTCGATGCCGGCGCTTATCCGGTACGCGATTACCAGGTCCAGTACAACGAGACCGACTACGCTTTCTTCGCCCGTCTCTGTGAGGAATGGGGTATCGCCTGGTGGTTCGAGCATGCGGACGGCAAGCACCAGCTGGTCCTCGCCGACCAGGCCGGCGCCTGGCAGGAAACGGAAAGTGAAGCCTATCGGGCGCTGACCTATTACCCACCCGGCCACAAGATCGATGAAGAGCATCTCAATGTCTTCTCGCTCGACGATCGCTTGGTCACCGGCGTCTGGGCCAGCAGCGATGTCGATTACACCCGCCGTCGCGCCGATCTGAGTGGCGCCTATGCCGATCCCCGGCCCACCGGCTGGGCCGGGCAGGAGGTCTTTCATTGG
>JAISPT010000056.1 GCA_031274715.1 Azonexus sp. | reverse complement strand
AATCATGCAGGCGGTGGATCGACCAGCTCAGCCAGGCCGTGAACAACAGGCCGATGGCGGCTGTGGCAGCCAGCAGAATCCACCCGGAAGCCTTGACGCGATCAGCGGCGCGTTCGATGTAGGGAAACAGGGAGGTCATCGGTTTGGCCAGCGACAGTACGCCGATCCGCTCGCCGAGGTAAACGATGGGTGCCGCCACGTGCATCACCGAGGTACTCGGATCGTACGGATCCTCGCGCGTCTGCCGGGCGCCGTACTCGCCGCGCAGGACGCGGGAGATATCGCGCCATTGCGAGAAATCCTCGCCGAGGGCGGCATGCTTCGAGTCGTAAACGACGATGCCGCGCGCGTCGGTGACATAGACGCGCAGATCGACGCTGGCCTTGACGACGCCGGAAATCTCGGCCCGTGGCCGGCGGCGCAGTGCTTCGCGCACGGCTTCGGCAAACGGCCCGTGCTCGATCCGGCCGGCGGCTAGGTCGGCCGCCGCCATCTCGGCCAGGACCTGGGCGGTATCGACCAGGGTTTCCTCGGTCGCCTGGCGGATGCCCGGCTCGCTTTCCTTGACGAAGGTATTGAGCACGAACCAGGCGGCCAGTCCGACGATCAGGAAATAACCGAAGAACAGGCGGATGGAGATGTTCATCGGGCACTCATCCGGACAGGCTGTAGCCGAGGCCGCGATGGGTATGGATGACTTCCTCGTCACGCACCGCGCGCAGCTTGCCGCGCAAGGTCTTGATGTGCGTGTCGACGGTGCGCTCCAGGCTTTCGCCGCCGTCCTGCCAGACCGTCTCCATGATCTGCGGGCGCGACAGGATGCGCCCCGGCCGTTCGAGCAGCAGCGCCAGCAGCAGGTATTCGTAGCGGGTCAGGTCGAGCCAGCGGCCATGGAAAGCGATGCGCAGGCCGGCGCGGTCGACGACGAAGCGAGTACCGGTGGCTGGTGGGTTGTCGGTCACGGCGGGCTGCCGGGTATCCGGGCGCAGGCGACGCAGGATGGCGCGGATGCGCGACACCACCTCGCGCGGACTGAACGGCTTGGCAACGTAATCGTCGCCGCCCAGTTCCAGCCCGACGATACGGTCGACCTCGTCGGCGCGGGCGGTCAGGAACAGCACCGGAATGTCCGAGTGGCGGCGCAGTTGCCGGCAGACGTCGAAGCCGCTCATGTCTGGCAGGCCGACGTCGAGCACAACCAGCGCGAAGTCCTCGGCTCGCGCCGGCGCCAGCCGGTCGAGCGCTTCGCCGCCGAGGGCGCAGTGCGCACTGACGAAGCCTTCGCCTCGCAGCGCGTAGGCCAGCGTGTCGGCGATGGCCGGCTCGTCGTCGACGATCAGGATTTTCATGATGCCGGCCATGATAAAGCAAGCTATGAAACCGCAAAGAACGCATAGAGCGCAAAGAAAAATATCGTCATCTTTGCGTTCTTTGCGGTTTCTTGTACAGGCGCCCCTTATTGCGCCCTGCGCCGGTGCAATGACTGATTACCCGCCGCCGCGTCCGGCCGGCGCGTGGGTGATCCGGTTTCGGGTAAAATCTACTTTTTTCAGTTGCCTAGCTTGGCCCAACATGACCCAGAAATCTTCTCTCTCCTACCGCGATGCCGGTGTCGATATCGCTGCCGGTGATGCCCTGGTCGACCGCATCAAGCCGCTCGCCAAAAAGACGCTGCGCGACGGCGTGCTCGGCGGCATCGGTGGCTTCGGTGCGCTGTTCGAAGTGCCCAAGCGCTACAAGGAGCCGGTGCTGGTATCCGGGACCGACGGCGTTGGCACCAAGCTCAAGCTGGCCTTCGATCTGAACCGCCACGACACCGTTGGTCAGGACCTGGTGGCGATGAGCGTCAACGACATTCTGGTGCTCGGTGCCGAGTCGCTGTTTTTCCTCGACTACTTCGCTTGCGGCAAGCTCGATGTCGATACCGCCGCGGCGGTCGTTGGCGGCATCGCCAAGGGCTGTGAACTGGCCGGCTGCGCGCTGATCGGCGGCGAAACGGCCGAGATGCCGGGCATGTACCCGGCCGGCGAATACGACTTGGCCGGTTTCGCGGTCGGCGTCGTCGAGAAATCCAAGGCCATCGACGGCAAGTCCATCGCTCCGGGCGACGTGGTGCTCGGCCTGGCTTCGTCCGGCGCCCATTCCAACGGTTACTCGCTGGTGCGCAAGATCATCGAGCGTTCGCAGCCGGACCTGAATGCCAAGTTTGATGGCGAGCGGACCCTGGCCGACGTGGTGATGGCGCCGACCCGCATCTACGTCAAGCCGGTGCTGGCGACGATGGAAAAAGTCGCGATCAAGGGCATGGCCCACATTACCGGCGGCGGCCTGTTGGAAAACGTGCCGCGCGTGCTGCCGGAAAACACCGTGGCCGAGCTGCAAAAGGCTGCCTGGCCGCGGCCCAGGCTGTTCGACTGGCTGCAGGCCGAAGGCCAAGTCGCCGAGAACGAAATGCACCGTGTCTTCAACTGCGGCATCGGCTTGGCGATTGTCGTCGCCGCCGCCGATGCCGAGGCGGCGATGGCCGAACTCAAGGCCCAGGGCGAAAGCGTCTATCGCATCGGCCGAATCCGGGCGCGCCAGGGTGACGAGCCGCAGACCCTGGTGGTCTGATCGCCGCTTGCGGGCCGTCGTCCTCGGCGGCCTGTTGTTGCTGCTCGGGCCATTTGCCGGAGCGGCCGACGATCTTGCGGTGCCGGCCGGCCCGGCGGTGGTTAAGCTAGCATATCCTCTCCCATCGAAGGCCGTTTTCGGTACGGCCGCTGTGCTCGATGCCGATTTGCCCGGTCTGCATGGGCTGGCCAGTTTCTACGGTTTCGGTTTTGTCGGGCGGTGCACCGCCAGTGGCGAGCGCTTCGATCCTCGCCGTTTCACTGCCGCCAGCAACCGCTTTTCCCTCGGTTCCCTGGTCGCCGCGTTGCGCCCGGACACCGGCCGCTGCGCTGTGGTCAGGATCAACGACCGCATGCACGCCAAGCACCGGCGGCGGATTATTGACGTTACCCGCGGCGTCGCCGAACACCTCGGCATGGTCCGTGCCGGCGTTGTCGTGGTCCGCTTGATCGGCTTGCCGGCCGACTGGGCGGGTACCGACGAGGCCGACTGCCGGGCCGCCTTCGCCATTGAGCCGGACTGCGCCGATTGCCTGGCCGAAGCGCCGGATACCGATTCAATGGCGGTTGTAGAAGACCGGTAGGTGGCTTGGGCCGGGTTTGTCTACTTCGTTACAATCAATACTTTGGCCGGATGCCGCGCTGTGTCCTTTCGCTGGTTTAGCTGATGAAGAAAATTCCCCGTTCCGGAGTCGTCGCCCTGGCCCTGCTTGGCTTGGTCGGTGCCGGTTATTTCGCCTATACCGCCAACCGGCCGCCAGCCAAGGTGCCGGCCAGCGCGGCGGCTGAGAGCTCGGCGCAGGCGGTCGAGGTAGCGATGGTCAAGGCAGTCGATTTCGCCGACGACGCGCAGGCCGTCGGCACGCTGAAATCCGCTGAGTCAGTCATGCTGCGGCCGGAAACGGCCGGCCGCGTGGCAGCGATCAATTTCCGCGACGGCGCGGTAGTGGCCAAGGGAACGGTACTGATCAGCCTCGACGCGGCGATCCAGGAAGCCGAACTGCAACAGGCCCGGGCCAATCTGGCGCTGGCCGAGAGCAGCCACCGGCGCAACCAGGAACTGCTGGAGAAGAAATTCCTCAGTCCGCAAGCACTCGACAGCTCGCAGGCGACGCTGAAAATCCAGGAAGCGGCGGTCCGCCTGACCGAAGCGAAGGTGGCGCAGATGCGCATCCGGGCGCCGTTTGATGGTGTCGTCGGCCTGCGCAACGTAAGCATCGGCGATTATGTGCAGCAAGGGCAGGACCTAGTCAATATCGAGGATATTGCTACGCTGCGCGCCGATTTTCGCCTGCCGGAAAGTTACGTCAGCCGCCTGCGCCAGGGCATGGAACTGGAGGCGACCAGCGACGCGCTGCCCGGTGAGCGTTTCCGGGCGCGGCTGGAGGCTGTCGATCCCCTGGTCGATCAGGCTGGCCGTTCGCTGTCGGCCCGCGCCCGGCTCGACAACCAGAGCGGCAAGCTGCGTCCGGGTATGTTCATACGTCTGCGGGTATTGCTGGGCGACCGCCAGGCGGCGCTGATGGTGCCTGAACAGGCCATCATTCCCGGTGGCCAGCCGGCCGTCTTCCGCGTTGTCGACGGCAAGGCGCAATGGGTGCCGGTGCGCCTCGGCGTGCGCCGGGCGGCCCAGGTGGAAGTCGTCGAGGGCCTGGCGGCCGGCGACGTCGTGGTTACCGCCGGCCAACTCAGGCTACGCGACGGCGTGCCGGTGCGCGCTGTCGGTGAAATCGGCGAGGGTACGCCGGCCACCTCCGCCAACAGCCCATGAAAATTTCCGAAATCTGCATCCGCCGGCCGGTGTTCGCTACCGTGCTGTCGCTGGTGGTCATGCTGCTCGGCCTGGTTTCGTATGGTCGCCTGTCGGTGCGCGAGTATCCGAAGATCGACGAGCCGGTGGTCACGGTCACCACCACCTATCTCGGTGCCTCGGCCGAGATCATCGAGTCGCAGGTGACCAAGCCGCTTGAGGATTCGCTGGCCGGCATTGAGGGGATCGAAGTTCTGACCTCGATCTCGCGCTCCGAAAGCAGCCAGATTTCGGTTCGCTTCAAGCTCGAACGCGACCCGGACGCGGCCGCCGCTGACGTTCGCGACCGCGTCTCGCGGGTGCGCAAGCGCCTGCCCGACGAAATCGACGAGCCGGTCATCGCCAAGGTCGAAGCCGACGCCAATCCGGTCATCTGGCTGGCTTTCTCGTCCGACAAGCATTCGGCGCTGGAAGTTACCGACGTCGCCAACCGCATCGTCAAGCCGCGCCTGCAGACGCTGCCGGGTGCGGCCGACGTACGCCTCTTTGGCGAGCGCAAATTCGCCATGCGCATCTGGCTCGACAAGCAGCGCCTGGCAGCCTACCAACTGACGCCGGCCGATGTCGAGGATGCCTTGCGCCGGCAGAACGTCGAAGTGCCGGCTGGCCGCATCGAAAGCCGGCAGCGCGAGTTTTCCGTGGTCGCCAGCACCGATCTCAAGACGCCGGGCGAATTCGCCGCCATCGTGGTCAAGACGGCCAGCGGCTACCCGGTGACCATCGGCGATCTCGGCCGGGTCGAGATCGGACCGTTGGCCGAGCGCAACTCGGCCCGCTTCAAGGGCCGCTCGGCAGTCGGTATGGGCATCATCAAACAGGCGACGGCCAACCCGCTCGAACTGTCGCAGGCCCTGCGCGCCGAATTGCCGGGGCTGATCGACCAGTTGCCGGAAGGCATGCGCGTCGATATTTCCTACGATTCCTCGATTTTCATCGACCGCTCGATCCGCTCGGTGTTCGCGACCATCGGCGAAGCCATCGTGCTGGTGCTGGCGATCATCTTCTTCTTCCTGCGCAACCTGCGGGCGACGCTCATTCCGCTGGTCACCATCCCGGTCTCGCTGGTCGGCACCTTCGCCATCATGTTCGTGCTCGGCTTCTCGATCAACACGTTGACGCTGCTGGCGCTGGTGCTGGCCATCGGCCTCGTCGTCGACGATGCCATCGTGATGCTGGAAAATATCTTCCGTCACATCGAAGCGGGCATGCCACGCGTCCAGGCGGCCCTGCTGGGCTCCCGGGAAATCGGCTTCGCGGTGGTGGCGATGACGCTGACGCTGGCCGCCGTCTACGCCCCGGTGGCGTTCATGACCGGGCGCACCGGCAAATTGTTCATCGAGTTCGCGCTGACCCTGGCCGGCGCCGTGCTGGTTTCCGGTTTCGTCGCCCTGACCCTGTCGCCGATGATGTGCTCGCTGCTTCTGCGACACGAAGAAAAGCACGGCCGGGCCTTCCTCGCCGTCGAAAGCTTCCTCGACTGGCTGAACAACGGCTATCGCCGCGTGCTGACGGCGACCCTCAACCAGCGCTGGGCGATCATGCTGGCCTTCGCGCTGGTCGCCGCTTCCTGCGGCCTGTTGCTACAGGCGCTGAAGTCGGAACTGGCGCCGCTGGAGGATCGCGGCGTGATCTTCGGTACCCTGATGGGGCCGGACGGGGCAACGCTCGACTACACCGAGAAATACGCTCGCCAGTTGGAGGACATCGTCCGCCAGATACCGGAAGTCGAGCGTTATTTCGTCGTTTCCGGCAACCCGGTGGTCAGCCAGGGCAGCGCCAACATCGGCCTGCTCGACTGGAAGGATCGCCAGCGCAGCTCGCTCGCCATCGTCAAGGAATTACAGCCGAAATTCGCCGCCATTCCCGGCGTGCTGGCCTTCCCGAATGCGCCGCCGTCGCTCGGTCAGAGTCCGCGCGACCGGCCAGTCAATTTCATCATTGTCACTACCGCCTCCTACGAGGAACTCGACCAGGTGACCAATCAGTTCCTTGCCGAATTACGCAAGAACCCGGGGTTGATCAACCTCGACACCGATCTCAAGCTGAACAAGCCGGAGCTGTCGGTGGTGGTCCGCCGCGACAAGGCGGCCGACGTCGGCGTGCCGGTCGAAACCATCGGGCGAACCCTGGAGACCTTGCTCGGCGGCCGCCAGGTCACCCGCTTCAAGCGCGACGGCGAACAGTATGACGTGATGGTCCAGGTCGCCGACGTCGGTCGCAGCAATCCCGACGACATCCGCGATATCTACGTGCGTGGCCGCGATGGCAGCATGATCGCCCTCGACAATTTGCTCGACCTCGAAGAAACGGTCGCCCCGCGCGAGCTGAACCATTTCGCCCAGCGCCGTGCCGTGGCCATCACCGCCAATCTGGCGCCGGGCTACACCTTGGGCGAGGCCCTCAGCTACATGGACGGCGTCGCGGCCGGCCTGCTGAAACCCGGCTATTCCGTCGACTACAACGGCCAGTCGCGCGAATTCCGCCAGTCGGCATCGTCGCTGGCGGTTACCTTCATGCTGGCGCTGGCCTTCATCTACCTGGTGCTGGCCGCCCAGTTCGAAAGCTTCCGAGATCCTTTCATCATCATGTTGACGGTGCCGCTGTCGATGGCCGGCGCGCTGCTCGCCCTGTGGCTGACCGGCGGCACGCTCAACGTCTATAGCCAGATCGGCCTGGTGACGCTAGTCGGCCTGATCACCAAGCACGGCATCCTCATCGTCGAGTTCGCCAATCAATTGCAGGAACAGGGCCGGACGCTGAAGGAGGCGGTCATCGAGTCGGCGACGCTACGCCTGCGGCCGATCCTGATGACCACCGGGGCCATGGTCCTCGGCGCCGTGCCGCTGGCGCTGGCCGCCGGCGCCGGCGCCGAGTCGCGCCAGCAGATCGGCTGGGTCATCGTCGGTGGGCTGATGCTCGGTACCTTCTTCACGCTGTTCGTGGTGCCGACGGTGTACACCCTGCTCGCCGCGCGCAAGGCGCCAGGCGGCGAGGCAGAGGCCAGCGAAGCGGCGCAAGGGGCGTAGGGCGCAATAAGCGCAGCGCATTGCGCCGATTGATCCGTGAAACCGCAAAGAACGCACAGAGCGCAAAGAAAAATATCCGCATCTTTGTGTTCCTTGCGCTCTATGCGGTTTCTTGTACAAGATCGCAGGGCGCGCATTGCGCCGATCGTTCGAGCGGTCGATTCCGGCGGGATGGCGCAATGCGCTTTGCCTATTGCGCCCTACGAGCTCTGGTTGCGGCGGCGAGAAAGCTGTTGACGCGCCGGCTGACGGCGTCCGTCAGATCGGGTGCCAGGCAGTCGAAAGGCTCAGCGGCGAACGAATTGCCGAGCCAGGTGATTTGCCGCTTGGCCAACTGGCGGGTGGCGTAAATGCCACGTTCGCGCATTTCGGGGTACGACATCAGGCCGTCCTGGGCGGCCCACATCTGGCGGTAGCCAACGCAGCGCATCGACGGCAGGTCCGGGTTCAGGGCGTATTTTCCCCGCAGCCGGCACAGTTCGTCGTCGAGGCCGGCCAGCAGCATTTCGTCGAAGCGGCGGGCGATGCGCGTGTGCAGCACGGCGCGCTCGGAAGGGAGCAGGGCGAGGCTGAGCAATTCGTAGGGCGGCGGTTGGCGTTCGCTGGCGGCCAGGAGTTCGGACATCGGCCGGCCGCTGAGCCGGCAGATTTCCAGTGCCCGTTGCAGGCGCTGGCTGTCGGTCGGCTGTAGCCGTGCCGCGGTGGCCGGGTCGAGCGCGGCGAGGCGGGCGTGCATGGCCGGCCAGCCGAGGCGGGCCGCCTCGGCATCGATTTCGGCGCGTAGCGCGGCGTCGGCCTGCGGCAGTTCGGCCAGGCCGTGCAGCAGGGCGCGAAAATAAAGCATGGTGCCGCCGACCAGCAGCGGTATCTTGCCGGCCGCCGTGATGGCGGCCATCGCCGCCAATGCGTCGGCGCGAAAACGCGCCGCCGAGTAGCTTTCCTCCGGGCTGATCAGGTCGATCAGCCGGTGTGGTACGCGGGCCAAGGTCGCGCGATCCGGCTTGGCGGTACCGATGTCCATATCGCGGAACACCTGGGCCGAATCGACGCTGACTAATTCGACGGGGAAACGCTCGGCCAGGGCCATGGCCACGGCGGTCTTGCCCGAGGCGGTTGGGCCCATCAGCAGGATGGCAGGGGGCAGCGGCGGGAGCATCATGGCGGCGAATGTTAACACGCCGGTCGAATCGTCCCCGGCGGCGGCAACCGGCCAGCCAGCGGGACATTAGTGTGGTGCTCCGCAGATAGTGCAAATACTGCACAAGAAATCGCGTCTTCGCATCGACGGCGGCCTGGCAAATGTTCGCGATATCCCCCGGTATCACTGCGTTTCACGCCTTGCTACGAACGCCAATCCATTGATTTCATTTGTGCAGCCATTTGTGGCGTACTGCACAAGCGTCGGCGCATTCTTCTGTTATATTTGATTAAAATCAAAAATATATATTGGATGAAACGAGTTGTGACGACTTGCCCTTTAGCCAGCCCCCAAGGAGGATGTGTGCGAGACCATGGCCCGATCAACATCGAAACCCATTTGAGTCGCATTGCGCTGTTCAGCGGCCTGGAGCCGGAGCACATCGCGACCATCGCCAAAGTGACGCGGGAGATACGCTGCAAGAAGGGCGAGACGCTCTTCCACCGCGGCGACCCCTGCAACGGTTTTCACATCGTGGTGTATGGACAGATCAAGCTGTCCTTCACTTCGCCGCAGGGAATCGAGAAAGTGGTCGAGGTGATCGGACAGGGGCAGACTTTCGGCGAGGCGATCATGTTCCTCGACAAGCCCTATATCGTCTCAACTCAGGCCCTAAGCGACTCGTTGCTGCTGCATGTGCCGAAATCGGCGATCTTCGCCGAACTGGATCAGGACCACGAATTCGGGCGCAAGATGCTAGCTGGTCTGGCGATGCGCGCGCACCAGTTGATGCTCGACGTCGAGGGCTATTCGTTGCTGTCCGGCAAGGAGCGCATCATCGGCTACCTGCTGCACGAAATTCCCGAGTCCGAGCAAGGGCGGGATAAGGTGGTGATCGAACTGACGGTGACCAAGGGCGTGATTGCTTCCCGCCTCAATCTGACGCAGGAGCATTTCTCGCGCATCCTGCACGAGCTCAGCGATCTCGGATTGATCCAGGTGGATGGCAGGCACATCAGTATTCCCTGCCTCGCCCGCCTGCAGGCCCAACAGCAATAGCCCCGTTCAGCCTCCGATGACCAACTGCTCGCCTTGGCGCTGCACCGGCATGGCGAAGGCGTAGCGGTCGACGCCGCTGGCCACTTGCAGGTCGCCGGCCGCCAGGTGGGGGTAGGTGGCGCTGCCGAAACGGCGGCCAAAGTCGGAGGCGCGCACGCGCCGGGTGAAATCCTCGGCGGTGGGCGATTCGCCGCGCAGCAGGGCCTCGATGTAGTCGGCGCAGGCGATGTCCTCGTCACCATCGCGATCCACCCATTCGCCGGTGATTACGAAGCAGACTTCGTCGGCGCCGGTAGCGCGGATGGCCTCTGCTGTCGCCCGGGCGCAGACGAGGCTGGCGGCATACAGGACGCGGGCATGGCGAAAGCGCTGCAGGCCGCGGACGCTGGCGGTGGTGCACAGCACTACGTCGCGGCCGTTCAGTTGATAGGTCAACAGTTGCGCCGGCGAATTGCCGCAGTCGAAACCGGGCAGCGGGTCACCGCCGGCGATGGCGCCGACCGCCAGGCAACGCGGCAGCGAGCGGCGCAGTGTAGCGGCGGCGGTGGCACCGGCGACCAGATGGACGGCCCGGGCGCCGCGCGCCAGCGCCACCGCCGCCGTGGTGAAAGAGCGCAGCACGTCGACGACGACCACCGTGTCGTGTTGCTCGGGTTGGTTTTCCAGGCGGTTGAGGAAGCGGCGGACGAAGCGCATCGTGTCTCCCTAAGCGCAATTGAGCGACATTACTTCCCGATGAACCCCTTGATCGCCTTCTTTGCACTGTCTGTCGCTGCTCCGACGCTGTTGGTCACGGATTTGGCGGCCGCTTGCATGGTGCGTGCGTTCAGTTCGGAGATGATGGCCTTAGCCAGGTTGGCGGCATCGACGCCGCCGGTTTTTTTGCCGATGTCGCGTAGTTCGATATCGGGCAGATTGATATCAACATCCATCAGGCCGCTATAACTGACCTTCGCATTGCGGACGCTGAAAGACTCGATAATCATCTTTTTCGTGTCGCCGCTTTTTTCGCTGCTGTCTTTGTTTTTTCCCCCGGATGTGCCGAGATATTGCTCGATGTTGCGCTGGATGGCGTCGAAGTTGGTGACGCCGTTGCTGTTCTTTTCATAGATGATGTGCGGGCTGTCCAGTGCAATCTTGCGGATCACCACGACGTCCTTCGTCAGGCTGGATGGCTCCAGGGCGAGTGCGATCTTGTCCGCCTTCAGCGCATGGTTTGACTTGAAGCCCTTGGGGTTGCCGAGTTTCAGGTTGGAAATCGAGCCTTCGCCATCGGTGGCGGAAATGGCGATCGCACCGACGCTGACTTCGGCCTGGGTCATCTTCGGGCCAAATTCTTCGATGGCCATCTTTACCAGATGACCGAGCGGATTGCCGGACAGGAAGAAGACGGCCGCGCCGACGATCAGCAGCGCGACGACAAGAAACAACCATTTTTTCATGTTTCTACTCCTTATGAATAATTTGAGGATTTCCTGAAAACCCCGATATTTCCGTGCAGGTTGTCATAAAAAAGAAGAAGCTTACTGGCCGCGCAGGAATAGCTTGTCGAGTTGCTCCAGCGACAGTTCGCTCCAGGTCGGACGGCCGTGGTTGCATTGGCCGGCGCGCTCGGTTTCTTCCATCTGCCGCAGCAGTGCGTTCATTTCCGGCAGCGACAGCTGACGTCGAGCACGCACCGCGCCGTGGCAGGCCATGGTCGCCAGCAGCTCGTTGCGCCGGGCGGTGAGCAGCTGGCTCAGACCGTGCTCGCGCAGTTCGCCGAGCAGCGCGCGTGCCAGCGCCGCCGGATCGCCGCCCTGGAGCAGCGCCGGTACGCTACGCACGCCAAGCTGCTTGGGGCCGAGCGGGGCGATCTGGAAGCCGAGTTCAGCCAGCGCCGCGGTATGCTCCTCGACCGTCGCGATGTCGAGCGAGTCAGCCGCGAATACGGCCGGGATCAGCAGCGCCTGGGTGGTGACTTGGCGGCTGTCGAAGGCCGCTTTCAGCTTTTCGTAGAGGATGCGCTCGTGCGCCGCGTGCATGTCGACCAGCACCAAGCCGCGGGCGTTCTGGGCCAGGATGTAGATGCCGTGCAGTTGCGCCAGCGCGTAGCCGAGCAGTGGTGCCTCGCTGCTACTGGCGGTCGGGAATGGCGGGGTGATGTCGGCAGCCGGGCTGTGCGCTGCCTGGGCGAAGGCCAGATAGGCGGTGGCTGCCGGGTCGGCAATGCCGAGCGTGCCCTGCTGGCGTAGCGGCGGCGGGTGGGCGGCAGGACGGCCGGTGTCGCGACGCGCCGCGGGCGTATCGTTGGCGGGCGCGGTCCAGGTGCGGGGGGGGGCCTCCGGCGATGCGGCGAAGCCGCCAGGGTTGATTGGACGCTCGATCGGCGTTGCCAGCGTGCGCTGCACGGCGTGGAATACAAACTGGTGCACGGCCCGCGCGTCACGGAAGCGGACTTCGGTCTTGGCCGGGTGGACATTGACGTCGACCAATGTCGGATCAATCTCGACGAACAGGCAAACGGCCGGCTGGCGGCTGCCGTGCAGCACGTCCCGGTAGGCTTCGCGCAACGCGTGGCCGATTACCTTGTCGCGCACGAAGCGGCCATTGACGAAAACATACTGGCCGTCCTTGGCGTCGCTGGCGCGAGTCGGGTCGATGGCGAAGCCGGCGATAGCCAGCGGGCCGGCAGTGGCGTCGACGGTGCGGGCGGCGGCGAGGAAGTCCTCGCCGAGGATGTCGGCGATGCGCCGGGACCGGTCGGCCGGGGCCAGTTGGAATAGGTTGCGGCCGTTGTGGGTCAGGCTGAAGGCAACGTCGGGGCGGGTCAGTGCCAAGCGCTTGACGGTATCGGCGCAGTGGGCGAACTCGGTGCCCTCGGCCTTGAGGAATTTGCGTCGGGCCGGGGTGTTGAAGTACAGGTCGCGCATCTCGACCACAGTGCCGGCCATCAGCGCCGCCGGTTCCGGTTCGGCCCCGCCAGCCACCGACTCGCCCTTTAATTTCCAAGCATGACTCGTGCCGCGCTCGCGACTGCTCAGCGTCAACCGCGCCACTGAGGCCACCGAGGCCAGCGCCTCGCCGCGAAAGCCGAGGGTGCCGACGCGTTCGAGGTCGTCGAGGCTGGTGATCTTCGAAGTAGCGTGGCGGGTCAGGGCCAGCGCCAGTTGCTCCTTGGCGATACCACAACCGTCGTCGGTAACGCGGATCAGCTTGACTCCGCCTTCCTCAAGATGCACCTGGATTACCCGGCTGCCGGCATCGAGGCTGTTTTCGAGCAATTCCTTGAGGACCGAGGCCGGTCTTTCAACCACCTCGCCGGCGGCAATCTGGCTGATCAGGAGGTCGGGGAGGCGGGCGATGGTCGGCATGCGCGGATTATAATGCGCCCTCGCCCATCATCCCGGTCATCCCATGGAACTCCTGAGCCAATTCATCGACATCGTTCTTCACCTCGACACACACCTGGCCTTGCTGGTTCAGCAGTACGGACTGTGGATCTACGCCATCCTGTTCGTCATCATCTTTGCCGAGACCGGCTTCGTCGTCACCCCCTTCCTGCCCGGCGATTCGCTGCTCTTCGTCGCCGGTGCCCTGGCGGCGCTGGGCGAGGGCGGCATGGACATCACCACGCTGATCGTCGTGCTGCTGGTGGCGGCGGCGCTCGGCAACACGCTCAACTACCATATCGGCCGCTATCTTGGGCCAAAAGTCTTCCACTGGGAGAACTCGCGCTTCTTCAACAAGGAGGCACTGGTCAAGACCCATGCCTTCTACGAGAAGCACGGCGGCAAGACGCTGGTGATCTCGCGCTTCCTCCCGCTGTTCCGCACCTTCGCGCCATTTGTTGCCGGTATCGGGGCGATGTCCTACGGCAAGTTCCAGTTCTTCAACCTGGCCGGTGCCGTCGGCTGGATCGTCTCGCTGTGCCTGGCCGGCTACTGGCTGGGCAACCTGCCCTGGGTCAAGGCCAACCTGTCGCTGATCATCGTCGGCATCATCATCGTTTCGCTCATACCGGCCGGCATTGGTTACCTGAAGAGCCGGGGCACCTGATGCGCGCCTGGGGGCTGCCTCTGTTGTGCACCCTCCTTCTGGCCGGCTGCGCCACCGAGATGGACCGCCAGGGACGAACCGGGACCAAGGTCGACGTCAAGTACCTGGCCAAGACCGAGATCGACCGCATTGCCGACGCCAATCGCGCCGAGGTTGTCGACGGTCTGCTGCTGATCGCCGACAAGTTGTATAAGCGCAATCCCAAGGAATGGCGTAGAGGCGGCCAGGCCAGCCGCGAGGCGGCGGTTGACCGCTTGCGCCACCGCGAGACGGGCTCCTGGCCGGAATTCGGTGGCCGGCGCGAGGGCCAGGCGGCAGCGCTGGCTTTCACCGAAGCTTATTCTGGCGACCGTGTCGCGGCCCTGGTGTACGGCTTGCTGACCATGGTCGACGCGGCCTTCGACAACAAGCAGGAGTTTTACCTGTTCGACGAGTTGAACGAGACAAAGCTGTACAACAGCGCCCGCAACATGGAAGTCGCCATCTGGAAACTGGGCAACGACCGGCTGGCCAGCGGCGAGTTATTCCTGCTTTCCAACGAGCTTGATCCGGCCAAGCGCAATCTTTCCTTCGAGCGCGAATTCGGTCGTCTGACTGGCCTGCTCGATTTCATGGCCAAGATCGTCGCCGACCGCAACGGTCGCACCCTGTCCCGGGTGACCCAATCGGTGATTGGCGGCATCTTCTTACCGGTGGGTTTATTGAAATGAAACGTGTCGTTATCCTGATTTCTGGCCGCGGCAGCAACATGGAAGCGCTGATTGCCGCCCGCGACGCCGGCAAGCTGCCGGTTGCCATCGTCGCCGTCATCAGCAACCGCCCCGACGCCCGCGGCCTGGAAACCGCGGCGCGTGCCGGCATCGCCAGCGAAGCGCTCGACCACAAGACCTTCGCCGGCCGCGCCGCCTTCGACGCCGCGCTGGCCGAATGCATCGACCGGTACGCCCCGGACCTGGTGGTGCTGGCCGGCTTCATGCGCATCCTTGGCGAGGATTTTGTCCGCCACTACGAGGGCCGGCTGCTCAACATCCACCCCTCGCTGCTGCCGGCTTTCCCCGGTCTGCACACCCATCAGCGGGCGCTGGAAGAAGGCGTGCGGGTGCATGGCTGCACCGTACATTTCGTCACACCGGCGCTCGATCACGGCCCGATCATCCTCCAGGCTGCGGTGCCGGTGCTCGACACGGACAGCGAGGAAACCCTGGCCGCCCGCGTGTTGGCCCAGGAGCATGTGATTTATCCGCAGGCCGTGCGCTGGTTCGCCGAAGGCCGCTTGCAACTGCTTGATGGGCGCGTACGCGTGGCTAGTGCAGGCGACGGCACGGCGGTGCTGATCGCCCCCGGGGGCGACTAAGCGGCGATGCCGGTCGTCCTGCTTGCCGCCCTGGCCGGATCGCTGCTGATCCACGGCGCGGCGCTGTTCGGGATCGACTTCGAATTGTTCGGCGATGAACCGGAGACGGTGGTGCTGCAAGCCGAATTGCGGCCACCACCAGCGCCGCCACCGGCCGTGGCGCCACCGGCTGTGCCGGTGCCAAAACCAAAACCAAAACCGTTGCCACCCAAGCTGCGCCCGGCACCGACCCCCGTTGCTGTCCCGGCGGTCGTGGCCGAGCCGCCGGTCCCTGCCGAAACGGCGGAACCGGAAGCCGAGGCTGCTGCTGCCGACATCGACGAAGCCGCTCCGCCGTTGCTGCTGTCGGAACCGGGGCCGCCCGCGCTGGCGCTGCCGGCCAGCGGCACCATCCGCTTCGCCATCATCAAGGAATCGCTCGGTCTACAGGTCGGCCGTGCCGAGCATCACTGGGAATTCGCCGAGGACGGCAGTTACCTGCTGCGCGGAGTCAGCGAGACCAGTGGTCTGGCCGCCTTCTTCCGGCCGGTGCGGGTGGTGTTGGAGAGCCGCGGCCGGCTGGTCGCCGGCGGTCTACAACCGGAAAGTTTCCGCAGCCGCCGTGACGGTCACGAGGCTGAGGAGGGCGCCGACTTCGACTGGGCGACCGGTCAGTTACACCTGCTGCGCGACGGCAGTACGCACCGGCTGACGCCCGGCGCCCAAGACATTCTGTCGCTCAACTACCAGCTCGCCTATCTCGGAGAACTGGCCGAAGGAGTAGGACTGAGCGTCGCCACCGCCCGTTGGTACGAGCGGCAGCAGATCGACGCTTTGGGCGAGGAAGAGATTGAGGTGCCGGCCGGCCGCTTTCGCACCCTGCGCTTGCGGGCGATGACCGACAGCACGACGGAAATCTGGATTGCGCTCGATCATGGCCGCTTGCCGGTTAAAATCCGTTTTACCGACAAGAAAGGCGACAGTTTCGAGCAAGTCGCCACCGATCTGGAATTCTGATGAAAGCGCGTTTCACACCCGCCCTGTTCGCCCATGCCGAAGCCGTGCTCGGCCAGTTGCTGAGCTTCGATCATCCCGCCGATGCCGTCGTCTCGCGCTATTTTCGCGCCCACCGCGAGTTGGGTCACGCCGACCGCGCCTTCGTCGCCGAGACGGTGTTCGCCGTGTTGCGCCGCGGGCGCAGCCTGGAGGCGCGTTGCGCCGGCAGGCTCTCTGACCGCAAGCGGCTGCTGGTGGCGCTGGCGGTGACGCGCGGCTGGGGGCAGCGCGAGTTGGCGCCGGTGCTCAAGGTTGGTGAGGCGGAGTGGCTGGCGGCGGCCAAGGGCATGGATGAGAGCGGAATGCCGCCGGCCGTGCGCTGCGATCTGCCAGACTGGCTGTATGCCCGGCTGGCCGAGCAGTTCGGCGCCGATGAAGTGACGGCGTTGGCGGCGGCGCTGAACCAGCCGGCACCGCTCGACCTGCGGGTGAATAGCATGAAGATGGATCGCGACACGGTGCTGACCCGCTTCGCCGCCGACGGCATCGCCGCACAGCCGGGTCTCCTCTCGCCGCTGGCCGTGCGCCTGCGCGACAAGCCGGCGCTGGCCAAGCATCCGCTGTTTCTCGAAGGTGCTTTCGAGGTGCAGGACGAAGGCAGCCAGTTGCTTGGCTACCTGCTCGATCCCAAGCGCGGCGAGATGGTCGTCGATTTCTGTGCCGGCGCCGGCGGCAAAACGCTGTTGCTTGGCGCCTTGATGCGCAATACTGGCCGCCTCTACGCCTTCGACGTTTCCGCCAAGCGGCTGGCTAACTTGAAGCCGCGCCTGGCCCGCTCCGGGCTGTCCAACGTCCATCCGGTGCGCATCGAGCATGAGCGCGATACGAAGATCAAGCGCCTGGCCGGCAAGGCCGACCGCGTGCTGGTCGATGCGCCCTGTTCCGGCCTCGGCACCTTGCGCCGCAATCCCGACCTGAAGTGGCGGCAGAGCGAAGCCTCGGTGGCCGAGCTGACACAGAAACAGGCAGCCATCCTGGCCGCCGCGGCCAAGCTGGCGCGGCCCGGCGGGCGTGTCGTTTACGCCACCTGCAGCCTGTTACGCGAGGAGAATGAGGCCATCGTTGCAGCCTTCCTCGCCGCCCATCCCGATTTCACACTGATCCCGGCCGGCGGCGTGCTGGCCCGCCACGGCATCGCGGTGGCAGACGATATGTTGCGCTTGCTGCCGCACCGTCACCACACCGACGGCTTCTTTGCCGCCGTGCTCGAGCGCCGATCGTGAACCGCGACAACGACCCGGCTCTGAGCCTGCTGCGGGATATCTGGGCCGATGTCCAGGCGCCGGGTTTCATCTGGCAACTGGCTACCCTGGCCACCTGCCTCGGTCTCGCCCTGCTTTTCGCTCGCTGGTGGCAGCGTCGCCAGGTCGAGAATGCCGGCCGCTTCGGCCAAGCCAGCGCGCGCCTGGCTTTTCCGCTTTCCGGCCTGCTGCTGGTCGGTTTGGCGTTGCCGCTGCTGACGCCCTTCATCAAGGTCAACCTGCTCAAGCTGGCGCTGCCGCTGCTATCCACGCTGGCTCTGGTGCGCGCCGTCGTCTTTGTGCTGCGCCACGCTTTCCCCAAGACTGTATGGCTGACCACCTGGGAGCGCATCATTACCACCCTGGTCTGGGGCTGGCTGGCGCTCTACATCGCTGGTCTCGCGCCCTATGTGATCGATGCGCTGCAGGGGGTGCAGTTTTCTATCGGCGTGCAGCGTGTCGACTTGTGGATGATCCTGCACGGCGTTGTCACGGTGTTCCTGACCCTCGTCGTCGCACTCTGGGTCGCCGGCCTGATCGAACGCCGCTTGATGCGCATGGCGGATCTCGACTCCAGTCTGCGCATCGTTGGCATCCGTTTCGCCAAGGCCGTGCTGACGCTGTTGGCGATCATGGTCAGCCTGTCGCTGGTCGGCATCGACATGACCGCGCTATCGGTATTTACCGGGGCGCTCGGCGTCGGCCTCGGCTTCGGCCTGCAGAAGATCGCCAGCAACTATGTTTCCGGCTTCATCATTCTGCTCGACCGTTCGATCCACATTGGCAACATCATCCAGGTCGGCACCGATGCCGGCGAGGTGCGTCAGATCACCACGCGCTACACGGTGCTCAAGCACCCGGGCGGTACCGAGTTCATCGTCCCCAATGAGACGCTGATCAGCAGCACGGTACAGAACCAGACCTATTCCGATCGCCAGTTGCGCTTGGCGACGACCATCGGCGTTGCCTATGACAGCGATCTCGATCTGGTCACGCAACTGATGCTGGAAGCCGCCAAAACGCAGCCACGGGTGCTGGCCAAGCCGCCGCCGCGGGTGACGCTGACCGAGTTTGCCGACAACAGTATCAACCTCGAACTGGGCTTCTGGATCGCCGATCCCGAGGCTGGCAAAGGCAATGTCGTATCCGATATCAATTTCGCCGTTTGGCGGGCCTTCAAGGCCCACGGCGTGCAGATCCCGTTCCCGCAACGCGAAGTGCGCATCCTGCACGATGCCGCGGCTCCGGCGAACGCAGCCAATTGAACCGGCCGAAGCTCGCAGGCTGCGTCAGGAATTCGGCCAGTTTCCTAGTCGGTAGCGGGCGGCTGAACAGGTAACCCTGCATTTCATCACAGCCGAGGCCGGGCAGGATGTCACGCTAGAGCTGAGGCTGCGGGCGATGCCGATGCTTACTGTGGCGATGAATTCGCGTTCGGCGAGAACTCTCGGTCAGGCAAAAAAACCCCGCCACGTGGGCGGGGGAACAGGGAGGCATCGAAACTGTTTGTTTCGATAGGGGGTCAGTGTTTTTGCCGTTTCTTCCGCCACTCGCGGGCGGCCATGATGACGGCACCGGCCAAGATGCCGGCCAGCAGCGCTTTCAGCGGTTCGGCATGGCCATCGGTCAGCCAGTCGAAGCCGGCGACGCCGATGAATACGCCGATGCTTTCGCTGACCGGCAGATTGTCGGTCAGCGACATCAGGGTTGCCGGTGCAGAGGGATGACGGCCAGTGCGGGTTGTTGGCGCTGCGGCATCAGGCCGAGCAAGTAGAGGCGGGCTGTTTCGAGGAAGTCTCTGATATCCGTGTCGATCATTTTCTGTCTTCCTTTTGGTGGGATTGTTATCGTTGAAACATGAATCGCATTCTAGGGAAGGCAGCCGCGCGGGTCTGTTGCCCAAGCGTGCCGCTGGCGTAACGGGCCATGATGCTTGATGACGCTTTGTAACGAGGCCGCAAACGACCTACTGGTGGGCTTTCCAGCTCAGCGTAAAGCGCGCGCCGCCGAGCGGGGCGGCATCGGCGGTGGCGGTGCCGCCGTGCAGTTCGAGGACCCGGCGGACGATCGCCAGGCCGAGGCCGTAGCCGCCGGTGGCACGATCGCGCGAGCGGTCGAGGCGGGTGAAGGCCGAGAAGATGTGCTCGCGCTCTTCCGGTGGGATGCCGATGCCGTCATCGTCGACCAGAATCCGAATATGGTCGCCGTCGAGTTCGGCGCTGACCAGAATTTTCTGGCCCGCGTACTTGAAGGCATTGCGCAGAATGTTGCGCAGGGCGTAGGGCATGGCCTTGCGGTCGAGGTCGACATTGAGCTGCGGCGGCAAGCGGCTGGTGTCGACTTCGACTTCGAGTCGGCGTCCGAGCAAGCGCACGGATTCGACCTGGTCGACCAGCCAGTCGGCAAAACGGACGCTGGTGAAGTGGGCTGCTGGCGCTTCGCGCTCGAAGCGGGCGTAGGTCAGGCTGGTGTCGATCAGATGGTCGAGTTCGTCGAGATCGTCTTCCATCATCGTCCATAGCCGCTCGCGCTCATCCCGATGATTGGTTTCGGCCAGCATTTCCAGTGCGAAGCGCATGCGTGCGATCGGCGTGCGCAGTTCGTGCGAAATGCCGCAGGACAACTCGCGGTGCGTTGCGAGTAGTTGCTGGACCCTTTCGGCCATGCTGTTCATGGTTTCGGCGAGGGGGGAAAACAACTGGCTGCGCGCCGGTGGCGAGCGGGCGTCGAAATTGCCGTCGCCAAGGTCACGGGTGGTCTGGCGGATGGCTTCGAGGTCGCGCCAGACCGGGCGCACCCAGAACCACAGGGCGATACCGAAGATCAGGCCAGTCAGGCTCCAGGTCAAGAGGCGCAGGCGGGCTTCGAGCGGCAGGCGGTCGGTTTGCTCGGGATTGCGGCTGACGGCCAGCGGTCCGACGACCAGTACTTTGCTGGTGTTGCCCAGGCGGTGGTACATGATGTCGTCGTCGTGGTCGATGGCAATGTCGCCGGCATCGAGCTTGATCACCTGCTGCGGTTTCAGGATCTTGTCGAGGGTAATGCGCTCGACGATGTTCAGACGGTAGGCGAATTTTTGGTCGAGTTCCTCGATTTTGCTCGGCCAGGCATGGCGCGGTTGTCGGAACAACTCGTCCTCGATCAGGGTGATGGTACCGCGCATGAAGCGGCGGGCGTAGTCGTCGGTGATACCGCGCTGCGCCGTCGAGATCACGAAATCGGCGGTGAAGGCGATGGCGACGAAGGAGCCCATGGCTAGCAGGTAGAAATTGAAGAATAGCTTGGACAGGCTGTAGCGCCCACCGCGCCAGCGTGGCAGCGCGACACGGAACAGCGAACGGGCGAGGCCCTGGCTGCGTTCCCGGGCACTCACTGCGCCGGTTTCAGTTCCAGTCATGTTTGCTGAACAGGTAGCCTTTGCCGCGTACGGTTTTGATCCGTGTCGGATTTTCCGGATCGTCGTTGAGTTTCTTGCGCAGGCGCGAGATGCGGGCGTCGATCGAGCGGTCCAGGCCGTCGAAGCCGATGCCGCGCAATTCCTGCAGCAGGTCGTCGCGCGACAGTACGTTGCCGGCGTGGCTGGCCAGCAGCCAGAGCAGGTCGAATTCGGCCGTAGTCAGGTCGATACCGGTATCGGCCAGGCTGGCGGTGCGTGTCGCCTGGCTGATGCGGAACTGGCCGAAAACCAGCGATTCGGCATCGCCGCTGCCGCTGTCGCTAGCGACCGGCAGGCGGCGTAGCAGGGCCTTGATGCGGGCTAGCAATACGCGCGGCTGGACCGGCTTGGCGATGTAGTCGTCGGCGCCCATCTCGAGACCGAGAATCTGATCGAAATCCTCGTCGCGGGCGGTCAGCATCAGGATCACGCCACGATACTGCTGGCGCACCGAGCGGCAGACTTCGAAACCATCCTTGCCCGGCAGCATCACATCGAGGATGACGAGATCGGGCTGTTCGGCCAGGATGCGAGCCTCGGCGCTGTCGCCGCGCGACTCGATAGCCACTTCGAAATCGTTCTTGGCCAGATATTCGGCGGTCAGTTCGGCCAGCCGGGCGTCGTCTTCGACGAGAAGGATGCGGGTGCTCATCTGCATATCTTAACCAGCCGGGGGCGGGTGGTCCAGCTACCGCAGTACGGCCGGCAATGCCGTAGAATGAAAGCCCTTTCCGCATCCCCAAGCCTTTCTCGCGCCATGATTTTTTCCCGCATTCCGCTTCGTGCTTGGTTCGCCACCCTGGCGCTCGGCTGTTTCGGCCTGCTCGCCTTCAGCCTGGCGTTGCAGGGAATGCTCCGGCTTTCCCCTTGTCCGCTGTGCGTCTTCCAGCGCCTGCTTTACCTGGTGGTCGGCGTGCTGGCTCTGGCCGGCTTCCTGCTGCCGGTAGCGCGGCCGTTGTGGCTGGGAGCGATCGGTGCGGTGGCGCTGCTCGGTGCCGGGGTTGCCGCCTACCAGACCTGGATGCAGCGATTCCCCGAACTGGCTCCGGAATGCAGCTTTACCGACCCGAACCTGATCGAGCGCCTGGTCGACTGGCTCGGCATGCGCTTCCCGTCGCTGTTCCTGGCCACCGGTTTCTGCAGCAGCGTCGAGTGGTCTTTCCTCGGCCTGTCGATGGCCAATTGGTCGCTGCTGATTTTCCTCGGCATTGCCGCCTATGTTGCGCTGCCGCTGCGCCGCGCCGCCTGATTCCATTTCCAACTGTGCTTTGCCTTCGCGTACTCGGCTGATTTAAAAATGGAATGAAACACGAGGGGGCGCAAAAAACAAAACCCGCCGAGAGGCGGGTTCGTCGAAAGCTGGAGTAGCCGAATTATTTCAGCTTGACTTCCTTGTAAGCGACATGCTTACGAGCCTTCGGGTCGTACTTCATCATCTCCAGCTTCTCGGGCGTCGTGCGCTTGTTTTTGGAGGTGGTGTAGAAGTGACCGGTGCCCGCCGTGGATTCCAGCTTGATTTTTTCGCGACCGCCTTTAGCCATTTTCTTTATCCTTCCTTAATCAGATTTCGCCACGGGCGCGCAGGTCGGCGAGCACGGTGTCGATGCCGTTCTTGTCGATCACACGCAGGCCGGCGTTGGAAACGCGCAGACGCACGAAGCGGTTCTCGCTTTCGACCCAGAAACGACGGTACTGCAGGTTCGGCAGGAAGCGGCGCTTCGTTTTGTTGTTGGCGTGGGAAACCTTGTTCCCAACCATCGGGGCTTTACCCGTGACTTGGCAGACTCGCGCCATGATTGGTGCTCCAGAATTCGATAGAGGAAAGCCGATAAGTGTAATCGAAACTACCCAATACTTTCAAGGGGTTTTCTGATGTTTTAGGAAGCTTGGAATAACCCCCGTGAGTTGTCGCGCCCGGATTCAGGATGGGAAGCAAGGCGCAAAACGCAGCCATAGTGGTGCTATGGCGAGCATTTGCAACGCGGCAGACCGCCCAAGCCCTCACCCCCGGCCCCTCTCCCGCAAGCGGGCGAGGGGAGGCAAATGCTGCCTCTCTCCCACTTGTGGGAGAGAGGATAGGAGAGAGGGTCGCCGGGATGCGGCAACCGCGAGGGGTTGTTCAGGGCTTCCTCTACAACAGGCCCCGTTCGGCGAAGGAAAGCGGTGGAGCGTTGCCGGCGACGATGAAGTGGTCGAGCAGGCGGACGTCGACGATGGCCAGGGCATCCTTGAGATTGCGTGTCAGCAATCCGTCGGCGGTTGACGGTTCGGCGATGCCGGACGGGTGGTTGTGGGCGAGGATCACGGCGGCGGCATTCTGGCTGAGTGCTGCCTTGACCACTTCGCGTGGATAGACGACCGTCTGGGTTAGCGTGCCGGCGAACAGTTCCTCGGCCTTCAGCAGGCGGTTCTGCGCGTCGAGCCACAGTGCCATGAACACTTCGTGCGGCCGGGCGGCCAAGTGCAAGCGCAGCCAGTCGCGGACCCGGCCCGGCGAGGAGAGCGTGTCGTGCCGTGTCATTTCCTGGTTCAGGGCGCGGCGGGCCAGTTCGAAACTGGCCTTGAGCTGGGCCGCCTTGGCCAGGCCGATACCGGAAATACTGGCCAGTTCTTTGAGCGAGGCTTCGGTCAGGGCATCGAGCCGGCCGTTGAAACGGCCGATCACGTCGCGTGCCAGGTCGACCGCGCTTTTGCCGCGGACACCGACGCGCAGGTAGATGGCCAGCAGTTCGGCATCGGAAAGGGCCGCCGGGCCGTGGGCCAGCAGGCGCTCGCGGGGACGTTCGCCGGCCGGCCAGTCGCTGATCGCCATGACGTTATCCAGTAGAATAAGAAAGTCCTCATTCTAGTGGCAATGACAATGGAGTTAAAGGGGAAGCGCATCGTGCTCGGTGTCACCGGCGGCATCGCGGCCTACAAGGCAGCCGAGCTGGTGCGCCTGCTGGTCAAGCAAGGCGCCGAAGTCCAGGTGGCGATGACCGAGGGCGCCGGCCATTTCGTTACTGCGACCACTTTCCAGGCGCTGTCCGGGCGACCGGTGTTTACCGATCAGTGGGATGACCGGATGCCCAACGCGATGGCCCATATCGATCTGTCGCGGCAGGCCGATTTGATCGTCGTTGCACCGGCTTCGGCCGATTTCCTGGCACGGATGGCACACGGTCTGGCCGACGATCTGCTGGCGACCATGGTGCTGGCTCGCGACTGTCCCTTACTGGTGGTGCCAGCGATGAACCGGCAGATGTGGGAGAACTCGGCGACCCGGCGCAATGTCGCCCAGTTGCAGGCCGATGGCGTCGGCATCCTCGGTCCGGCCAGTGGCGAGCAAGCTTGCGGCGAGATCGGCGCCGGGCGCATGCTGGAACCGGAGGAAATCGTCGACGCGGTGCTGGCCTTCTTTACGCCCAAGCGGTTAACCGGCAGGAAGGTCTTGCTGACGGCCGGACCGACTTTCGAGGCCATCGACCCGGTACGCGGCATCACCAACCTGTCGTCGGGACGGATGGGCTAT
This sequence comes from Azonexus sp., assembly GCA_031274715.1. Classification (GTDB taxonomy): domain Bacteria; phylum Pseudomonadota; class Gammaproteobacteria; order Burkholderiales; family Rhodocyclaceae; genus Azonexus. The sequence continues at coordinate 38,939 of JAISPT010000056.1, read as the reverse complement.
GCCCTGGCCCGCGCCGCTCAGCAGGCCGGCGCCGAGGTGACGCTGGTATCCGGCCCGGTGGCCTTGCTGACGCCGGCCGGGGTGGAGCGTATCGACGTGCGCAGCGCGCTCGACATGCAGGCGGCGGTAATGGCGCGGGCCACGGCCAGCGATATCTTCATCGCTGTCGCCGCAGTCGCCGACTATCGCGTGGCCCATGCCGCCGAACACAAGTTGAAGAAAGACGAAGGCGGTCTGCCGGCCTTCGAACTGGTCGAGAATCCGGACATCCTCGCTGGCGTGGCAGCCCTGGAAAATAGGCCGTTCTGCGTCGGCTTCGCGGCCGAGAGCCATAACCTGGAGGCCTATGCCCAGGCCAAGCGGCAGAAGAAGAAGGTGCCGCTGGTGGTCGGCAACTTGATCCAGGACGGCTTCGGCGGCGACGACAACCGCCTGGTGCTGTTCGACGACCACGGCGTGCACCCGTTGGCGCCGGCGAGCAAGGCGGCGCTGGCCCGGCAATTGATCGAACATATCGCCAATCTGACAGGAATCCGCTGATGCACCGTATCGACGTCAAAATTCTCGACAGCCGTCTGCGCGAATCGCCGCCGCATTATGCGACGCCCGGCTCGGCAGGTCTCGACCTACGCGCCTGCATCGAGGCGCCGCTGCATCTGGCGCCTGGGCAAACGGTGCTGGTGCCGACCGGCATGGCCATCCACCTCGCTGATCCGGGTCTGGCGGCGATGATCCTGCCGCGCTCCGGCCTTGGCCACAAGCACGGCATCGTGCTCGGCAATCTGGTCGGCCTGATCGATTCGGATTACCAGGGTGAACTGATGGTGTCGGTATGGAACCGGGGCCATGATTCTTTCACGCTCAACCCGCTCGACCGCATCGCGCAACTGGTGGTGGTGCCGGTGTTGCAGGTCGGCTTCAACGTGGTCGAGGAATTCGCTGACAGCGAGCGCGGCGCGGGTGGTTTTGGCAGTACCGGCAAAGCCTGAGAAGCTGCGACATCGCCGCAAAGGCATCCAATAAGCACAAGGCCCGCTTGAGCGGGCCTTGTGCTTTGGACCTGGCCGTTCAATCAGCCCATGGTCTTCAGGTGCTGGATGATCTCGCCGGCCATCGGCTGCGCATCGCCGTACAGCATGCGGCAGTTGTCGGTGTAGAACAGCGCGTTCTCGACGCCGGAGTAGCCGGTGCCCTTGCCGCGCTTGATGACGATGACGTTCTGCGCCTTGTCGGCATCAAGGATCGGCATGCCGTAGATCGGACTCGACTTGTCGGTGCGCGCCGTCGGGTTGACCACGTCGTTGGCGCCAATGACCAGCGCAACGTCGGCCTGACCGAATTCGCCGTTGATCTCTTCGAGGTCGAAAATCTTGTCGTAGGGCACACCGGCCTCGGCCAGCAGCACGTTCATGTGCCCGGGCATGCGTCCGGCCACCGGGTGGATGGCGAACTTCACCTCGACGCCGGCTTCCTCCAGCAATTCGGCCATTTCCCAGACCTTGTGCTGGGCGTGCGCGACGGCCATACCGTAGCCGGGGACGATGAGCACCTTGGAGGCGTAGCGCATCAGCGCCGCCGCGTCGATGGCGCCGACTTCCCTCATCGTGCCGGTGATTGCCTCGCTGCTGCTACTGCTCGCCACCATCGGCGTGAACAGGATGTTCGTCAGCGGCCGGTTCATTGCCTTGGCCATCAGTTGCGTCAGCAGTGTGCCGGCGGCGCCGACAACGATACCGGCGATGATCAGCGCTGGATTACCCAGCACGTAGCCTTCGAAGCCGACAGCCAGACCGGTGAAGGCATTGAACAGCGAAATTACCACCGGCATGTCGGCACCGCCGATCGGCAGCGTAACGATCAGGCCGAGCACCAAGGCGGCGATGAAAAATAGGCCGATCAGTTCCGGTCGGGCCGGCACCATGACGATGACCGCGGTACCCAGTGCCACGGCAACGAGCGCCAGGATTACATTGATCGCGTTCTGTGCTGGCAATCGCACTGCTTTTTTCAGCACCCCTTGCAGCTTGGCCCAGGCGACGCAGGAGCCGGTGAAGGAGACGGCACCGATCAGCGCGCCGAGCACTGCCAGCGTCGTCGTCATGGTGCCGTGAACGTCGCCCTTGGCCAGCTCGACGGCGGCGATGGCCGCTGCCGCGCCGCCGCCCATGCCGTTGTAGATGGCGACCATTTGCGGCATGTCGGTCATCTTGACCTTCTGCGCCGAGAACCAAGCACCGCCGCCGCCGATCGCCAGCGCTAGGATCATCAGGCCGAGATTGTTCAGGCCGGGGATCAGGAAGGTGGCGACAATGGCCAGCAGCATGCCGTAGCCGGCAATGACGATGCCTTTGCGAGCGCTGGCCGGCGAGCTCATGCCCTTGAGGCCGAAAATGAACAGCAGAGCGCCGGCAAACCAGGCGCCCTGGACGTAGATCGGGGCGTTCATTGGCCGCTCTCCTTCTTCTTGAACATGGCCAGCATGCGTTCGGTGACGACATAGCCGCCGGCCGCGTTGGCCGCGCCGAGCGCCACGGCGAAGAAGCCGATAGCCTGTTGCGTCGGCGTTTCGGCGACGCCGAGGATGATCATTGCGCCGACCACGACCACGCCGTGGATGAAGTTGGAGCCGGACATCAGCGGCGTGTGCAGGATCACCGGTACCTTGGCGATGATCTCGTAGCCGGTGAAGGCGGCAAGCATAAAGATGTATAGCGTGAGTAGGCCGTCCATCAGGCTTCTCCCAAAACGTTCTTGACGGTGGCGTGGACGGTCGCGCCATCCTTGCACAGCAGGGTGCCGGCGACGATCTCGTCGTCCCAGTCGAATTGCAGTGCGCCGTCCTTGATCCACGGCGACAGGAAGTTGTAGATGTTCTTGGCGTACAACTCGGAAGCGTGCGTCGGCATTCGCGACGGCAGGTTGAGCGGGCCGTGGATGTTCACGTCGTTGGCGACGACGTGCTCGCCCGGCTGCGTCAACTCGCAATTGCCGCCGGTTTCCGCGGCCATGTCGACGATGAGGGCGCCGTACTTCATGCGCCCGACCATCTCCTTGGTGATGATGGTCGGTGCCTTCTTGCCGGGAATGGATGCGGTGGCGATCACCACGTCGGCGGCGGCGACGGCCTTGGTCAGCTTCTCGGCCTGGGCGGTCTTTTCCTCGGCGGACAGTTCGCGGGCGTAGCCGCCGGTGCCCTCGGCCGAGACGCCGGTGTCGACGAACTTGGCGCCGAGCGATTCGATTTGTTCCTTGGCCGCGGCGCGCACGTCGTAGGCCTCGACCATGGCGCCGAGACGCTTGCAGGTGGCGATCGCCTGCAAGCCGGCGACGCCGGCGCCGATCACCAGCACCCGCGCCGGGCGAACGGTGCCGGCGGCGGTGGTCAGCATCGGGAAGAACTTGGTACAGCGGGCGGCGGCGATCAGGCCGCACTGGTAGCCGATGCAGGAGCCCTGCGAGGACAGCGCGTCCATGCTCTGGGCGCGCGAAATGCGCGGCAACAGTTCGAGGGCGAAGGCGGTGATTTTTTTGGCATTCAGCGCCGCCAGCCGCTCGCGGCTGTCGTAGGGCTTGAGCAGACCGATCAGTATCGCTCCGTCGGGCAGCGCGGCGATCTCTTCCGCCGTCGGCGGCGTCACGCGCAGCACAATCTCGGCGCCAGCATAGGTTTCCGGTAGGCCGGGGGTGAAATCGACCTCGCTATAGTCGGAGTCGAGAAAATGACTGCTGACGCCGGCGCTCTGCTCCATGCGCAGGCGCGCGCCGAGGGCGGCAAATTTCTTGGCTGTCTCGGGAACGAGCGCGGTCCGGTTCTCACCGTCGGCGCGTTCCCGGGAAGCCGCCAGGGTCAGGGGCATCGAGGTTCTCCTTGAAACAGTAACTTGTTGGAATATTGATGGAAATTTGCCGGTGCGCCAGCCGGCGGGCAGCAATTTGGATCATTGCCGCTTCAAATTTTCTGGCGAAGATAAGAGAATTGTTACTTCACAAATAGTCAGTATTTCTAACTATTTACTTCATGAATTGCTTACCTTTAAAAAGGGTGGGCGGTGCCTCAGATAGCCACTTCGTCGGCCGGTGAGGGGCGGCTGTTTACGAAGCGCAGTTCCTCGGGGTAGGGGAAGAAATCCTCGACATGGCCGGCCTGAATCTTGGCCTGAGCCGCCTGCCAGAAGGCCGGGCCGAGCAAGTCGCGGTGGTGCTTCAGGAAGGCCTGGCGGACGCGCGGCGAGCCGAGCAGGAAGGTGGCGAATTCCTCGGGGAAGACATCGTTGCGTGCCACCGGGTACCACACTTCGCCCGACATCTCCGTTTCGAAATCCGGCGCCGGTGGGATGGTGCGGAAATTGATGTCGGTCATGTGCTCGATTTCGTCGTAATCGTAGAAAACGACGCGGCCGTAGCGGGTGATGCCGAAGTTCTTCCACAGCATGTCGCCGGGGAAGATGTTGGCCTGTGCCAGCTCGCGGATGGCGTTGCCGTATTCCTTGACCGCGTGCTCCAGGGCGGTGAGGTTGCCGGTCTGGTCCATGCGTTCGAGGTGCATGTTCAGCGGCTCCATCCGCCGCTCGATGTAGAGGTGGCGGATGATTAACTGCTCGCCGTCGATTTCCATCTGAGAGGGAGCTAGCGTCCGCAGTTCGTCGAGTACCTCGGCGCTGAAGCGGGTGAGCGGGAAACGGACGTTGGAGAATTCCAGCGTGTCGGCCATCCGCCCGACGCGGTCGACCTGCTTGACCATCAGGAACTTACGCTCGACCGTGGCGTGGTCCATCTCCTTGCTGCTGCCGAAGACGTCGCGGATGATCTTGAACACGTAGGGGTAGGAGGGCAGCGTGAACACCAACATGACCAGGCCACGGGTACCCGGGGCCATGATGAAACGGTCCCGGGAATGGTGCAGGTGGTAGATAAAATCGCGGATGAACATCGTCTTCCCCTGCTTGCCCAGGCCGAGCATGATGTACAACTCGGAGCGCGGCTTGTTGGGGATAATCGAGCGCAGGAACTGCACGTAGCCGGCAGGCACCTCCATGTCGACCATGAAGTAAGCGCGCGACAGTGAGAACAGGAGGCCGATGCGCCAAGCGTCGAGCAGGATGGTGTCGAGATGGAGCTTGCCGGTTGCGTCGTGCAGCACGGGAATGGCGAAGGGGTACTCGACCGGACCGTTGATCGCCTTGCCGATTAGATAGGCCGCTTTGTTGCGGTAGAAGGGCGAGCCGAGCACCTGGATCTGGAAATTGAATTCGCGGCTCGGCATCCCTTGCATGAAGTGACGGATGGCGTGGTAGACGTAGCTGACGTCGCGTTCGAGATCGGCGAACGGGCGTTGCCAGCCGAAATCGCTGACGACGTGGTGGATCGCTCCGTGCAAGCCGCTGGTATCGGCGTAGTAGCTGCGGTAGGTCGGCGTTGCGTCGGCTTCCAAGTGCTCGGTCGAGATACTCGGGCGGACGAACATGAAGTCGTTCTGGAAGTAGGTCCGGTGCAGGATCTTGGTCGTCACCGAATTGAAGAAGGTCTCGGCCAGTTCTGGCTGCTTGTGGTTGAGCAGGAGGCCGATGTACAGCAGCTTGACCTGTTGCCAGGTGGCCTCGTCGAGGTTCTGGGCATCGAAGTCGTTGCGCAGGCGTTCGACGCACTCGGCGACGCGGTTGTCATAGAAGCGGATGCGCTCGCGTACGGCGCGATGCACGCCGGCCCAGTCGGCGTTCTCGAAGCGGGTCTTGGCCTCCCGGCAGGTCTGGCGGAACAGGGTGTAGTGCTTGTTGAAGCCCTGGATCAGCGCGAGCGCGATCTGGTGGCTATTGTTACCGTAGAGTCCGACCGAAATCTTCATTGTTCCGCCTCCCGGAAATGCCGTGGATTCTAGCATCGGCACTACCTTCGGGCGGCCTGCGGCGGACTGTGCAAGGCCAATTTGCCGTTGACCGAAAGCGCCACCTTGCGGATACTCCCAAGGTTCTTTTGTAAGCACTGCGCAAGGGTGTCGGCGTATCGTCGGCCGCTAATCGAAAACCAACGACCAGAGGAAAGCATGTCTGCAGACAAGTCCAGGATCATCTATACGCTTACCGACGAGGCGCCGCTGCTGGCGACTTGTGCCTTTCTGCCGATTATTCGCACCTTTACCGGGCCGGCTGGTATCACGGTCGAGAAGGCGGACATCTCCGTTTCCGCCCGTGTCATCGCTGAATTTCCGGAATTTCTGAGCGAAGAACAACGCTTGCCGAATACGCTGGCCGAACTGGGCAAGAAGTGCCTGCTGCCCGAGACCAACATCATCAAATTGCCCAACATTTCGGCCTCGGTGGCCCAGTTGAAGGCTTGCGTCAAGGAACTGCAGGAGAAGGGCTACAAGATTCCCGACTACCCCGAGAATCCGACCACCGACGAGGAGAAGGCGCTCAAGGCCCGCTTTGGCAAATGTCTTGGCTCGGCCGTCAATCCGGTGCTGCGCGAAGGCAACTCCGACCGCCGCGCGCCGGGCGCCGTCAAGAATTACGCCAAGAAGCATCCGCATTCGATGGGCGAGTGGAAGCAGTGGTCGCAGACCCACGTCTCGCACATGCACGGCGGCGACTTCTACCACGGCGAAAAATCGCTGACCCTGGACAAGGCCCGTCGCGTGCGCATGGAATTGATCGCCAAGGGCGGCAAGTCCACCGTGCTCAAGCCGGAAGTCAAGCTGCTCGAAGGCGAGATCATCGACTCGATGTTCATGAGCAAGAAAGCGCTGTGCGATTTCTACGAGAAGGAACTGGAAGACTGCCGCGAAGCCGGCATCCTGTTCTCGCTGCACGTCAAGGCGACGATGATGAAGGTCTCGCACCCGATCGTCTTCGGCCACTGCGTCAAGATTTACTACAAGGAAGCCTTCGAGAAGCACGCCAGGACCTTTGCCGAGCTGGGCGTTAACGTCAATAACGGCATGGTCGATCTGTACGAGAAGATCGAGCAGTTGCCGGAATCCCAGCGCGACGAAATCATCCGCGACCTGCACGCCTGTCAGGAGCACCGTCCGCGCTTGGCCATGGTCGATTCGGCCAAGGGCATCACCAACTTCCACTCGCCGAACGACGTGATCGTCGATGCCTCGATGCCGGCCATGATCCGCCAGGGCGGCAAGATGTGGGGCGCCGACGGCAAGCAGTACGACAGCAAGTGCGTCATGCCGGAATCGACCTTCGCCCGCATTTACCAGGAGATGATCGGCTTCTGCAAATGGCACGGCAACTTCGATCCGCGGACCATGGGCACGGTGCCGAACGTCGGCCTGATGGCCCAGCAGGCCGAGGAATATGGCTCGCACGACAAGACCTTCGAGATTGCCGAGGATGGCATCGCCAACATCGTCGACATCGATAGCGGCGAAGTGCTGCTGACGCAGAATGTCGAAGCCGGCGACATCTGGCGCATGTGCCAAGTCAAGGACGCACCGATCCGCGACTGGGTCAAGCTCGCCGTCACCCGTGCCCGCAACTCCGGCATGCCGGCCGTCTTCTGGCTCGACCCGTATCGTCCGCACGAGAACGAGCTGATCAAGAAGGTCAAAAAATACCTGCAGGATCACGACACTACCGGCCTCGACATCCAGATCATGTCGCAGGTCCGTGCCATGCGTTTCACGCTCGAACGGGTTGCCCGCGGCCTCGATACCATCTCGGTCACCGGCAACATCCTGCGCGACTACCTGACCGACCTGTTCCCGATTATGGAACTGGGCACCTCGGCCAAGATGCTGTCCATCGTCCCGCTGATGAACGGCGGTGGCATGTACGAAACCGGCGCCGGCGGCTCGGCGCCCAAGCATGTGCAGCAACTGACCCAGGAAAACCACCTGCGCTGGGATTCGTTGGGCGAGTTCCTGGCCCTGGCGGTGTCGCTGGAAGAACTGGGCATCAAGGAGAACAACGCCAAGGCCAAGCTGCTGGCCAAGACGCTGGATGCCGCTACCGGCAAGCTGCTGGACAACAACAAGTCGCCGTCGCCGAAGACCGGCGAGCTCGACAACCGCGGCTCGCAGTTCTACCTGACCATGTACTGGGCGCAGGAATTGGCGGCACAGAAGGAGGATGCCGAATTGGCCACTCACTTCGCCACGCTGGCCAAGACCTTGAGCGCCAACGAAGCCACCATCGTCGCCGAACTGAAGACGGTGCAGGGCAAGCCGGTCGACATCGGCGGCTACTACAAGGTTGATTCGGAGAAGTGCAAGGCGGTGATGCGTCCGAGTCCGACGCTGAACGCCGCGCTGAAGGCGATGCGCGCTTAAGCATCCGCAGTGCCGGCATGCCAGGAAACGGAGGCCTGCGGGCCTCCGTTTTGTCGTTCCATGGCGACAACTTTATTTGCCGGCAGTGGGCGGAAACGAAAAATCAACATGTGAGAATATTGTTTTTCAAATATTTCATATCGTCTTGGCTGTCCAACCGTCCTTCATCCTGGCCTTGCGCGCTTTTGCCGCGCTGACGATCGTCTGGCACCATTTTTCCCTGTACGCGCCGCTGAACGACTGGGCAGCGCCGCTGCTCGGCGGCTTGCTTGACTGGGTGGCCGACTACGGCCGCGCGACACAGGTATTCTTCGTGGTCAGCGGTTATGTTGCCGCCCAGGGCATCGGCAGCCGGGAGGAGTGGAATACAGCGCAACTCGGGCGTTTCGCGATCCAGCGCTACTGCCGGCTCGGCTTGCCCTATCTGGCCGTCGCCATCGCCATCCTGCCGATCTACGGATTCGCGCGCGGCTGGGTGCCCGACGACGTGCTCGGCCAGCCGGTATCGGCCGGCCAGTTCCTCGCCCATCTATTCTTTTTGCAAGACATCCTTGGTTACGAGTCGCTATCGGCTGGCCTATGGTTCGTCTGCATCAATTTCCAGCTCGGTTTCGCCTACGCCTGCGCGCTGGTTCTGCAACAGCGCTTCGGTAGGGGCGGCGACGGCATCGTCATGTTGCTCGGCTGGACAGCCTCGCTCTACTCGCTGTTCCATTTCAACCTCGATCCGGCCGGGGAGTGCTGGGCCCTGTATTTCTTCCCCTTCTTCTTCATGGGTATCCTCGTGCACAAGGCGCTGATGCGTGATGGCACGGTCGGGTTCGTGGTCTTCCAGGGGGTGATGCTGCTCGCCATGCTGTACGCCTGGCGTTGGCGGGTGATCGTGACCATGGTGTTCGGCATGCTGCTGTTCATCGTCGGGCGTTCGGGTTTAGGTCGGCATTGGTCGCGGAGCAATCTGATCGCCCGTATCGGCAAAATGTCGTTCAGTCTGTTCCTGATCCACTTTCCGGTCCTGGTCCTGGTCGGTGCGTTGTGGGCGCGCCTGGGATGGAATTCGCCAGCGGCGGCGACGGCTGGCCTACTGGTTGCCTTCGGTGGCAGCTTGCTGGCCGCCAATCTCTTTCACCGCTGGGTGGAAACGCCGGCGGCTCTCCTAGCCAAGCGCTTCCGCAAGCCGGAGCAAGCAGCCGACCGCGATGCCGAGGGTCGCCGGCTGGCCTTCGAGCACTGATCGAGCACTGACAGCGGCGGCGCTTTTGTTTCATAATCGGCTGCGCCGCCGATTCGGGAAAACTCCGCGGCCGGCGGTTGTGTGCCCCATTCATGACCATGCAAGGAGTTGCCGATGACTTCCCACATCAAGATCCCGCTTGACGGCGCCAAGATCGTTCCGGGGCAACCGATTCCCGACAACCCGGTCATTCCCTTCATTGAAGGCGATGGTATCGGCGTCGACATCACGCCGGTCATGATCAAGGTGATCGATGCAGCCGTCGCCAAAGCCTACGGCGGCCGCAAAAAGATTCACTGGATGGAAGTGTACGCTGGCGAGAAATCGACCCGCCTCTACGGTCCCGACGAGTGGCTGCCGAAGGAAACTTTCGACGCCCTGAAGGAATACTCCGTCTCGATCAAGGGGCCGATGACGACGCCGGTCGGTGGCGGCATCCGCTCGCTCAACGTTGCCCTGCGCCAGGAGCTCGACCTCTATCAGTGCGTCCGCCCGGTGCGCTATTTCAAGGGCGTGCCGTCGCCGCTGAAGAATCCGGAGCTGACCAACATGGTCATCTTCCGCGAGAACACTGAGGACATCTACGCCGGTGTCGAATGGGCGGCCAATACCGAGGCCTGCCGCAAGGTGGTGGACTTCCTGCAGCGGGAAATGGGCATCCGCAAGATCCGTTTCCCGGAAACCTCCGGCATTGGCATCAAGCCGATTTCGATCGAGGGCACGCAGCGCCTGGTCCGTGCCGCGATCCGCTATGCCATCGACAACGACCGCAAGTCGGTGACCTTGGTGCACAAGGGTAACATCATGAAGTTCACCGAAGGCCTGTTCCGCGACACCGGTTACCAGGTGGCCCGGGATGAGTTCGGTGCCGAGCCGATCGATGACGGGCCGTGGTGCCGGGTGCGCAATCCGCAGAGCGGCCGCGAGATCGTGATCAAGGATTCGATCGCCGATGCTTTCCTGCAGCAAATCCTGCTGCGCCCGGCCGAGTACGACGTGATCGCCACCACCAACCTGAACGGTGACTACATTTCCGACGCCTTGGCCGCCCAGGTCGGCGGCATCGGCATCGCGCCGGGAGCCAACATTTCGGACAAATACGCCTGCTTCGAGGCGACGCACGGCACGGCGCCGAAATATGCTGGGCTAGACAAGGTCAATCCCGGCTCGCTGATCTTGTCGGCGGAAATGATGCTGCGCCATCTTGGCTGGAGCGAGGCGGCCGACCTAGTGATCAAGGCCATGGAGGCCGCCATCGGCGACAAGAAGGTGACCTACGATTTTGCTCGCTTGATGGAAGGTGCCGATGAGCTGTCCTGTTCCGGTTTCGGTAACGCGATGATCGAGCGCATGTAAATTGAACATGGCGGCTGTGGCCGTCCCGTCCGCCATCCCTGGGATGCCTGTAGACGGCGGTTGCAGAAGGGCCGATTCCGCCCGCTGCCGGTCCGCCGTTTCAGCCTGTGCTTGTCGTGTTGGCGGAAAGGGATATCGGTATGGGGCGATTCCGGCGGCCGGGGCGGAATGCGATAATGATGGCCTGGCGCTTTCGGCTGCCGCCCATCACTCTGCCTGACCTGCCGTGGATGCCCCGCTCAATCATCATCCCATTGCTGTTTTCGATTCCGGCCTCGGCGGCCTGACAGTCCTGCGCGCTTTGCGCCAGCGCTTGCCGGGCGAGGATTTCTTCTATTTCGCCGACACCCGCTTCCTGCCCTACGGTGACCGGCCGGAAAGCTTCATCCGCGAGCGTGGCGAGCAGATCGCCGCGGCCCTGGCCCGGCGCGGCGCCAAGGCCCTGGTCATCGCCTGCAATACGGCGACGGTGGTGGCGGCGGAAAGTATCCGCGCCGCCAGTTCACTGCCTGTTGTTGCGCTCGAACCAGGCGTCAAGCCGGCTGCCGCATTGACGCGCTCCGGCGTGATCGGCGTGTTGGCCACGACGCGAACCCTGCGCAGTCAGCGTTTCCAGCGTCTGGTCGGCGATCATGCCAGCCAGCATCGCGTCCTCGGCCAGGCTTGTCCGGGCCTGGCCGAGGCGATTGAGCGGCATGGGCCAGACAGTGCGGAGATCGAATGCCTGCTCGATGCCTTCGTGGCGCCGCTGGCCGCTGCCGGAGCTGACGTTGTAGTGCTTGGCTGCACGCACTATCCGTGGGTCGCTGAGATGATCGCCCGCCGCCTGCCGGCTGGCGTCACCCTGCTTGATACCGGCGAGGCAGTGGCGCGCCAGCTCGAACGCCGGCTCGCTGCCGCTGGCCTGCTCGGTGGCGGCCACGGGCGGCTGACGGTGGCCAGCAGCGGCATGCCGGCCCAGGTCGAGGCGACGGTCGGCCGTCTGTGGGGTTCGCTGCTGCCGGTTGAACATTGGGAGCCGGATCATGCCTGAAACACAACAACCGCTGGCCGGCCTGAAAGTGGTCGAGCTCGGCACGCTGATCGCTGGTCCGTTCTGCACCCGGATCATGGCCGAATTCGGTGCCGAAGTGATCAAGGTCGAGGCGCCGGACGGCGGCGATCCCTTGCGCAAATGGCGCAAGCTCTATCAGGGCACGTCGCTGTGGTGGTACGCGCAGGCGCGGAACAAGAAGTCGGTGACGGCCAACCTGAAACATCCAGACGGCTTGGCCTTCGTACGTCGGCTGATCGCCGACGCCGACATTCTGGTCGAGAACTTCCGCCCCGGCGTACTCGAAAAGCTGGGCCTCGGCTGGGAGAGCCTGCAAGCCGACAATCCCGGCCTAGTCATGGTCCGTCTCTCCGGTTTTGGCCAGAGCGGACCCTATCGTGAGCAGCCGGGCTTCGGCGCGGTCGGCGAATCGCTGGGCGGGTTGCGCTATGTCACCGGTTTCGCCGACCGGCCACCGGTGCGTACCGGGATTTCCATCGGTGATTCGATTGCCGCACTGTGGGGTGCCATCGGCGCGCTGATGGCGCTCCGGCACCGAGAAGTTAACGGCGGCGCCGGCCAGGTGGTCGATGTCGCGCTGTACGAGGCGGTGTTCGCGATGATGGAATCGCTGGTGCCGGAGTTCGACGTTTTTGGTTTTGTCCGCGAAAGGAGCGGCAACATCATGCCCGGCATTACGCCGTCGAACACGCACACCACGCGCGACGGCAAGCATGTCACCATCGGTGCTAACGGCGACGCGATCTTCAAGCGCTTCATGCGGGCCATCGGCCGCGCCGACCTAGCCGACGATCCGACGTTGGCTGACAACGCCGGGCGCGATGCGCGGCGCGACGAAATCTATGCCGTTATCGACGCCTGGTGTGCTGGACATGACGAGGACGAAGTGCTGGCTACGCTGGCGGCGGCCGAGGTGCCGTCGTCGCGGGTGTATTCGGTGGCCGACATGTTCGCCGATCCGCAATTTATCGCTCGGCAGATGTTCCCGGCGGCGACGCTGCCGGATGGGAAGGCGTTCCGCCTGCCCGGTATCGTCCCTAAGCTGTCGGCGACGCCGGGAGAAACCCGCTGGATCGGACCGGAACTGGGGGCGCACACCGACGAAGTGCTGGCCGCCCTCGGCTACAGCCCGGCAGCCATCGCCGGGCTGCGTGCCGCAGGCGCTGTCTGACGACCGCAAACCCGGCCTCAACGGAGGCGGAAGCGGACCGGTATCAGGGTTTCCCGCGGGGCGTCGGCGGGCAGCGAGCGTAGCGCCCGGACCGCCCGCAGGGCCGCGTCGTCGAGCAAGCGATGGCCGCTGCCCTGTTCGACCCGTGCTGCCGTAACGCTGCCGTCGGGCGCCAGCAGTAGCAAGACCAAGACTTCGCCCTGCAAGCCACGGGCGATGGCCTCGGCGGGATAGAACTCGCCGCGTTGCTGCTGTTCGCCGAACTGGCGGCGGATTTCCCGTTGCCAGTCAGGGGCGGCCGGGGACGGCGCGGGCTTTGGCGGTCGTGGCTTGGCTGGCGGCGGGGTCGCGGCGGGCGGCGGTTCGGGCAGCTCCAGCGGCACGACCTCGGGCGCCGACGGCGGCGCTTGCAGTTGCGCGAGCAGCGGCGGCGGCGCTGGCGGCCTGCGGCTCTGCGGCGGCAGCAGGCCAGGCAGAAAAGACAGCAGATGGACCAGCAGGGAGAGCAACAGCGCCGGCGCCAGCCGGTAATCGGTCGGGATCATGAGAAAATGGGCGCTGGTTTGCTGGATGGACAATCGATGAAAGCAGAGAAAAGGAGAATGGCCGGCGGTCGGCTGGCATCCATGATAATCGCGCTGGCGCTGCTTGCGCCGCCGGCGGTTTTCGCTGAGGCGAAATTGCCGGACCCGGCGGCCTTCGCCAATGCGATGGAACGGGGCGATCTGGAACGCGCCGCAGCTTGGCTCGATGCCGGCCTGCCCCCGGATTTTCTCGGCAGCCGGATCGGTTCCGGGCTGATGATCGGCGCCTGGGAAGGCAAGATCGAGCTGATGCGCTTGTTCATCTCGCGCGGCGCCGACATCAACCAAGCCAATGCCAACGGCGAAACGGCGCTGACCCTGGCCGCCTGGCGCGGTAATCTGGAGGCGGCGCGCTGGCTGGTCGAGCGCGGTGCCCGCATCAATGTCCCGGCCCGCCAGTGGTCGCCGCTGCACTACGCGGTGTTGGCCGGCCAGACGCCGGTCGTCGATTACCTGATCGCCGAGGGCGCCAATATCAACGCCCTGAGCACCAACGGTTCGAGCGTGCTGATGCTGGCCGTCTATGAAGGGCGCCAGGCGCTGGCGCAGAAACTGATCGATCTGGGCGCCGACCGTACGCCGAGGAACGACTGGGGCGACGGTGCGCTGGAATGGGCGATGCGCAACAACAACCTGGCGATCGCCCGGATACTGGCCGAGCCGGAGCAATTCAAGGCGGCACTCAACGAGCCGCGCGAGAAATGGGGCACGCCGACTGGCTCGCTGGCCATGTCGGAAGAATTGCAGGCACTGCTGGCCATGCGCGGGACGCTACAGGAGCGCCGCATGACGACGGTCGCCATCGACCGGCGCATCGCCGCCGAGCGGGCGCGCATCATCCGTGCCCGGCTCGATCAGCAGGCCCCGACAGCGCACGCAACGACGCTGGAGATTACCGCCAGCCGCCAGCCGGGACAGGCGCAGTCAATACGCCTAGTGCCTGCGCCGGCCAACCGCAAGGTGGTTCCGGGCACCAAGGCCAAGGCTGCGGCTGGCAAGGGGCAGGGCGGGCGCTGACCACGGCGCAAGCCTTGGCTTGGGATGACTCAAGGCCTGCCGGGTGCCGATTGCAAACGATAGCGGCCTGATGCAGACTTGGTTCAGCATCGATTTAGAGGAGCGAGCATGCTTTACGTCGCACGAGACAGCAACGGGAAAGTCTGCGAGTTGCACCAAGCGCCGCAGGATCATGCCGTGGAAGCCCTGCCGGCCGACAATCCGGAAGTCCTGCAGTTCATCCACGAGCGCTGGCGGCAGAACGAGCTGACCGAACTCGACCGCGATTTCGTGCGTGCCATCGAGGACATCATCGAGCTGCTGATCGCCAAAGGCATCATTCTATTCACCGACCTGCCGCCGCGGGTCCAGGAAAAGCTGCAGCGGCGCAAGGAAGTGCGCGGCCAGATCCACTACGCCGGCTATTTCGACGACAACCCGGACGGCGACATCATTCCGATCTGAACTGGCCAACTGCCGGCTGCGGCGCCCTTGTTTATCCGGCTGCGGTGGGCGTGAGCCAGGTTGCCAGCAGCGGTACCAGAAAAGCCGTTAGTACGCCGTTCAGGCCCATCGCCAGCGCCGCGAAGGCGCCGCTCTGTTCGTTGACCTGGAAGGCGCGGGCGGTACCGATGCCATGCGCGGCGAGGCCGATGGCGAAGCCGCGAATGGCTGGGTCGCGCAAACGCATGGCATCGAACACATAGCGCGTGCCGACCGCGCCGATGATGCCAGTGAAGATGACCAGCACGGCGGTCAGCGACGGAATGCCGCCGATGTGCTCAGCGATGCCCATGGCGATCGGTGTGGTCACCGATTTTGGCGCCAGTGACAGTTGTGTCGATGGGCTGGCGCCGAACAGGCGGCCGATCAGCACTGCTGAGAGAATGGCGGTAAGGCTGCCGGCGAGTAGGCCGGCGGCGACCGGCAGCAGCATGGCGCGGATGCGGCGCATCTGCATATACAGTGGAATGGCCAGGGCGACGGTGGCCGGGCCGAGCAGGAAATGTATGAACTGGGCGCCGGCGAAATAGGTTTCGTAGCGGGTCGAGGTCAGTGACAGAAACAGTACCAGCAGGCCGACCGCCAGCAACACGGGGTTGGCCAGCGGATTGGCGCCGGTGCGCTGGTACAGCCAGAGGGCGCCCTGGTAGGCGAGCAGGGTCAGGGTCAGGCCGAGCAGCGGCGAGGCGGCGAGATAGGCCCACAGTTCGTTGAGCGGCGGCGTCATGCCCCGTCCTCCGGCGTTGCCGGGCGCTGGCAGCAGCGCATCGCCAGGGCGGTCACTGCCAGGGTGACGACGGTGCTGATCAATAGCGATAGCAGCAGTGCCAGCCATTCGTCGGCGACCCGGTGCAGATGCATCATGATGCCGACGCCGGCCGGGATGAACAGCAGGGAGAGGTGCTGCAGCAGGGTTTGACCGGTGTGGCGCAGGTCGTCGCCGGGGCCGCCGCGCAGCACCAGCGCGACGAATAGCAGCAGCATGCCGATCACCGGCCCGGGGACCGGCAGCGAAAAATAGCGGGCCAGCATTTCGCCGGCCAGTTGAAAGAACAGCAGCAGGGAGAGGGCGGATATCACGGGCGACCTTCGGAGCAAAGAGGTGGCCAGTATGTTAGATGCGTTGGCCTTTGATAATCTGCATCAAAGGCGATGGATACGATACTTTTTGTACAAGATAGTAGCCGCTTGGCTCAATATTCCTTGTCGTCCGACCACATGCTCGGGGTGAACCGGATCACGCGGTTGCGGCCTTGCTCTTTGGCCTGGTAGAGCGCGACGTCGGCGAATTTGACCGCCTGCCAAAAGGTTTTGCTGTCATTCGGGAAGTCGGCGATGCCGATGGAAATGGTCTTCTTCAGTACGACGCCGGCGATCGACACCTGCAGTTCCTCAACCCTGGCGCGGATATTCTCGGCCACCAGCTCGGCTGCTACGCCGACGGTATCGAGCAGGATGATCACGAATTCCTCGCCGCCGTAGCGAATCACCAGATCGACCGCCCGTACCGACTGCTTGAGCACCGTTGCCAGGGCTTTCAGTACCGCGTCGCCGGCGTCGTGACCGTAGGTGTCGTTGACCATCTTGAAGTAGTCGAGGTCGAGCATCAGGATCGCGGCTTGGGTGTGCTTACGTTGCACGTTGGCGACCAGGATTTCGGCGTATTCCTCAAGGAAGCGGCGGTTGTTCAGCCCAGTCATCGGGTCGCGCAGCGTCGAGTCACGCAGGCTCTCCATCAGCCGCTTGGTTTCCAGCACCGGCGCCGTTTCGCGCAGGTAGACATTGATGAAGGGAATGGCCTTGCGCAGGTCGCTGGCTGCCTCGGGCTGGCTCAGAATCTGCACGACGCTGCCGACCGAGCCGGACTGCATGATCGGGAAGCAGATGTGGCGGCGTTCGCCGACTTCGGCCGGCGGGCGGAAGGCGGTGCAGATGGCCGGGTCGCCGACGCCGTCGACCAGGTGGCCGGTGCGATGCGCGCGGCAGGCTTCCGGCCGCACCATGATCTGCGGGTCACACCAGCGACAGGTATCGGCGGCGGCGCCGTCGACCATGATGACCTGCATGTGTTTTTTGTCGCTGGACACTGCATACAGCGAAAATTCTTCCTGGTGAAACTCAGTTTTCAGCGTGCGCGCCAGGCGTTGGTAGATTTCCGACTGGGACTCGTCGCCCTCGATCGCCCGCTTGAAGTGCGCCGCGCCGGTCAGGCTTTCGACCATGTCGATGGTCGCCGTCAGCAGATTCTCGCCAGGTGTCGGCGTGCGTTTGGTGAGGCGGGCGACATTGTGGCCGATGCGGTTGAGACCTTCGTCGAGGAAGGTCAGCAGGCGGTTCATGTCGGTGGCGATCTGGCCGATCTCGTCGTTGGTCTGCTGCTCGACGTGCGCCTTGAAATCGCCGCGTAGCGCCCGCTGGACCGCTTCCTCGACAGCGTTGGCGGTGTCCGAGATGGGGCGCAGTAGACGGCGCAACAGCAGGAGCAGCAGTAGCACGAAGAAAGCCACCGCGCTGCTGATACCGGCCACGGTGACTAGCGCCTTGTGCTTCAGCGACTCGATCGACATGCTCATGCTGACGGCACCGAGGACGGTACCTTCCTCGACGTGGTGGCACTGCAGGCAGTTGGGGGTACCGCCGGCCCTGGCGATGTAGGGGATGATGCCGCGGAAGACTGTCTCGTTGCCGTTGGTCAGCTCGAAGCGCGGCTTGCCTTCGCGCAGCACACTGCGCTCCAGTTCGTCGGCGACCGTCTCGATACGCAGGCCCTTGCCGAATTGCCGCTCGACCTCCGGCGAGCGGATGACCTGTGCCGACTTCAAGCCCTGGACTTTGACCAATTGCCGCAGGAAACCTTCGCGCTTATCGATGACGCCGTTGACCATCGATTCGGTGAGGTTCGCCCGGACGATCTCGGCGGCGGTCTGGATATGCTCCGTCGCCGAGGCGATCGAAAAACTGCGGAAGGCATACAGGCTGATCGCGACCAGGACCGCCAGCAAACCCGCGGCGATGCCGACGAAGAAGAGGGTTACCTTGGCATTCAGGGTCAAAGCGGCACTTTCCAACGCACTAATACGAAAGAGGTAATTATGACCGAAGGGTGTTGTTGAAAAACATCAAAATTGTCGACTTTGTGGCAAAAAGCACAATTTGTTGACAAAGATCAAGGTTTGTCATGGGTACAACGATGCGGTTGCTTGGGTAAGAGGCCATCCGAAGTGATTTCGGTTATGGGCGGCAGGCCGGGTTCAGCGCAAAAAAACGCCGGGTTACCCCGGCGCTCGGCTCTCTGCGGAATTGGGCGTTTGCCGCGCCTTTTTTACGCCATCGCTTCGTACAGCGGCAGCGTCAGGAACTCGGGGTAGTCCGGGGTCAGGCTCATGCGGTCGAAGATTTCGGCGGCCTGGTCGTAGGTCGTGGTGGCTTCGCCCTGAGCAGTGACGGTGGTCTTCACCTTGGCCAGTTCCTCGGCGATCATCGGGCGCACCATGTCGACCGTGACCTTGCGGCCGTCGTCGAGGATGCCCTTCGGCGACACCACCCACTGCCACACTTGCGAACGGGAGATTTCGGCGGTGGCAGCGTCTTCCATCAGGTTATGGATGGGCACGCAGCCGTTGCCGGCCAGCCAACTGCCGAGGTAGTGGATGCCGACGTTGATGTTGTTGCGCAGGCCAGCCTCGGTGATCGGCGCGGTCGGGCGGAAGTCGAGCCACTGGGCCGGGCCAAAGGTGCCTTCGACCTGCTTGCCGAACTGGTTCGGCTGGTTGCCAAGTACCTTGACGAACTCTTCCATGGCGATTGGCACCAGGCCCGGGTGGGCGACCCAGCCACCGTCGAAGCCGTCGTTGGCGTCGCGTGTCTTGTCGTGGCGGATACCGGCCAACGCCTTTTCATTGGCCACCGGATCGTTCTTGATCGGAATCAGCGCCGACATGCCGCCCATCGCCGGCGCGCCGCGCTTGTGGCAAGCCTGCACCAGGGCCAGCGCGTAGCTACGCATGAAGGGCACTTCCATCGTGATGGCGCCGCGCTGGGCGAGGCAGAAGTCCTTGTTTTTCTTGAATTTCTTGATGCAGGAGAAGATGTAATCCCAGCGCCCGGCGTTCAGCCCGGCGGAGTGCTCGCGCAATTCATAGAGAATTTCTTCCATCTCGAAGGTGGCGAGAATGGTTTCGACCAGCACCGTGGCCTTGATCGTCCCTTGTGGCAGGCCGACATGCTGCTGGGCCATGACGAAGATGTCGTTCCACAGGCGGGCTTCCAGGTGGCTTTCCATCTTCGGCAGATAGTAAAACGGGCCGGCGCCGCGGGCGATCTGTTCCTTGGCGTTGTGGAAGAAGACCAAGCCGAAGTCGAAGATGCCGCCGGAGACGCGCTGGCCGTCGACCAGGACGTGTTTCTCGTCGAGGTGCCAACCGCGCGGACGGATCTGCAGCGTGGCGATTTTGTCGTTGAGCTTGTACTCCTTGCCGGCTTCATTCTTGAACGACAGTTGGCGGCGGATAGCCTGGTAAAGATTTACTTGGCCCTGGATCTGGTTTTCCCAGTTCGGGCTGTTGGAATCCTCGAAATCGGTCATGTAGGAATCGGCGCCGGAATTGAAGGCGTTGATAATCATCTTGGCCTCGACCGGGCCGGTGATTTCGACGCGGCGGCAATGCAGGGCGGCCGGCACCGGCGCAACCTGCCAGTCGCCATTGCGGATGGGCGCGGTTTCCGGCAGGAAGTCCGGCATTTCGCCGGCATCGATGCGCGCCTGGCGCGCGACGCGGGCTTTGAGCAACTCCTGGCGGCGGGCTTCGAAAGCACGGTGCAGCTTGGCGACGAAAGCCAGCGCTTCGCTGCTCAGGATGAATTCCCATTCGGACTTGATCGGTGCGGTGATTTGCACACCAGTGGGCAGGTTGAGGCTCATAAGGTTTCCTGGTCGTTGAAGTTGAAGAATGTGACTTCGGAGTTTATTGTTACTGGCCGGATAAGATAAGTGGCGATTGTGGCGTAAATTCTTTTACTAAAAGTATGTAATTAATGGATACCTTCAAACAGATTTCGGCCTTCGTTAACGTGGTGACACGCGGCAGCCTGTCCGCCGCGGCGCGTAGCGAGGGGGTCACGCCGGCGATTATCGGTCGCCGCCTTGATGCCCTGGAGGCCCGGCTCGGCGTCAAGCTGCTGCTACGCACGACGCGTCGCCTGACGCTGACCTTCGAAGGCCAGGCCTTCTTCGAGGATTGCCAGAAGATCATTAACGATCTGGCCAATGCCGAGGCTGCTGTATCACTCGGCGGTGTGCGGGCCAGCGGCCAGTTGCGGCTGTCGGCGCCCTCCGGTTTCGGTCGCCGCCATGTGGCGCCCTTGGTCGGCGATTTCATGCAGGTTAACCCCGAAGTGACGGTGCACCTCGACCTGTCGGACCGTCTGGTCGACCTGCTCAACGAGAACATCGACTGCGCCATCCGCATCGGCGAATTGACTGATTCCAGTCTGGTCAGCGTCCGGCTCGGGGAAATGCGACGCATGGTGGTGGCCAGTCCGGCCTACTTGGTCGCCCACGGCGTGCCACGCACGCCTGGTGACTTGGCGAGCCACAACTGCCTGTCGCTTGGGCAGCAGCGCGGTTGGGTGTTCCGCGATCCGGGCACCGGTCAGGTCGATACGCTCAAGGTTGGCGGCCGCTTCGAATGCAACGACGGGGCGGTGCTGCACGAATGGGCGCTGGCCGGGCGCGGGCTGGCCTGGCGCTCGTTGTGGGAGGTCGGGCAGGATCTGCAGGAAGGCCGGCTGAGCTCGGTACTCGACGCCTGGCAGGCGCCGCCGATGGGCATTTACGCAGTATTCCCGCAGCGCCGCCATTTGCCGCTGCGGGTCCGCTTGTTCATCGACCTGCTCAAGGATACCTACGGCCGGGCCAGTTACTGGGAATTGCCGTGAGACGGCCGCTCTACCGGTTGTGCGGCGTGCTGGCCTTGTTGCTCGGCGTGGCCGGTGCCCTGCTGCCGCTGTTGCCGACGACGCCTTTCCTGATCCTCGCCGCCTGGTTTTTTGCCTGCTCGCACCCGGAATGGGAGGAGCGGCTGCTGGCTCACCCGCAGGCCGGGCCGGCGATCCGCGCCTGGCGCGACCATGGCGCGATTCCGCTTGCTGCCAAGTGGCTGGCGACGGTGCTGATGGGCATCAGCGTGCTCGGCAGCGGGCTGCTGCTGGCCGAGCCGTGGCGCTATGTGCCGCTGGTGGCAGCGGCGGTCGTCTTGCTGTGGATGTGGTCGCGCCCGTCACGCTAACCACGGATCGAACACAGTTCAGCCTGGGGTGATTCACCCGCCTTGGGCCATGGCAGTGCGGACGAAATCTTCCACTCTAACCGGGTGGCCATACAGGTAGCCCTGGAAAGCATCGCAGCCGAGGGCCAGCAGCGCGTCGCGTTGGCGGGTGTTTTCGACGCCCTCGGCGATCACGGTCAGATTGAAGGCGCGGCTGAGGGCGATGACCGCCTCGGCGATGGCAGCGTCGTTGGGATTGCTATCGATATCGTGCACGAAACTGCGGTCGAGCTTGATCTGGTCGAGTGGCAATTGCTTCAGGTAGCTGAGCGAGGAATAGCCGGTACCGAAATCGTCGAGCGACAGGTCAACGCCCAATTTGTCCTTGAGCGCGCGCATGCGCGTAATGGCCTCGCCGATGTTCTCAAGCAGCAACGACTCGGTGATTTCGAGCTTCAGCGAGGAGGGACGGGCCCCGCTCTCGCTCAGGGCATGGGCGACGTTGTCAACGAAAGCACTGTCGCGGAATTGCACGGCACTGACATTGACCGCCAGGGTCAGCCCGGCAGTGGCCGGGTGGAGTTGCCAGCAGGCCAATTGGCGGCAGGCTTCGTGCAGCACCCATTGGCCGAGCGGCAATATCAGCCGGGTGTCCTCGGCCACCGCGATGAATTCACCGGGCGGGACCATGCCGCGTTGCGGATGCAGCCAGCGGATCAGGGCCTCGGCACCGACCAGCTTGCCCTCGCGGTCAACCTGGCTTTGCAGGTAGAGGACGAACTGCCTTTCGACCAGCGCCTGGCGCAACTCGCGTTCGAGCAGCACACGCCGCTCGATTTCGGTCTGCATCGCCGGATCGAAGAAGCACATGGTGTTTTTGCCGAGCTCCTTGGCTTTGTACATGGCCATGTCGGCTGACTTGAGGAGGTTCTCGATGGTTTCTCCGCCGTCGCAGAAAGGCACGGCGCCGATGCTGGCGGAACAGAGATAGGTGATGTCGCCGAGCAGATAAGGTTGGCCGAGGACGGCCAGCATGTGCTCGGCGATCTGGCGGATCTGGGCGATGGCATCGTGGATGTCGGGGCTGAGGTCTTCGAGCAGGACCACAAATTCGTCGCCACCCAGGCGTGCCACCGAGTCGCCGGCCCGCACCGATTGCTGCAGGCGGCTGGCGACCTGGACCAGCAGCGAATCGCCGATGGCGTGGCCGCGGGTGTCGTTGAGCGCCTTGAAATCGTCCAGGTCGATGAACAGCAGCGCGCCGTGGCGCCGGTGGCGGCTGCCGGCAGCCAGCACCTTGGCTAGCCGTTCGTTGAGCAGGCTGCGGTTGGGCAGCCGGGTCAGCGGATCGTAATAGGCGAGAAATTGAATCTGCTCCTCGGCTTCCTTGCGTTGCGTGATGTCGAGGAAGGACGAGACGTAATGGCTGACGTTCCCTTGTCCGTCACGGACGGCCGAGACACTCAACCACTCAGGGTAAATTTCGCCATTCTTGCGCCGGTTCCAGATTTCTCCTTTCCAGTGCCCTTGCTGTTGCAGCGTGGCCCACATCTCCTGATAGAAAGCAGCGTCGTGGCGGCCGGATTTGAGCAGCGCTGGCGTTTGCCCGACCGCTTCTTCGGCCGTGTATCCGGTGACCCGGGTGAAAGCCTGGTTGACGCGCAGGATACGATTGTGGGCATCGGTAACCAGCATGCCTTCCTGAGTCTCGAAGGCGATCGCGGCGATGCGCATCATCTCGTCGGCTCGGCGCTCCTCGGAAATGTCGCGGAAGGTGACGACCACGCTGTGGTGGCTTCGCTCGCTGGTACTGCGGGTGGCCACGAAAGCCACCGGGAAGGCTTCGCCGTTGCGGCGGAAGTACCATTCCTCACCCTGGCGGCGTTGGCCATCAAGCAGAGACTGGCAGATCGGGCATTCGCTGGCTGGATAGTCGCTGCCGTCCGGCCGGTGATGATGAAACAGCGCGTGCTGGTCTTGGCCGATGACGTCCTCGTGCTGCCAGCCTAGGATTTCCAATGCCTTCGGGTTGATGAAGGTACACCTGCCTTTGCTGTTGACGCCATAGACCCCTTCGCCGAGGCTGTCGAGGAGACTGGCGCGCTCGCGCAAG
Organism: Azonexus sp.; assembly: GCA_031274715.1. Classification (GTDB taxonomy): domain Bacteria; phylum Pseudomonadota; class Gammaproteobacteria; order Burkholderiales; family Rhodocyclaceae; genus Azonexus. The sequence goes on along the minus strand of JAISPT010000056.1, from coordinate 15,383 downwards.
GCAATGCCGATCTGGCGGTGGGAGCGGACCAGGAAAACCACGCCGGTGAGGGTCAGGAGCAGTAGGGCGCTGAGCGACAAGGCGACCTGGTAGGGGTATTTCTGGACGATGTCTTGCAGGTCGAAGCGTTCCAGCCGGTCCGGATGGGCGCGCAATTCCAACATCATCGTCTCGACCCGGCTGTAGTCGGCCGGCGGCGAAAAGGAATGGAAATTGCCAGCCAGTGCGACCGGGTTATCCGGGCCGATCTGCAGTAGCGTTAGGGCGACGGCCTTGATGATCGGTTCCGGTACCCGCTGGCTGGCCAGGAAGGGCCATTCCGGAGACAGCGGGGTAGACAGCAGCAGCGGAAAATCCGGTTCCTGGCGCGGATTGACGATGTGCAGGGCATTCGGAGCGAGTTTGCCTTCGGCGATCATGGTTTCGATCAGGCCGGTACGGATGAAGCCGGCGTCGACCTTGCCTTGCAGCACCAGTTCGACCACCTGGTCCTGCGGTTGGCCGGTGAGGACGATGCTGGCCGCTTCCTTCTGGATGTTGATGCCGGCCTTGAGCAGTGTCCATTGCTGCAGGCGGAAGCCGCCGATCGAACTCTCGACGGCACTGGCGATCCGTGCGCCACGCAGGTCGGCGAGGGTGGCGATGTCGGAGCGGTCGCTGCGGCGGATGATGACTCCACCCAGGTACGACAGGGCGCGATGGTTGACGCTGGTGGCGAGCGTGGCGATGGGGGAAAGACCGCGATGCAGTGCCCGGAGACGGACATAGTGCTCGGGGTGGGTCAGCACGAAATCGAGTTCGTCGTGCTCGACCGCCTGGGTCAGGTCGTCGATAAACAGGCTGCGCAGTTCGAAGCGCTGCCCCGGAATCTGCTCGGCCAGGTAACGGGCGAGCGGCCCCCATTGCCGGTCGGTGGCGCTGAGCTCACGGAAAGAAAGTACGCCGATGCGCAGCGGCGCTTTGTCGTCGGCAGCTTGTGTATTGCCGGGAGCGGCGAACAGGGCCAGCAGAATCAGGCAGACGAGCAGCAGCAATCTGCTTCTGATACTCAGATGCTGCCCCCTTCCGGCGGCAAGATCCCGATGATGCATCGGCCGTGCCGAGGTACCGCGGCCAATTGGTGTGCTCACTATCTGCTCCCGAGGTCAGCCAAATAACTAGTTATTTATTGGGATGGTGGAAAGCCAATTTACAAGTCTATCCCATAATTTCGTCTGGCCGGTTTCGGCGGCCGTGGCTACTGGTAGGCAGGACATTTGCTTGGGCGGCGAGCGTTCGCGTTGCGACCCAATGAAAAAGGCCGGCACCTTGTGGGTGCCGGCCTGATGCTGCCGGGTAAGGCAGCAAGGGTTAAGCGTTTTTCTTAGTGAAACTGCTCTTCCTCGGTCGAGCCGGTCAGCGCGGTGACGCTCGACTTGCCGCCCTGGATTACGGTGGTAACGTCGTCGAAATAACCGGTACCGACTTCCTGCTGGTGCGAGACGAAAGTGTAGCCACGTTCGCGGGCGGCGAATTCCGGCTCCTGCACCTTCTCGACGTAGGCCGACATGCCGCGCTTGGCGTAATCCTGGGCCAGATCGAACATGTTGTACCACATGGAGTGGATGCCAGCGAGGGTGATGAACTGGTACTTGTAGCCCATGGCGCCCAGCTCGCGCTGGAACTTGGCGATGGTGGCGTCGTCCAGATTCTTCTTCCAGTTGAAGGACGGCGAGCAGTTGTAAGCCAGCATTTTGCCCGGGTGTTTGGCATGCACGGCTTCGGCAAACTGGCGGGCAAATTCCAAATCCGGCGTGCCGGTTTCGCACCACACCAGGTCGGCATAGTCGGCGTAGGCGATGGCGCGGGAGATGGCCTGCTGCAGACCCTTCTTGGTCTTGTAGAAGCCTTCGGCGGTGCGTTCGCCGGTCAGGAAGGGCTGGTCGTTGGGATCGTAGTCGGAGGTCAGCAGATCGGCCGCTTCGGCATCGGTGCGGGCAATGACCAGGGTCGGCACGCCGTAGACGTCGGCTGCCATACGAGCGGCGATCAGCTTCTGCACGGCCTCGGTGGTCGGCACCAGCACTTTGCCACCCATGTGGCCACACTTCTTGACCGAAGCCAGTTGGTCTTCCCAATGCACGCCGGCGGCGCCGGAGCGGATCATCGCCTTCATCAGCTCGTAGGCGTTCAGCACGCCGCCGAAGCCGGCTTCGGCGTCGGCGACGATCGGCAGGTGATAGTTGATGTAGCCGGCGTCGCCCGGGTTCATACCCTTGGACCACTGAATTTCATCGGCGCGGTTGAAAGCGTTGTTGATGCGCTCGACGACCTTGGGTACGGAGTCGACAGGGTACAGCGACTGGTCCGGGTACATCGCGGCGTATTCGTTGTTGTCGGCAGCGACCTGCCAGCCGGATAGGTAGATGGCCTTGATGCCGGCCTTGGCTTGCTGCACAGCCTGGCCGCCAGTCAAGGCGCCGAGGCAGTTAACGTAGGCTTCGTTGTTGACGAGATTCCAGAGCTTTTCGGCACCGCGGCGGGCCAGGGTGTGTTCGACCTGGACGGAACCGCGCAGGCGCACAACGTCGGCGGCGGAATAACCACGCTTGATGCCTTTCCAGCGCGGGTTGGTGGCCCAGTCTTTTTCCAGTTCGGCGATTTGCTGTTCGCGAGTGCTCATGTGAAATTCCTCAAAATTCAGGTTGGGATGACGACCTTATTGCGCCAGGCTGTGTTGCCAAGCGATGGAGAAAGTATAGGAGCAATTCCGCACCGCAGCAATAGTCTTATATAAGACATAAGACAATATTTTATTATTTGTTTTCAGTTGGTTGTGAGTTTTGTTTTGCAATGTGAAATGGTGTTCGTGTCCGTGAAACGCCGGCCGCTATTTTTCTTATTCTTTTGGAATTTTTGCCGGCCGCCCAATGTCTGGCGGCGCGGCGGGTATCACCCCGCCACCCGAATGGTGAGTCACGCTCGACCTGTGGTCAGAGCAGCGGCCGGCTGGAGACCAGCACGCCGTCCTCGTCGGTATACAGCCATTCGCCGGGGGCAAAGGTGACGCCGCCGAAGGTGACGGCGATGTCGCGTTCGCCGATGCCTTTCTTGATGCTTTTTTGCGGATGCGTGGCGAGGGCGCGCACGCCGAGGTCGATGCCGGCGATGTCGCCCGAATCGCGGATGCAGCCGTACACCACAACGCCGGCCCAGCCATTCTTGGCGGCCAGGATCGCCAGCTGATCGCCAACCAGCGCGCAACGCAGCGAGCCGCCGCCATCGATGACCAGTACCTTGCCCTGGCCATTTTCGGCGAAGGCTTCGCGGACCAGTGAATTGTCCTCGAACAGCTTGAGCGTCACGATCTGGCCGCTGAAGCTGGCCTTGCCGCCATAGCGCTGGAACATCGGGGCGACGACGCGCAGGCTTTTGCCGAGTTCGGCTTCAAAGGCATCACAGAGGTCGGGGGTCTTGAAGGTCATGGTTTGTCTCCCTGGCAGAAAAAAAGCCATGCGGCGCATGGCTTGTTGGGTTAGAGGCAGGCGGATCAGGCGATGGCTTCGCTTTTTTCTTCCTCGAAATCGAGGCGGATCTTACCTTCCGCGTCGACATCGACAATCACCCGGCCGCCGTTGGCCAGTCGGCCGAACAGCAGTTCGTCGGCCAGCGCCGAGCGAATCGTGTCCTGGATCAGGCGAGCCATCGGCCGGGCGCCCATCAGCGGATCGAAACCCTTCTTGGCTAGCAGTTCCTTGACCGCCTCGGTGAAGTGCGCATCGACCTTCTTCTCGTGCAACTGTTCCTCAAGCTGCATCAGGAACTTGTCGACGACGCGCAGGATGATCTCGTGGTCGAGTGGCGCGAAAGAAATCGTCGCGTCCAGGCGGTTGCGGAATTCCGGCGTGAACAGCCGCTTGATCTCGGCCATTTCGTCGCCGACCTGCCTGCTACTGGTGAAGCCCATGCTCGATTTCTGCAAGTCAGCGGCGCCAGCGTTGGTGGTCATGATGATGACCACGTTGCGGAAATCGGCCTTGCGCCCGTTGTTGTCGGTCAGCGCGCCGTGGTCCATCACCTGCAACAGGATGTTGAAGATGTCCGGGTGCGCCTTCTCGATCTCGTCGAGCAGCAACACGCAGTACGGTTTCTTGGTCACCGCCTCGGTCAGCAGGCCGCCCTGCTCGAAGCCGACGTAGCCCGGCGGCGCACCGATCAGCCGCGACACGGCATGGCGCTCCATGTACTCGCTCATGTCGAAGCGCAGCAACTCGATACCGAGGCAGTAGGCCAGTTGTTTGGCGACCTCGGTCTTGCCGACGCCGGTCGGGCCGCTGAACAGGAAGGAGCCGATCGGTTTGTCTGGGTGGCCGAGTCCCGAGCGGGCCATCTTGATTGCCCGGGTCAGCGCATCGATCGCCGTGTCCTGGCCGAAGACCACGGCCTTCAGGTCGCGGTCGAGGTTCTTCAAGGCGCCGCGGTCGTCTAGCGTTACGTGCTGCGACGGGATGCGGGCAATCTTGGCGACGATTTCCTCGATGTCGGTCTTGTTAATCATCTTCTTCTGCTTCGACTTTGGCAGGATGCGCTGGGCGGCGCCGGCCTCGTCAATGACGTCGATGGCCTTGTCGGGCAGATGGCGGTCGGTAATGTAACGGGCCGACAGTTCGGCTGCCGACGAGATAGCCGTCGCCGAATACTTGATGCCGTGGTGCGCCTCGAAGCGCGCTTTCAGGCCCTTGAGAATTTCGACCGTCTCGGCCACCGACGGCTCGCTGACGTCGATCTTCTGAAAGCGCCGGGAGAGTGCGCTGTCCTTCTCGAAAATGCCGCGAAACTCGGTATAGGTGGTTGCCCCGATACATTTTAGCTGGCCGGTGGAGAGCGCCGGCTTGAGCAGGTTGGAGGCGTCGAGCGTGCCGCCGGAGGCTGAGCCGGCGCCGATCAGAGTATGGATTTCGTCGATGAACAGGATCGCGTTCGGGTTATCGCTCAACTGCTTGAGCACGCCCTTCAGGCGCTGCTCGAAGTCGCCGCGGTACTTGGTGCCGGCCAGCAGGGCGCCCATGTCCAGCGAATAGACGTTGGCCTTGGCCAGAATTTCCGGCACGTCGTTCTCGACGACGTGGCGGGCCAAGCCCTCGGCGATCGCTGTCTTGCCGACGCCAGCCTCGCCGACCAGTAGCGGATTGTTCTTGCGCCGCCGGCACAGGGTCTGGATCACGCGCTCCAGTTCCTTGTCGCGGCCGATCAGCGGGTCGATCTTGCCCTGTAGCGCCAGTGCGTTGAGGTTGATGGTGTATTGCTCCAGCGGTCCGGCTTCCTTGTCGCCTTCGCCCTCGATCGATTCGCCCTCGGCGGCCGCTTTTTGCCGCGGCACCTTGCTGATGCCGTGGGCGATGTAATTGACCACGTCGAGGCGCGTCACCGCCTGCTTCTGCAGGAAATACACGGCGTGCGAATCCTTCTCGCCGTAGATGGCGACCAGCACGTTGGCGCCGTTGACTTCTTTTTTGCCGGACGACTGCACGTGCAGGATGGCGCGCTGGATGACGCGCTGGAAGCCGAGCGTCGGCTGGGTGTCGATATCGTCCTCGCCGGATACGGTCGGTGTGTGCTCGTTGATGAAGTTGGTCAGATCCTTACGCAGCGTATCTGGCTTGGCGCCGCAGGCGCGCAGCGCGTCGGCGGCCGAGGGATTGTCAATCAGCGCCAGCAGCAGGTGTTCGACGGTAATGAACTCGTGGCGTTTCTGACGCGCCTCGACAAAAGCCATATGCAGACTGACTTCGAGTTCCTGGGCAATCATCAATTTTCCTCCATGATGCAAGCGAGCGGGTGTTGATGCTGACGGGCGGAGGTGCTCACCTGTTCCACCTTGGTGGCGGCGATGTCGCGTGGGAAAACCCCGCAGACGCCTCGGCCTTCGTTATGAACTTTGAGCATGATTCGCGTCGCTTGTTCGGTATCCAGAGAAAAAAAGCGCTGCAGAACGGCGATGACAAAATCCATCGGGGTGTAGTCGTCATTCAGCAACACGACCTTGTACATCTTTGGCGGCTCCAACTTTGTGCGTTGGGCTTGCAGTTGTCCGCCTTCCTGAAACTTCGTAGCCATGCGTCCGATTCTATACAGTCAGGTCCAATTGGCAATCGGAATGATTGGGGCAAACCGTGCCGTTCCCGGTGTTTTCAAGCAATTACGATGCCTGGTTGAGTCGACGTGCCGGTAGCGATACTTGTTGACGACATAATTCAACTGGCGTAAAAACAACCGTGTTTGGCCTCTAGCTGCATCAAGGTTGCTGCATGAACCGGGTCACTGGGCACAAACAGGGAGTCGGGGAGACCCGGAAATTTATTCGTTTTTTGTAAGAAAGTTTTCCAAACATGGCAATCGGTACTGTGAAATGGTTCAATGATTCCAAGGGTTTTGGCTTCATTACTCCGGATGATGGCAGCGAGGATTTGTTCGCCCATTTCTCCGCGATCAACATGAATGGCTTCAAGACCCTGAAGGAAGGCGAAAAGGTTTCCTTCGAAGTCGTGCAGGGCCCCAAGGGCAAGCAGGCTTCCAACATCCAGCGCGCCTGAGCGCTGGCTGTCGCCAGACGAAAGCCCGTCCATTGCGGACGGGCTTTTTCGTTGACGGTTCTCGATCTGAAACCCTGGCCTGAAGACTGGTTTTAGATAGTTGCCGGGGCGGTCCAGTGTCCCGATTTACCGCCCTGTTTTTCGACGAGGCGGACGTTGTCGATGCGCATGCCGCGGTCGACCGCCTTGCACATGTCGTAGATGGTCAGCAAGCCGAGCGAGACGGCAGTCAGCGCCTCCATCTCGACACCGGTACGGCCGAAGCATTCGGCAGTGACTTGGCAATGCACCGCGTGCTTGGCCTCGTCAATCGTGAACTCGGCGGCGACCCGGGTCAGGGCAATCGGGTGGCACAGGGGGATCAGCTCGCCGGTGCGTTTCGCGGCCTGGATCGCCGCGATGCGGGCAATGCCCAGCACGTCGCCCTTTTTCGCCGAGCCGTCGCGAATCAGCGCCAGGGTTTCCGGTTTCATGAAAATGCTGCCGGCGGCGCGGGCGCTGCGCGCCGTCTCGTTCTTGCCGCCGACATCAACCATATGGGCTTGGCCGGCGCTGTCGAAATGGGTGAGATTCGCTTGTGTCACGGGTTTGGCAGGGGTTTGCGTTGGCCGCATGGGATGGCGCGGAGGTGGGCTATCATAGCACCCATGACTTTGAGCCGCCGTCTGACTGCCGGAATACTCGCCTGTGCCCTCGTGCTGCAGCCGCTACGCGCCGACGAATTACCGGAACTTGGTGATGCCGCCAGCAACGAATTGTCGCCGCTGACGGAAAAGCGGATCGGGCGGCAGATCATGAACGAGATTCGCCTGCGTGAGCCGGCCTATCTCGACGATTCCGACATCGAGGGCTATCTCAACATGCTCGGCAGCAAGCTGGTTGCCGTCAGCGACGACCCAGGCCAGGGGTTTTTCTTTTTCGCCATCTCCGATCCGAGCATTAACGCTTTCGCCATGCCCGGCGGCTACATCGGTGTGCATAGCGGCCTGATCCTGAGTGCTCAGACCGAATCGGAACTGGCCGGCGTGATGGCGCACGAAATTGCTCACGTCACCCAGCGCCACATCGCTCGCCAGATGTTCCAGTCGAAGCAGGTAAGCATGGCCTCGATGTTGGCGATGGGTCTGGCGCTGCTGGCGGCACGTTCCAATTCGCAGGCAGCGGGGGGGGCGATCGCCGCCACCCAGGCTGGGGCGCTTTCCGCGCAACTAGCCTTCTCGCGGGATTTCGAACGCGAAGCCGACCGGCTTGGCTTCGACATCCTGCGCAAGGCGGACTTCGACGTGCGGGGCATGGCAGCCTTCTTCGGCAGCCTGCAGCAAGCGACGCGGCTTTACGAGAACAACGCCACAGCCTACTTGCGTACCCACCCGCTGACCGGCGAGCGTCTGAGCGACATGCAGAACCGCGAGGGCGGGGTGCATTACCGGCAAGTGCCGGACAGCGTCGAGTTCCAACTGGTGCGGGCCAAGCTGCGAGCAATGCAGGGCACACCGGCGGAAGCGGCGAGTGATTTTAAACGGCTGCTCGACGAGCGTAAGTTCGCCTCCGAGGACGCTACCCGCTATGGCCTTGCTTACGCGTTGTTTCGTGCCCGCGACTGGGCGGCGGCCGAACAGCAAATTCTGAAGGCGCGCGGCGCTAAGGCGGCGGACCCGATGATCGAGCGCCTGTATGCCGATATCCGCCTGGCGCGTGGCGATACCGATGGCGGCCTGGCCGTCTATCGCCAGGCGATCCAGCGTTCGCCGCGACACCAGGGCTTGCTCGACGGGTATGCCCAGGCCCTGCTGGCAACCCGCCGCTTTGACGAGGCGCTGCGCTTTGCCGATGCACAATTGCAGTGGCAGCCGGATTCGATCCGCTTCAATCGGGTGCGGGCGGCCAGCCATGCCGGCCTCGGTCAGGAAGCGCAGCAGCATCAGGCATTGGCCGATGTTTTTGCTTTGCAAGGACAGACGGCCGCCGCCATCGAGCAACTGGAACTGGCGCAGAAGGCCGGCGATGCGGATTTCTACGCGATGTCGGCCATCGATGCCCGGTTACGCGAACTCAAGCGTCAGCGCCTGGAAGAACTGAAGGAGCGGCGCAATTGAGCTTAGGCCGTTCTCACATACACCAAGCAAAGGAGTTTTGATGGTTTCCTTCGCCGATCCGATCAAACAGGAAATTTGGGCAACCGTCCGCGCGATGAACGATGCATGGACCAAGGGCAACCCGGATGACCTTGCCAATTTCTTTCACCGGGACATGTTGGCCATTACCCCCACCGACCGTAATCGTCTGGATGGCGGAACCGCGTGCGTTGCCGGATGGAAGGGCTTTTGCAATGCAGCCCGTATCCATCGCTGGGAAGAAATCGATCCCGTCATTCACGTCTACGGCGACTCGGCCGTGATCGCGTACTACTTCGACATGTCCTTCGAGATGGGCGGCAACACCATCGACATGGGAGGTAGAGACATGTTTTTCTTCGTCAAGGAAGGCCAAAGGTGGTGGGCGGTTGCCGATCAATTCTCGCCATACCCGGCCTAACCCGGAATTCAACCACCATGCAATTCGATCGCGATCTCGACGTCAAAGGCCTTAACTGCCCACTGCCCATCCTGCGCACCAAGAAGGCGCTGGCCGAGATGGAATCCGGCCAGGTGCTGCGCGTGCAGGCCACTGATCCGGGGGCACAGAAGGACTTTCCGGCTTTCGCCAAGCAGACTGGCAACGAACTGATCGGCCAGCAGGAAGAAGACCGTGTCTTCGAGTTCTTCCTAAAACGCAAGTAATACCAAAACGAGAAAAAGTATTTCGTCATTCCCGCGAAAGCGGGAATCCAGTTGTTATTGTTGCAAGTGGCGTTCATGGATTCCCGCTTTCGCGGGAATGACGGTATCCGGGAATGGCTCAGCCCAGCTTGGCCAACTGTGGCTTAAGTTTCTCCAAGGTGGCGGAGAAGTCGGCGACCCGCTGTTTTTCCTGCTCGACCACGGCGGCTGGGGCGCGGGCGACGAAGCCTTCGTTGGCGAGCTTGCCCTGGGCGATGGCGATCTGCTTTTCCAGCTTGTCGATTTCCTTCTTCAGGCGCTCGCGTTCGGCGGCGACGTCGATCTCGACCTTGAGCATCAGGCGCGTCTCGCCGACCACGGCGACTGGGGCCATCGTGTCCGCCGGCAATTCGTCGACGATCTGCACTTCTGACAGCTTACCCAGGGCGGCCAGGATCGGGGCGAATTCAGCCATCTCGGCGCCGCCGCCGGCGACCAGCAAGGGCATGCGCTGGGCCGGTGACAGGCCCATTTCGCCACGCAGGTTGCGGCAAGCGTGGGTCAGGGTCTTGAGGCGCTCGATTTTGGCTTCGCAGGCCGTATCGACGCGCGCCAGGTTGGCCTGCGGGTAGGCAGCGAGCATGATCGAATCGTGCGTCTTGCGCCCGGCGATGGGGGCGACGACCTGCCACAGTTCCTCGGTGATGAAGGGGATCAGCGGGTGGGCCAGGCGCAGCACGCTTTCCAGCACACGCACCAGGGTCCGCCGAGCGGCGCGTTGCTGGGCGGCGCTACCGGTCTGGATCTGCACCTTGGCGATTTCCAGGTACCAGTCGCAGAACTCGTCCCAGACGAACTTGTAAATGGCTTGCGCCAGCAGGTCGAAGCGGTAGTCGGCGAAATGCTGCTCGACTTCGGCTGCGAGGTGCTGTAACTGGCTGACGATCCAGCGGTCGGCAAAGCTGAAGTCCAGGCGGACCTCGCCGCCGGCCGGCACGGCGCAAGCACCGGTACCGGTATTCGGCTCTTGCCGGTGGTCGAGCGCCAGGTCTTGGCCTTCGACGTTCATCAGCACGAAGCGGGTGGCGTTCCACAGCTTGTTGCAGAAATTGCGGTAGCCGTCGCAGCGGCCGAGGTCAAACTTGATGTCGCGGCCGGGTGAGGCCAGCGAGGCGAAAGTGAAGCGCAATGCATCGGTGCCGAAGGCTGGGATGCCTTCGGGGAATTCTTTGCGCGTCTTCTTGGCGATGCTCTCTGCCTGTTTCGGGTTCATCAGGCCGGAGGTGCGCTTATCAACCAGGGCATCGACACCGATGCCGTCGATCAGGTCGATCGGATCGAGCACATTGCCTTTGGACTTGGACATTTTCTGGCCTTCGCTGTCGCGGATCAGGCCATGCACATAGACGTGTTTGAACGGGATCTGGCCAGTGATCTGCTTGGTCATCATGACCATGCGGGCGACCCAGAAAAAGATGATATCGAAGCCGGTGACCAGCACTGACGACGGCAAATATTGCTGCAGCAGCGGGTTGGCCGCATCGACGGCTGCGTCGCCGGTCCAGTCCAGCGTCGAGAAGGGCCACAGCGCTGACGAGAACCAGGTGTCGAGGACATCCTCGTCGCGCTTCAGCGCGCCGGCATAGCCCTGCCGGGCGGCAGCGGCCCGTGCTTCCTCTTCGCTGTGGGCGACGAAGGTCTCGCCGTTGTCGCCGTACCACGCGGGAATCTGGTGGCCCCACCACAGTTGGCGCGAGATGCACCAGTCCTGGATGTTGTTCAGCCACTGGTTGTAGGTATTGACCCAATTTTCCGGGTAGAACTTGATCTCGCCGGAATGCACGACATCGAGCGCCTTTTGCGTAATGCTGTTGCCGTCTGCGCCGGATTTGCTCATGGCGACGAACCACTGGTCGGTCAACATCGGTTCGATGACGACGCCGGTACGATCGCCGCGCGGCACCTTGAGCTTGTGCTTGTCGGTCTTCACCAGCAGGCCGAGTGCTTCGAGATCGGCGACCACTGCCTTGCGGGCATCGAAGCGATCCAGGCCGCGGTACTTTTCGGGCGCTTGGTCGTTGATCTTGGCATCCAGCGTCAGAATCGAGATCAACGGCAGGTCGTGGCGCTGGCCGACGGCGTAGTCATTGAAGTCGTGTGCCGGCGTGACCTTGACGCAGCCGGTACCGAATTCGAGATCGACATAGCTGTCGGCGATGATCGGGATTTCGCGCGCGGTCAGCGGCAGCTTCACCGTCTTGCCGATCATGTGCTGGTAACGCTCATCCTCCGGGTGCACCATCACGGCGCTGTCGCCGAGCATGGTTTCCGGCCGCGTCGTGGCCACGGTCAGGCTGCCCGAGCCATCGGCCAGTGGGTAGCGAATGTGCCACATGAAGCCGTCTTCTTCCTCCTGCACCACTTCCAGGTCGGAGACAGCGGTATGTAACTTCGGATCCCAGTTGACCAGGCGCTTGCCGCGGTAGATCAGGCCCTCGTTGTAGAGGCGGACGAAGGTTTCGGTGACCACTTTGTTGAGGCCGGCATCCATCGTGAAGCGCTCGCGCGTCCAGTCCGGGCTGGTACCCATGCGGCGCATCTGGCGGGTGATGGTGCCGCCGGAGTATTCCTTCCATTCCCAGACCTTTTCCAGGAATTTCTCGCGGCCGAGATCGTGGCGCGAAACGCCCTGGGCATCCAACTGGCGCTCGACAACGATTTGCGTGGCGATGCCGGCGTGGTCGGTGCCCGGCTGCCACAACGTATTGTGACCCTTCATCCGGTAGTAGCGGGTCAGGGCATCCATGATCGTCTGGTTGAAGCCGTGGCCCATGTGCAGCGTGCCGGTGACGTTGGGCGGCGGCAGCAGGATACAGAAATGATCGGTCTTGTCGCGATTAATGCCAGCGGCGAAATAGTTACTGGCTTCCCACTCGGGGTACCAGCGACGTTCGATGTCGGCCGGTTCAAAGGCTTTGGCGAGTTCCATGGGTGTGGCGGAATGGGGAAAACCGATAATTATACTGGAGCCCCGCCGGCCCTTGGCGGCCGTGTCAGCGGCTGGTGTCCTGCTCGGCCAGGTAGTCGGTGACGGCGGCGGCGATCAGCCGCGGCAACTCGGCGACCAGACGCCGTTGAACGCGACGGGCGATATCGCGGGCGATGTCTTCGCGGCTGGCGGCAGGCGGAGCAATCACAGCTGCCGGAGTCTGGCTGACGATGGGGTCGCTGATCAACGTGGGGAACGGAACGTCTTCCGGGTTGGCGACTTGCGGCGGTTCCGGCGGCGGGGATGACGCGCTTGCCTGGTTGGTTGGCCGTCGCGGTTCGCTGGCCTCGATGTCGCGCAGTATCGGGATGTCGTCATCCGTCTCCGGCTTGGACAGGTCGATGGCGTCGGTCAATACCGGCATGTCATCGGCGTCGGCATTTGGCCGTCGACGTTGCATCAGGGCGTCGGCGCGGGCGAGGATTGGGCTGGGCATGGCGGGTTGCCTGGTCAGTCGCGGGCGGATAGGTCGAAATACTGCACTTCGCAGCCTTGTTCCTTGTACTGGTGGACGCGCTCGCGCGCCGCCAGGCGGTCATCCTCGTCGCGGCCGACGACCTCGATCAAGCTTTGGAAACGGTTGTAGCCGGGTGGTATGGCGTGTCCCAGGTTCATCAGCCGCTCCTGCTGCGGCGCGCTGTCGACATGGTCGGTGATCAGGATCAGCGTTTCCGCGGCCAGCGGCGAGTTAGCGCGGCAGTGTGGGATGAAGCTCAGTTGTGCCTGGGTCCACAGCAGACGGTCGAGGCCGTCGGCGACCGGTGCATCGGGAGCGTAGACCAGTAGCGGCTTGCGCTTGCTCCAGGCGCCGCTGATCAGGGCACAGGCCGCTGCCAGACGATCGGAGGCGCCGTGGTAGAAGAAGACCTGGGTCAATTGAGCTGGCCGGCGCGTTGCAGGAGATAGTGGGCCAATAGCGGTACCGGCCGGCCGGTGGCGCCCTTGTCGGCGCCCGATTTCCAGGCCGTGCCGGCGATGTCGAGGTGGGCCCAGTCGAATTTCTTGGCGAAGCGCGACAGGAAGCAGGCGGCGGTCACGGGACCGGCCCAGCGGCCGCCGGTGTTGGTCATGTCGGCAAACGGACTCTTCAGTAATTCCTGGTAGTCGTCCCACAGCGGCAGGTGCCAGGCGCGGTCGTGTGCCTCGTCGCCGGCTTCGAGCAGGTCGCGGGCCAGGCTGTCCTTGTTGGCGAACAGGCCGCTGGCGACGCTGCCCAGGGCGACGACGCAAGCGCCGGTCAAGGTGGCGACGTCGATCACGGTGTCGGGATCGAAACGCTCCGCGTAGCTCAGCGCGTCGCACAGGATCAGCCGGCCCTCGGCGTCGGTGTTGAGAATCTCGATGGTCTGACCAGACAGCGAGGCGACGATGTCACCGGGGCGGGTGGCGTTGCCGCCCGGCATGTTCTCGGTGGCCGGGATTAGCACCTTCAGGTTGAGCGGCAGCTTCATCAAGGCTGCCGCGACGAGGGTGCCGAGCACGCTGGCGGCACCGCACATGTCGTATTTCATCTCGTCCATGTCGGCGGCCGGCTTTAGCGAAACGCCGCCGCTGTCGAAGGTGATGCCCTTGCCGACCAGCACCAGCGGCTTTTCATTGGAACGGCCACCCTGGTAGCCGAGCACGATCAGCTTCGGCGGCTGGTGGGTGCCATTGGCGACCGACAGTAGTGCGTTCATGCCGAGTTTTTCCATATCGGCGCGCTCGAGAATCTCGCAGTGGAGGCCTAGTTCGGCGGCCAGGGTTTGCGCCCGGGTGGCGAGATAGGTCGGGTTGCAGACGTTCGGCGGCAAGTTGCCGAGATCTTTCGCCAAGGCCATGCCTTCGGCGATGGCCAAGCCCTGAACCAGAGCCTGTTCGGCCTGGGCCAGCTCGTTGCGACGCTCGACGCCGAGCGTCAGTTTGCGTAGCGGACGGCGGACTTCGTTCTTCTTGCTCTTGAATTGCTCGAACCGGTAGGTCGCATCGCGGGCGACGATCACGGTCTGGCGGATGCGCCAAGCAATGTCGCGCTTCTTGACGGCGAGTTCGGTGAGGAAAATGGAGGCGTCGAAGGCACCGGTCTCGTTCAGCGTCTTGACCGCGGTGCGAATGGCCTGACCAAACTCCTTCTCGCGAAAATCCTTTTCCTTGCCGAGGCCGACCAGTAGCACGCGGTCGCACAGGGTACCGGGCACATTGTGTAGCAGCAGGGTAGTACCGCTCTTGCCATCCATGTCGCCGCGCCGGACGATATCACCGATGGCGCCGCCGGCAGCCTTGTCGAGTAGTTCCGCGGGCAGAGTCAGCTTGCGCGATTCAAAGACGCCGACCACGACACAGGCGCTACGCTGCTTTTCGGGGCTACCGCTTTTTATGCTAAATTCCACAGGCTGCTCCTGTTCGGGGGGATGTCAGTATCCGCAGGATTATCCCCGCATTTTTTTAGTTTCGTCAAAGCATGATATTCGAGCGCGCCGCCCGGCGTGAATTCGCGCAGGCGGCCGCCGGCATCAGTGTTGCGCTGCTGGCCATCCTGACCTCCACCCAATTGATTCGCCTGCTCAAGGATGCAGTCGGCGGGCGCATTGTGCCGGAGGCCGTCGCTTCGCTACTCGGTTTTGCTGCCTTGAATTTCATGCCGGTTTTGCTGTCGTTGACGCTTTTCGTCGCGATTTTGCTCAGTTTGTCGCGTGCCTACCGGGATTCGGAAATGGTCATCTGGTTCACCAGCGGCCAGCCGCTGACCGCCTGGATGCGCCCGGTGTTGCGCTTCGCGCTGCCCATCGTCGGTGCCATCGCCTTGCTGTCCTGGTTCCTGTCGCCGTGGGCTAATTACAGCCGCGACGAATACAAGCAGAAATTGTCGGCGCGTAGCGAGTTGACCCAGGTGTCGCCCGGCGCCTTCCAGGAGGCCAGCGGCGGCCGGCGGGTGTTGTTCGTCGAGGCCGTGGCCGAGGATGCCAGCATGGTCGGCAATGTTTTTGTCGCCTCGGTGCAGGACGGCAGGCTCGGCGTGGTGAT
>JAISPT010000017.1 GCA_031274715.1 Azonexus sp. | reverse complement strand
GAGCCGGCTTCGGAGCGGAAGCACGGGGTATGGCAGACGAGCTTCAAAGGCAGCGCCTCGGCGGCGAGGATTTCGTCGCGGACGATGTTGGTCACCGGCACCTCGGCGGTCGGGATCAGATACAGCGGCTCCTGCTCGCCGCGCGGCACCTTGAACAGGTCTTCCTCGAACTTGGGCAGTTGGCCGGTGCCGAACAGGCTGGCGGCGTTGACCAGATAGGGTGTGTAGACCTCGGTGTAGCCGTGCTGCGCCGTGTGCGTATCGAGCATGAACTGAGCGAGCGCGCGATGCAGGCGGGCAACACCGCCCTTCAACAGCGCGAAGCGGGCACCGGAAATCTTGGCGGCGGTGGCGAAATCAAGCTGGCCGAGACCTTCGCCGATATCGGTGTGGTCCTTGACGGCGAAATCGAATGCGCGCGGTACGCCCCAGCGCTTGAGTTCGACATTAGCTGTCTCATCGGCGCCCTCCGGCACGGAATCCTCCGGGATGTTGGGCAGCGTGGCCAGAATCGCATTGAATTTTTCCAGCAATTCGCCCAGACGGGTTTCGGAAGCTTTCAATTCATCGCCGAGCGCGCCAACCTGGGCCATCACTTCAGAAGCATCCTGGCCTTTACCCTTCAACACACCGATTTGCTTGGAAAGGTTGTTGCGCTGCGCCTGCAAGTCCTGGGTGCGTGTCTGCAAAGTCTTGCGCTCCGCTTCCAGCGCCTTGAATTCGCTGAAGTCGACCGGCTTGCCACGCTTGGCCAAGCCGGCGGCAACGGCATCGAGGTTAGTGCGAAGTTGTTGGATATCGAGCATGGCGTTTCCTGATGACGGACGATTGGCCGCGGAGCAGCCGGAAGGCGCGATTATACGCGACCGAACAGGCGGCCCAGGAAGGCCCCCAGGCGAACCAGCAAGAAGCCAGCGAGCAGCAGGAACAACACCAGCAGCCCGAGAAACAGCCACGGCGCGGCAAGCATCGCCCACAACCCGCCAAGCACCATGCCCTCCTCGCCAAACGAGGCCAACCAGTTGGAAAAGGGTTCCGGCGAGGTATTGATCGCCAGCCGGCTGCCGGCCTTGGCGAAATGGGTTCCAGCGGTAATGGTGCCGCCGACCAAGCCGGCGGCCACCATCCAGGCGGGGTCGGCATCGCCCAGCGCGAAGGCGGCGAGCAAAGCACCGGCGGGAATGCGGATGAAAGTCTGGAAACCGTCCCACAGCGAATCGAAGGCCGGCACCTTGTCGGCAACCAGCTCGGCCACGGCCATGACGCTGGCAACACCAATCACCAGCGGATGCCGCAGCACCGCCAAGCTGTCCGGCAATTGCAGATAGCCGAAATGAGACAAGGCACCAGCCAAGAACACCACCAGATACAAGCGCAGGCCGCTGGCCCAAGCGAGACCGCCGGCCAGGGCGATGCTTTCGATCAAACTCATCCTGGCACCATCCGGCACGGCTACTTACCTCGTGCCTTGCGGTCAAGTTGGCGCAGATGCTCCAGCTTCTCGCCGATCTTGCCCTCCAGCCCGCGCGGCGTCGGCCGGTACCAGCCCGGCTCGGCCATGTCGTCCGGCAAGTAGGTTTCGCCGGCGGCATAGGCTTCCGACTCGTCGTGGGCATAACGGTAAGCCTTGCCGTAGCCCAGTTCCTTCATCAATTTGGTCGGCGCATTGCGCAAATGCACCGGCACCGGCCGCGAACCGTCCTTGGCAACGAAAGCGCGGGCCGCGTTGTAAGCCATGTAGCCGGCATTGGATTTGGCGGCAACGGCCATGTAGATGATCGCCTGCCCGAGCGCCAGTTCGCCTTCGGGCGAACCGAGCCGCTCGTAGGTCTGCGCCGCCTCGTTGGCAATCTGCATGGCGCGCGGATCGGCCAGGCCGATGTCCTCCCAGGCCATGCGAATGATGCGCCGGGCCAGGTAACGCGGATCGGCCCCGCCGTCGAGCATGCGGCACAGCCAGTACAGCGCGGCATCGGGATTCGAGCCGCGCACCGATTTGTGCAGCGCTGAAATCTGATCGTAGAACGCGTCGCCGCCCTTGTCGAAACGGCGCAGGCTCTGCGCCACCGTGCGCTCGACGAATTCGCCATCGAGCACCACCACGCCGGCCGCCTGCGCCGCGGTACGCATCTGTTCGAGCAGATTGAGCAAGCGCCGGGCATCGCCGTCGGCGAGGCCGACCAGCCGCTCGCGGGCATCAGCGGCAAAACTCAGATCGCTCATCGCCCGGACACAGGCGCGATCGAACAGCGTCCCCATCTCGCCTTCATCGAGCGGTTTCAATACATAGACCGAGGCTCGCGACAGCAGCGCGGAATTGACCTCGAAGGAGGGGTTTTCCGTCGTCGCCCCGATGAAAGTCAGCAGGCCCGATTCGACGAAGGGCAGGAAACCATCCTGCTGCGCCTTGTTGAAACGATGGATTTCATCGACGAAGAGAATCGTCCGCCGCCCCTGCCCCCGCCACAACTCGGCCTGTGCCACCGCCTCGCGCACCTCCTTGATGCCCGAGAACACCGCCGACAGCGCAATGAACTCGCAGTTGAACTGCGTCGCCATCATCCGCGCCAGCGTCGTCTTGCCGACACCCGGCGGCCCCCAGAGGATCATCGAATGCGGCTGCCCGGATTCGAAGGCCAAGCGTAACGGCTTGCCCGGCCCGAGCAAATGCTGCTGGCCAATCACCTCGTCCGGCGTCCGCGGCCGCAACCGCTCAGCCAGCGGCACGCCGACCGGAAGAGCCTCCGGATGCTGCAAAAACAAATCGCTCAAAGCATGGTCCTCACCGGCAACACCCCTCAACCGAGCCAGTGTACCGCCCTATCCTTGACCCGCAAACGCGGGCATGCCATCAAGCACAGGTAGCCACTGGCAACGAACAAAGGCCCTCACCCAATGGACGCAAGCCTCTTCGATCCGTATGCTGTGATGCCGAATATGTATTGCCTCCACCAACGGCACCAGCAACTTCGGCGCCCGATCCGCAGGAGAGACAGCAGTGTCCGGTTTCATGATTGCAATATACTGTTTAAAAGAACAGTTATATGTCAACATCGATTGCAGCGCAAGGAAAAGCCACTGCCCGCCTGGACAGCTTATTGGATGCATCACCAGATTAGGCGGCAGTTTGAGTTGGTCGGAATAGGAAAATGCACACCAGCGCTCGCCACTACAGTTACAGAGTCGATCACGACTTGGGGTTCGCTCCGCATATCGTGGGTAGCATCTGCACAGTCTGTGGGTGTAAGACCAGTACGATAGAGCGCTGGGCTAGTAAAGGGAGCTGGGTTGTCGGCATCGGTGGTCATGGCACTGGGAGACCCAACGCACTGATCTATGCGATGCGAGTCGACTCCACACCGACCTACTCCGAGTTCAGCATCAGCAGCCCGAAGCAGGCGGCTTATCTGAAAGGCCACGGCATCCGTGCCGATGCACCCGTGCTTGTGTCTCGCTTTTTCTTTTACTTCGGTGACCAAGCACAGCCACTTCCCCAAAGGCTTCAGCATATCGTTCATACGACCCAAGGATGCAAACGTATATCGGATGAGGATGCCGAGTCGCTTCAGTGCTATTTGAAAGAGCGCTTCGAGCCGGGAAAATTGGGCTCGCCAAACAACGCCAAATCGGAGACGGTGTGCCAGCCGGCTAACAAATACATGCCACTGACTTGTCGTTGGCTACCAAACATGAACATTATTACCCCTGCAAAAATCAACGATGCTGAGGCAATTCTCAGTTTGCAGAAGCATGCTTATGAGTCCGAGGCGAAGTTGTACAACGATTGGGCCATTCCTCCGCTTACACAGTCTCTCGATTCACTCAAAGCCGAAATTTTGGCTGGCGGCGTATTGAAGTACAGCCAAGGCGAGACCATCATCGGATCGGTTCGCGCTTCGCTCCGGGATGGTAGGTGCGAGATTGGCCGTCTCATTGTCGCACCGGAGTTTCAGGGCCAAGGGATAGGTAGCGTTTTGCTTGCTGCCATAGAGGCCCAATTCCCCAACGCGCATAGTTTTGAGCTTTTCACGGGCTCCAAGAGCAAGGGCAATATTCGTTTATATCAGCAGCACGGTTATGAAATCGTTACCACCAAGGCACTTTCCCCTGCGGTCACATTGGTATTCATGGCCAAGCCGCAGAAGGTGCTTGCCTAACAATTTATTCAAGTCAATACCACTTTGTAACCTAGGAATAATAACTTTCCGCTACGCTTTCAGGCGTCAGGAAAAGATGCTCTAACCAAACATTGAAATGCGCCAACCGAAGGATCAATAATGAGCAAAAAACTTTTAAAACCGCTCAAATACACCATGATAACCGTTTTGGTGTTATTTGTTTTTCTGACCGTAGGCGTTGCCTTGCGCTTGTTTTATATTCCTCAATTGAAGCCGTGGCACACTTTCGCGCCCATTGAATTGACAGCTGCGGAAATGAAGAATGCCACCTGGAAAGAATACATCGACCGTGAAAATAAAATATTCGACGATGTTTACCATGAAGTTGTTTTGAAGACACCCGAGGATGACAGAGCTTCACTCAACCGATATTTTTCAGGCAGCCGGATTTATCCGCCAAATCTTAAGGAGGATTGGAACCGGTCGCGTCTCCTGATTCCAGAAAACCCAAAAGGGTCTGTCGTTTTACTGCATGGATTGACGGACTGCCCCTATAGCGTGCGGCATATCGCACAGTTGTATTACCAGAATGGTTTTGCCACGCTGATGCTCAGGATGCCGGGACATGGAACTGTGCCCGGAGGGCTGACCAAAGTTACCTGGCAGGACTGGGTGGCTGCCACGCGCTTGGCGGTAAGAGAGGCAAGGAAGCTGAGTCCGGAAGGAACACCCCTGCATATCGTGGGATTTTCTCAAGGTGGCGCACTGACCGTCAAATATGCGCTGGATGCGCTTGAGGACGACAGCTTGGTCCGCCCTGATAGATTGGTTTTGCTTTCTCCGATGATCGGGATCACACGGCTTTCCAAAGTGGCGGAAATAATGGCCATTCCTTCATTCCTTCCAGGGTTTGAAAAAGCTGCGTGGCTTGGCGTCGTACCGGAATTCAATCCGTTCAAGTTCAACTCGTTTCCCGTCAATGCCGTTAAGCAGGCGCGCCTGCTGATCACCGAAATGAGGCAACAGATCGCCAGGCTTTATGAAAATGGCCAAATAAAGGAATTTCCCCCCGTCGTTACTTTTCAATCGATCGTTGATTACACGGTCAGTACGCCGGCGCTCGTCAATGACCTTTACAGCTACCTTCCAGATAATGGAAGCGAATTGGTCATATTCGACATCAATCGCGATACAGCATTCATGCCGCTGGTTCGCCCGTTTTTCATTAACATGATAGCGAAAACCTTACCGGATTTACCTCAGCGCTACAAAATGACCGTCATCGGAAATTCCGCAGCCGGTAATTTCAGCACTGTGGAGTGGAGTGCTTTACCGGGTGACGAGGATTTTACCGTAAGAGAATTGGGGCTGATCTACCCGCCGAATGTTTTCTCCCTTTCTCACGTTTCGTTGCCCTTCCCCGATGATGATCCACTATACGGTTCCTCGCCAGATCCTAAAACAAAAGATGCATTTGGCTTGAACCTGGGCCTTGCTTCCAATACCAAAGGAGAGCGTGGAATTTTAGATATCAACACGAATATGCTTTTCAGAATCTCGTCAAACCCTCTGTTCCCTTATTTGGTACAACGCATGGCTGATGTCATCAGCGGCTCCCCCATACCTCGGGCAAGCCCCGACAAACACTACAATATAAATACAAAAGCCAAAATCACCGAAGAGGAATATGATGAAATGGTGAAAGAACTGGATTATAACGAGGGGCAGTTTTAGCAGTATTCAGCCCGTCCTAAGCAATTCCATTTTCAGACTGCCACAGGCTGTTGCAAGCACAGTTAAGTGTAGACATACACTTCCGCACCAACGCGCTTTGCACCCCTCGCCCGCTTGCGGGAGAGGGGCCGGGGGAGAGGGCCGAGCGCTCGAATTGAGCGGCAGTGGCAATGGATGCGCCGCAGACCCTCTCCCGGCCTTCGGCCACCCTCTCCCGCAAGCGGGCGAGGGGAAAATGTAAGTACTTGAACAGAAAGCGCTCTAAGCAACCTGCCCTGCTCCTGTCGAGGTGGCGGACTTCAGGAATCCCGGTTGCCGATGCTGAGCGCAAAGACTTCCGGGTCGTCACCATGTTCCAGCAGCAGGCAGCGCACGCGTGCCTGCCACAGTTCGCCAAAGCGGCGGCGCGCGGCGGCATCGGCTTCGCCGGACAGGCACCGCTGCAGCAGTTGCGGCATCGCCGGGTCCGCCAGGATGACGCCGATGTTGCAGGCAATATCCACCCAACGCCCGCTATCCAGACGGGTAAAGCGTAGCTCGCGCGGTACGGCGGCGGCGAATTGCAGCAGGCCTTGACGCCGGAAGCGGCCGCCGAGTCCTTTGAAGCCCCCCTCGCCAGCGGCGCCAGTGAGCAGCGAAACGACGTTGGCGACGACGCCGGTAACGCCCTCGTCGTGGCGCCCCCGCAGTTCGACCCGGATGTCGCCACGGCACGGCAGTTCGGCTTCGTACAGCGCGGCCAGGGCCAGCCGGCTCATGTTCCAGGCGGCGGCAACGGTGGGGCAGGAATGGCCGGCCAGTTTGACGGCATCGAGATAGCGATATTCCAGGACGCCCTCTTCGCTGGCGCCGAGGAATTCGGCCAAGGGGTCGTGCAGGGTGATGACGGGGAGTTGATCGAAGAAGGCCGGATAATTCATCGTGCGGAGGGATTGGTGGGGGTCTGGTCGCTGGCCGGGTCGTCCTTGGCATCGTCGACGGCGATGCCCCAGTCGCCCCATTGGTACCAGTCTTCGCCGAGCATCTCGGCCGGATGCTGGGTGCGGCCGGAGCCGTTGCCGCACTGCAGCGCGTCGGCCGCGCAATATTTGTCGCAGCCCCAGCAGGTCCGCTCGGGATGCTTGGGGTTCAGCGGAAATTTCTTGGTCATTTCCGGCGATTTGAACGACTGGGGTTTGCTGCTCATGACTCCTGGGTGCCATCGGCGCAACGCGGTGATGGTTGACCAGATTACCGGATTCACGGTTCAGTCATTTTGATTTCCCTCACGGGAAACCCCGTAGCCACGGCCGGAACTACAAAGGCATGCCGCTGAAAATCTGAAATCGCGGTAGATTATGGCTTCCGACCGACTGGAAAGCGCCGCCATGGAAGACTTGCATCTGTTTCTCGCCCACGCCATCGCTCTCGAAGGCGACTCCGCCCGCCGTTATGAGGAACTCTCGGCGGCCATGGAAACTCAGGGCAACCCGGAGGTGGTCCGTTTCTTCGAGCGCATGGCCCACTATTCCCGGCTGCACCTGCAGGATGCCATTGAGCGTGGTGGCTTTCACCGCCCGCCACGGCTGCGCCCGGAGGAATACCGCTGGCCGGACGGCTGTAGCCCGGAAGCGGCCGGCCGGGAAGGGGTGGATGGCTTTCTCGACGTGGCCAGGGCGCTAGCCTTGGCTCTGGACGGCGAACGGCGTAGCCACGCTTTCTACGCCAATATCGCCGCGATGACGACGAACCCGCGTGTGCGCACGCTGGCCGGCGAGTTCGCCAGCGAGGAAGCCGACCACGTGGCGCAACTGGAGGCGGAGTTGGCCCGCCTCCCGGTCGACAAGTGATCAGCCGAACTTGAACAGGATGCCGAAACCGGCGCGCGGGTAGTTCCAGTCCACGTTCGCGAATTTATCGCAGATCACGCGGCAAGTACCGCATTCCAGGCAGCCGTCGGTAATCAGGCCGATCTTGCCGTCCTCGAAGGACCAGCAGCCGGCCGGGCAGCACACCGTGCAGGCATGCGTATCGCACTGCTCGTTGCACAGCTCGGGATTGCGAATGCGGATGTGCGGTCGGTCGGCGTCGACCCGATAGCGGTTCTGGTAGAGCTTTTCTTCAACTTTGATCATCGTTCTTTTCCTAACGGGTAGCGCGCCAGACGCGGAATGCATCGCCGAGCAGGCCGAACAGCGATCGCCGTTGGCGGAAGGAGGCGATGATTTCCTTTTCCTTGGCCTCTTTGTCGCGGCCATCGACCGAGAAGAAATTGAATGCCGCCTGGTTGAGCAGCCCCGGATAGTCGGCCACAAATTGCCGCTGGCGATCGAGCATGCCGGGAATTTTGCGGTATTTTTTCAGGTCCTTCATGACGAAACTCTCGTCCAGCCGGGCCTGGTAGCGGGCCAGGTTGGTTGCGCTGGCCGGCTGGCCGGCGGCGAACAGTTCGAGCAGCGTCTCGGCGGCCAGGCGGCCGGTAGTCATGGCCAGGTTGGAGCCTTCGCGGTGCACCGCGTTGAGGAAGCCGGCAGAATCGCCGACCAGCATCCAGCCTTCGCCGTACAACTTGGGCAGCGCGTCGTAGCCGCCTTCGGGCAGCAGGTGAGCGGCATATTCACGCGTCTCACCGCCAGCGATCAGCGGCGCCACCGACGGATGCCGCTTGAGTTTCTCCAGTAACTCGACCGGCGTGGTCTGCTGCTGTTTCATGTCGGACAGCATGCAGCCGATGCCAACCGAGATCGAGTCCTTATTGGTGTACAGGAAGCCGGTGCCGACCATGCCTTCGGAAATGCTGCCGAACATTTCGATGACCGCGCCTTCCTGGCCGGTCAGGTTGAAGCGGGCGTCGATGGTCTCCTTGGGCATGAAGATGATTTCCTTGACCCCCAGCGCCACCGCCGCCGGCTTGATGTCCTCGCGCAGACCGGCACGGCTGGCCACCAGCGAGTTGACACCGTCGGCCAGGATCACCGCGTCGGCGTAGATACGGCCGTTCTCACGGTCCACATTGACGCCGATGACGCGACCGCTCTCGTCCTTCAGCAACTCCGTGACGGTCATTTCGCACAGCACCAGGGCGCCGGCTTGCTGCACCTGGTCCGAGAACCACTTGTCGAAGCGGGCGCGAATGATGGTGTAGCGGTTGCCTGGTTGCTGGTTGTATTGATCGGAACGGAAATGAGTGCCGAGGTGCGACTGCTCCTCCATCAACCACATCCGCTGCTCGACCACGTGTCGTTCAAGCGGTGCCGAGTCGCGGAAATCGGGAATGATTTTTTCCAGCGCGTCGGCATAGAGGATGGCGCCCTGCACGTTCTTGGAGCCGGGGTATTCGCCCCGTTCCAGTTGCAGGACCTTCTTGCCGGCCTTGGCCAGCGTGTAGGCGGCGGCATTGCCGGCCGGGCCGGCGCCGACGACGATGACGTCGAATTTTTCAGTGGGCTGGTTCATGTTTTGTTCTCACGACTTGCCGAGGTAGGCGGCGAAGGTTTTTTGCAGCGCCGGCAGCACCTGCACGCAATCGCCGACGATGGCGTAGTGGGCGAAATCGAAGATCGGCGCGCTCGGATCGTTGTTGATGGCGATGATGCAATCGGAGGCTTCCATGCCGACCCGGTGCTGGATGGCACCGGAAATGCCAGCAGCGATGTAGAGCGCCGGGCGCACCGTCTTGCCGGTCTGGCCGACCTGGCGGTCGGCAGCGATCCAGCCGGCGTGAATCGCCGCCCGCGAGGCGCCGACTTCGGCGCCCAGGGTCTTGGCCAGATCCCAAACCAGCTTGAAGTTCTCCGCCTTGCCCAGACCCTTGCCGCCGGAAACGATCATTTCGGCATAGGGCAGTTGTGGCTTGCCGGACTGATCATCGGGCACGAAATCGAGAATCTTGGTGATCACGTCGGTCTCGACCAAGTGCGGATCGACGTCGACGATCAGGCCGCTACGTTCCGGCTGCGCCTCCGGCATCGGCATCACGCGATGGCGCACAGTGGCCATCTGCGGCCGGTAGTTCAGCGTCACGATGGTGCACAGCAGGCTGCCGCCGAAGGTCGGCCGCGTCGACAACAGGCAGCGGTCCTCCGGGTCGATCGCCAGTTCGGTACAGTCGGCGGTCAAGCCGGTTTTCAGTGTGGTCGCCACCGAGCCGGCCAGGTCGCGGCCGAGCGTGGTAGCGCCGAGCAGCATGATTTCCGGCTTGAACTGGTTGACCAGGTCGGTCAGCGCCTGGGTGTAGGGCACGTTGCGGTAGTCGGCCAGCACCGGGCTGGCGACGCGGTAGCAGCGGTCGGCCCCATAGGCGAAGGCGGCCTCGCACTGCGCCTGCAATTCCGGGCCGGGCGCCCCCATGACGACGCCGCACAGTTCGACACCAAGCTGGTCAGCGAGCAGCCGCCCCTGCCCCATCAATTCCCAGGACACCGGGTGAACATGGCCACGCTCGCTCTCGACCAGAACCCAGACGCCCTTGTAGTTGAGCAGATCGCCTTCCAGTTTGACCTTGCGTTTTTTGATCGGCTTGTCGGTCTTGGCATTACTCATGGTTTGCTCCCGCCTTGTGGCGTTCCAGTTCCTTACCGACCTTGGGAATCTCGGCCAGCACTTTCTCCAGCAGCGCATCGGTCGCAGCCTGCGGCGCCGCCGGATCGAAGGCGATCTGCTGCGCCTTCTCGGCCCGTGGTGTCGGTCCGAAGACGCGGCTGACGACGGTCGGGCTGCCTTTCAGGCCGACCTTCTTGAGGTCCTCGATGCCCGCCGACTCTCGGTCCCAGGTGCGAATTTCGGCGCGCGCCGCGCGGAACATGTCGGGCGCCGAGCCGAAGCGGATCTCGTTTGTGCCTTCGAGCATGGTGATCAGTGCCGGCAAGCGCGTCTCAAGCAACTGGACGCCACCCTCGGCCCGCCGCTCGACTTGGATCTTCCCCGTATTTTTCCCAACTTCGCGGTTGACGGCGACGATCTTCGAGACATAGGTCAAGAGTTCCAGATTGAGGCGCTTGGCAATGCCCGGCCCGACCTGGGCGGTATCGCCGTCAATGGTTTGCTTGCCGGTGAACACCAGGTCGACCGGCTGCTCCTTGCCGAGCGTGGCGATGGCCGAGGCCAGTACGTAGGAAGTGGCCAGCGTGTCGGCGCCGGAGAAAAGCTTGTCAGTGATCAGCACCGCCTCGTCGCAACCGTAGGCCAGCGCCTTGCGTAGCGCCACCGCGGCCGGCGGCGGCCCCATGGTGATGACGGTGACCTTGCCGCCATGCGCGTCGCGGATGCGCAGGGCCTCCTCGATGGCGAACAGGTCATAGGGGTTGATGATGGCAGGGACGCCCTGCCGCATGATGGTGTTGGTCACCGGGTGCACCCGGATATGGGTGCTGTCGGGAACCTGCTTGATGCAGACGACGATGTTCATGATTTCAGTCAGGTTTGCGGTAATGAAAAAGGTTAAACGATTAGTGTGCAGCCTTAGGGTTCAAAACGATAGCCAACGCCGATCTCGGTCAGGATGTGCCGGGGCTGCGCCGGGTCGGCCTCGATCTTCTGGCGCAGGTGGCCGACGTAGACGCGCAGGTACTGGTGGTTTTCCACCGCCTGGCCGCCCCAGACCTGGCCCAGCAGGTGGCGATGGGTCAGCACCCGGCTCGGGTTGGCGGCGAGGAAAACCAGCAGGCGGTATTCAATCTGGGTCAGGTGCAGCGCCTCGCCATTACGGCTGACGGCACGATTGACGCAATCGATGGCGAACTCGCCGAAATGGATCAGCGGATCGGGCAACGGTGTGCCGGGTAGGCGGCGGCGCAACAGGGCGCGCACCCGGGCCAGCAGTTCGCCGACGCCGAAGGGCTTGCCCAAGTAGTCGTCGGCCCCGGCATCAAGGGCGTCGATCTTGCTGGTTTCCTGCGTGCGCGCCGACAGAATCAGGATCGGGGTGTTCGACCAGGCGCGGTAATCGCGGATGAAATCGACACCGTCGCGGTCGGGTAGGCCAAGATCAAGGATGACCAGATCGGGCCGCCGCCCGGCGGCCTGGACGGCGGCATGAGCGGCGGTGCCGGCCTCGCAGACCTGGAAGCCCTCGCCTTCGAGCGCGGCGACGACGGCCTCGCGAATCTGCCGCTCGTCCTCGACGACCAGGATGGTTTCCGGCGCGCTCATGACGCTGCCTCGGCGGTGTCGAAACAGGGTGGCGTGCCGAGCGGCAGCACGATGCGGAAACAGGAGCCGCCGCCGCTGCGATTGTGTGCCGACAAACTGCCGCCGTGAGCGACGATGATGGTCTTGGCGATGGATAGGCCGAGACCGATGCCGGGCAGGTTGGATTCGGCCTTGCCGCGTTGGAAGCGGTCGAAAATCCTGTCCATCGTTTCCGGCGCCAGTCCCGGGCCAGCGTCGCAAACCTCGATTTCCATCGTCTCGCCAACGCGGTCGGCGCGCATTTCAATCGGCGTCTCTGTCGGCGCGTACTTGATGGCGTTCTCGATCAGGTTCCACAGCACGCGCTCAACCAGTACCGCGTCGATATTCACCGGCGGCAGATCGGACGGCAGGTCGACAGTAATCTCGCGCTCCTTCCACTGCGCCTTGACCAGTTGCAGCGTGGCACCGACAACCTCGTCGATCGGCTGCCAGGCGGTGTTGAGTTCCAGCTTGCCGGCGCTCAGCTTGGCCATGTCGAGCAGCTTGGTCATCTGCTGGCTGATCGACAGCGCCCGGTCGCGGATGCCCTCCAGCATGTGCCGCTGCCGCTCCGGGGAAATCTTGCCGAGGCTGACCGTTTCGGCCATGCCGACCAGCGCTGTCAGGGGCGTGCGCAGATCGTGCGAAAGCGCCGCCAGAATCGAGCTGCGCAGGCTTTCCGAGGCGTTCTGCAACTCGCTGCGGCGGGCGTGCTCGGCATAATGCGCCCGCTCCAGGGCGACGGCGACAACCGAGGCCGCCGTCTCGATGAACTGCACCGCGTCCTGACTACCCAGCCGGCGCGAACCGACCTCAAAGCTAAACACACCGGAAACACCCATCGGCGTCGCCAGCGGCACCAGCGCATGAAAGCGGTCGTTGCCGGCGGGACGGGAAATGATCTCGCGGCGTTCGGCGCACTCGCGCACCTGTTTCGAGATATCTGCCTGCTCGTCCTGATAGTCTTCCGGGAGATAGATGTGGATGTTGCTGGCATCGAGCAGGCGGATGTAGAAATCGCGGGCCGCGGCGATCACCGCTTGCCGGTCCGGCGCGCCGGCCAGCCCCTGCCCCAGGTCGTATAGCATCGCGTGCTCGCGCGAGCGTTGCACGGCATAGTCGGCCGTCCGCTTCATACGTGCGGTCATGTGGCCGACCAACAGCGCCACCGACAACATCAGCAAGGCCGTGACCAAGTTGGCCGGCTCGGTGATGGCCAGTGAAAAATGCGGCGGCACGAACACATGAGCGAAGCACAGCGAAGCGATCAGCGATGCCAGCGCGGCGGCGCCAGGGCCGAAGCGGATGGCGACGACGACTACGCCGAGCACGTAGAGCAGCGCCGCGTTGGAGAGGTCGAGCGTCCGATAGAACGGGCTGAGCACTACCGTCTCCAGCAACGGTGCGACAAGCGCCCAGAAATAACCGATGAGGAGCGGGCGGAGGGCCGTGTTGGCGGGAAATTTCATTACCGCGCAATACTAGGGAGGCCGGTATAAAAATGCTATCAAAAACCGGAACATAGCCAAGGTACCCACGGCCACCCGGCAGCAACGCCACGCTGATGACACCGGGCGACCGAAATTTGACCCTGACCGAGGCGGCCGCTCCCGGCAGGCGCTATGATGGACGATGAGGAGAGATCAACGATGTCGGAAGCGAGCGTATCAACTTGCCAGATCCGCTATACCCCGGGCAGCCCACCGGTTCTTTGCGCCGTGGATGGCAGCCGGGAACTGCTCGGCTACCCGCCGGCCGACTTGATCGCCGATCCCAGCCTGTTGCCGCGCCTGGTCCATGCCGACGATGCCGATCTGGCAGCCACCCTGTTCGCCGATGGCGCTCTGCCGTCCGTATTCAACATTCGCCTGCGCCACGCCGACGGTCGCATCCGCTGCTACCTGGGTGAAATGGTCGACAACCACGACCGCAGCGGTCCGTCGCGTGAAATCCGCTTGCAGGATGCCCGCCATCTCGCGGTGGGTGGCGAACTCAACGCCCGGTCGGCTGATTTGAAGGGAATGCTGGAAGTCACCAGCGATTTCATCTATTTCAAGAACCGCAATCACGTCTACACCGTCCTCAGCCAGACCATGGCCGGGTTGATCTCGCCGACGACGCATTGGAGCGAACTGGTCGGCCGGACCGATTACGACCTCTTCCCGGAAAGCTACGCCGACATCTATTACCAGCAAGACCAGCAAATTTTCGCTGGACAGTCGGTCGTCCAGGTCAAGCAGATTTTCCGCAGAGCGAATGGCGAAATCGGCTGGGCCGACAATCATATGCATCCGATCCGCAATGAACGGGGCGAAATCGTCGGTCTGTGCGGCATCGCCCGCGACGTCACCGATCAGATCGACACCGAACAGGCCTTGCGCGTCAGCGAGGAACGCCTGCGCCTGGCGCTCGACGTGGCCAACCAGGCCTGGTTCGACCTCGAACTGGCGACCGGCAACATCCGCGCCGCCGAGCAATATCAGCGGTTAATGGGCTTCGAGGCGATCAACAGTTTGCACAACGGACTCCAGGACTGGATCCGCCACCTCCACCCAGAAGATCGTCCGGCGATGATCGCCTCCTTCCACCAGTGCGTCGCCACCGGCGGTCCGGAGACCATCGAATACCGGCGCCGGACGGCCACCGGCGAATGGAAGTGGATTCGCACCATCGCCAAGATTGTGGCTTGGGACGAGCAGAGGAAGGCAACGCGGATGGTCGGCGTCCATACCGACATCAGCCAACTCAAGCAAAGCGAGCAGCACTTGGCCGAACATCGCCAACAACTCGAAGCCCAGGTCGCCGAACGGACCGCCGAGCTGCGCCACGCCAAAGAGGCCGCCGAGGCGGCCAACGTTGCCAAGAGCAGCTTCCTTGCCAACATGTCGCACGAGATTCGTACCCCGCTCAACGCCATCACTGGCATGGCCTACCTGATGCGTCAGGAAAGTCTGTCACCACGGCAAATGGAACGCCTCGACAAGCTGGAAGGCGCCAGTCACCACCTGCTCGAAATCATCAATGCGATCCTCGACCTCTCCAAACTCGAGGCCGGAAAATTCACGCTCGAACATGTGCCGGTCTACCCCGAGAGTTTGTGCGCCAACGTCGTCTCAATGCTCTACGAACGGGCGCAGGATAGACAGCTCCGGCTGGTCACCGAGATCGGCCCGCTAGCCAGGTCGCTGCTCGGTGATCCGACGCAACTCCAGCAAGCGTTGCTCAACTACGCCGTCAATGCGATCAAGTTCAGCGAGAACGGCACCATCGCGCTACGCGTGCGCCAGTTGGAGGAAGACGAGGCCAGCGCCCTGCTCCACTTCGAAGTCGCCGACTGCGGCATCGGTATCGCGCCAGATGTGCTGCCGCGGCTGTTCACAACCTTCGAGCAGGCCGACAACTCGACCACCCGCCAGTATGGCGGTACCGGCCTCGGGCTGGCCATCACCCGCCGCATCGCCGGCCTGATGGGTGGCGATGCCGGCGCCAACAGCACGCCGGGTCAGGGCAGCGTGTTCTGGTTTACCGCCCGCCTGGACAAGGGCAGCAGCCAGGAACATCTCGCCGCCACAGCCGGTTCGGCCGAGGCGCAATTGCTGGCCGACTACGGCGGACGCCGCATCCTGCTCGTCGAGGACGAACCGATCAACTGCGAAATCGCCCTGATCATGCTCGAAGACGCCGGCCTCAGTACCGACATCGCCGAGGACGGCGAAATC
The DNA here is from genome assembly GCA_031274715.1 of Azonexus sp. Classification (GTDB taxonomy): domain Bacteria; phylum Pseudomonadota; class Gammaproteobacteria; order Burkholderiales; family Rhodocyclaceae; genus Azonexus. Next base: position 9,050 of record JAISPT010000017.1, on the reverse strand, counting down.
GCCGTTCAACTCGCCAGCGAACAGAACTACGACCTGATCATCATGGACGTGCAAATGCCGCGCCTGGACGGGCTTGAGGCAACGCGGCGCATCCGCCGTCTGGCCGGGCGGGAACGCACGCCGATCGTGGCCATGACCGCCAACGCCTTCGCCGAAGACCGGGAACGCTGCTTGGCCGCCGGCATGAATGATTTCATCGCCAAGCCCTTCCAACCGGAAAATCTCTACGCCACGCTGCTCTACTGGTTGCAGCGCGGCGCCGCTGGCTGAGGTTTAGAGCGGTTTTGATTCAGGTGCGTGCATTATTGTAAGTTGGTGGTGAACGTAGCGAACCCTAACGCGCTGTGAAACCGCAAAGAACGCACAGAGCGCAAAGAAAAACATCCGCATCTTTGTGTTCCTTGCGTTCTTTGCGGTTTCTTGTGCAGGCGACCCTTTTTCGGTGTTAGGACACCCCTTTTTCGCCACCTTTTCGGTTTGGCTGTTGGGCTTCACCCCAACCTACGATCCGTACAGAATCGAACCGAAACCGCTTTAAGCGCCCGGCAACACCCGCCGATACAGTGCCCGGCCAGCATAGGCCAGCCACGGCAGCGTCAGCGGCAGCAGGGGCAGCAGCAGGCAACTGCCGATAATGATCGCCGCCAGCAGCAGTGCCCACAGCATGGCCGGTACGAAATTGGCGAACACGATGCGGACACTCGCCGCCACCGCCCCGACTAGGCTGCTACGCCGCTCGCACAGCAGCGGCACGGCGAAAGCCGAAACGGTATACAGCATGAAGGCGACGCACAGGCCGGAGAGGCCGCCCCACAGCAGGAAGCGGACAACGCCACGGGGATCGGCCGGCACTTCGCAAAGCCACACCGGCGTGCCGCCGACCATGTAGCTGTAGAGAATGGCGGCATCGGTGACAAAGATCATGAACAGCAGCGCGCAAACCAGGGCCAGTACCCACAGCGCCGGCGCGGCACGGCGAAAGCCGGCGAATACCGCCGTCACGCCGACCGGCCTGCCAGCCTCGTGCGCCACCGCGATGCCGTAGAAGCCAGCGAGAAAAACCGGGCCGAGCAGCATGAAGGCGCCGGCGGCGGCGATCACGAATGGTGTCAGGCCGGCGGCCAGGAGGCTGCCAAGAATCAATGCGCCAGCAACAGTGAACACCAGGGCATAGGTAATCGATGGGTACCGGGTCGCGGCAGCGAATTGCCAGCCATCGCGCAACGCGGCGCGTAGCGTGACGAGGGAAAACGGCTGGAATTTCATGGCGGAGGTCGGTATCAGGCAAGGAGGTCTGAGCCTAGCCGAGCACGTGCGCCGTAACCGCGATGCAAATCAAGAATCGAGCGCCCGCTCGCACTCGACCATGATCGCCGCGCCGACTTCCGAAAGGTAATTGACCGACAGCGACTCGCTCAACTCATGCGCCGTATACAACCCGGCCTCGCGCGACAGACCGGCGGCAATGTCGCGCGCCAGCCCGTCGCTGACCTCAGACAGGTACTGGCGCTCGGGCAGTGCCAGCGAGCGCTGCGAGCGGGCCAGCCATTCAGCGCACAGAGCTGCCCCCTGCGCCACTGTCGGCCACTGGCCGTGCTCGTAATAAATGCCCAGGCGCTCGGCCACCAACGCATAGACCAGCGCCACACGGGTGCCCTTGTCGCTGTCCGGCAGATGTTCGGTTTTCTTCAGAATCATGCCGGCCATGATGGCACGGATCAACGCACCTGCTTAAAGACCCAGCGCACTGGGCCCGCAACACAGCGTAGGAAGCGCGGCCTGCCGGCCTTTACACCGCCACCAGCGTCTGCCGCCCGTACCACTCCTCGCCGGCCGGCAGCGTCACCGGCTGGCGGGCCACTGCCGCCTCGACGCAGAGCATGTGCCGCCAGCCGTCGGCTGGCATGTCGGGCAGCGCGGCGCAACCCTCGACCCACGGATTCCAGACGACAACATCGGGGAAACCTTGAGCCTGGATACCCAGGCTGTAGTTGCCGGCCTTGAGCAGTTGCGGCCGCCGGACATCGTGGTAGACGCGCTCCAGCGGCCCGGCGACAACCACTTCGGTACCGCTGTCACGGACGATGCGGTCGCCTTGGGTAGCATCGCGGTAATCGTAGCCGTACAGCCCTTCGAGCACCGCGTCCTCGACCTGGAGTAGACGCAGGTAGGCATGCAGGGCGCCGGTAAAACTGAACGGGGTATCGCCGGTATTGGCCACGCAAAATTCGAGGTCGATACGGTCGGCCGCCAGCATCAGCGTCAGCTCAGCACGGAAGGCATGTGGCCACAGGGCACGAGTCACCTCGTCGTCGGTCGTTTCCAGCGTGATCAGCGCGTAGTCATCGCCACAGCGCTCGGCTACCGACGACCAGTCGCGGGTGCGCAGAAAGCCATGTTTCGGCAACGCGCCAAGCGCAGCAAATTGCGGAAAGCAGACCGGGATGCCGCCACGGATGGGAATGCTGCCGTCGAACACGGCCTGCTCGGAGAGGAACAGCCGCTCGCGCCCGTCGGGCGTCTGCCAGGACAGCACCTGGCCGCCCAGGCGGGTTATCACGGCGCTGGCGCCGCGCGGGCCGTTCAGGCGCCAAGCCGGAATGCCTTGGAAAACGATGGATTCAATGGAAGGTTTCACGTTGCTCCGGTGCCTTGGGCACCACATAGAGTTGCGGACGAAGATGCAGGAATTCGACGTCACTGCCGAGCAGCGTAACGCTGCCACTGCAGCGGTTGTCGCCGGTATCGCTGAATTCGAAGCTGTAGACCCGGCGCAGGCGGAGTTGGCCGGCATCATCGCGAGCCGGCCGCAGCGAACGGCCGACCACGCTTTCGTCGAGAAACTGCAGCCCATCCTCGGCACAGGCCTGGCGCGCCGCGTGGATGCCCGCCTCGCGAGCCTTCAGGGTATCGAGCCAGAACCAGAGGATGGCGGCAATCACCACGATCACCAGTAGTTCGACGAAGTTCATCTGTTAAGTATACGGAAATCCGACATACAAAAATCCGGCATATGTCACAGAAACCAACGCGGATTTGACGGATAATTAATCACCCATTGGTTAATTGCAAAAATGACAATTCCGCTGCAGCGCCTGCGCGACCTCCTGCCCTTCTCCCTGCCGCCCGCCGGCAGGGAGTCCGTGCCGGCGAGCAGCGGATTGCCGGCTGCCGCTGGTGCGCCGCTGGATCGCGTCATTGCCCACATCGACGACGTGGTGCTGCCGCGGATCATTCGCCAGAGGGGCCTGCTGCAACGCTTCCGCCAGTTGGAGGCAGCCTGCCAGGAAGCCGATCCAGCATTAGCCGAACTCGAGCGCCAAATCAGCGCCGCGCCACTACCACTGCCGCCGGCCACGCAGACCGCCATACTGCAGGCCGACAATCTGATCAAGCGCCTGGCCCAGTGCTACGGCAACATCGCCCACAGCGTCGTCGAGCGCCAGGGCAGCGAACCGGCCCCACTGTTCTACCGGTCCACCCAGCGCGCCATGGCCATGCTGGCCCGGCGCCAGTTGCTGGCCCATCGCGCCTGTACCTTACCGTCGGCCGGTTCCTGGCGGCTGTTGCACACCCTCTACCGCATGGCCTGCGATCCCAGCTTGCAGGCACTCAACGGCGACACGGCACCGATCGAGCACGAATACCTCGGCGCCCTGCTGCTCGCCTACCTCGATCCCCAACGCCAGCCGCGCAGTGATCTCGATGCGATCCATCGCTGCGCCCGGCAATTGGCCGCCTATGCCGTGGTCAGCGAGGCGACCATCGAGGCGCTGGTCCGGCAGACAAACGAGGCCCGCTTCCTGGTCCGTTCCGAGGAAGGCCACCCCGGCCTGCCGCTGTCGCGCCTGGTGGCCAACAGCCCGTTCGCCAGCAGCCTGCTGATCGACTGCAACCAAGTGCTGGCGGCCATCGACCGTAATCTCTCCCGCCAGCCGGGCAAACCGGTGCAACCCGAACTGGCCGTCCCGCCGGCCCTGCTGCAATGCCTGCGGGTCGCCCTGGGCGGGCGCTGCGCCCGTCGCTTCAGCCGTACCCGGTTCCGCCCGCGCGCCGATCTGGTTGGCGGCCTCGACGCGGTGATCCACTTCCTCGACGGCAACACCTATACCCGGCGCGCCCTCGATGCACCGGGCCTGTCCGGTGGGCGTGCACTGGCCGCCGGCGAATGGTCGCTGATCGACGAAAGCCCGGACGGTTTTCTAGTCCGCTTCGTCCGCGGCGAGCAAAGCCGTTTCAGCGCCGGCCAGGTGGTCGTCCTACAGCCACGCGAATCGAGCCGTACCCACGTCTGCCTGGTGCGCCGCGTCGGTGCCGTGCGCAACCGGCTGGAACTCGGCCTGCAACTACTGTCGCCGCAGGTCAGCGTGGTCGTGCTACCGGACGACGGCCGCGCCATCTTCCTGCACAGCCTGCCGGCCTACGGCCCGTATGCCGGCCTGATCACCACCCCGGGCGCACTGCACGGCCGGCAGCAGTTGATCCTGAAAGTACACGGCCGTCCCATCGAGCGACACATCGGCCGGGTACTGGAAGCCAACGAGGAGCTAGAATTCGTCGCCCTCGAACCGCTACCCCACTGATTCCCCGATGCTCAGCTACCGCCATGCCTTTCACGCCGGCAACCATGCCGACGTGCTCAAACACCTGACCCTGGTCCGAATCGCCCGCTATCTGGGTGAAAAGCCGGCCCCCTTCTGGATCGTCGACACCCATGCCGGCGCCGGGCGCTATGCGCTGGATTCCGAGTACGCCAGCAAACTGGCCGAATACCGCGACGGCATCGGCCGCCTGTGGGAGGCCGAGGATCTGCCGCCGGCCGCCGCCGATTACGTCGATCTCGTCCGCAGCCTGAACCCGGACGGCCGCTTGCGCCACTACCCCGGCTCGCCATGGCTGGCCAGCCAGTTGCTGCGCGACGGCGACCGTCTGCGTCTGTTCGAGCTGCACAGCAGCGACGTCAAGCTGTTGCAGGAATGCTTCCGCGGCCGCGGGCGGCAGGTCACGATCACCGCCGGCGACGGCTTCGCCGGCCTCAAGGCCGTATTGCCGCCGCCGCCACGGCGCGGCCTGGTGCTGATCGACCCATCCTACGAGACACGCGACGACTACGCCAACGTGATCAAAGGCCTGCGGGAAGCCCTGCAGCGTTTCCCGACCGGCACCTACGCGCTGTGGTACCCGCTGCTGGCGAAGCCGGAAGCGCAAAAGCTGCCCGGCCGCCTGCGGGCGCTCGGCGCTGCCGACTGGCTGCATGCCACACTGCAGGTCAGCGCACCGTCCCGTGACGGCTTCGGCATGCACGGCAGCGGCATGTTCATCATCAACCCACCGTGGACGCTGAAAAAGACCTTGCAGGATACCCTGCCCCAAGTGGCAGCGTTGCTCGCCCAGGGCGACGGGGCGGGGTTCACGCTTGAAGGCGAGTCAACCTAACTCGGTGTATTTGGCGCGCGAGCCGCGCGCCTTGGCGACCGGGTACTTCTCCTCGTTCTTGCCCAGTTTAGCCCGGGCTGCTGCCAGCAGGTCGATACCGGCAACGTCGGCGATCAGCAGCAGGTAGAGCAGGATATCGGCGCATTCGTCGCGCAGGGCTCCGGCGCCGGCCGTATCAACCGGCAGTGCGGCGATCTCGGCATCGCTTTTCCACTGCGTCAGTTCGAGCAACTCGGCGGCTTCGAGGTTGAGCGAAACGATCAGGTTGCGCAGCGAATGGAACTGCCGCCAGTCGCGGGCATCGCGGAAGGCCAGCAGTTCGGTGGTCAAGGCGTGCAGGTCGGACATCGTTATTTCCTCAGCGGCAAGGAATTGATGATGCCACAGGGCGGGACCGCCAAAATGGGCGCCCCATCCGCCGCTGGAACTGACCTGGGTTAGCGCTCGAAAACCTCGATCCCCTGCCGACGTAGCCAGTTGCGGTCAAGCTCCCAGCGCACGCTCTCGATGCCGGGCTGGGCTAGGACGATGTTCTTGGCTTCGTCCTGCATCTGCCCGAGCAGACGCTCGACGGCAATGAATTCCGGGTTGTTTTGGTCCTTGACGTTGATGTTCGGGTAAAGGACACCCAGCATGCGGAAGGCCGGAACGTCGAAATTACGCGGCGTCGACATCACCGCCGTATCGCCTTCGACGCGCAGCACCTGAAACTGGTAGGGGTAGTTACGCAAACGCTCGCTGGCCTGGCTGGCGATGATGTCGTTGAGTTCGCGGCTGCGCGCGTCCGGGCGGCGGATGGCCCAGTCGAGCGCGACCAGAAGCGCGATGACGAGCAATATCCATTGCCAGGATTTGATTTGCCGAATAGGCATGAAACCTCCATCGGATAGGGGGCCGCCCCGCAGACAGCCGGCACAGCGTAACATGAGCCGCCCGGCCACAATGCGGAAAACGGCGGCCGGCTCATTTACCAAGGAGACGCAATGCCCCTGTTCAAGCTCGGCGACAAAGCGCCACAACTCGGCGCCCAGGCCTGGGTCGCCCCCAACGCCACGGTAATCGGCGATATCCGCCTCGGCGCCAACGCCTCGGTGTGGTGGAACGCCATACTGCGCGGTGACAACGATCCGATCTACATCGGCGACAACAGCAATATCCAGGACGGTTCGGTGCTGCACACCGACGAGGCCGTGCCAATGCATATCGGTGCCAACGTCACCGTCGGCCACCTGGTCATGCTGCACGGCTGCACGATCGGCGACGGCAGCCTGATCGGCATCGGCTCGGTAATCCTCAACCGGGCCGTGATCGGCAAGGAGAGCATCGTCGGGGCCAAAACCCTGATCTCGGAAGGCAAGGTGTTTCCCGAGCGCTCGCTGATCGTCGGTTCGCCGGGCAAGGTGGTACGCCAATTGACCGACGAGGAAGTGGCCCGGCTGCGGGCCTCGGCAGCGCATTACGTGGCCAACGCCGCCCGCTACCGCGACATGCTGGTACCGTCGTAAACGACGACGCGGGGCCGCAGCCCCGCGTTTTCCGCTACTTGGCGGCGACTCAGACAGCGCTGACGAGATTCGACAGCGTGACGTTCGGGCGGAAGTTTTCCATGACCTTCTGCAGGCCGATCCGCGCCCGCAGGTTGATGACCAGCGGCGCCCGCAGGTTGGGGACGATGTCGGCCTTGCCGTCGATTTCCTTCTTATACAACACTTGCATCACCACCACGTCATCGGCGGCCGGCCACTGCAGCAGCGACGATTCGGCATCGCTCAACTGCAGTTCGTAATGGAAGCCGAGGGTGGTCGGGTCGACGATTTGCAGAGCCAGCCCCGGTTCGTCGAGTGATTGCAGCGTGAAACTGGAGCCTTGCGCGTCTTCCTGGATCAGTGTGTAACGCCGGGATTTCTCGAAGGCGACTAGGCCATTCGGAAAGGTGATGATCCTCTCCGGATCGACCTCGATGCTGCCAAACAGATAGGTATCGACTTTCATGCCTGTTCTCCTCATGTGATCAGCGTGCCGGCCATGCTACACCAATATCCCGGCGGTTGTAATTTACTTCGCAACTGCGGCATCATTCACCCCTTTTTTGCCGCACCACCCGTCATGCTTGCTCCGATCGAACACCGCATCGCCGACGAACTTAAGGTTCGCCCATCCCAGGTCAAGGCCGCCGTCGCTCTGCTCGACGAAGGTGCCACCGTGCCCTTCATCGCCCGCTACCGCAAGGAAGTCACCGGCGAACTCGACGACACGCAGTTGCGTACGCTGGCCGAGCGCCTGGGCTACTTGCGCGAACTGGAGGAGCGCCGTGCCGCCGTGCTGGCCAGCATCGAGGAACAGGGCAAGCTGACGCCGGAACTCCGGGCCGAGATCGAGGAGGCCGAAACCAAGCAGCGCCTGGAAGACCTGTACTTGCCGTACAAGCAGAAGCGCCGCACCAAGGCGCAGATCGCCCGCGAGGCCGGCATCGAGCCGCTGGCGCTGGCGTTGCTGGAAAATCCCGAGTTGACGCCGGAAGACGAAGCCGAAAAATACCTCAATGCCGAGGCCGGCTTCGCCGATGCCAAGGCGGTACTCGACGGCGCCCGCCAGATTCTGATGGAGAAATTCGCCGAGGACGCGCAACTGCTGCAGACCCTGCGCGAGTACCTGAAGGAGCACGGCCTGCTCAAGTCGACCGTGATCGAAGGCAAGGAAACCGAGGGTGCCAAGTTCCGCGACTGGTTCGACTTCGCCGAAGCCATCGTCGCCATGCCGTCGCACCGTGCGCTGGCGCTGTTGCGCGGGCGTAACGAAGGCTTCCTGAACCTGGCGCTGGTACTCGATTCCGAATTGCATGAGGACGCCGTCAAGCCCGGCCCGCAGTCCACCCAAAATCCTTGCGAGCAACGCATCGCCGCCCGCTTCGGCATCAAGGCGCAGAACCGCCCGGCCGACAAGTGGCTGGCTGACACCGTGCGCTGGACCTGGAAAGTCAAGGTCTACACCCACCTTGAACTCGAACTGGTGGGCGAACTGCGCGAGCGCGCCGAAGAGGAAGCTATCCGCATTTTCGGCAAGAACCTCAAGGACTTGCTGCTCGCCGCTCCGGCCGGCCAGCATGTGACCATGGGCATCGATCCCGGTATCCGCACCGGCTGCAAGATCGCCGTCGTCGACGCCACTGGCAAGCTGCTCGCCACCGACACCATTTACCCGCACGAGCCGCGCAACGACTGGGCCGGCGCCATGGCAACCATCGCTCGGCTGGCGGCGAAGCACGGCGTGACCTTGATCGCCATCGGCAACGGCACGGCCAGCCGCGAGACCGACAAGCTGGTGCAGGACGTGATGAAGCGCCACCCGGAGGCGCGGCTGACCAAGATCGTCGTCTCGGAAGCCGGTGCCTCGGTTTATTCCGCCTCCGAACTGGCGGCCAAGGAATTCCCGGAGCTCGACGTGTCACTGCGCGGCGCCGTCTCCATCGCCCGTCGTTTGCAGGACCCGCTGGCCGAACTGGTCAAGATCGAGCCGAAATCCATCGGCGTCGGCCAGTACCAGCACGACGTGTCGCAGACCCGGCTCGCCCGCTCGCTCGACGCCGTGGTCGAGGACTGCGTCAATGCCGTCGG
>JAISPT010000006.1 GCA_031274715.1 Azonexus sp. | reverse complement strand
TCGATTCGCCCTGAATCGAGTGGAAGATTTCGCTGACGCGCAGGGTGGCGTCGTCGGCAGGCACGCTATTTCTTCTTGGTCAGTTGCTGCTTGGCAGTCTGGGCAGCCGCAGTATTCGGATATTGGGCGACCAGCGTTTCCAGCACCCCTCGGGCGCCCTTGGTATCGCCGGATTCGGTGAGGGCGTTGCCTTGCGCGAGCAGGGCATCGGGCGCTCTGACATCGCTCGGCCAGGTTGTGGCGATCATGGCGAACGTGTCGGCAGCGGCGGCAAAATTTTTGAGTTGGTAATAGCCCGATGCGATCCAGAAGTGGACGCTGGGCAACATGCTGCTGCCCGGCCAAGCCTTGGTGAACGCCATGAAGGCGGTATTGGCTTCTTTGTACTTGCGGGCCTTGAACAGGTCGAGCGCGGCTTCGTAGTCGCGCCCTTCCTGAACCGGATCCGCGGCGGCGGGCCTGCCGGCTTCGGGGGGCTGCGGGGCGGCTTCCAGTTTGCGCAAACGGGTATCGAGATCAATGTAGAAGTCGCGCTGGCGTTTCTGGGCCATTTCAAGCTCGTTGAGCAGCACTTCCAGTTGACCGCGAATGTCGGCCAGTTCGGTCTTGAAGACTTCGGACTGATTGACGAAGTCGATCTGGTTCCGGCCGATGCGTTCAACGCGTTCGGTGAGGGCATCGAGGTTGCCGCGCAGGTCTTCTACGCGCTGCCGCGCCTCATTGTCGTCAAACATGCCCGCCCAGACAGGCGACACCGGCAAGGCCAGCGCCGCCCACAGGAGAACGATTGCCGTCCGCTTCATGGTGGATCAATACTCGCCGGAGTAGAGAATGTCGCCGCGGCGGTTCTGCGCCCAGCAAATCTCGGTCGCTTCCGAGCAGCGGGGCTTTTCCTTGCCGAGACTGACGGCCTCGAGCTGCGATTCGGCAACGCCTTGCAGCAGCAGGGTTCTCTTGATCGTCTCGGCGCGCTTCTGGCCCAGCGCCAGGTTGTATTCACGGCTGCCGCGATCATCGGCGTTGCCCTGAATCAGAACCTTGAGAGAGGAATTCCTGATCAGGAATTTGGCATGGGCTTCAAGCAGCGGCTTGAACTCGTCCCGGATTTCGTATTTGTCGAAATCGAAAAAGACGCTGCGCTTATACACGGCGCTGCTGGGATCCTTAAGCGCGTCCAGGTTATAGGAGTCGACGCTGCCTGTGGTCACCGGTGTGACAGTGGATGAGCCGATGGTGACGGGAGCGGCGTCTTGCTCAGGCGCGGGCGGCTGGCTGCCGCAGGCAGACAACAGCAAGGCCGAGGCAACGATGGCAACGAAAATAGCATGACGCATGAGAGTGACCTCCAATAATAAATAAACTACTTGCCGAATGGCCCCCAAGCCGGCTCGCGGATATCGGCGGCCCGGATCGAAAGTCTTTGTTTTACCCTGCCGTCGGCAGAAACCGCCGCCAACACGCCGCGCCCGTCGATTTCGGTCGCGTACAGAATCATACGACTGTTGGGCGCGTAACTGGGGGATTCATCTTTGCTGGAATCGGTGAGAATCTGAATCTGCCGCGTGGCGAGATCCATGACGGTCAACTGGAAGTTGCCGTTCTGCCGGGAAATATAGGCGAGGCTCTTGCCGTCGGGCGAAGGCCGTGGCGTCACGTTGTACTGCCCATCAAAGGTGATGCGCTGGGCGAAGCCACCGGTGGCCGGAATGCGGTAAATCTGCGGGCTGCCGCCACGGTCGGAAGTGAAAAATATCCATTCGCCGTCCGGCGAATATTGCGGCTCGGTGTCGATGCCGGAAGAACTGGCCAGACGAATCGCGCCGCTGCCGTCGGCATTGATGGTGTAAATCTGGGAGTTACCATCCTTGGTCAGCACGATGACCAGGCGGCTGCCATCGGGCGACCAGGCTGGCGCTGAATTGGAACCCTTGAAGTTGGCGGCAACGTAGCGACGTCCCGAAGCGATGTCGTGCACATAGACGATGGGCTTCTTCGCCTCGAAGGACACATAAGCGAGCTTGCTGCCATCCGGCGACCAGCTCGGCGAAATGATGGGCTCGCGCGAAGCCAGCGCAGCTTGGGCGTTGCCGCCATCGGCGTCGGCGATTTGCAATTCGTAACGGGCGCCGACCTTGACGACATAAGCGATGCGCGTCGCAAAAACACCCGGCTCGCCCGTCAGCTTTTCATAAACGTAGTCGGCGATCCGGTGGCCGATCGGGCGAATCTGGCTGGCCTGATGACCGTAGGCCAAGCCGCCGAGTTGAGCCTGCTTCTGGATATCGTAAAGCCGGAAACTGGTTTCCATGCGCACCGGCGTCAGCGTGACATTACCATCGACCAGCGCATCGACGCCGCGTGATTGCCAGTCGCCGTAGGACGCGTCGCCGGTTTTGATGCCAGCAGCCTCAATCAGACGGAAAAGGCCGCTGCGCTCAAGATCGGCGCGAACAACGCCGGCCAGTTCTTGACCGCTGACTTGATCGCCGCCGAAATCGGCAACAGCCACCGGAATCCGGTTGGCGCCGGCGCCGGTGATTTCAATGGATAACTGGGCATACGCGGCAGACGCGGCGACAACACCCGCAATGCCTGCCGCAGCCAATGTAATGGGGCGAAAGTTCATCTCTCAATTATACCTGTGCCTGCCATCGCAACCGCGCCCTGACTAGCATCCGCCACCTTCAACCGGACAGAAGGTCAAACGCAGGTTGCGCGCGAACAGGGCGGGGTCGTCCGGTTGCGGCAGGGGGCTGGATTTATGGATGGCGCGGTCGAC
>JAISPT010000073.1 GCA_031274715.1 Azonexus sp. | reverse complement strand
CTGCACAACGAAGTCGACACCATCGCCAACATGCGCGAGAAGCTGGAAAAACTGGTGCCGGAAGCGCGTATCGTCATCGGTCACGGCCAGATGAACGAGCGCGAGTTGGAAAAAACCATGCGCGACTTCACCGGCCAGCGCGCCAACGTGCTGTTGTGCACGACCATCATCGAAACTGGCATCGACAATCCACACGCCAACACCATCCTGATCAACCGCGCCGAGAAATTCGGACTCGCCCAGTTGCACCAGTTGCGTGGCCGGGTTGGCCGCTCGCACCATCAGGCTTACGCCTACCTGCTGATCCAAGACGAAAAAGCGATGACCCGGCAGGCCAAACAGCGCCTGGAAGCCATTCAGATGATGGAAGAACTCGGCTCCGGCTTCTTCCTCGCCATGCACGATCTGGAAATTCGCGGCGCGGGCGAAGTGCTGGGCGACAACCAGTCGGGCGAAATGCAGGAAGTCGGCTTCAACCTCTACGCTGAAATGCTCAACCGCGCCGTCGCCCAACTGAAACAGGGCAAGGCGCTGGCAACTGCCGACCTGACGCAGCCGATTGGCGTCAGCGGCGAAATCAACCTGCGCACCCCGGCCCTGCTCCCCGACGCCTACTGCCCCGATGTGCACGAGCGTTTGACGCTGTACAAGCGCCTCGCCAACTGCGATGCTGACGAGGACATCGACGCCCTGCAAGAAGAATTGATCGACCGTTTCGGCGAGTTACCGTTGCAGGCGCAATCGCTGCTCGCCACGCACCGCCTGCGCCTCTTGGTCAAGCCGCTGCTGATTGCCAAGCTGGATGCCACCCCCGATCAGGTGACGATTCAGTTCAGCCCGGAATTCACCCGTAATCCGCCGATTGAGCCGGCCCGGATCATTCACCTGATTCAAAAGAACCGCAGCTACAAGCTGGCTGGACAAGATAAAATTTCCCTTTTGCGCCACTGCCCAGGCCTCAATGACAAGGTCGTGGCAGTCAAGGACATGATTCGGGAACTGACACAATGACCAAGATCGAAAACGTAAACGTATCGGCATTCGACCCCATGCCGCCTCCGGCCGAAATCCACGCCCGCCTGCCGTTGAGCGCCAAGGCCGAAGCCACCGTCAGCCGTGGCCGGGAACTGCTGTGCAACATCCTCAACCGCAAGGATCACCGGATGTTCATCGTCGTCGGCCCCTGTTCGATTCACGATCCGGTGGCCGGCCTCGATTACGCACGCCGTCTGAAAGGACTGGCCGATGAAGTCGGCGACACACTGCAACTCATCATGCGCGTCTATTTCGAGAAACCGCGCACCACCGTTGGCTGGAAGGGCTACATCAACGACCCGTTCATGGATGATTCCTTCCGCGTCGATGTCGGCATGGAAAAAGCCCGCCAGTTCCTGCTGCAAGTCAACGAACTCGGCCTGCCCGCCGGGACTGAGGCGCTCGACCCCTACGGCCCGCAGTATTACGGCGACCTGATTACCTGGACAGCCATCGGCGCACGCACCACCGAATCACAGACCCACCGCGAAATGTCATCCGGCCTGTCGACGCCGGTCGGCTTCAAGAACGCCACCAGCGGCGACCTGACGGTGGCCACCAACGCCATCCTGTCGGCCTCCAACCCACACTCCTTCCTCGGCCTGAACAACGATGGCCGCGTCGCCATCGTCCGCACCACCGGCAACGCCTACGGCCATATCGTGCTGCGCGGCGGCGATGACGCGCCCAACTACGATGCCGTGGCGGTCGCCATCGCCGAAGAAGCCATCACCAAAGCCAAGCTGCCGGCAAACATCGTCGTCGACTGCTCGCATGCCAACAGCTACAAGAAGCCGGAACTGCAACCGCTGGTCATGGCCGATGTGGTTAACCAGATTCGCAACGGCAACAAATCGCTGCTCGGCCTGATGATCGAATCGAACATCGAGGCCGGCAACCAGCCGATCCCGGCCGACCTGTCGCAGCTCAAGTACGGCTGCTCGGTCACCGACGGCTGCGTCGCCTGGGACACCACCGAGAAGATGATCCGTAACGCCGCCGTGCTGCTGCGCGACGTGCTGCCGGAACGCATTGCTTGAGCGAGGGCGGCGCTGCCGCCCGATTACCTACCGTCCGCTGGAGACACCATGCCCTACATCAATATCAAGATCACCAAGGAAGGGGCAACCCCGGAACAGAAGGCACGCCTGATCGAGGGCGCGACCCAGTTGCTGGTCGATGTGCTCGGCAAGAACCCGAATACCACGGTCGTCGTCATCGACGAAGTCGATACCGACAACTGGGGCATCGGCGGCAAATCGATCACCGCCCACCGGGCCCATAGCCGGTAGCCGACCCCCGGCATTCTCCCCACCTGAAACCATGAACCTCGTCATCCAAGGCGGTGCCCTGCCTACCTTCTTGCTCGAACGCATTGTCGCCGCGACCGGTGCTACGGCGGTCGAACCCTGTCCGCCGCAGGTCGTCCGCCTGCGCGATGCCCGCCGCACCCCGGAATTCGCCGCGCTGACGCCGCTCATCGAAGCCGAGAAGCTCGACTGGGCCTTTATCGAACCTGGCAGGAAATTGACCGATTTCGGCCTGATCTGCTTCGACATGGATTCGACGTTGATCACCATCGAGTGCATCGACGAACTGGCCGACTTTGCCGGTAAGAAAGCGGAAGTCTCGGCCGTCACCGAAGCCGCGATGCGCGGCGAGATCGATTACCGAGAAAGCCTGTGCCGCCGCTTGGCGCTGCTGGCCGGCCTCGACGCTCGGGTGCTGGCCCGCGTATACGGCGAACGCCTGCTGTTCTCCGAAGGTGCCCGGGAACTGCTGGCCGCGACCCAGGCCACTGGTTTGCGCACGGCCATCTTGTCCGGTGGCTTCACCTATTTCACCGAGCGCCTGCGCATCGAGCTCGGCCTCGATTTCGCCACCTCGAACGAACTGGAAATCTCCGGCGGCAAGCTGACCGGCCGGGTCATCGGCGACATCGTTGATGCCGCCGCCAAGGCCCACCACCTGAGTCGCCTGCGCGACGAACTAGGCTTGCGCCAGGATCAGGTGATCGCCGTCGGCGACGGCGCCAACGACCTGCCAATGCTGGCCAAATCCGGCCTCGCCGTGGCCTACCGCGCCAAACCAGCAACGCGCGCCGAGGCTGACGTGGCAATCAACTTCGGCGGCCTCGACAGCCTGCTCAATCTGTTCGCCTGAAATTGCAAACCAACGCAGGGCGGGGTCAACCCCACCCTGCGTTGTTGGGTTATTCCCGCGGCTCGATCAACACCTTCCAGATCAGTGCGCCAAGGGCGCCGCCGACCAGCGGAGCAAGCCAGAAAAGCCACAATTGGCCAAGAGCATCGGTCTGCGCAAACAGAGCGACGGCCGTGGAGCGAGCCGGATTGACCGAGGTGTTGGTGACCGGAATCGAGACGAGGTGGATCAGCGTCAGCGCCAGACCGATCGCCAGCGGGCCGAATCCGGCGGGCGCGGTCTTCGACGTAGCGCCGATGATGACGATCAGGAAACCGGCCGTCAGCACGATCTCGATGACAGCCGCGGAAAGCAGGCTGTAGTGGCCGGGCGAAAGGTCGCCATAGCCGTTGGTGGCAAAGCCCCCGACCTCGAAACCGGGCTGGCCCGTGGCAATGATGTACAAGACAGCCGCCGCAACGATGCCGCCGAGCACCTGGGCGATCCAATAGGGGACGAGTTCGGCCCAATTGAAGCGTCCAGCGACGGCGAGACCGAGCGAGACGGCCGGGTTGAAGTGGCCTCCGGAGATGCCGCCGACCGCATAGGCCATGGTCAGGACGGTCAGACCAAAGGCCAGCGCAACGCCGACAAAGCCAATGCCTAGGTGAGGGAACCCCGCCGCCAGCACCGCGCTGCCGCAGCCACCGAAAACAAGCCAGAAGGTGCCGAAAAATTCTGCGCCAAGTTTCTTGGACATAGTTGCTCCTACATGAAGATTAAGTGATAACAAAACAGCGTCATTTTAAATCCAGCTAGCAGTTAGGCGTAGATTTCAGGTATTGATTGCCACTGCACAATGTGTGTTGATTGGCCGGTTCCACCAGCACTCGGCAGTGGTGGTTGTAGTGTTCTCCGGGTAGGTGATGCTTTGCAGTTAGCTGCGCCACATCATTCTTGATTGAATCCCAGAAGTTCAGCCCTGTCGCCCAAGATGCTATTTTGACAATTAATGCATAGACTAGAAGCATTATCGTAAACACCTTTGGCTCGAAATGTACAAATCATCTCATTTCGAACACGCGCATTGCGCAACACCCATACCCATTCTCTGAGTCGGCCGTCCCCCAGGGGACGGCCTCCTTCACGTGTTAAGGGCTTTACTGGGAACCCAGCCCCCCGCCTCCCTCCAGGGCAGCGCAACACTTGCCTTCACACTTGGTGCAAGGCGGCAGGCCAGGAATCGACTGGTAGGAGGTGCCACCACCCCAACCACCGCCACCGCCACCACCCCAACCGCCGCCGCCGCCACCACCACCACCACTCCCCCCCGTGCAGGAGCTACTACTTGCCGTGACCCATTGGCTGCTGGTGCCACATTGCGAGACCTGACCATTAGCGCAGATGTAGTTGGCCCTCGTCACCAATTGCTTGCTGTA